>NZ_JH621270.1:0-50483 GCF_000255455.1 Aquimarina agarilytica ZC1 | reverse complement strand
GCTTAGCCACTCGGCCACGACACCCTTTAACAGGAGGGCAAATATAATATAATTTTGCAGTATTTAGCAAAAACTAAATAATCATTATTATATAAATTATGTTAAATATTTAATTAATTTAAAATAAGTCTTTGTAAAATTACTTTTATAAACTGTTTCGTTTTAATTTTTTATAAAAATAAAAGATACTTATCTAGTTTTAGATCGCTCTATAGTAACCATTTGCACATCGCCACCAATAGGAGGATTTATTTTAGAAACAGCTACAGTAGCTTGAGTAACTAAAATAAGCTCATTAAAAATACGATTTAGAATACGTTCTGCCACATGTTCTAATAATTTGGAGCGTATAGCCATTTCTTCTTTAATAATTAAATTAAGGTGTACGTAATCAACAGTATCAGTCAATTCATCACTTTGTGCCGATGCATTTAAATTGGCAGTAACAGTTAAATCAACACGGTAATCAGAACCTATTTTAGATTCTTCAACCAAACAACCATGATTGGTATGTATTTTTATGTTATGAAGTTTTATTATTCCCATCTAATAAATATTATAAAAATTAAAATTATAGTGTGTTAGCCACAAATACAAAGTTTTATACTAATAATTACTGTTAAGTAATTGAATCACAATTATATTTTGTTAAAAAGTGTTCTATTACAAAAAATGATAGTTTGTCAACCAACAACCAATTATTTCTTTTTAATTTTTGATGCTTTCGTTAAATTAAAGATCCCACCAAAAACAATATTTCTTTGAAAGAAAAAGAAACTTTGACTAGCCTTATCAGCGCTTGAAAGTGTTGTTCTAATACTAGGCATGTTAATATAACCACTTTTAAATTCGGTTTGAACAAAAAAGCGTTTAAAAAAAGTAACATTTAATCCAACAATAGCATCAATACCAAAACCAGAAACATGAAAATCATCATACCTGGGTTTATTAATAAGGGTAGCATTGGTTTTTGGATATAAAATACCAGCTCCTAAACCACCTGTTAAATTTAAGCTTACTTTATTTAAATTTAAAATTTGATCGGATCTACGAATTTCAAAATTCACAAAATTTAAACCATCGGTGTGTTCAAATTCTAAAAAGCCTTCTTGAATAGTAATGTCATCGTTGCTATAAACACCATCATAAATAGTTTCTGTACCATTGATAGCTCCAGCAATTTTTACACGTTGATTTTGTTGAACCACATATTTCATATGATCAATACCAAATGAAATATCCCAGTTATCTTTAAAATAATATCCAATTCTAAAATTGTACTGTGGTATGGTTATAGATCCTGGATTAAAATACTTACCTACACTAAATTTTGTTTGTCTATCCTTACCTACAACATCCTTTAATTCAAAGTTATACTCGTCACCTTCAAATTTAATAGTTGATTTTGAATAGGAGGCACCATTCCACCCCCAATAGAAATACAATTTCCCTTTGCGAGTATTTTCATTTTTAAGGGGAATATTTTGAGAGAAACTATTTACAGTAAACAATAGTAAACTACAATTAACTATTAATTTTATCGATAATTTATTCATTTAAAAGATGTTATGGTATTTTAAACCTAAAAAAACAAGCGGCAAAAATACAATAATTCACCGTAGGAACACATTAAAATTTGATACTTTATAAAAGGGTGAATTTTTGATAAAAATGGAGTAATGTGAGCGTTCAAATTTTAATAACTTTACGCTTTAAATTATATCGCATATGTCAGAGCATAAATCATTAAATTTTATAGAACAGATTATCGAAGAGGATTTAAAAAATGGCTATTCTCAGGATGAATTGCGTTTTCGTTTTCCGCCAGAGCCTAATGGTTATTTACATATTGGTCACACCAAAGCTTTAGGAATTAGTTTTGGTATGGGTGAAAAATATAATGCTCCTGTAAACCTTCGTTTTGATGATACTAATCCTGCCAAAGAAGAGCAAGAGTATGTGGATGCTATTAAAAAAGATGTAAGTTGGATGGGATACAAGTGGGATAAAATATGTTATTCTTCTGATTATTTTCAGCAATTATATGATTGGGCTGTTCAATTAATTAAAAACGGAAAAGCCTATGTGGATTCGCAGTCAAGTGAAGCCATGGCGGAGCAAAAAGGAACACCAACGCAACCTGGAGTTGCTGGACCTTACAGAAATCGTTCGGTAGCAGAAAATTTACAGCTTTTTGAAAAAATGAAAGCCGGTAAATATAATGAGGGAGAACATATTTTAAGAGCAAAAATTGATATGGAATCACCGAATATGTTAATGCGTGATCCATTAATGTATCGTATTTTAAAAAAAGAACATCACCGTACGGGTAATGATTGGTGTATTTACCCAATGTATGACTGGACGCATGGCGAGAGTGATTATATTGAAGAAATTACACATTCATTATGTTCATTAGAATTTAAGCCACATAGAGAGCTTTACAATTGGTTTTTAGAACAAATTGACACCAAGCATCGTTTACCTAAACAACGTGAATTTGCAAGGCTTAATTTAAACTATACGGTAATGAGCAAGCGTAAATTATTACAGCTTGTTGAAGAAAATATAGTATCTGGTTGGGATGATCCTCGTATGCCTACCATTTCGGGTTTACGTAGACGAGGTTATACGCCAAGAGCTATTAGAAACTTTGTAGAAACAGTTGGGGTAGCTAAACGTGAAAATGTTATTGAATTATCACTTTTAGAATTTTGTATTAGAGAAGATTTAAATAAAACCGCCACCCGTGTTATGGGAGTTTTAGATCCCGTAAAGTTAATCATAACTAATTATCCTGAAGGAAAAGAAGAACTATTAGTAGCAGAAAACAATCCCGAGGATTCCAATTCAGGTACACATCAAGTTCCTTTTTCAAGAGAATTATATATTGAACGTGAAGATTTTAAAGAAGCAGCAAATAGTAAATATTTCCGTTTAAGTTTAGGTAAAGAGGTACGTTTAAAAAGTGCTTATATCATTAAAGGAGAATCAGTACTAAAAGATGCTCAAGGGAATATTATCGAAATTCATTGTACTTATGATCCCGAAAGTAAATCGGGTAGTGGGAGTGAGGCTTCATTACGTAAAGTGAAAGGAACCTTACATTGGGTATCTATAGCCCATGCTATTCCTGCCGAAATACGTGTTTATGATCGTTTATTTACCGATGAAGCACCAGATTCACATAAAGATAAAAGCTTTATGGAATTTGTAAACAAAGCTTCTTTGAAAACAGTAAATGCTTTTGTGGAACCGTATTTAAAAAATGCTGAGTTGGGATCACATTTTCAGTTTCAGCGTTTAGGATATTTTACTTTAGACTTAGATACTTCTGCAGCAGCATTAGTATTTAATAAAACAGTTGGTTTAAAGGATAGTTGGGCAAAACAAAAGCCAAAACAGCCACAAAACCAAGTTCAAAATGCGCAACAGAATAAAGGAGGTCAGGCAAAAAACCCAATGAGTGAAATTCAAAAATTAGGTAAAAAGTATACCAACCTTCCGGTAGAAAAACAACAAGTAACTAAAGCTAAAATTAAAGAATTAGCAAAGGAAGTAGCCTATGATGATTTTGCTCCATTGTTTGGAACAGCTAAAAAGAAAGTAGGTACGCGTATTGCTGCTATGCTTATCTTGGGTATTTATGCCAAGGAAAATAAGATTAATGACAATGCTAAAAACTTTATTAAAGAAGCCTTAGAGGACAAAAATGATTTGTTAGTTAGTGAAGCGAGATTGTTAGAGAATTTGATTTAAAAGTATTTTGTTTTACAGCTTAAAAAGATTTATTGGGTTATTAAGAAGAAATGTCTATACTTATTTTGGTATTAAGATAGGAGAGGAACTAGTTGGATTCACTAGAGATAGACACTACTACTAAATTATATGGTTGAAAAGAGTTGTAGTAGATAATGTGGTAGTGTCTTAAAATGATACTAAATACTATACTTCAATATCAGTACATATAATTTGATGTTTGGTAACTTTGTTATCTTGCTCTATTATTAGTATTAAATTATAAAATTGATCGTTATTTTCTAGTAATTTTAGTTCCATTTTATTTAAGCATCGGATTTCTTTAAAATCTATACTAGATAATTCTACTTGTTTAAAACATGCATAAATGGATCTATTTTCATTATCAAAAGTGATTAAACTTATATTATTTTTATTACTGTATGTATTTGCTTCTTTATTAATTTTTAAGGATTCAAAAGGGCCATTTTTAAATATTTGATTAAATTTTTCAATTTCTTGATTAATATTTATTTCAACATTAAGTGGTATAGTAAAATTATTCTCTTCTATCCATTGTTGAAATTGTTTTAAAGAGGTTATGTTTATTATACTACTTTTATTAATGATATTTATTTTTTTTCCTAGTTTAAGGTGATGTTTAATTTCTTTAATTCTATTTTCGGCCCATTGGTATGAAGCTTGGGTGTCTTCCATAAATGCATTTTGAATATCTTGCAGGAATACTATGGTCATATTCATATTATAATTTTATTTGTTAGTTAATCTAACCTCATTTTGTATCAAAATGAGGTTAGATTAACTTTTAATTCTTAATAAAGTGTTCCAGTAGCGGAATTATAATTTCTTTTTATTCGATCTTTCCATAATTTTCTTTTTTCTAGTCTTAAATGATGTTGGTAGTCCTCTCCGAACCATTTTCCAGTAGTACGTTTCCAATCATTACCTTTGGTCACAGTATAACTTCTTCTTCCATTACCAAATCTTGGTATCATCCATCTATCATTATTTCTACTAGCTCGGTATCCATGAATATGTTCTAATACCCATACTTCTTTACCAAAACCTGTTAATTTTCCATTTGACTGATATAAATGTCTAAAACTTGATGCTACAGCAATTTCTCTAGGACTTCCTCCTATTCCAAATGCTGCTTGGTTTAGCCAAGCCATATTCACAGTCCAAAAAAAATGGCCAGGTATATATCTTCCATTAATAGTACTTGCTCTATTGAATAGAGCTTCAGAATCATTTAAAACCTGGTAATTTTGCCTATGAGGTAGACGAAAAATAGAATACATATATTTATTTTTAGGATATCGAAAATCACTAATTAAGTTTTTCATATCTCTATTGTAGCTACCAATAATGTGTGTTCCTTTCTTATGAACAAATCCTCTAAATACATGTCCAGACGAAGTTCGTCTATCACTTTTTCCTGGTCCTGTTCTAGCAAGTTTACTGATATCATTTAAAGTACTTTCAGATTCATTTAAACTGGATTGATTTATAAGTTCTTTATTACTTAATTCAATATTTGATAGATCTTCTTTTTCACAACTAAATAGGAGTCCAATAGTAAGTATTAATGTTCCTAATAAATTAAATTGTTTCTTCATTTTTATATTTTAAAAATTAATTAAGTTCTAGCGCTAGTGGTTAATGTATACATGTTTTAAACGTTCGTATTTAAGTTTACCCTACCCCTTTTGTTCCTTAATTTTTAAAATTTATTAGTCTATTTATGATCAATCAAGAGAAAAACAACCAGTTATTAAATTTAAAATTAAAGAATTAGCAAAGGATGTAGCTTATGACGAACTTGAGCCTTTATTTGCTATTAAATATAAAGTAAGTATGCGTATTGCAATAATGTTAATATTTGTTTAATATTTAGCAAATAATTTAATAATTGATGTTATTAAATAGTTTATTGATGAATCTTTAGACGTTAATAATTAATTATTAGTTACAGAAGTTAAAGCAGTAAGGAGTTAAGTATTTTTATATTTGTATTTAAATAGATTATTCTTGTAAATTGGATTCATAAAATTTGTTTACTATGGGAAAGTACATACTAATATTAACATTTTTAATGGCTTTTTTTAGTACTGATGTATTTTGTCAGAAGCAAATTTTAAAATTAACTAGTCATAATGCTGTTAGGGAAATTATTTTCGAAGAAGGAGATCGGGTAAGAGTAAAATCTAGTTCAGGAAAAAAATTTGTTGGTAGAATTTTATTTATTGATAATACATCCATATCCCTAAAAGGAAAAGTAATTGAAATTAAAGACATAGAAAAAATTAAGAAAAATCCTTTGTTAGTGACGGTACCCTCAAGTATTATTTCATTTTCGGCAATAGGAGCAGGTTTTTTGTTTGGTGCTAATAGTCTAGATTCTGATATTCTTCCCTATGTAGGATTATTATCTGCAGGTTCAATGTTTGCTTTTTATGCCCCATTAAATCCATTAAAAGGATATAAAAGTGTTGATTATAAAATAAAAATTACCAATGAGTAGCAAAACACCAAATGTTAGATTATTAGCTATAACCGATATTGATAAAATGATCCCTTTAGCATTACAATTGGGTGATTATAATGAGGAACAAATACGTACTTATATTAATGAAATGTTTGCCTATGGAAATTATGTATGTTTTGGTTTTTTTGTATCCAATGAACTTATTGGATTAACAAGTGGCTGGACCACTACTAGGTTCTATTGTGGTAAACAGCTCGAAATTGATAATGTAGTGATTGATGCCAAACATCAATCAAAAGGATATGGTCGTATTTTTGAGTCGGAAATAAAAGCTTGGTGTTTTGAAAGGGGCTATGATACTATTGAATTAAATTCCTATGTATTTAATTCTCGTTCTCATAAATTTTATTTTAATCAAGATTATAAAATAATAGGCTATCATTTTCAGAAGAAATTATAGATATTTTATTTAAATTATTAATCAAAATGGAAAGAGTATTAGTTTTTAGCTTTTTATTTATAAGCTTTATTATGAGTGCTCAGGAACGGGTATTATCGGTTACTAATGAAATTAAGAATAAAACCATTGAAATAAAGGAGGGTAAGCGTATCCGTGTTAAAACATTCGATGGAAAAAAAATATCAGGACGTTTAAAGTTTGTTGATGCACATACCATTATGATAAAGAAGACTAAAATTCCATTGACTCAAATAAAAAAAATAAAAAAGAATCCTCTACTAATGACAGTTCCAATGAGTACATTTTTTGGCACTCATGCCATTTATAGTGGTGTTGGTGGATTAATTTTGGTTGCTCAAACACCATTTTTAGCTCCTATATTGTTTTTTACAATTCCTACAGGTGCAATACTAGGATATATAGCAATGAAGCCCCCAAATATATTAAAGGGATATAAGGCTTCAAAAAAATGGAAATATCAAATTAATTTAAATAATTAAAAATGATGAAAATTTATAATTGATAAGATAATCTTATTAAAAAAGACTTCGATAAATCCATTATATTTAATGATTTTTTAAAAGTGAATAAAACATATTATCATAAAATGAAACCCGCTTAAATTAGTGTTTAAACGGGTTTTTTGGTTTTTTTATAATTAGGTGTTAAATTCCAGTATCTGGTGAACCAAAATCATCATTTTTTGGTTTACGTTTTGTGGTTGATTTTTTGTTTGTGATGCCTTTGGCAGCATTTTGTTCCTTCATAGCTTCTCCAATTTGATTGGAAGCCGTAAATGAAGCAATCATATTATTTAACATATCGCTACCAGCTTGTGGTGAGTTGGGTAATAAAATTAAATTGCTTCCAGTATGTTCACCAATAGATTGTAAGGTATCATAATGTTGAGTAACTACAATTAGGGCAGAGGCTTCCTGGCTATTAATACCAACATTGTTCAATACATCAACAGATTCTTCTAATCCACGCGCAATTTCTCTACGTTGATCGGCTATACCTTGTCCTTGTAAACGCTTACTCTCAGCTTCAGCCTTAGCTTTTTCTACAATTAAAATACGTTGCGCATCACCTTCGTATTGTGCCGCAATTTTTTCACGCTCAGAAGCGTTTATACGGTTCATAGCTTCTTTTACTTGTTCATCCGGGTCAATATCGGTAACTAAGGTTTTAATAATATCATAACCATAATCCATCATGGCATCATTAAGTTCGCCTTTAACGGCAATGGCAATATCGTCCTTACGTTCAAATACATCATCTAATTTCATTTTTGGAACTTCAGCACGAACTACATCAAAAACATAGGAGGTGATTTGATCGTGTGGGTAATCTAGTTTATAAAAAGCTTCATATACTTTTTCTTTAATAACCTTAAATTGTACAGATACTTTAAGTTTAACAAAAACATCATCTTTTGTTTTAGTTTCAACAATTACATCCAATTGCTGAATTTTTAAACTTAAGCGTCCAGAAATTTTATCAATTAAAGGGATCTTAAAATGTAAACCAGACTGTCGAATGCTATGAAATTTACCAAAGCGTTCAATAATGGCAGCGGTTTGTTGTTTCACGGTGAACACTCCTGCAGCAATAAGTACTACAAGTAAAAAAATGACAATGGGTAAAAATGGAATGCCAAACATAGTGGATTGATTTTAGTTTATAATTAGTGCCATTAAGATACAAAAAAAGAGGCATTGCCTCTTTTTAATTATCATGATTTAGATTGTATCTTTTTTTCCAAATCTTTTACTCGATTTTTATTCCGTTTATCCACAAGTGATGCCACTGCCCAAATAGAAGCTGGAATCCAGCCTATAAGTGTTATTTGTAGTAATAAGCATAAAATCCCAGTAAGTATTTTACCGCGTAACATAAAAGATAATCAGGGGAGGAGTACGGCTAATAAAATCATAATTATAAGTTTTTTATAGCATTTTCAAGTCTATTAATAGTCTCATTTTGACCAAGCATAGCAGCAATTTCATACACATCAGGTCCCATAAGTGAACCTACTAAAGCCAAACGTAATGGCATCATTACTTTTCCAAAACCAATCTCCTTGCTTGTAATCCAAGCTTTAATTTCTGTAGTAGCATTTGCTGCAGAAAAATCAGTAATAGTTTTAATCTTTTCAACAAGTTCTTGCATTAATTCGGCAGTACCTTCTTTCCAAGTTTTTTTGGCTGCTTTTGGATCATATGTGGTAGGTGCTTCAAAAAAGAACTTTCCTAAATCATATAAATCAGCAGGGAAAATGGCACGCTCTTTTAGCATGCTCACTATTTTTTCTAGTGGAAGCGATGTGGTAATTCCTTTATTAGTTAAAATAGATTCAAAAGCTTTGGCTAAATCAACATCATTTTGTTGTTGTAAATACTGTTGTTGGAACCACTTGTTTTTTTCTGGATCAAATTTAGCCCCAGATTTATTCACACGTTTTAAATCAAAAGCTTCAATTAATTCCGATAAGCTAAAAATTTCTTGTTCTGTACCAGGGTTCCAACCCAGTAGCGCTAAAAAGTTGACTACTGTTTCTGGATAAAAACCAGCTTCTCTATAACCAGAGGATACCTCGTTAGTTTTAGGATCTGTCCAGTTTAATGGAAATACTGGAAAACCTAATTTGTCTCCATCACGTTTACTTAATTTTCCTTTTCCTACAGGTTTAAGTAATAAGGATAAATGTGCAAATTTTGGAGCTTGCCATTCAAATGCTTTGTACAATAAAATGTGTAATGCCATGGAGGGTAACCATTCTTCACCACGGATTACATGAGTAATTTCCATTAAATGATCGTCTACAATATTGGCTAGGTGATAGGTAGGCATCCCATCACTTTTAAACAATACTTTATCGTCTAATACATTGGTGTCAATGGTAATTGTTCCACGTATTTCATCGTGCATTTCTAAAGTTTTTCCTTCGGGTGTTTTAAAACGAATCACATAAGGGTCACCAGCTTCAATTTTCGCCTGAGTTTCTTCTGCCGAAAGGCTTAATGAATTTTTAAGCTTTAAACGATTATGCCAATTATAAATAAATGTTTTACCCTTAGCTTCATGATCTTTTCTGTGGGAATCTAATTTATCGGAAGTATCAAAAGCATAATAGGCATTACCCTTAGCAATTAACTTATCGGCATATTGCTTGTACAAACTTTTGCGCTCGCTTTGTTTATAGGGACCAAATTTTTCATTTTTCCCAGGGCCTTCATCATATGATATACCACACCAATCCAAAGCTTCTCTTATATAATTTTCCGCGCCTTCAACAAAACGAGTCTGATCGGTATCTTCAATACGCAAAACAAAAGTTCCGTTGTGTTTTTTAGCAAATAGATAATTATATAAAGCAGTACGTAAGCCTCCAATATGTAAAGGTCCAGTTGGACTAGGAGCAAAGCGAACTCTAACGGGTGTAGACATAATAAAAGTTTTTTGGCAAATATACTATAGTTGTGTTAATTGATAGGATTTGAAATGAAACAATTAAAGCCTTTTTAAGGCTTTATTTTATGACATATTTAAGGGTTTTAAGGTGTCTTTAAAGTGAGTTTTCATTTTTTCCATGTTCTAAGCTTATTTGTGTAAATTTATAGTTCTAAGAATTTTGTATGTCAGATAATTTAAATATCATTCTTAAAAAGCTTACTAGCTTTATTAAGCGTTATTATATTAACGAATTAATCAAGGGAACACTCCTTTTTTTAGCCATTGGTTTGGTCTACTTTTTAGTAGTGTTATTGTTGGAAAATTTCCTTTGGTTGTCCACTCAAGGTAGAAGAATTTTGTTTTGGACTTTTATTGGAATAGAAGCGCTTTTGTTTGTCAAATTTATTGGGATATCATTAGCCAAATTAGCAAAATTTGGAAAGCGTATTTCAAGTATTGAAGCCTCTAAAATTATAGGAAATCATTTCCCGGAAATAAAGGACCAGTTAGTCAACCTACTTCAGTTAAGTTCCAATGATCAAAAATCGGAATTGCTCGAAGCTAGTATTGAACAAAAGTCTGCACAATTATCACCCATACCATTTAATTTGGCGATCAATTTTAAAAAGAGTTTTTCATATGCCAAATATGCTTTAATTCCAGTGGTAGCTTTTTTACTTTTCACTTTAGTGAATGGTAAAGATTGGTTTGGGAAAAGTTTAACACGCGTAGTGAATTACAATACGGCATATGAACCGCCAGCGCCGTTTCATTTTAAAATTTTAAATGAATCCATTTCTGTAATACAGCAACAGGATTTTACCTTAAATGTAACTACTCAAGGAAGCATAGTGCCAAATCAAGTAGCTATTAATTATCAAAACGAAACCTATTTTTTAAAGAAAAACGCCCATAACCAATTTTCATATACGTTTAAAAACCCTATTAGTGATATTCCTTTTAAGTTAACTTCGGGGGACCAAAGTAGTAGAGCGTATAATTTATTAGTTAATGCTGCACCGAGTATTAATAAATTTAAAATGATTGTTAAACCTCCTTTACATGTAAAGCAAAAACAAAAAACCTATGACAATACTGGTAATGCTATAGTTGCGGAGGGTTCAAAAATAAGTTGGTATATACGTTCGGTTAATGCTAATAATGTTCGCTTTACAGCAGAAGAAAAGCAGGAGCGTTTTAATAAGAATTCAGCCGATTTTAATTTTGAAAAACAAATTTCGAATGTGTTGGATTATCAAATCACCACTTCAAATAAGCATGTCGATGAATATGAAAAATTAGCATTTTCAATTGACGTGATTAAGGATAAAAATCCAAGTATAACTGTAGAGTCAGCTATTGATACTACTAAAATAAATACGCAATTATTTTATGGGCAATTATCAGATGATTATGGGTTACGTAAATTAGAAGTGGTATATTTTAAACAAGATGATCCCGAGCAAATAAAGCGTTTTGGGTTGGCTATTCAAAAAGGCATATTTTCTGATTTTACGTATCAATTTCCAAACCAGTTAAACTTAGAGGATGCTACAAGTTATTCTTTTTATTTTGAAGTTTTTGATAATGATAGCTTCAATGGATCAAAATCTAGTAAAAGCCAAACCTTTAATTACAGAAAATTATCAAAGGTAGAAGCAGAACAATCGGAGTTTAAAAATGAACAACAACAACTAGATCAGTTTTCAAAATCATTAGATCAATTTCAAAAGTCTGATTTAGATTTAGAATCTTTTTCCAAACTACAAAAGCAAAAGAATTCACTTTCGTTTAAAGAAAAACAGAAGTTGTCTGATGTGTTAGAAAAACAATCCAAACAACAAAAATCCTTAGATAAGCTTTCAGAAAAATTAAAGAAAACACTGGATAAATTAGATGAGAATAAAAATTCTGAAGCCATTAAAGAACAGCTTGAACGTACTAAAAAGGAGCTAGAAAAGAATAAAAAATTAATTGATGAAATTAAAAAAGCCTTAGAAAAATTAACCCCTAAAGAACTTCAAGAAAAAGTAGATGAATTACAAAAGGATAATAAAAAACTTAAAAAGAATTTAAGTCAAATATTAGAATTAACTAAACGCCATTATGTAATTGATAAGCATCAACGTATTGTTCAAATGCTGGAATTACTTTCGGAAAAAGAATCAAAACTAGCTGATAGTGCAGATCCTTTAAAGAAAGAAAAGCAAGAACAGATTAATAATGAATGGAACATTATTCAAGATGAATTAAATGATTTAAGAAGACATAATCTGGAGTTAAAAAAGCCAATGAAGTTAGATGATGATCCTGCTTATGAAGAAGCGATTAAAAAAGAATTAAAAGGAGCGCTTAATGAATTGGATAAAAATAATAATTCAGAAGCCACTAAAAAGCAGAAAACGGCAGCAACTATGCTTAAAAATTTAGCAGATAAAATGTCTTCTGAAGCTGGTGGAGGCGGAGGTGGAATGGAACAGCTTGAAGAAGATTTAGAAATGCTAAGGCAGATATTGGATAATTTGGTATTGTTTTCTTTAAATCAAGAAGACACCATGAATTCATTTAAAAAGAGTACATCCAATGATCCTGATTATTCAAACTATGTACGTAGGCAAAATGTGTTGCGGGAACATTTTAAACATATTGATGATAGTCTGTTTGCAGTATCATCCCGTAATCCAAAAATGGGAATTGAAATAAATGATTTAATATCAGATATTGATTATGATATAGGCTTAGCCTTAGACAGAATAACAGATAACCATACAGGCCAAGGAGTGACAAGTTTACAATTTGCTGTAACACATTCGAATGATTTAGCGCTATTATTATCTAAGTCATTGCAAGAAATGGATCAACAATCTAAGCCAGGTAAGCAGGGCGAAGGAAAGAAAAAGAACAAAGGATTTCAATTACCCGACATTATTAAAAAACAAGAATCTTTAAATAAAGCCATAGAGCAGATGCTAGAGTCTAAACAAAAGCAAGCAGGAGATTCTAAAAAAGAACAATCCGGTGGAGAAAAAAAACCGGGTGATAAAGGAGAATCCGGTGACAAAGGTAAACAAGGAAAGGAAGGCGATAAGGGAGAAGAAGGCAATAAAGGAAAAGATGGAAAATCTGGCGAGAATGGCGAAAAAGGAGAGAATGGAAAATCAGGTAAGGGTGAAGGTAAAGGTGGCCAAGGCGAAGGTGAAAATGGGCAGGGTAAAGGTAAAGGCAAAAATGGAAAAAAAGGAAGTGAAGCTGGGGAAGGTAAGGAAGGTCAAAATGGTGAAGATGGACAAAAGGGGAATGGTGAAAAAGGAGATAAAGGCGATGGAGAGAATGGTAAAAACGGAAAAGGAAAAGATGGAAAGAAAGGTAAAGGTACAGGAGGTAATGCAGAAGAAGGGGAGCAAGGAGATGATGAATCCGATTATGAACAATTATTTGAAATATACAAGCAACAGCAAGACCTAAGAAATCAGCTTGAAGATAAAATGCGAGAGGATGGTATTGTGCCAAATGAAAAAAGAATTTTGGATCGAATGGAGCAAGTGGAAGATGACTTATTAGAACGAGGATTTACCGAAGAAACCATGAAACGAATGATAGATTTAAAACATCAATTATTCAAATTAGATAAAGCGCAATTTCAGCAAGGAAAGGATAATAAGCGGAAGAGTACTACAAATAAAAAAGAATTTGAAGCTACAAAAGTAAGTACACCAGAACAGATAAAACAATATTTTAATACTACTGAAATATTAAATAGACAAGTACTACCTTTGCAGCCTGAATTTAAGAAGAGAGTGCAAGAATATTTTCTTGATAAGTAATTAGTATACAGTACAAAATGATAGTATTTAATTTTAACGATGTAGGCTTTGATTTTAGTGAATATGAACACAGAACTTGGTTACAAAAGGTAATTAATTCTGAAGGTAAAAATGAAGGAGAGATTAATTATATATTTTGTACTGATGAGTATTTGCTTGATTTAAATAAACAATTTTTGGATCATGATACATTAACAGATATCATCACTTTTGATAATTCTTTAGGTTCATTGTTAGGAGCAGATATATTTATATCAACCGAAAGAGTTGCAGACAATGCTAAAGATTTTAAGGTTAGTTTTGATGAAGAGTTAAGCCGTGTGCTTGTACACGGAGTACTTCATTTATGTGGTTATAAAGATAAGACAGATTCAGACCAAGAGCTAATGACTAATAAAGAAGATGAAAAGATGCATATGTTCCACGTGGAACTATAGTAATTTTCATTCTAATAATACAATGTGTTCCACGTGGAACACATCGAAATTTTAATACAACATATAACGTTCCACGTGGAACGTTTTTATAGAATATCAAGGCCACGTTCCACGTGGAACAATATATAAATTATGTTTGGACAAGAGTATGATGTAATAGTAGTTGGTGCTGGTCACGCAGGGAGTGAAGCAGCAGCAGCAGCAGCAAATATGGGATGTAGTACTTTGTTGATTACAATGAACCTGCAGAACATTGCTCAAATGAGTTGCAACCCTGCTATGGGAGGTATAGCAAAAGGACAGATTGTAAGAGAGATTGATGCCATTGGTGGATACAGTGGAATCATTAGTGACCTATCGGCAATCCAGTTCAAAATGTTGAACAAGTCAAAAGGCCCTGCTATGTGGAGTCCACGTGTGCAATCCGACAGAATGCGTTTTGCCGAGGAGTGGCGATTGAAATTAGAGGCCACCGAAAACTTAGATTTCTTTCAAGAGATGGTTTCTGGTTTGATTATCGAAAATGGAAAGGTGTGCGGCGTTAAAACTACACTCGGGATTGAAGTTAGAGCAAAGTCCGTAGTATTGACTAATGGTACTTTTTTGAATGGTCTTATTCATATTGGAGAAAAGCAATTTGGCGGAGGTAGAGCAGGTGAAAGAGCAGCTACAGGAATTACTGAGCAATTAGTTGACTTAGGTTTTGAATCGGGTAGAATGAAAACCGGAACCCCTCCGCGAGTGGATGGTCGTTCTTTGGATTTTTCTAAAATGATCGAACAGCCAGGTGATGCGAATCCTGAAAAATTTAGTTATTCAAATGCCACAGCGGTTTTAAAAGAACAACGCTCATGTCATATGACCTACACTTCAAACCTAGTACATGATTTATTACGCGAAGGCTTTGATCGTTCACCAATGTTCAACGGTGCTATTAAAAGTTTAGGGCCGCGTTATTGTCCATCCATTGAAGATAAAATAAATCGTTTTGCAGATAAGGACCGTCATCAATTATTTGTTGAGCCCGAAGGTTGGAATACTTGTGAGGTATATGTAAATGGTTTTTCAACATCTTTGCCCGAGGATGTACAATTTAAAGCCTTACGTTCGGTAGTTGGTTTTGAAAATGTAAAATTCTTTAGACCGGGCTATGCTATCGAATATGATTATTTTCCGCCAACACAGTTAACACATACTTTAGAAACTAAATTAATTTCGGGGCTATTTTTTGCTGGTCAAATTAATGGAACTACAGGTTATGAAGAAGCAGCTTCTCAAGGCTTAATGGCAGGGATTAATGCTGCGTTAAAAGTAAAAGAACAATATCCATTTATATTAACGCGTAGCGAAGCTTATATAGGTGTTTTAATTGATGATTTAATTACAAAAGGAACCGAAGAACCTTATCGTATGTTTACCTCACGTGCAGAGTATCGCACTTTGCTTAGACAGGACAATGCAGACTTCCGTTTAACGCCATTATCTCATAAAATAGGATTAGCGTCCGAGGATAGATTACGAGCTATGGAAACAAAGCAAAATAAATCTAATGACTTTATAAGTTTTCTGAAAAAGACAAGTATTTCGGAAAAAGATGCTAATCCAATTTTAGAAGAAAAAGGATCTTCGGTAATGAAGCATAGCGATAAAATATTTAAAGTACTGTCGCGTCCGCAGATTGCTTTATCCGATATAAGTCAAGTTGGTATTATAAAAGAGTATATAAAAGAAAATGAATTGAATCAAGAAATTCTTGATCAAGCAGAAATTCAAGTGAAGTATTCGGGCTATATAGATAAGGAAAAAAATAATGCAGATAAATTGTCGCGTTTAGAGCACGTAAAGATTCCTGCAGATTTTGATTACAAAAAATTAAAATCCTTATCCTACGAAGCGGGGGAGAAGATGAGTAAAATACGTCCTGCAACTATTGCACAAGCTTCACGAATTAGTGGAGTATCTCCGAGTGATATTTCGGTATTATTAGTGTATTTGGGGAGGTAGGTTTAAATTAAAAACTTTTAAATGAAACTTGAGCAAAAAAGAGGAGGTAATAAAAAAGTATTTGAGTTAAGAAACAACAACGAACTTTTTATTAAAGAAAAAACGCTATCAGGTATTGAAGAATGGTCCCTATATATTGAAGAGATAGGAAACAGAAAATTTGTAAAAATACATTCGAGGAAAATGTTAAATGTTATAGGTTTTATATTCGTTTTTATTTCTGTTTTATTTTTTTTAGGAATTTTCTTTGCAAAAGAAGGAGAAATAAATAATGTTGTTTGGGTATTAGGTTTTTTGTTTTCTTTGGCTATGGGTTTTGTTTGTTTTAAAGCACCAATGGATGATAAATTAATTTTAGAAGGAGGGAAACGAGATGTTCATTTTTTTTTAGATGTACCATCAAGAAATGAAGTAGAAAAATTTGCTGATGTTTTGTTGTATAAATCTAAAGAAAAAATAATTTGGTTGTATTCTAGGATTGACTCTGAAATACCAGAACAACAGTATATAGATCAGTTAAGTTGGTTATTAAATAATAGATATATTGATGAAATAGAATATACTAAAAAAAAAGAAGCATATAAGACCTCAAAGTTATTATAGTTATTTCCAATTTGTTTATATGAGTCGTACTTATTAAAATCTAAGGATTAGATTCTAACCATAATTAGATGTAAAAATTAATATCAAAATTAGATATGAGTAGTAGGATGTAAATGTGTAATTCTAGTTTTTACAGTAAAAACTTATGTATCTTCAAATAGATTAAAGTTATTTTAGTAGATGGAATAGAAGGATATGTTTCAGAAAATTTAACCTCAAATATAATTTCTACAGAAATATCTATTATTAATGTGGATGGAAAATGGAAAGTCATTTTAATTTCACGTAACAAAAATTGCTAAAATTCCTCCATAATTTTACATTCGTACTTTATAATTCCAAAAATAGTTCCACGTGGAACACAACACATGAATCGTATAAAAACCAAAGATTTTTCAATTTCTCAGGAGGACTTCGAATTAGTATATAATGAGAAGTACGATTTGTATAAAACCTTACCCATTCCTGAAAATTTAGAAAGTTATTACGAAAGCGAGGATTATATATCGCATACCGACTCCAAAACAAGTTTAATAGATAAACTATATCAAGCAGTAAAAACAATTACTATTGAAAGTAAAACAAGCTTACTTTCAACAATAGTAGAAGGATCGAATAGATCCATTTTAGATATTGGTTGTGGAACAGGATCACTGTTACAAAATTTAAAAACAAATTCGTGGAATGCTAAAGGCATTGAGCCCAATGAAGGAGCTAGGGCTAGAGCAGTGGAAAAAGGAGTGACTTGTTTTTCGAATAGTGAACAACTAAACGAAAAATTTGATGCACTAACGATGTGGCATGTATTGGAACACGTGCCTAATCTCGAAATTCAGTTTAATGAATTTAAGCGTTTGTTAAAACCAAATGGAAAAGTAATTATTGCTGTTCCCAATTTTAAAAGTTACGATGCTTCCTTTTATGGAAAATTTTGGGCTGCTTTTGATGTTCCTAGACATATTTGGCATTTTTCTGAAAAGGCGATCTCAAAATTAGCCGCAGAACATCATTTTAAATTGGTACAAACAAAACCGATGTGGTTCGATGCTTTTTATGTTTCCTTACTTTCTGAAAAGTATAAATACAAAAAAGTAAATTATTTGCGCGCTTTTGGTGTGGGTGTACTTTCTAACCTAAAAGCAATCAAAAATGGAGAGTTTTCTTCAAAAATTTACATTTTAGAAGCTAAAAACTAAAATAAAGCGATTTAAGAGACTTTTAAGTCGTACAATGTCTAATTATATTGAAGATTTTTTTTTCTGCAGCAGCAAATACCTATGAAAGCCATTTTTAATTAGGAATAACTATTGTTATTTAATTTTAGAATAATAAATTCTTATATTTAATTTTTAGTCACTTTTTTATAAAAAAGGCGTCTTTTTTCAAGATGAATAAAAAATCCAGCTTGTAATAATTAGGTGTTGAATTTTAAAAAAAAATTGTAGAACAAGGAATGTGCATTCATAAATTTTAAAAGAGTTAAAAAATCTTTAGTTTCCTGTTACGCCTTATCGAAATGAAAAAACAAACTTATGTATATTTGTGATCTATATAACCAATGGAAGCACTAAACAAAAAAAAAGGAAAAATAGCTACAAAATTACTGAACAAGTATCGTTTGGTAATTTTGAATGAAAATACATTTGAGGAACAAGTTTCATTTAAGTTGACACGACTAAATGTATTTGTTTTGGTAATGATAACTTCGTTGTTGTTAATTACAGGGACTATTTTTTTAATTGCCTTTTCTTCGTTGCGTGAATATATTCCTGGATATTCTTCTTCTGAATTATCCGAAAAAGCAAATAGATTGGCTTACGAAACAGATTCCATTTTAGACGAAGTTCGTTACAACGAAAAGTATTATGAATCCATAAAAAAAGTATTGACAGGTCAAGTTTCGGCTGAAACCTTTAATAAAGATTCTGTGGATAAGGATATTAAAAAGGAACTTTCTTCGGTAAATTTAAAACCATCAGCTCAAGATATTGAACTGAGAAAAGAGGTAGAGAGGAAAGAAAAATATGCAGTTAAAAATGCCAGTGATTTAGATCAGGAATTTTTATTTATTCCTCCAGTTAAAGGTTCTGTGACCAGTAAATTTAACTACAAATTAAAACATTATGCAGTTGATATTGCGGTAGCAAAGGACACACCGGTAAAGGCTGCTGGACATGGAGTAGTCGTGTTTTCGGAATGGACACCCGATACGGGTTATGTA
This sequence comes from Aquimarina agarilytica ZC1, assembly GCF_000255455.1. Lineage (GTDB taxonomy): Bacteria > Bacteroidota > Bacteroidia > Flavobacteriales > Flavobacteriaceae > Aquimarina > Aquimarina agarilytica. The sequence goes on along the minus strand of NZ_JH621270.1, from coordinate 31,231 downwards.
TTACTATTAAAGCACAAATCGGGCTTACTTTCGGTATATAAGCACAACGCAAAATTGCTTAAAAAACAAGGGGATATAGTAATAGCTGGTGAGGTAATTGCTGTTGCCGGTTCAACGGGTGAGCTAAGTACCGGTCCACATCTTCATTTTGAACTTTGGGACAAAGGACAAGCATTAAATCCTGCCGATTATATTGATTTCGAAAAATAATTTTATGTCAGTAAAAGCATTTGCAGCTAAGTTATTTGCTAAAAAAATTCAACGTAAAGTTGATCAATGGGCTAAAAACCCAATAGAAACTCAAGATAAAGTATTCCAATACCTTATTGAGACAGCCAAAAACACAGTTTTTGGTCAGGATCATCAATTTTCGGAGTTAAAATCACATCAGGATTTTGTAGCTAAAGTACCTATTCGAGATTATGAGGCCTTACGCCCTTATGTAGATCGTATGGTAGCGGGGGAATCGGATATTTTATGGCCACAAAAACCTTTGTATTACGCTAAAACTTCGGGAACAACAAGTGGGGCAAAATACATTCCAATAACGCACGAGTCTATGCCAACGCATACAGAAGCGGCTAGGAATGCGATTTTGAGTTATATTAATGAAACTGGTAAAGCTGATTTTGTAGATAACAAGATGATTTTTTTACAAGGGAGTCCCGAATTATCTGATAAAAATGGAGTGCATTTGGGCCGATTATCGGGCATAGTAGCACATTATATTCCTAGATATTTACAAAAAAATAGAATGCCTAGTTGGGAAACCAATTGCATTGATGATTGGGAGCAAAAAGTGGAAGCTATTATTGATGAAACTTTGCCAGAACAAATGGGAATCATAAGTGGAATACCTCCATGGGTGCAAATGTATTTTGAACGCATTGTTGAACGTACAGGGAAGCCTATTAAGGAAGTTTTTCCAGACTTTCAACTCTTTATATACGGCGGAGTTAATTATGAGCCGTATAGGGCTATTTTTGAGAAACTCATTGGTAAACGTATACCAAGTATTGAATTATATCCCGCATCCGAAGGTTTTTTTGCTTATCAAGACCAACAAAATAAGCAAGGAATGTTGCTTCAACTCAATTCGGGAATATTTTATGAGTTTGTAAAAGCAGCTGAATTTTTTAATGATAATCCAACAAGAATTACCATTAAAGATGTTAAGGTTGGTGTGAATTATGTAATGTTAATTTCAACCACTGCAGGGCTATGGTGTTATAATATTGGAGATACCGTAAAATTTACGGAAACAGCACCATATCGTATTGTAGTTTCGGGCCGAATTAAACATTTTATTTCAGCTTTTGGTGAGCATGTTATTGGTAAGGAGGTAGAAGAGGCCTTGCAGGAAGCAAGCTTAAAAACAAGTCACGTTATACAGGAGTTTACGGTGGCTCCGCAGGTAAACCCAACCGAAGGTTTGCCTTATCATGAATGGTTTATTGAGTTTGCGGAAACGCCTAATGATATAAAAGCTTTAGCGCATGAAATTGATTTAAATTTACAAGAACAAAACTCGTACTACAAGGATTTGATCACAGGGAAAATTCTTCAGCCATTAAAAATACAGGTGATCCAAACAGGCGGATTTACTAATTATATGAAATCCATAGGAAAATTAGGAGGTCAAAATAAATTACCTAGGTTGTCCAATGATCGTACTATTGTTGATGCACTAGGGGAATTTCACAGCCACTAAAAATGTAACAAAAAATGCAAAACTATATAGCAAAAAATGAGCAAACCAGAGCTCAGGAAAGTACCAATGCCATTGAGCGATTATATATTGGGATGCGTCATTTATTTAATCGTGGGTATTACAAGCCCATGGGAGTTTCGGGTGAAACCTTACGTGAGGCGTTGCTTATTTTGCGTCCTGAAATTTATGGTTCTATTAATGAAGATAAAGTGGAGTTAAATGGATTGCTTTATGTTTTAGACCGCTTACCAGAAGGGATTGAAGAATGTCGTTTTGTAAATTTAACGAGCGAAGAGGGTTATAAAAATGCGCATTTTGAAGTAATTATACCCAAAAAACGACGTCGTAACTGTTACCGTGTTGATGAAGATCAAATGAATATTGAAATTACGCGAGGCCGCTCCGAAATTTATGATATTCTTACGCATTTAACATTCATGTATATGGAGTCGGAAAAAATACGGAAGCAGATTCAACAGGAAGATGATTTATGTTTTACGCGTGATTGGAATAAGTTGGTCAAGTTTGCTGTGCAAAAAACACTTTCTGATAAGGATCGGGATATTGCTATGGCTCATTTAGCGAATATTTTAGGCCGTAGTTTTAATGAAATTATTGAGGTGTATGATAAGTTTGCTAGTCCTCAAAATCCAGATCGATTTATTTATGTCATTTATGGTTTAGGAAAATTGTCATTAGAAGAAGTTACCGAAAAAAATAAACGAGAAATTACGTTTAGTCCGGTATTAAGGGAACGTATAGGGCACCATATTCATTCTTCATTTTGGGCGTATCAAATAAAAAAACGTATTCATAATTTGAATTTATTTGAGCGACCATTGCATATTATTAGTTCAAATATGCATAGTGTAATGAACAGCTTGTTTGCCAAAGAAGCCTTTGGAGTTGAGTATGCCAATAAAACAGACATGGAAATTTATGAGCTGCTGAGTAATGATCAAAGTAAGGACTTACGAAATACAGTAAAGTCATATGCTTTAAAACACGGAATGGTAATGTTAGCCGACAGTAGTAGTTCCCATATTAACGTTCAACTTTTTGATACCAGCAAAATAGCGCATTTACCTACTTACAATGATCCAAAATCCCCCGTAATTTTAGTAATGGATTACGCCTTTGGGGAGCAAGCTTTTGAAGCTATGGATGAGTTATTAAAACCCTATAAAGCACCTAATGAAACTTTATTTTATATGAATGTGGTTTCGGTTTCCATTATGGGAAAAGCGGGTATTTTACAAGGTGGAAAAGGGGATTTAATGATACCAACAGCACATATTTTAGAAGGCACATCGGGCAATTACCCTTTTAAAAATGAACTATCCTTAAAAGATTTTGAAGGGACAGACATTGATTGTTACGAAGGGAGTATGGTCACGGTGTTAGGGACTTCGCTTCAAAATCGTGATTTATTGCAATTTTTTCATGATTCTACCTGGAAGGTGATTGGTTTAGAAATGGAAGGCGCCCACTATCAAAAAGCGATTCAAGCGGCTTCAAAAATTAGAAAAAGTATAATTGAAAATATTCAGGTACGTTATGCTTACTATGCCTCGGATAATCCTTTAGAAACGGGTAGTACTTTAGCCTCAGGTGGCTTAGGAACTTCTGGCGTAAAGCCAACTTATACGATTACCAAAAAAATAATCGAACAAATTTTAGAAACGTCTTGAGTAATATATCTAATTCTAGGAATAGCGTTTTAAAATTTATTACTAGTTGATAATTAATATATTATATTATTTTTTAAAACTTTAAAGGGTGAAATGGGTCAAAAAAACAGCTAAAACAATCCTTTGAAAAAAGCCTGAACAGCTGTAAAGTACACTTAGTTTTTGTATTTTCGGAAAAACAAAAATAATTGTTAATGTCTCAGAGTAAAAAGCGAGTTTTAATTACTGGTGCAGCTGGTTTTTTGGGATCACACTTATGTGATCGCTTTATAAAGGAAGGTTATGAGGTAATTGCCATGGATAACTTTATTACTGGAAGTCATGAGAATATTAAACATTTAGCAGATTATCCCGATTTTACGTTTATAGAGCATGATGTTTGTAACCATATTTCTATTGAAGGAGAGTTAGATTATATTCTTCATTTTGCCTCACCAGCAAGCCCCATTGATTATTTAAAAATTCCTATTCAAACCCTAAAAGTAGGTTCATTAGGTACACATAACTGTTTAGGTTTAGCTTTGGAAAAAGGAGCAACTATTTTAATAGCTTCTACAAGTGAAATTTATGGAGATCCATTAGTGCATCCTCAAACAGAGGATTATTATGGAAATGTAAATTCTGTAGGTCCAAGAGGAGTTTATGATGAAGCAAAACGTTTTCAAGAAGCCATGACAATGGCTTATCATACATTTCATAAAGTACCTGTGCGTATTGCGCGCATATTTAATACCTATGGTCCACGTATGCGATTAAATGATGGTCGTGTAATTCCTGCCTTTATTGGACAAGCCCTACGCGGCGAAGATTTGACCGTATTTGGTGATGGTTCACAAACCCGTTCCTTTTGTTTTATTGATGACCAAGTGGAAGGGCTTTACAGGTTATTACTCTCAGACTATTCTCAACCCGTAAATATTGGTAACCCTTCTGAGATAAGTATACGTGATTTTGCCGATGAAATTATTAGTTTAACAGGTACTACTCAAAAAGTAATTTACAAGGATTTACCTGTTGATGATCCTTTGCAACGAAGACCAGATATTTCTGTAGCTAAAAAAATACTAGGTTGGGAACCTAAAGTGGACAGAACTATTGGCCTACAAAAAACATATGATTATTTTAAGGGATTATCTGCGGAAATGTTGCATAAAAAAGAGCATAAGTCGTTTGATGATTATATAAAAACAAAAAAGCCTTAAATGCCTAAAGCTTTAAAAGGATATTCATTTTTAATACGACCACTAATTGTTTTATTTGATTTGGTGGCTTTGTGTTTTTGTGCTTATTTTTTATTAGGCAAATCGGGTAGTTTATTCTTTTATGCCTATCTTATTTTTGGTTGGTTAGTATCATCAATATGGGTACGTTTTTATAAAGTCTATCGATTTACATCGGTGTTAAAAATTATTCGATTAATAGTAAAGCAAGCATTTCTGCTCATGCTTGTTTTGTATTCGTATTATGGGATTATAAAAAGCAGGACTATTTCGGGAATAGAAACAGTGCTATTTTTAGCTATTACTATTTTAATTATTTCATTATCAAAATTTGCCGTTTATTTTTTGCTTCAAAAATACAGGCAATATTTTGGTGGAAACAAACGTTGGATATTAGTGTTTGGAAGTTCTGCCCAAACACAAGAGTTAATCACTTACTTTGAATCTAAGCCAGAAATGGGGTATTATATTCAAGGGGTATTTGCCGATAGTTTGGACAAAAAAATTGTTGAAGGAATTAAATTTTTAAAGGAAAATAGAATTGATGAGGTGTACTGTGCACTACACGAGGTTTCCAATACAGAGACTAACGAAATTGTAAACTTCTGTGAAAGTAATGGTATTGTATTAAAATTTATTCCAGATGTTGAAAAAGTACCTGTTTCAAATTTAAAAACAGATTACTACGAATACCTTCCAGTATTATCCATTCCAAATATGCCGTTACATGACTCCGCAAACGTTATTGTAAAGCGCTTTATTGATATTGTAATTTCCCTTGTTGTTATTATAGGAATTCTATCTTGGTTGATTCCCTTAATGTATGTAGTCATTAAGTTAGAAAGTAAAGGTCCTTTGTTTTATAGGCATAAACGTAATGGAGTAAATTATGGTGAGTTTATGTGTTATAAATTTAGATCACTTAGTATAGAAGGGAATGAACAACGATTACATGTATCAGAAGCCGATGAGCGTGTAACAAAAGTAGGTCGCTTTTTAAGAAGAACTAGTATTGATGAAATACCACAATTTATAAACGTTTTAAGAGGTGAAATGTCTGTGGTTGGACCTAGACCCCATATTCCAAGATATACGGAAGCATACGCCAAAAAAATAGACAAATACCAGTTTGTTTTTAGGCATTCGGTACGACCAGGTATCACTGGATTAGCACAAATTAAAGGTTACCGAGGCGAAATTAAATCAGATGATGATATTATAAACCGTATCAAATATGATGTTTTTTATATTGAAAATTGGTCCATACTTATGGATATCAAAATTATGTTCGATACGCTTTTGATATTATTAAAAGGGCATGATAAGGCGTATTAGGTAATTGATAGATATTAAAATTGGATAGTGTTATGAAGCCAATAGATAATTTTTATTTTGATAAAGATGAACCTATTAAAAGTTGTTTATTAGCCTTAAAAGAAATTATTTCAAATTACCATACCGAATTTGAGCATAGGTGGTACTATAAACTGCCTTGCTTTATGTATCAAAATCAAATTTTTTGTTATTTGTGGGTCGATAAAAAATCAGGATTTCCATATATCGCTATAGGGAAAGGTATCCATATTACACACCCAGATTTAATTAAAGGAAAAAGAACATTTACATCTCTGTTAATGATACATCCGAATGAGGATATTCCTGTCAAAAAAATTTATGAACTATTTGATCAAGTAATCGCACTTTACAATTGAATACAAATGAGTACTTTTGCATTTTAAAAATAAAAGAACTCCAAAACATTTATAATGAATATTCTTATTGTAGGATCGGGTGGTAGAGAGCACACTTTTGCATACAAATTAGCTCAAAGTGATTTATGTTCAAAATTATTTGTAGCACCAGGAAATGCTGGGACTGCAAGTATGGCCACAAACTTAGACATAAGTGTTACCGATTTTGATAAAATTAAAGAAGTGGTACTTGCTGAAAATATTGAAATGCTTGTCGTAGGACCCGAAGTACCTTTGGTAGCTGGAATTACCGACTTTTTCAAAAAAGATCCTCAATTAGCTCATGTAACAGTGATTGGTCCTTCTGCCGAAGGAGCACAATTAGAAGGAAGTAAAGAGTACGCGAAGGAATTTTTAATGCGTTATAACATTCCAACAGCGGCTTATGAAAGTTTTACAGCTGAAACCGTTGAAAAAGGGCATGCTTTTTTAGAAACATTAAAGGCCCCATATGTATTAAAAGCAGATGGTTTAGCTGCCGGTAAAGGAGTGTTAATTTTAAATGATTTAGACGAAGCTAAAGCTGAATTAACCGATATGCTAACCAATGAGAAATTTGGTGAAGCAAGTCAAAAAGTAGTTATTGAAGAATTTTTAGATGGAATTGAGTTAAGTGTATTTGTGTTAACCGATGGTAAAAATTACATTACATTACCTACAGCTAAAGATTATAAGCGAATAGGTGAAGGAGATACAGGCTTGAATACTGGTGGAATGGGTGCTATATCCCCAGTTCCTTTTGCTAATGATGAATTTATGGCTAAAATTGAAAATAAGGTAATTAAGCCCACAGTAGCCGGTTTAGCAAAAGAGGATATAGATTATAAAGGTTTTATTTTTATTGGTTTAATAAAGGTAGGTAATGAACCTAAAGTAATTGAGTATAATGTACGCATGGGTGATCCTGAAACAGAGGCCGTGTTACCACGTGTTAAAAATGATTTGGTAGACCTATTTGTAAATGTAGGGAATCAAACTTTAGATCAAGTTTCATTGGATTTAGATCCTCGTACTGCAGTAACATTAATGACAGTTGCAGGGGGGTATCCAGAGGCATATAATAAAGGGGATGAAATAACGGGAATTGAAACTATAGAAGATTCCATCGTTTTTCAAGCCGGAACAACACTAAAAGACGGGAAAGTAGTGACTAACGGAGGTCGTGTATTGACAATAACTTCGTTTGGCAATAATTTTAAAGAAGCCTTAGAAGTATCTTATAAAAATGTGAAGAAAGTACAATTTAAAGATATGTATTACCGTACCGATTTAGGTTTCGATTTGTAGTATATAAATAGATAAATTTATAAAAGCCTCAATGTAGTACATTACATTGGGGCTTTTTTTTATGAATTTATTTAACAGATTGATAAAATTGGATACATAAAAAAGTGCAAATAGTTAATTTTAAAAACAGCTTAATATGTAATGTTGCTAACATTTGTTCGGGGGACTTTGTGTTTTAATAATTTTTTATTAAAATTTAAAACACTCATTTACAGTTATTTAAAATTTATTTTATTTTTTTTAGTTAGTATTTTGAAATGCATTTGACTCATTTTATAGATGATGATTAGATGATTTAAATTCTGCAGGCCTGCTAAATTATTTCATTTTAAAATATGAATTTTAAAAAAAATTGAAGATGAAAAATAGAAATAAATTATTTGCAAGTGCAGTTTTAGCAGGGCTGCTTTTAATGAGTTGTGATCAAGATGATGTGCCGGGAATTGATGGACCAGAAGGAGGCCCAATTACGGAAACAGCCTCGGAAGCAAGCTTATTGTTGCAGAGTATTAAGGAAGATGGAGGAGTACCCTTTAATAAAAATAAGCCAGCACTTAAATTTACAGCAGAACAAAACGTTTTTTTACCAAGTGTTTTAGGTATCGATTTTAGAATTGATAGATCCGAAGTTCCTGCAGGTCCAACGGCCAGATTTCCAATGTTTAGTGGATGGGAAACTACTTCTAGTGGTCCAAGAAAATGTTATTATATTATTACAGAATCGTCGGATCAAAACATGGCTGAAGAGTTAGGAATAATTTATGCACCTAGAATGGCTGCAGCTGTTGGTTCTGCTGGTGTTCAAAACGGGACATGGACAGAAAGAGGAAGGCTAGTTTTTGAAGGTTCAGTAGATTTTTCACCAAAAAGATCGTTAGTTGCAGGAGCATCCTCAGAAGATGGTTTATTATTTGGTTTTCCTCCAGCTGAGGTAAACCCGGGAGCTGTTGCCGATGAAAATTGGTCATCGTATGTTGTATTACCTAGTGGAATAGTAATCAATGCTCAAATGGTTGCAAATAGTACAGGTATACATGACCGAATTCCTCACCCAGATGGGAATGGTCCAGAACAAGAAGATGATTTGAATAACCCGAATTTAGCTATTGATCAAGCAGCCGTAGTAATGCAATTACTAGATGGTTGGCAAGATGGTAAACCTTTTTATTTCCATATTGTAACGGACACATCAGATCCAGGGCCAGCAACTATAGAATTAGGGGTATTTGCTCCAAAATTGGCAAATTTACCAACCTTTGGTTTATTTCCTGGGGGTTCAATGTTGCCTTTTAGCCCAACGGCAAATGGGATAACACCAGATGAAGGAAATCCACTTGGTTTTCAGGGATTAAACACAGCATCTTTAAGTGAAAGACAAGCAAACGATCCTACAAATACGTTTCCAATTGATCCAACTGATACCAGATATGCTCCAATGTGGGATGCTCATATAACAGAATTTACTGTTCCTGTTGAAGAGCGTCAAATTTTAACAAGTTTTGATCAAGTGAATGCCCTTTTAGCAGATGGAACATTAATACCATTTAGAGGAAATGCAAACCCTAGTCCATTAGATAATTCATTATCTAGTTTACTAACTGCAACTGGAGCTATAATCAATTGTCCAGTTATAACTCAGCCAGAGGCGAGTGTGATAGGTACTCAAATTGGTGCACCTAGAAATAAATAAGAATTCTTTTTTATGTTTTTTAAGCAGTTGCTTCATATGGGAGTAACTGCTTATTTTTTTAAATTTCTTATTTTACAGAAAAACGCTTTTTAATTTTATTAGAAGATTTTGAAGTTTTTACATGAACTTCATAAATTCCTTTTTTAGCATCTTGCACTGGAATTTTAATTTGGCCTTTAAAAAAAGAAACTTTTCTACGTATTCTTTTTCCAGTTTTCACATTAACAATACGAACAATACCTGTATCTCTTAAATCACTATCCAAAACTACTTCAAAGTTATCATCGGTAATATTGTGTACGTTTAAGTCGATTAAACCACGGATATCATCAGATTCAACAACAGCTTCAGCGCTTTCACTGGTTGCTAAAAATTTCATGTAATCATCCGTGTTAGAACTAAGTGTTGTAGCCACATCCTGGCTGTATATGTTTATTGCAGTAAATAAAAGCCCCAACAATAATAAATTGATTTTTTTCATAACAAAGCTTATAAAATTAATGAGTAAAAAGCTTAGGACAAATTAAGGTGCTTTAGGCTGTTATAATAATACTTTTTAGGCTTTTCGATCAATTAGAGTATTTGCAGATCAAAAACACTTTATGGGGGGAATATTTCTTTTAAAAAGAAAGAAAAAGACTACAAAAAGAGCATAAAAATTGATTTGTAGTAGGTTGTTTTATAAAAAAAACAATAGTGATTTGTTTAAAAAAAGCCTATACACATCAAGTATAGGCTTTTTTTAAATAGTTTTTATTCCTTACAAAAAGGAATAAAAAAGGATATAAATTAATCAATAATTGAGTTTAAAACCGGTTATTGATTTAAAATTATTATTGTTTGTCTTCGGCTAAAAAAGAATGAGAAACTACGTATCTACGTTCTTCATTATTGTCATTAAAACCTTTTAATTGTTTCATCCAATATATAAATGCAGCCATTCCAATAAGCATGAATCCCCAATTTAAAATATTAGCACCAAACCAACTTTCAAGTTCTAGTGCTCTTAATGCATTCAAAGGTGCAAAAGCAACTTCTTCCATAAAAAATTGAAATCCTTCGAAAAACTTTTTCATAATAAGTAGTATTAAGGTATCTAACCTAATTTATGAGCAAAAATATAAAACACTGGACGTATGAACAAGTAACCATTGTAAAAATGTATTTACTTTTTTAAAAGTTGTCGAAGAACTATCAAAATAGTAACATATAGGTAAAAACAATATCTTTGTGTTGTAATAACAAGAATCAAGAATATGATTACTAAAACGGCGAATACCATATTTCAGGAAGTGATTGCTAAATACCATGTGTTAGATAGTGTTGATCAAGCTTTTGAAAACCCTTATAAAAGTGAAGATGATCTATTTTCACACTTATTATATCGCAAATGTTGGATTGATACCGTACAATGGCATTATGAAGATATTATTCGCGATCCACAAATTGACCCAGTGGCAGCATTAACATTAAAGCGCCAAATTGATGCATCAAATCAGGATAGAACTGATATGGTAGAATATTTGGATGGGTATTTTTTAGATTTATACGAAGCCGTTTCTGTGAAAGATAATGCCACTATAAATTCTGAAAGTCCTGCATGGGCATTTGATCGTCTATCTATTTTGGCTTTAAAAATATACCACATGACCGAGGAGGCTACGCGTACCGATGCCACAGATGCGCACCGAGCTGCTTGCCAAACAAAACTTGATGTTTTATTAGAACAGCGCGTGGACCTATCAACTGCAATAGAACAATTGTTAGGTGATATTGAATCCGGTAATAAATTCATGAAAGTATACAAGCAAATGAAAATGTATAATGATGACGAATTGAACCCTGTACTAAGAGGGCAGAAATAAATTCAAATTTTTATAGCCTTCTACAGTTTTTAGGAAATAGAATAAGTCAAAATGAATTGAATAATAAAACAATCCCTCGTTAATCTTTATGAGGGAATTGTTTTTTAATACGAATGCGTCAATTTTAAACGAGTAATGTCAACATCAAAAGCACACATCCTTGTAATTCGTTTATCTGCTATGGGTGATGTGGCAATGACGGTACCCGTATTAAAAGCACTTACAAAGGCTTATCCAAATACAAAAGTCACAGTGCTTACTCGCGCTTTTTTTACTCCTTTTTTTACACAATTACCTAACGTATCGGTTAAAGTGATAGCCCTTAACGGAGAACATAAAGGAGTTTTCGGTTTAAGAAAATTATATAGTGAGCTAAAAAAAGAAGGTATTGATGCTGTAGCAGATTTACATAATGTACTGCGATCTAATATACTCAAGCAATTTTTTAAATTTTCAAAGATCCCTTTTGAACAAATTGATAAAGGGCGTGATGAAAAAAAAGCACTAACTAGTTGGAAAAATAAAGTTTTTAAAGCCTTAACAACAACACACCAACGTTATGTGAATGTTTTTGAATCCCTAGGTTTTTCTTTTAGCCTTTCGGCAGAAGACATATTAGTTAGGGAAAGTTTAGATACGCCAACCAATCAACTAGCGGGAATTAATACCAAAAAATGGATAGGAATAGCCCCTTTTGCACAACATGAAGGTAAGGAATATAGCTATGACTTAATGCTACAAATAATAGATGAGTTAAATAAAAAAAACGAATACCGTATTTTGCTATTTGGTGGAGGCAAAAAAGAAACACAATTACTCCAAAATACAGCTCAAAAATTTAAACACGTTGCCTGTGTAGCTGGGGAACTTACAATAAGGCAAGAGTTGGATTTAATTTCTAACTTGGATGTAATGTTATCCATGGATAGTGGAAATGGTCATTTAGCTGCCATGTATGGAATCCCCGTAGTTACTATTTGGGGAGTCACACATCCATATGCAGGTTTTGCTCCTTTTGCGCAACCCGAAGCAAATAATATATTACCAGATTTGGTAGTGTATGATAAAATACCAACTTCAATTTACGGAAATAAAGTGCCCGATGGCTATGAAAATGTAATGCAGAGTATACTACCAGAAACAGTTTTAGAGCGTATTATTGATATCATAGGTTAACAAAAGGGAACCTTTTTATTATGGTTTTCACAGGCTATTCATATACTAGTATGGCTACTAATTTTTGACCAGTACATAAACGGAGCGTTTTAAAAATTCAAACTCAAGTATTATTGCTATAAAATTGTATCAACAGCCCGTATTTTTAAATACCCTACATAGTTTTAGACATTTTTTTAACCTAAAATTAGGATTTGCTCTTTTTTTGGAGAAATTAACTACAATGATTTCGAATACTAAGCATTAATATAAAGTGTAAACAAATAATTATCTGAAAATAAATATTTTAACGCTATTCTGTTTGTGTTTTTTTATTAAAAAGAAGCATTGTTTATAAGTTTAATAAAATGCTTGTTTTTACTTACATATTATTTTTTATAACGTTTTTTAGTCTATAAAATAGACTCATTTATCGTTTTTTTAATGAATTTAGAAAAAAATAAATCGGTTAATAATTTTAAAATCAATGTTACAATAATTAATAATTTATACCATGTAATAGCCTTAAATTCATAACAAAACTGTAGTAAAGACAAAAATTTTGTTTTAAAAAAAGGATAATAAAAATGAAAGTGTTAAAAATTGTAAAAATATTTTTTTGTATGAAAAAACTATTTTGAGTAGGGTATTTTTGGCTTGAATCGTTTTATATATGAACCCCCTTAAACAGTATTAAAATGACTTACAAGATTTTACATTTAGACAATTGCGAAATGACCCAAGTAGGATTTGAACAAATCGCAACTAACTATTGTTGCATTGATTTTATAATTGGAAGCGATAAAGATTATAAACAATGCACTCAATTATTAGATTCATACAGACCAGATCTTTCAGTTATTAATTTGGATAATATTGATAAAGAATTAGCAAATCAAATTGTTGATTACGTTTACAGAAACTCAAAAGAAACAAATATTGTTTTAGTATCCAGTTCAATAACCGAAGATGATTACGATGCCTATTATGCCAAAGGCGTGCGTGGTTTTTTATATTTAAATTCAAAAAAACAAGAAATTGTGGACTGTATTTTAAATATGTACAAAAAGGATCCATACATAAGTAAAGAATTCCATAAAGAATTCAAAAAAAGCTCACTGTTTGATAAAGATACCGTAGTTAAAGGTTTTAAATCACTAACATTTAAAGAGCTTAAAGTATCTGAATTAATAATAATGGGTAAAACCACTAATGAGATTGCCGAAACACTATGCAATAGTAAACGTACTATTGATGCGCACCGTCGAAATATTATAGAAAAGCTGAGTTTGCTAGGAAGTAAAAACAACCTATCTCACTTTCTTTCCGAAAATAAAGTGGTCTTTTTTGAACTGTTTCCACAAACAAGTAATTGCGCATAATAAATAATCAATAGATTAAATACTAATTTGGAAATTCTATAAAGCCTATTTTAACTAGAATACCTTATTTTTGATCAGGATAAAAACCTCACTTTTTAGTTGAGGTTTTTTTATAAACTGATGTTAAAAAATGCCAACCAAACAAAGAAACTGGTCTATTTTCGTTATTGCATTTGTTGTGTTTATGATATGGCAAACGCCATTATTAGGTCCAATACGATATCCTTTTATATTATTAGGTACTTGGTTTCACGAAATGGGTCATGGATTAACAGCCGTAGCATTAGGAGGTCATTTTAGCCATTTAGAGATTTATGAAAATGGAGGAGGAGTAGCCTTTACATCACTTTCAACCCATGGATGGATACCGTATGCAATTGCTAGAGCTTCGGTGGCTGCAGGGGGACTTTTAGGGCCTTGTATTTTTGGTGCTATTTTGATTATGGGTGCAGCTAGGGCCAATTGGTCAGTTTGGATTTTACGAGCACTTATTGTACTCATGGTGGCTTCTATATTAATTTGGGTGCGCTCCTTAATAGGGGCCACAGTATTATCATTAATTGCTGCGGTATTAACGTTATTATCTTCTTTGAAAAACAAAGCAATAGCAAAATGGGTGTTGTTGTTTTTAGGCATCCAATGTACTTTTAGTACCTATTTGCAATTAAACTATCTGTTTACAGGTACTTTTGAGCGATTTGGACAAACCATGACTTCGGACACACAAGTTATAGCCACTAATTTATTTGGTTTTTATTGGATGTGGGCTATAGTAATTTGTTGCATTAGTGCCTATGTGCTTTGGAAAAGCTATGCTTTTTATTTAAGGAATAATAGGGGGTAATCATTATGGTTTTTAACAAGTTAATTTATTGTTAGGACTTGTTTTACCCCAAGCCCTGCATGGATGCCAAAGTAGCTGCCCATACAATTACTGAAGAAAAGAAAATACCGATAACATTACCCAAAAAAGCTTTCTTTTTCTCAATTTTAAAAATATACGAAGCAATACTACCAGCATAAACTCCAGTTCCGGGTAAAGGAATCATAACAAATAGGATAAGTCCCCAAAAACCGTATTTTTTTATTTGCGCACCAGAACCTGTTTTGGCTCTACGAGCAACAAAAAGTGCCGATTTTTTATAGGGAGTCCATTTTAAAAGATGTCTATTAATATGTTCTAAAAAAAACATCATTATAGGAAACACTAATACATTAGCTATAAAGCATACGGCAAAAACAATGTAAATATTCACATTGTTAAGCATACCATAAGGAATGCCAACTTTAGCTTCTCCAAAAGGAGATAAGCTCCATAAAATAGCTATGATAATGGCTTTGATCATAAATAGATTTATTCAATATTTCGGGGGAAATTAATATGAAATAGTCCAACGTTTAATTAGCAAAATAATTGCTTGTAAATGTCTATTTTAAAGACATATTTATTTAAGTGGACTAATTTATTAGGTGCACACTAAAAAACTTTCAGCGTTTAAGCATCATCAAAATCAATTTTAACGCTATCACTTATAGCATAGGCTTGACAAGCAAGTACTAAACCTTCAGCAACTTCAGCATCAGTTAACAAATTATTGACAGGCATATTAGCTTCTCCTTCTACAACACGGCAAATACAAGAGCAGCATACCCCTCCTTTACAGGAATAGGGAGCATCCATATCAGCTTTCAATACATTGTCTAATAATGTTATTGATTTATCTGCCTTAATCTGTGCTTGCTCATCATCCAACACTACATGAATAATTGTTTCACCAGAATTGGTAGCTTTAGCAGTTTCAGTGGCCGTAAAAAGTTCAAAGTGAATAGCTTCATTTGATACATTATTTTCGGCCAATACTTCCTTAACGGTAGTAATCATAGCTTCAGGTCCACAAAGGTAAAAATCATTAAATGAAATGTCTTTAAACTTATTTTTTACGGCAAAATTAACGGTGCTTTTATCAATACGTCCAAAGCGTGCGCCATCTGTATTTTCGCGGCTATATATAAATTCTAAAAATAAACGATTAGGGTAAATAGATTGTAATTGTAATAATTCTTTAAAAAACATAGTCTCGGTTGAGGACTTATTTCCATAAATTAATACAAATTTGCTATTACGCTCTTCAGTAAGTACCGTTTTAATCATAGACATGATTGGAGTGATACCACTTCCGGCTGCAAAAGCCATATAATTTAAATTTTTATTGGGCTGAGGTTGCAATTTAAATTTCCCTTCAGGAACCATTACCTCAAGTT
The DNA here is from genome assembly GCF_000255455.1 of Aquimarina agarilytica ZC1. Classification (GTDB taxonomy): domain Bacteria; phylum Bacteroidota; class Bacteroidia; order Flavobacteriales; family Flavobacteriaceae; genus Aquimarina; species Aquimarina agarilytica. Next base: position 15,217 of record NZ_JH621270.1, on the reverse strand, counting down.
GATCTCCAGCTTTTAGATTTTCATTGGCATAAATAGAAAACGTACCGTCGGCAATTTTTTTAACACTCACTTTTATATCAGGATCATTGGGGCTGCTACTTAGTGAGTAAGCTCTTCGAACTTCTTGACCATTTACTTTAGCTTTAAGTGTAATAAATTGACCAGGAATAAAATGAAAATCACTTCTAATTTTAGCAGGAACTTCAAAAACCAAAGAAACAGCTGATGGTGTTTCTTGAATTACCTTTTTAATTGTAAGTGTTACAAATTGTGACATATGTTGTTTTTAATCGCTCAAGAAATTAATCGAGAGAAAATTTGGTGGTGCAAAAATAGTAAAAGCAATAATCTATGCCATTAATCGAACCATAAAATCAAGTGCTTATTTTTAATTTTATGATATAATTTGGTGTCTTTTTTTAAAAAACTAACGTAATTTTATGTTTTAGACGTATTTTGCGCCTTTAATTACATACTAAATGATGCCTATTTTAGTTATTTAAGTATTAAATTTTTTAGATTGAAAAAACAGCATCCATCTCATTTATTGCTTGTCGGTTTAGTTATTTTGCTAGTAATAAGTTGTTCTAGGAAAAAGGACAAATTTATTAACCGAAATTGGCATGCCCTTACCACAAAATACAATACCCTTTACAATGGTGATGTTTCTTTTATTGAAGGGAAAAATGCTTTAGTGGAATCTTATCAGGATAATTATTGGAAGCAGCTACCTATTGAGCGTTTGGAAATTAGAGAAGAAGTAGCGCTTCAGAGTGAGGTATCCAATCCATCTTTTGATCGTGCCGAAGAAAAAGCAGCTAAGGCCATTCAAAAACATTCCATGAATATTAAGGATAGGGAACGTAATTCGCAAATTGACGAAGCTTTTATGCTTTTGGGAAAAGCGCGCTATTTTAATCAGCGATTTATTCAAGCCCTTGAAGCCTTTAACTATATTTTATACAAATATCCAACCTGTAATAGCATTAATAATGCTCGCGTTTGGAAGGCAAAAACACATATTCGTTTGGATAATAACGAAGGAGCTATACGGAGTTTAAAAAGACTTTTGTATAGTGAAAAAATAGAAATGACCGATCAGGAATTGGCCGACGCTTCTGCCATGCTGGCTCAAGCCTATGTTAATTTGAAGCATAAGGATAGTGCAATTGCTCCTATGAAAGTGGCTTCCGAAAACACCAAAATTAATGAAGAAAAAGGGCGTTACCGATACATTTTAGGTCAACTATACAACAGAGTGCGTGAACGTGATAGTGCTAATTTTGAATTTGACAAAATAATTAAACTCAATCGAAGAGTACCCAGAGAATATTTAATTAATGCGTATTTGGCTAAAGCCAGAAACTTAGAAATCGAATCTGATGATCAAGTGGCCTTTTTAAATATTTTAACCAAACTTGAGAAAAACTGGGAAAATCGACCATTTTTAGATAAAATATATTACGAAAAAGCCATTTACTTTTTTGGAGCAGACTCCTTGGATATAGCCGAAGAATATTACAAAAAATCCTTAGCAACAGGAACCCAAGATAATTACTTACGCTCACTAAATTATGAAACTTTAGGACGTATGAAGTTTGATAAAGGTTTGTTTGAAATAGCGGGGAATTATATGGATAGTACCCTTACATTATTGGATGAAAACAGCAAGCGATACCGTGTAATTAAAAAGAAACGTGATAATTTGGATGACGTTATTTTATACGAGGGTATAGTGCGTACCAATGATAGTATTTTAAAAATAGCAGCATTACCGCGAGAGGAACAATTAAGTTATTATAAAAAATACACCGATAGCTTACGCGAAATAAAAAAAGGAGAATTAAAGCGCCAGAAATCATTAAAGGCACGCTCATTACAAAACAATCCGACCATAGCAGCACGCTCCAGAGTTGCAAATTCAACGGAAGAACAAAAATTTTATTTTTATAACCCCATTACATTAGCCAATGGGAAATTGCAGTTCGAGGATATTTTTGGAAAAAGAGAACTAGTTGATAATTGGAAAATTTCAAGTTTAAATCAATTCGCTCAAGCTGCCGAAGCCATTGAGGAAATTGATGATGATTATGATATTGAAAAGGATCCAATTTTTGATCCTATTCAATATGCCGATAAAATTCCAACAGACAAAAAAGTGCTCGATAGTTTGGGACTTTCAATTAACGAAGCCTATTTTAACTTAGGAACGGTATACAAAGAGCAATTAAAAGCTTATGACAAGGCCGTTGATAAATTTGAAGCCTTATTAGCCAATAATCCAGAGGAGCGTTACATAATGCCATCAAAATATAATTTGTATAAAATTTATCAAGCAAATGGCAATACGTTTAGGGAAGAGCAAATGCGTCAGGATATTTTAAAGAACCATCCCAAATCACGATATGCGGCTATAGTAAAAGATCCTTTTAAAAAGGCAGAAACGGATGGGTCTACGCCCGAAGATATATACACAAAAATATACAAGCTTTATGAAAAGCAAGAATATTACAGTGTGCTGGACAAGTTAGAAAAACGAATAACACAGTATGATGGCGATCCAGTGGTTGCCAAATTTCAACTATTAAAAGCACTAACCTTAGGTAAAATCCATGGAGCTTCAAAAATGAGGGAGCTTTTAAATTATTTAGCCATTACATACCCACAGGCAGAAGAAGGTCAAAAAGCACAAACATTAATAGAAAGTACTGTGCCATATCTTGAGAATTTAACATTTACACAAGATACTTCGGGAATAAAAAGATATAAATTAGTGTATGATTATCAGCAATTACAGAATGAAAATGCATTGAATTTTAAAACAGAGTTGGATACTCTAATTAAAAATCGTAATTTTAATTACTTGAAAACTTCTGTAGATTTTTATTCAAAAGATACCATTTTTGTTGTTGTACATGGTTTAAAGGGAAAACGCCAAGCACGTGCAATGAATAGTATTTTAAGGGATACCGAAGATGGGGGAGTTGAAGTTGATCGTGATGGATTGTTTGTTACCACAGATAATTATCGAGTGATACAATCGCAAAAAAAATACAGCGATTATTTAAAAGTAAAAGATTCTATATACTAATTAATTGAAATACACCCCAAGTCATGTTTTCAGATAATAAAAAATCAAAAGAGACCATAGATTACTCTAAAAATCAAAATAAAATTTCGGAAGGAACAAAGATCATTGGTGATGTTATATCCAAAGGAGGTTTTAGAATCGAAGGAACAATTGAGGGTAATGTTAAAACAGAAGGACGTGTAGTCGTAGGACGTACAGGAAGTATTAACGGTACACTGGAATGTACAAATGCTGATTTTGAAGGTAAATTTTCAGGAAAATTAAATATCACAGAAACACTTTCGTTGAAGTCAACTGCATATATTGAAGGAGAAGTTATCATCGGAAAACTTTCCGTGGAACCAGGAGCAACATTCAATGCATCATGTTCTATGAAAGGCCATGTAAAGTCATTGAACAAAAAATCAAATGGCGAAAAGTCCGCTTAAAAATTTTGCGGTATTCACCGGTATTGGACTTCAGATGGGGGCACTTATTTATGGAGGTTCTCAGTTAGGTATCTGGCTGGACGTTAAAAACAATTTTACAGAACCATTTTATGAAACTTGGGTTACCTTAGGTGCAGTTTTTATAGCCGTAGTTGGAGTCATTGTTCAAGTAATCAAATTTTCTAAGTAAATTTGCTTGAGCATAAAAAATCTTTAGATTTTTGAAGTTAGTCAGTTCAAAAATAAGCAAACCATATAGCACATTTTAAAGTGGAAATATCAAAAGGAGTTATTCATTTTGTAATACTAACTGTAGTATTATTTGTTATTCATAATTTTGTATTGCTTCCTTACATGGGGCTTTCAAATAATGTTCCCGTGGCCTTACAGCATTTATTATTAGGCGGTTTTTCAATAGTTATTTTTTTAGTGACTCAATTTGTGGCAAAACACTTTTTTTCGGTAGTGGGTTTTGGTGTTTTAGGTTTTTTGCTATTAAAAATGATTTTTTTAGCCATTTTAATTAATGCCTATAGTGTAGAAATTAAAGCTGAACCTAAAATCAAATATGTGTTATTAGCTTTTTACCTTATCTACTTAGTGTTTCTTTTGGTTAAAATTATACCAGTGATTAACATAACGCCAACTAAAAATACACCTTCAGACAAAAATTAAGGGATATTATACATCCTAAATTTGAATGTCAAATCTTATTTATTGGTCTCAAAAATAGTTAAAACTATACACTTTAGTGTATCTCGCTTTCAGCTTCTAAAAATAGTACAAAGAGCTCTTGGTAGTTAGCTTTTTATATATTTATCAAATTTTTATTGCTAATTGCTAAGCGCAAAAATGGATGTTTAAAAAGATAGTGACTTTTAGTCATAACCGAAGCTATGGTACTTTCAGTCCATAATGGTTTATTTAAAAAAAAATGATAACCAAGGCAATTATTTTTGGGGTTTTATGCTGCGGTATAGTTAAGGATAGTTTGTAAAATAGATCATATTCATCCAAGATAGTTTAGCGAATAGACCATCGTTTTTTTTTAAATAAAGCGACTTAACATAATTTTGTGAAAAACTGTAGTGTGGTAGCGAACATAAAAAAAATTAGTAATTCTCATTAGTGGTTCTTTTCTCAAAGAATTATTCTCATAAAAAACGCAAAAAATTAACTTATTCGAAAAAAAACGCATTCTTAGTGTGAATTATCAATTAAAAATGTAATTTTGCAGCCAAATTTAGAGCTCATATTGTATTAGCATTAAGTATATGATTGCACAACAACTTAGTAAGTGTTTGTTTACACTTGTTTTTTCTTTAGTAAGCACAGGAATGTTTTCAAATGTTGAAAACAATGCCCCATCCGCTCAGCATAATGATGGACATGGACATCATAGTTCAACGGGTTCAGGTAGTAATCTTATCGATACCAAGTCGAAAATTGATGCCTATAAAGAGCATCACTTAGCAGATTCTCATGATTTCTCTTTGTTTTCATACACCGATAGTCATGGAGAGCGTAAACATATAGGTTTTTCATTACCTGTAATTGTTTGGTCGAGTAAAGGTTTAGTAACTTTCATGTCTTCTGAATTTCATCACAATGATGACGGTCATGTTTTAGTGAGTAAAAAAGGAGCTAAATTTGCTAAAATTCACAGTAAAATATACGAATTAGATGCCAATGCAAGTGCTGTGCAGTTTGATGATAAACACCATGCAACTAACGCACACAAAGTATGGGATTTTTCAATTACCAAAAGTGTGTTAGGTATGTTAATTGCTGGTTTACTAATGCTTTTAGGCTTTAGTAGTTTGGCAAAAGGCTATAAAAAAGGGCCAATACCAACTGGTTTTTCTAGAGTATTAGAGCCTTTAGTAATTTATGTGCGTGATGAAATTGCACGTCCAAATATAGGAGAAAAGAAATACAGAAAATATATGGGATTCCTTTTAACGGTATTCTTTTTTATCTGGATTCTAAACTTATTAGGATTAACCCCACTAGGGTTTAACGTAACAGGGAATATTGCAGTAACAGTATGTTTGGCAATTTTTACTTTTCTGATTACTACATTTACAGCAAATAAAGATTATTGGAAGCATATTTTTTGGATGCCGGGAGTACCAGTTCCAATGAAAATAGTATTAATGCCTATTGAGATTTTAGGAATGTTCACAAAGCCTTTCTCGTTATTAATACGTTTGTTTGCCAATATTACTGCAGGTCATGCTGTAGTAATGGGATTAATTGCTGTAGCATATACGGCTAGAGAAACGCTTGGTGTTGCAGGTGGTTTTGGAGTATCCACTTTATTAACATTATTCATTTCATTAATTGAATTGTTAGTAGCGTTTTTACAAGCATTTATTTTTACTATGTTATCGTCATTGTTCATTGGTATGGCAGTAGAGGAACATGATCACGATCATGCACATGATGCAGATGGACACGGAGCAGAAGATAACGCAGTAGTTTAGAATCAAGAATTTGTTTAATTATTTATAAATTATTTTAGTATGACTATTCCAAATTTAGTAGGAGCAGGATTAATCGTAATCGGAGGTGGATTAGGATTAGGTAAAATCGGTGGTTCAGCAATGGAAGCTATCGCACGCCAACCTGAAGCAGCTGGTAAAATCCAAACTGCAATGATTATTATTGGAGCACTTTTAGAAGGTCTTGCATTCGGTGCATTAATCTTAGGAGCGTAACCCAAAAGAACAAACATATTTCCTGTAACGGTTGGTTACAGGAAAATGTTTTAAAGTAATTGAACAAAATTATAAGTTTTATTTTTTTAGAATATGAATTTATTAAATGACTTTTCACCAGGCTTGTTTGTAATGCAAGCGGTAATCTTATTAATATTAATTTTATTAATGAGAAAATTTGCATGGAAGCCAATTTTAGACAGTCTTAATGACCGTGAAGATGGTATCCAAAGTGCTTTGGATGCAGCCGAAAATGCAAAAAAGGAATTGCAAAATTTACAAGCAGATAACGAACGTATTTTAAATGAAGCGCGTGCTGAACGTGATGGAATGTTAAAAGAAGCACGTGAATTAAAAGCATCTATGATTGCATCGGCAAAAGAAGAAGCACAAGCTGAAGCTGATAAAGTAATCAAACAAGCACAAGAAGCTATTAAGGCAGAAAAGAAAGCTGCAGTAGCAGATTTAAAGAATCAAGTAGCAGGTATATCGGTAGAAATTGCTGAAAAAGTAGTTAAAAACGAATTAGCTGATAAAAATAAACAATTAGAATTGGTATCTTCTTTACTTAAAGAGGTAACTTTAAACTAATTTTAGCATGAGTAGAGCAGCCGTACGATACGCAAAAGCGATTTTAGACCTAGCAAAACAACAAAATGTTTCTGATGCTGTATTTGCAGATATGCAAACCATTAAAGAAACTGTTGCCGAAAGTAAGGACTTACGCGATATGTTAGAAAGCCCATTGGTTAAACCTGAAATTAAAAAATCTGCTTTAAAAGCAGTATTTGCAAAATCAAACACTATAACACAGGGTTTATTTGATGTTTTAATAGATAATAAGCGTGTTCAAAAATTGGCAGATGTAGCGCTTAGCTTTATTGCTTTATATGAGCAAGATAAAGGATCGCAAGTTGCAGTAGTAACTACAGCTGTCCCATTAACTGAAGCTTTAGAAAAAGAAACTTTAGCTAAAGTAAAAGAGTTAACAGGGAAAGATGCGGCACTTGAAAGTATTGTAGACGAAACAATTATTGGTGGTTTTGTGCTACGTATAGGTGATTTAGAATATAATGCAAGTGTAGCTGGTCAGTTGGCTGGTTTAAAGAGGTCTTTTAATGATACCTCTTACGTTGAGTAAATTATAATAAGATTAAATTCATTTCCGCATTTGCGGAAATCTCAATAAATAGGATTAATTTTTTTCCTTGAAAAAGGGAAATTAATAATAAAAGATTTCCACCTTCGTGGAAATGAAAGTTTAAAACAAATTAGTAATGGCTGAAGTAAATCCTGCTGAAGTATCAGCAATTTTAAAGCAACAATTATCAAGCTTCGAAGCTACGGCTTCACTTAATGAAGTAGGTACCGTATTACAAGTGGGTGATGGTATTGCTCGTGTATACGGTTTGTCTAACGCGCAATACGGGGAATTAGTTGCTTTTGATAGCGGACTAGAAGGAATCGTATTAAACCTTGAGGTAGACAACGTTGGTGTAGTATTATTAGGGCCTTCTACAGGAGTGAAAGAAGGAGATACGGTTAAACGAACAGAGCGTATTGCATCAATTAATGTTGGTGAAGGTATCGTTGGACGTGTAGTTGATACCTTAGGAAATCCAATTGATGGAAAAGGACCTATCGAAGGGGAAACTTTTGAAATGCCTTTAGAGCGTAAAGCGCCTGGAGTAGTTTTTCGTCAGCCGGTAACTGAACCATTACAAACAGGAATTAAATCAATTGACGCCATGGTACCCGTAGGTCGTGGACAACGTGAATTGGTTATTGGTGACCGTCAAACTGGTAAAACAACAGTTTGTATTGATACCATTCTGAATCAAAAAGAATTTTACGATGCAGGTGAGCCTGTATATTGTATATATGTTGCTATCGGACAGAAAGCGTCTACGGTTGCAAATATTGCAAAAGTATTAGAAGATAAAGGAGCTTTAGCGTATACAACTATTGTTGCTGCTAATGCATCCGATCCTGCTCCAATGCAAGTATATGCTCCGTTTGCTGGTGCAGCAATTGGGGAATATTTCCGTGATACTGGTAGACCAGCTTTAATTGTATTTGATGATTTATCAAAGCAAGCCGTAGCTTACCGTGAGGTATCTTTGTTATTACGTCGTCCACCAGGACGTGAGGCGTATCCAGGTGATGTTTTTTACTTACACTCTCGTTTATTAGAGCGTTCTGCTAAGGTAATTAATGATGATGCTATTGCTGCAAACATGAATGACTTACCAGATTCATTAAAAGGAAAAGTAAAAGGCGGAGGGTCACTTACTGCTTTACCAATTATTGAAACACAAGCAGGTGATGTTTCGGCATATATTCCAACAAACGTAATTTCGATTACCGATGGGCAAATATTCTTAACTTCAGATTTATTTAACTCGGGTGTACGTCCAGCAATTAACGTAGGTATTTCGGTATCTCGTGTGGGAGGATCAGCTCAAATTAAATCAATGAAAAAGGTAGCGGGTACATTAAAGCTTGATCAAGCTCAGTTCCGTGAATTAGAAGCTTTTGCTAAATTTGGTTCGGACCTTGATGCAGCTACATTAAATGTAATTGAAAAAGGAAAGCGTAACGTTGAAATTTTGAAACAAGCGCAAAATGATCCTTATACAGTAGAAGATCAAATTGCTATTGTTTATGCAGGTTCTAAAAACTTATTAAGGGATGTTCCTGTTGAAAAAGTAAAAGAATTCGAGCAAGATTACATTGAATACTTAAACGCTAAGCACAGAGACTCATTAGATACTTTGAAAAAAGGAAAATTAACTGATGAAGTAATTGATGTGTTAGTTGAGTCAGCTAAAGAGATTTCGAAGAAATTCGCATAAATAGTATTGAGTACATAGTATTAAGAATTTAGATTTTTAATACTATGTATTTTTTAAAATCGATAAGTGTTGTGAAGTCTGTATGCTGATATCTCAATACTCAGTACTTAAAATAAAAATGGCAAATTTAAAAGAACTTAGAAATAGAATAAAGTCAGTATCGTCAACGATGCAAATTACCAGTGCCATGAAAATGGTATCGGCTGCTAAGTTGAGTAAAGCACAAGATGCGATACAAGCGATGCGTCCTTATTCGGAAAAGTTAACCGAATTACTACAAAGCTTAAGTGCTTCGTTAGAAGGAGAACAAGGAAGTCCTTACAGTGAGCAACGTGAGGTTGAGAATGTATTACTTGTAGCAATTTCATCAAACAGAGGTTTAGCAGGTGCATTTAATTCTAATATTGTTAAGGCGACTAAGGGGCTAATTAACGAAACTTACGCAGGTAAAAAAGTTGATGTGCTAACTATTGGTAAAAAAGCCAATGATATCCTTTCAAAAGAGTTTTCGGTAATTGAAAACAACAATGCTATTTTTGATGAGTTAACATTTGATAATGTTACGGTGATTTCTCAAAATTTGATGGATATATTTGTTGCAGGAACTTATGATAAAATTGTTTTAGTATACAATCAATTTGTAAATGCAGCAACACAAAATGTGGCAAGAGAGCAGTTTTTACCCATTCAAGAAATTGAAGGAGAAGATGCAAGTGTGGCTGATTATGTTTTTGAGCCATCAAAAGAAGAAATTGTTGAGCAATTAATACCTAAGTCATTAAAAGTTCAGTTTTTTAAGGCATTAAGAGACTCTGTAGCGTCTGAACATGGAGCTCGTATGACAGCAATGCATAAGGCAACAGATAACGCAACAGAATTAAGAGATTCGCTTAAATTATCATACAACAAAGCGCGTCAAGCAGCAATTACTAACGAAATCTTAGAAATTGTTGGTGGAGCAGAAGCTTTGAACAACTAATACATAGTTTATTTTATATACAAAGGCTCGATTCAATAAAGAATCGAGCCTTTTTTATTTCAGGTATTCATTTTTACTTTTTTCAATAATAAAATTGCTTTTAATATTTGAAACGCCTGCAATTAAGGTTATTTTTTCAACAACAATTTTATGATAATGATCCATGTCGGTAACGGCTATTTTAAGTAAAAAATCGAAATTACCCGAAACATGATTGCATTCTAAGACCTCATTAATTTTATCAATTTCGGCTTTAAAGCGATCAATTGTTTTTTTGGAATGTTTGGCTATACTAATTTGACAAAAAGCAATAATACCATTGCCTAACTTTTTTTGATCAACTATTGCAACATATCCTCTTATAATTTTCTGTTTTTCTAGCTTTTTTATGCGCTGAAAAGTAGGCGAAACGGATAGGCCAACTTGATTAGCGATCTCTTTTGTGTTCTGTTTCGCATTTTTTTTTAAGGCTGTTATAATTTTTAAGTCAATTGAATCCATTGTTTTATTCTTTGAAATCGTTTGAGATTATTTTAAATCAAAATATATAGTTGCTTTAAGATGTTTAAATAGTTTTATTTTTTGAATTAGCTATATAAACAAAATAATATTCTATTCTAGGTTAAATTTAAGAAACTTAAAACTTATCCTTATGGAAAACTTAACTTTAACAATGTACGACCAACAATTACGTGTTTTAAATGACCAATTAAATAATTATAGAGATAAAGTTTTGGGTTATCCTATTTCAAGTGATTTTGATTTTTCTGAGTTGTATTCTTTTTTAAAATTTTCGATAAACAATATTGGAGATCCGTTCGAAGATTGTAATTACCGTGTACAAACCACCAATTTGGAAAAGGAAGTCATTGGTTTTTTTGCATCACTTTTTAATGCCGATCCTAATGATTATTGGGGGTATATAACTAATGGAGGTTCCGAAAATAATTTGTGTGGACTTCATACAGCACGAAAATTATATCCTAATGGAGTAGTATATTATGCCGATGCAGCACATTATAGCGTGCCCAAAAGTATTGATATACTAAATATGAAATCAAGTGAGATAGCGACTGATTTTTATGGAGAAATGGACTATCAAGATTTGGAAATCAAATTGGCTGCAAATAAAGATTATCCAGCCATTTTTAGTTTGAATTTTGGAAGTACAATGACCGAGGCAAAGGACAATGTTGAAAAAGTTAAAAAAGTGATACAAAAATGTGGGGTAACAACTACTTATATTCATATTGACGGCGCTTTATCGGGAAGCTATGGGGCGTTTATTGAACCCCGAATTCCTTTTGATTTTTCCGATGGTATAGATAGTATTTGTTTAAGTGCTCACAAATTTTTGGGATCCCCAATGCCAGCTGGTGTATTTATTACAAAAAAATCGATTCGAAACAAAACCTTAAGACCTATGGAGGTAATTGACTCTTATGACTCTACGGTAACAGGTTCTAGAAATGGGCATACTCCTTTGTTTTTATGGTATACTATAAAAAAAATGGGTGTTGAAGGCCTTAAAAATCGTTATTTAGGTTGTTTGGAAGTTACTAATTATTGTGTAAAACAATTAAATGAAATTGGAATTGAATGTTGGGTGAATCCTGGGGGTATTACGGTGTTTTTTAGGGCGGTTTCAATGGAACTGAAAAAGAAATGGCAATTAGCCACAGTAGCAGGCATTACCCATATTATATGTATGCCTAATGTTACCAAACAACATATTGATGCCTTTATAAAAGATGTTATTTTGGACGAAAAAATTCAATGTGTGAATGGGCCAATTCTTTAAAAAAACAACCCCAACCTATTTAATTTAAATAGGTTGGGGTTGTTTAATGGCTAAAAAATTAAAGGATGATTATTTCACCATTAATTTTAAAGTTTCTTTAGTGTAACCATAATCAATATGTAATAAATACATTGAGTTGCCAGAAACATTTAAATTATGGGTGTCTATTTCAATAGTTTTGTGCTCATTGGCATGTAGTAAATCATCATAAAAAACGTTAATTAGTTTCCCATTTGTATCATACATGGTGATGTTGACATGTGATTCTTTAGCTACTACAATAGCTAAATTTGCAGTGTTACCGTTAGTAATAAAACTAGGTGTTAGGCTTGCATTATTTACTAATGTGGAATTTTCTAATTCAAATAATGTACGTTGTTCTAGGTCTTTTAAAGCCAATTCTTCAACATTAGTTTCGTTTAAGTTTTTATAACCATAGCCGTATTTTGGGTTAAATTGCAAGGCATAGGTCAGTTGATCATTTACATTACTAATTAAATCTTTAGCAAAAAGGTTTTCATTTTCGTCATAATTATCATCTGCAAAATCGGCATCGGAAGTATGTTTATCAAATAGATCTGTTTTGTTGCTTAGTCCTACACGACGAAAAAGACCGGTACCTCCACTATCCATTAATGAAATGGTTTTATTCAACGGTTCGGTGTGTAGAGCACCAAGTAAATGACCAAATTCATGAGTAGTAATGTTACCTAAAGCTTCAGCTAAAAGATCAAAAAAGTCAGTGCCTTTGGCCAAGAGTATTGAATTTAAATTAAAGCTATCACCCAGTAGACTTTGTTGGTCCCCTTCAAAATCAATAGTACCTGTATAACTATCAAATGCAATGATCGCATCATCATTTATAAGAAAATTTCCAAAATCGATACTACCCGCAATTCCTCTACTTACAGATATACCTTGAATATCTCCACCTACATGCAAAGTGCTGTACGCTAGATTAAAATGTTTTAATAATGCAGGTATCCTTTTTGCTAAATAGGGACTACCATAGTTGCTTACTAGTATGTATTTTGAATTAGGATTTCTATTGGATTTTAGCAAGCTTTCAAGGTTTTCTCTTACCACCTCAGTTATTTGTGAAGCTACTTTTGTTCTGTTAAAAGTAGTTTTTTCAATACCATATTGGGTTAAAAAATCTTCCATTGGTTTTATGGTAATTATCTTGTTTGGATTTTCATCTTCTCTCTTATTTTTTTTGAATTCTCCAAAAGTTGTTTCATGTCCAGCAAAATTTAAATAGACAATTTGTTTTTGATCCGGATTAAGTTCTAAATTGTAACGGGTAACCATTAGTTCTGCATCATAATCACTAACAATTCCGTTAAACCTTAAAAAATAGGTTCCGGTTTTACTAATTGTTACATAAAATGTTTTATTTCCACTTTTTGGTAAAGGGGATGATTTAGGTAAAAGCTGAGCTAAATTATTGTTGGGTATTTTGTATATGGTTTCGTTGGTATCCGAAATTAGTGATATCGTTCTAAGATTACCACTGGCAGATAGGCCTAAAAGATCACCTGCTTTCAATTCTACTTCGTAAAAGTCTTCATCTCTAATATCAAAAATTTCAATTTCTAATGTATAATCTCCTCCTCCTTCTGTACGTATTAGTTCTTTTAAAGTTTCATTAGTAACGAATTCAATATCAATAATTTTAGATCTTACAAATTGGTTCAGATCAACTATTTTTATACTGTAAGTACCGTTCTTTAAAACAAACAATTCTTGCTCTAAAATACTAGATAGTTCATCTTGAACTTCTGCTGGAGTTGGATCTCCGGTGATAGGAGCTACAGGGTCAATAATTGTAATGGGCGTTGGATCTCCAGTGATAGGAGCTGTGGGGTCAAGAATAGTAATAGGAGTTGGATCTGCTGTGGTAGGAGTTGCAGGGTCAAGAATAGTAATAGGAGTTGGATCTGCTGTGGTAGGAGCTGCAGGGTCAAGAATAGTAATAGGCGTTGGATCTCCAGAGATAGGAGCTGTAGGATCAAGAATAGTAATAGGAGTTGGATCTCCGGTGGTAGGAGCTGTAGGATTAATTACATTAGATGATGGTATTAATAGGCGACTATCTAATAACTCTAATTTAGTTATAGGTTTTTTGGATGGTTCATTAAAGATAATTTTAACTTTAATGGTTTGACCAACTTTTAAATCAACATTGTAAATATCTTCATCATGAGACTCGGTACTAAATACATCTTTTACGCCATCTCCTAAATTTCCGGTAAGAATAAATTTTGTGTCCTTACTGGTATCTAATGCTAATTTTATAGGATCGTTTTTAGCGATATCAAGCGGAGTTTCTGCAAAAGAACCTAGTTGAGTTATTGGTAATTCTTTGGCAACCACTTTACTATTTTTAGCCACTAATTTAATTGAGCGTACTTTTTTTTCAGAACGACTAAAACCAGGGATAATTTCGGCAGTATTTAATGTATTGTTTGATTGACTTCCGACTAGCTCAGCTTCATTATGCACACTAGCATTGGTGTTTTGCGCACTAATTTTATTAGTTAAAAAGAGCGAAATAAAAGTAATAGGCAAATAGAATAGTGTTTTCATTTGATTTGTTTTTAAGTTGTATTTCAATAATTAATACGCATTACACAAATTTTACCCTACCACTTGGTATTTACTTTATTTTAATTATGAATAGTGAACAATAATAGTTAAAGGAACTCTATAGTTACTTTTTATGTATGATTGATATTTTACAATTAAGAAGAGTCAATAGAAATGTATAAATGGAGTGTGGATTTTAATGGTAGTGTATTTTCTGTATTATATTCTTTTTTAAATTTTTCAATTGATAGTACCGGAGACCTTTGGAAGATTGTAATTACTGTGTACAAACAACACATTTGAACCGCGAATTCCTTTCGAATTTTCCGATGGCGAGGATAGTATGTGTTTAAGTGCTCATAAATTTTTGGGATAGCCAATGCCTACTGGTGTATTTATAACCAAAAAATTGATAAGGGATAAAATTTTAAGGTTCATGGAAGTTACTCATTATTATGTGTCACAATTAAATCAAATAGGAATTAAATATTGGGTAAATCCTAGAAGTATGACTGTGTTTTTTAAGGTAGTTTCAATCGAAATTAAAAAGATAGGAAGCTTTTAAAATGATCAGAAAATAATTGATATCTATTATAAGGATTAATTTTTAGTGAATTTTTTTTAATAAAAAATATATTTTTCACTGTTTTCAGGGGATTTATTGAAGCTTATTTTGTTGAATTTTGGATATCTGTAATACGCTTTTAATATAAATATTTCGTATATTTAAGGATGCCAAAATCATCTACTCTAA
>NZ_JH621269.1 GCF_000255455.1 Aquimarina agarilytica ZC1 | reverse complement strand
TACCTCTATGAGTGGCACTGTTTGACCGAAATCACTGGCATGGTCACTCCGAAATAGCCAAGGCTTTAGCGCAAAATGCAGATACTTATTCAATGCTACCTTCGGCTTCATCAAATTATACAAAAATCATTAATAGTGCAAAAGGAGATTTTGTGGTTTTTAGAAATTATGGAGGAAGTGTAGTTAAATCTATATTTTTGAAAGAAGATCAAGAAAGAATATTAGTTTCGGATATTCCTCAAGGAATGTACTTTGTAACAATTAATAGTCAAACAATTAGATTTATAAGATACTGAAAGCAAAACTTTTTCTTTTTTTATTTTGCAGAAGCTCTAATTTTAAATAATTTAAACTTATGCATACTGCATACTGCATACTGTTATTTTAAAACCTATTTTATCTCAATATTTGGAACAAATGGTGTTAAAATGGTGTTTTTATAAAAGACAGTTTGTATCCTAATTAATTAAATATGGGGGGTAATGTACGGTAAAGGAGAGTAGACAAAAAACTGATTTAATTTTATATCGAAGCCTGTATTATTCGTTAATCAAGACTTTCTTTGATTACCTTTTTGAGTAATGAAAGTTTACTATTGGGGCCAATAGTAAGTAATTTAGGACCTGTGATTGGTATTCCGTTAAAAGGTCGTACATAGACCTCTCCATCTGGATTTCGTTCGAAATAAGTATACTTTTTTTCGTCTCCAATTTGAGTACATCCTTTTACTCTAAGAATACTTTTAGGTAGTGTTTGACATATATAATTAATACAATTTAAGTTAGGTAAAGTAGGCAGATCACAAGAGCAAGAAGACCAATGTGCTTTTTGGTGGTTAAGTAGTTGGGCTTTATTTTTTGATGGTGTGAGTCCAGGAAGGATTGAAATGTCAATAGTATCCATTGTTAAAATTTTAGCAAAAGGATTAAGTTTTTTTAATTCTTTAATGACTTGTGTCTGCCTATTGGCTGTTGTTTTTTCAATATGAGTAAGGATAATTAATGAGGCTACTTGAATTTGGTTTGCTTCAAGTTCATTGTGCTTTTCTCGTTTTTGCCAGTTCTTAACATCAACTACTCCTATTTGTATCGGAGGTAAAAACCTATCATTTAGTCCAACACATAAAAATTCCATTAAAGAACAAGCATCAGAAGTACCATTAGCTTCAATCAAAGTGATTCCATTAGTTCGCTCTGGAATACGATTTACATAATTTCTTAATTCATTAATACCACTACAACAAATACAACTACCTGTAAGTGCTCTAATCCATTTAGGTTTAATTTTATCGGTTAATTGTAGTGCATCAAGGTTTGCGTTTTCGTAATCATTTAAAATTATGAAAGGATTCCAATTATTATTAATGTAATTGATTATTAAATGCTTTAATAATGTTGTTTTTCCAGCTCCTAAAAAACCAACAATCGTAATGATAGCTTCCATATTTTTATAGACGTAGTTTATGAATTTTATGAGTAAAAGAAAACACGTTGGATAATCATCATTTTTGTATTTATAGAGCTTGCTTATTAATAAGGTTTAAAAACTCATTTCGATTATTTTTTTCAGAAAAGCATCCGCCATATTCTAAAGTTGTTGTAAAGCTATTTTTATCTTTTATACCTCTGGAAGAAACACAAAGGTGCTTTGCAGAAATCATTACTATTACATCATCTGTTTCTAGTGTATTTTGCAAGTCTTTTAATATTTGTAGTGAAAGTCTTTCCTGCACTTGAGGACGATGTGCGTAATAGTCAACAAGTCTATTTATTTTTGAAAGTCCGATGACTTTATTTTTAGGGACATATGCTATATGAGCTTCTCCGGTTATTGGTAAAAAATGATGTTCACAAGAAGAATCAATAGTAATGTTTTGTTCTACTAACATTTTCTTATAACCATACTTATTTTCAAAAACAGATAGTTTTGGCTTGTTTTTGGGGTTTAAACCATAAAAAAGTTCTTTAACATACATTTTGGCAAATCTGTAAGGGGTTCCAGATAAACTATCGTCCGATAAATCTAAACCCAATTCTTCCATTATTTTTCCAAAATAAAGTTGAATATTTTTAATTTTTTCGTCGTCCGATTTTTCAAAGGCATCAGCACGTAAAGGGGTATCTACACTTGTTGAGATATGATTATTCCCTAATAGCTCCATTTTATTTTTATCCATTGTGAATACAACATTTATTCGTTTTACATTGGCAATATTTCATATTGTAAATATGCAATGCGGCTAATGAAAACGCAGTTACATAAATTGTAATTTCGGGTAATGAAACTAATCGAATTTTCTCATTGATAATTAATAAGAATAAAGTTACCCAATTTAGACCTAAGCCTAATTTCATATAATTTTTAGAAGTATTTTTGATTGAACG
Organism: Aquimarina agarilytica ZC1; assembly: GCF_000255455.1. GTDB lineage: Bacteria > Bacteroidota > Bacteroidia > Flavobacteriales > Flavobacteriaceae > Aquimarina > Aquimarina agarilytica. The sequence continues at coordinate 55,907 of NZ_JH621269.1, read as the reverse complement.
CAATACTGCTAAAAGTGAAATAATCAAAAAAATATAATCTAAATTTGACCACCAAATAGGATTTGTTTCATTAATAGCATGCGTATGAGCAATAAAAATTAGCGGAGTAGCTAAGCAATGGATAATACATAGTGTACTTGTAAGGATACCTAATGCATCTGATTTTTGCAGTATTAATTTGATCATTTTTATCTGGTTAATGTAATTAAGCTGTAAATGTACATATAAAACAAAGTTATTGCAACAATGTTGCAATAACTTTGTTTTATATGTACATTAAATTAGATCTATAGCTTGATAAAGCTAATGTTCATGTGATGATAGATAAATATTATTTTTTTAATAAAGTTTGCCCTTACTAAAATTATGAATATATCCAACTTTCTATTTATTGAATACGATCAACCTTTTTCTATTAAACATTATATTTTCTATACTTTAAAATAAAGTACCTTATTTTTTGTTTTAATTAGCTTATCAAGCTAACACACTTAAATTTTATTACTAATGTAATTTGTTAAAAATTAAATGAAACTAAATTTTCTTGTTTGTATTGGCATTATAATGCCTTTTATAATGTTAGGTCAATCAAAAGAAACGTACACTAATGAAATAAGTATTATAACGGATAATGATGTTTTTGTTGGTTGGCAGAGTAAAGATGAATTTTTTTCATTTGGAGTAGGAGCAAATTATAAATTTAAGTCAGATAAGTTTATAAAAGCACATTTGTTATTTCCTAAAAGTAAGGATCATTATTATTCATTTCGGTTTAAAATGGAAGCCTTTACACCTTCAAATCGGGATATACCTAAGGAAATTTTAGAAAAAAGATTATTTCGTTTTGATAGACCGTTTGCAGGTATTCTTTTTGGTCAATTAGGATTAACTACAACTTACAAACGATCTTTTTTAAAAACACATATTTTGTTAGGAGTAATGGGTGAAAATTCATTTGCAGAAAATACACAAGATTGGTTTCATAGTAGGGTGTTAGATGAACGCACGTTAGAAGGTTGGGAATTTCAATTACCGAATCAATTCTTATTTAATATAAACGCGACCTATGCTTATGATTTGACTCCTAAACTAAAAGGATTAGATTTTTACAGTAGTATTCAAACCCGTTTAGGTAACTTATATACAGATGCTTCTGCAGAAATGGCTATGCGTATTGGTTGGTTCCAAAAATTACCTGTATCTACAGCAGAAGGGAATCAACTTTTAGCTCCAAAAAATAATAAATTAGAGTTGTTTTATAAAGTGACTTTATTGGGTAGGTTAAATGCATTTAATGGAACAGCTCAAGGGAATTTGGTTGGAAATGATACTTTGTATGAAATAGAAAAACTAAGTGTTTTTGATAAACATATAACTCATGGCGTGTATTTATCATGGAAACATTTTTTTATTAATGCAGAATATGTGTTTACTTATGATAGGGTAGTACCTAATTCGAGTCATATTTATGGAACAATTCATATGGGGACAAGGTTTTAATTTTTATTGTATTAAGCACTTCGGTGAGTTATCTATCATCGTGCACAGTTTGAAATTACTATAATGAATTGCTCCTTTGTGGTGGTAGTTACTTTGGCAAAAAAAACTTTAATTACGATGATGTTATTTATTTTTCTATTTCAACTAAAGGAAAATTATCAATTTATTTTCCAATAATAGTTAAACAACCATAGCATAAATTATTGGTTCTAAAATATTTATTCTATTTTAGAATTTCTAACCTAAAAATTATCATTTATGCTTTTTGGAATTGTTTTGGCTTTTGTATCGGCAATATTATTGGGATTATATGCTTTGCCATCAAAATATACAGCCGGATTTGAGTGGGAAAATACCTGGGGCGGATTTTTCTTTTTTGCTAATCTTGTAATTCCAATAGTATTAACATTTACTTTAGTAGATGACCTATGGGGCATTTATGCTCAAATACCAACATGGATATTTTTTACCATGTTTGGATTAAGTTTTTGTTGGGGAATTGGTAATATGCTTTGGGGGTATAGTATTTCCTCTATTGGAATGGCTTTAGCTTTTAGTTTGTTTTTAGGGGTTATTACTTCAATTGATACTATTATGCCATTAATTTTAATACCCGATGGTCAGGAAAGTGTTTTAGGAACAACAGTGGGCAATATTATGCTTACGGGTATTTTTGTTATAGTTTTTGGAATAGCCTTAAATGGATATGCAGGTATTTTGAGGGATAAAGGAAGAGGAGTTTTAGGTAAAGAAAATAACACAAAAATAATACGCCAAGGAATACTTTTTTGTGTGTTAGGAGCTATTTGTGCCGCAGGATTTAATCTTTCTTATCATATTGGAAATAATTTAGGAAAGATAGGAGAGGTAGCTGAAATTCAATTTGGAAATGCACCTTGGATAGCTCGATTGGCTGTACTATTACCTATTTTTATGGGAGGAACTACTTCAACAATGCTTTTTTATGGATATCGATTGACAAAAAATAAAACATGGGGTAATTATACTAAAAAGGGAATTGTATTAAGTGTTTTATTAGTCATATTAATGGCAGTATTTCATGATACAGCTTTAGTCATTTATGGGTTAGCTGCATATCATTTAGGAGAGTTAGGAACATCTGTTGGTTTTGCTATTTTGGAAACAGGAGCTATTATGGTTGCTAATGTTAATGGAATTTTAACAAAAGAATGGAAAGGAGCTTCCAAAAAAAGTATAACTGTTTTAGCTGTAAGCCTATCCATATTAATTATAGGCGTATTGATAATTGCTAAAGGAAATTACATAAAAATAGAGAATGATAAATTGTCAGCGGTACATATTAAAAAATAGTAAAATAATGGATCATATATTTTAGTAGAATGTATTGTTATTATATCAATATGCTAGCTGTATTAAGAATCAGATTTTTAATCTGAAAATAAAGAAAACAGTTTTAATAGATCTGAATAGGGTGGATGATAGGCTTAAAAATCTATTTAAAAGTTAAATAACAGGAGATAGGAACCTAACAAATAATAAAATCCAACCACTCAACAGGCATAAACCACCTAATGGAGTCACTGGTCCCAAAATTTTGATTTTTGTTCCTTTAGCCGAAGAAATACACAAACCATAAATACTAAATGAAAATAAAATAACGCCAGTAACAAAGCACCAAGCCATAGCTTGTTCCAAATTAGTTTCAAATTTTAATTGTAGGCCAATAACTAACAAAACAATGGCATGATACATTTGGTATTTAACCCCAGTTTCAAAACTTTGCATTTGATCAGTAGTAAATATTTTTTTTAAAGCATGTGCACCAAAAGCACCTAAAATTATAGCTAAGGCTCCAAACAAAGTAGCAGAAAGTAATATAATTTGTGGGATCATTGATTTTAATAATTTTATAAGTCTGCAATATATGGTTTTATAAAATTATCCCTGACGATTTTTTTTGTATTGTAATTTATCAAATTTTCCTCAAAATGAAACATCTAAAAACAATGATACTCAAAATATTAATAGGTCCTTGTGATAGATATTTTGAAGCTTTTTACCTTCAACTTGATTGGATGATAATTCTAAGTATGTATTAACACCTTCTTTACCAGTATTAAATTTATAAATCATAATTCGATCGTTTATTTAGAATTTAGTTTTAGTATTCCTGCAGTTGTTCTTGGGTTGCCATATAATTTCCCAAATGTTTCATCAAATATCCAATCTTTAAGATTTTCTTTTGTAAACACTTTTAAGTCATATTTTGATCGTTTATTTAGGTTTTAAATGTTTTATAAAACTCATATTATTGCCTAGAATACGTACTACAAATATTTTTTCTTCTAGTGGATAAAAGAATATAGTATGCGCCTTAAATCTATATCTCGAAAGCATTTTATCTTTGATAGCAATATACTCCCTACCTATTTCGGGGTGTTTACCTAATTTATTTAGGATTTCTACTAAACTATCTCTATAAATTTCAGACTGTTGTATACCAAATTTTTTTATAGTAAATACCGCAATTTCTTTAAGATCAATAGAAGCTTTTACACTTAGTGTGTAATTAATTTTTTTCTTCATTCTCTTTTATAGCTTGATCCCAAATACTTTCAACGGTTTCTTTCGACACTCCACTTTCTATACCATCAAGTAAAGCGTCATATAAATCGACTCCATTTTTCCTGTTTTCTTGGTCTTTACGAATAATATCTCTTACGTATTCACTATCGTTAGTATAAAAACCTTTTTCTATCAAGCTTTTTATATATGTGTCTTGTTGCTCTGTAAATGTTATAGATTTTCTTACAACTCCCATTTGAACCAAAATTATTATTATTGATGCAAATTACTAATTAATTATTAATCAAACAATTATAAATTACTTTTTTTTGTATTTAATGTGTTTCGGACAATAAGCATTGTCTGGCTCTTGATTCTTATCCCAAAACAAGCAACCAAAACCCTCATATTTGCAGTTTCTACGTCCTTGTATAGTTAGATAGCTATATAGTGTTTTTTTAGACTTTATACCGGTTAAAGTAAGTATTTCCTTTACTGAAAGATTCTTTGTTTCATCCCTGTAATACGTTTCTGCTAAGATTGCCTTTTCCTCTGCTTTTTTGAAAGACCTCTTTATCTTCCAATTTTAACTCCCCGACGTCTAGCACTTTCTTGTCCTGCGATTGTTCTTTCAATAAGAATATTCCTTTCAAGTTCAGTTATCCCAGAAAATATTGTAAAAATAAATTTTCCATAAGGTGAAGTAGTATTTAAGAAAGGTTCTCTAATACTTCTTAAATCAATTTCATTTTCTTTGAAATTATTTACAAGTTGAGTAAGATGCCGAACGCTTCGTGTAATACGATCGAGCTTCCAAATAATAAGGAGATCTCCTTCTCGAAGTTTAGAAATTAACTTCTCTAAACTTTCACGATCAGGCTTGGCTCCAGATCCAGTATCGACAAAATATTTTTTTGTGGGACCCCATATTTTAACCGGGCATCAATCTGTAAATCAACACTTTTAGATTCTGTACTTTTCGTGCGTATCAAATAACATAGTAGTAGTAAAAAGTGTTGTTTGGTAATCTTGTAAATTAACCAATTTTTTACTACTGTTTATATATGATTGTTGTTCTTCTTAAGAAGGTTTCTAAAAACCTCCATTTTATTAGACTCGTAACTATTTCCCAATACAAAAATTAGCAAAAATATTACCCAATAATTCATCATTAGTAACTTCACCAGTAATATTGCCTAAATGGAAAAGCGCTTCTCTCAGGTCAATAGCAAGTAGATCTCCACTTAAATTACTTTGCATTCCAGCTTGTACCGTTTGTATTTCTTCGAGTGATTTAATTAAAGAATCGTAATGTCTGGAATTGGTAACAATAGTTTCATCATTACGTAAAGAGCCGTCATTAACAAAACTGAGTAGCTTGTCGGTAAGCTGTTCCACACCCGTTTTTTGTTTGGCTGAAATAAATAGCAAATTTGGTATTTCTGTAAGTATCTTTTTTTTAGCCTCGGGATCAATTTTATCTGCTTTATTTCCTATAATCAGTAAAGGTTTTTGCGGGTGCTTATTTTTAATTTGAGCAATTTCATTTTTAAAATCATCAAGTTGATCAATTACTAATTGCGTACCATCCATTAAATAGATAACCACTTGAGCTTGATTAATTTTTTCAAAAGTTTTTTGAATCCCAATACCCTCAACCACATCCTTGGTTTCACGTATTCCGGCAGTATCAATAAATCGGAAACGTAATCCACCAATACTAATTTCATCTTCAACGGTATCACGTGTAGTACCAGCAATATCCGAAACTATGGCACGTTCCTCGTTTAATAAAGCATTTAAAAGGGTAGATTTTCCTACATTAGGCGCACCTACAATGGAAACAGGAATACCATTTTTAATCACATTACCTATAGCAAAGGAGTCAATAAGTCTTTTTAATATGAGCTCAATTTTAGAGAGTAAAGAAACAAATTGAGTTCTGTCCGCAAATTCCACATCTTCTTCAGCAAAATCAAGTTCTAACTCTAGTAGCGAAGCAAAATTTAAAAGCTGGTCTCTCAAGTGTTTAATTTCATTACTAAAACCACCTCGCATTTGCTGAATAGCAATTTTATGAGCCGCTTCACTATCACTAGCAATTAAATCGGCCACAGCTTCAGCTTGACTCAAATCCATTTTCCCGTTAAGGAATGCTCTAAGCGTAAATTCACCAGCATCGGCCATTCTGCAACCTTTACGGAGTAATAATTGCAAAATTTCTTGCTGGATATAGGCACTACCATGGCAGTTTATTTCAATAACATCCTCGCCCGTATAGGATTTAGGATTTTTAAAAAGAGACACCAATACTTCATCTAATACCTTATGTCCATCTTTTATATGGCCCAAATGTATGGTGTGTGATGCTTGTTTATTAATATCCTTGTGGCTTTTAGCCATAAAAATAGAAGAAACAATAGCAAAAGCATCCGGTCCCGAAACTCTAATAATAGCAACAGCTCCAGCTCCAGCAGCAGAGGCTAATGCAGTAATCGTGTCGTTTGTCTTTCCAATCATAGGGCAAAGCTATTATTATATAATTTAAAAATTAAGCGAAGTACAAAAATTATTTAGTAAAAAATATATGGGCGTGACCACAAGGGTCGGGCTTTTCAATACAATTCCTCACACTTCCTAGCGTCAGGTTCCGGGATTTCCATTACAATCCCTCACGCAAAAAATTATCAAACCATATAATTAATTTTAAGATTAAAAATTGTCAAAATCGCATTAAAATATAGGTATAATTATATTGTAGGATAAATAGCTCATTATTCATTGAGTAAATGATAAAATTAGTTTTAATTTATTGTAAATCAATAACTAATTAGCTCATGAATTTTCAGATCACAAAAAAAATAGTACTAGGTATAGTATTATTTGGTTCAACATTACATGCACAAATTTTTCAAGATGCTCGAAATTGTAATCGTGTAAGAGCGGATAACAATGGAGGGAATGATGTATGTGTAAGAACTGCACCAAGTCCAACAGGCAATGCAAATGATATTAAAACATTGTTACGAAATGCGCAAATACCTACAACAGTTATAAATTCTCGACTCACAGATGGTTTATTTGCAAATCATATTGCAGGTATGGCAGCAGTAAGAGAGACTGCAGCTTCATTAGCTGCTCGACGAAATACATATACAGGTCAAGGAACTGTCATAACCCAATCTAATTTAGAACAGAACAGAAATGCCATAGCAAACAATGGCGGAACATTTATTTTTAGAGGAAATATTACGATTGATGCCATTTCAAAATTTATTCAAGTAGGTAGTAATACCACTATTTGGATTGATGGAACAGTAACCTATACCGGACCACAACCTAATGGAACTACGCCAGATCAATTTTCGGTGTCCGATGTAGTAAATGGTGTATTTGAAGTAAGAGGAACTAATAATGGAAACCGAAAAAACAATGTCAATTTCTTTGGGACCAAACGTGGTAAAGTAATTACAAATGGTCGTTGTGCAGGGGTGTATACCCGATTTGTAAGAAATCTAGAAATATCGGGAATTAATTTTGAACGTTGCCGTAATGTGTTATTTATTAACAATACTGTCGATAGTAAGTTGGAAGGAAACTTTATCTACAACTCCGAAAGGAGAGCCGTACACATTAAGGCTACAAATAATGTTGAAGTTTCCAAAAATTTAGTTTTTGAAGCCAAAGTAGATGGAATTGATGTTGATGCTTTTGCAAAAAATACCGATGTAATCAAAAATGTAGTTTGCCATACAGGAGATCGTTTTATGATTTGGACAGAAATTGCAGTGGAAAATACTTTAGTAGATCAAAATGTGGGAATGTTTATGCCTAATGCAGACAGACGCGCTTTAGCTTTTCAAGAAAATGGAAGTGAAACTACACAACCACCAACAAGAGACAATACCTATTCAAATAATCATGTTTTTTATGCCGATTTAAATAAAGGGAACAGAGGTTTTGTTTTAAATCCACGTAGGAGAATTGTTAGAGAAAGTATAACATTTAGAAACAATTACGTATGGCAATCAATAACCAGGAAATTACCTTACGAGGATCCTAAAACAAATACGTTTGATGATGTGTATTACTATACCCCTGGGACAAATAATAATCCAGCACCATCAAACCCGCCAGTTGTGGTTAACCCACCAACACCAACGCCAACTCCGCCAACAAATGGAGGGGAGTCAAATTTAGCAATAGGTAAAACCGTATCTCAGTCTAGTACGTATCTAAATAATAATGATTTCAATGCTCAAAGAGCCATTGATGGTAATACAAATGTATTTACACACACAAATAATGATGCTAATGCTTGGTGGGAAATTGATTTAGGAAGTGTATCTCAGATTTCAAATATTCAAGTATTTAATAGAGCCGATTGTTGTCAAAATAGATTACAACAATTTCATGTATTGGTATCGGATAATGCTTTTACTACTAAAAATTTAAACCAAACAATTAATCAATCTGGGGTAGGTAACTTTTTTACTGCTGGACAAGCAGCCAATCCAACAAATATTGGGGTAAATAGAAGCGGACGTTATGTACGAGTACAATTAGCAGGAACAAATTTTTTACATATAGGTGAAGTACGTATCAATGGTACAGCCAATACAGGTGGTGGTAATAATGGAGGAAATAATACAAATACTTTTGTGTTAACAAAGAGTAATGCATCTGGTTTTTCTATTGATGGAAACATAGGTGGAGCAAACGAACAGAATGTGTATTTATGGAATCGAAATACAGGAAATGTGAATCAACAATGGGAAGAAATTGACAGAGGGAATGGTTTTTTTAGCTATAGAAAGAAAAACACTAATTTTTGTCTTGATGGAGGTATAGGTGGAGCTAATGGACAAAATGTAAAACTATTTACTTGTGGTGCAAATAACCAAAATCAACACTGGCGAAAAGTGAATGTCAATGGAAATTTCCGATTAGAAAAACGTAATGCACCAGGTTTTTCAATTGATGGAGGTAATGGAGGAGCAAGAGAGCAGAATGTATACCTGTGGGCTAGTAGTAACACCAACCAAAATCAGCTATGGAGTTTTGCAAGTGTATCAGGAGCAAAATTGTTAGATAATAATGAGCCAGAGCTTGTTTTTTATCCAAATCCAGCACAACATACGGTATTTATAAATAACATAGCGGAATTTGATACCGTTACTATTTATACTATGCAAGGATCAAAAGTGTTAAGTAAGCCATTAAACACAAATGATATAGATGTAAGTACGCTGTCTAACGGGGCATATATACTAGAGTTTAAAGGGGATACTTTTAAAAGAGTAGAACGAATTGTTATTAATAATTAATTAATACGATTTAAGTAGGTTACTTAAGCGAAAAGAGGCTTTCCGAAAAGGAAAACCTCTTTTTGTATTTCAATAATAAAATCATCAATGTTTAATGCTGATCAATTCTAAAATCAGGATAAGCATCCATGCCATGTTCGTGTAAATCAAGACCTTCAACTTCTTCTTCTTCCGATACACGGATTCCAATAGTTTTCTTTAAGGTAAATATGATCACAAAAGCAGAAATGACACAAAATAGTCCAATAGATACAATACCAATCAATTGAGTAACTAATTGATCCATACCAGCTAAATTACCAAAAATACCAACCGCTAAAGTTCCCCATATACCACAAATTAAGTGAACTGCGATGGCTCCAACAGGATCATCTAATTTTAAACGATCGACTAAAGCAACTCCTGCAACAATAAGTCCACCGGCAATAACACCAATTAAAATAGCATCCGTAGGACTCATTTGATCGGCTCCAGCAGTAATACCAACTAGTCCACCTAAAATACCATTTAAAAACATGGTTAAATCATAGTTTTTGTAGGCTATTGTTGAAATAATAAAGCAGGAAACTCCTCCAGCTGCTGCGGCAAGTGATGTGGTAACTAATACAAGTGAAGTCAACTCAGGGTCAGCCGAAAGTACTGATCCTCCGTTAAATCCAAACCATCCTAACCAAAGGATTAAAACTCCAGCGGCTGCTAAAGGAATATTGTGTCCTTGAATTACTTGAGGTTTGCCATCATCTTTATTAAATTTACCAATTCTAGCTCCCAAGAGTGTTACAGCAACCAAAGCAGCCCACCCACCAACAGAATGAACTAGTGTAGAACCAGCAAAATCATAAAATGGAGTGTCGCGCATTTCTAGCCATCCGCCACCCCAATCCCATGAGCCAGCAATAGGGTATACTAAACCAACGTAGATAAGTGTAAATATCATAAAAGTACCAAGTTTAATACGTTCGGCTACAGCTCCAGATACAATAGTTGCAGCAGTAGCAGCAAACATTCCTTGGAAAAGGAAATCTGTCCAATACGTATAACCTTCGTTGTAAGTCAAATCAAGTGCACCTGTGGCAGTCCGTGGAGAATCTAATCCAAAACCTGCAAATGCAAAAAATCCAGAAGAACCTTCGGCAAAACCAGGATACATTAAATTAAAACCAGCTAAACAGTATAGTAGGAGTCCTACACATATGATAAATACGTTTTTAAATAAAATATTAATAGTGTTTTTTTGGCGGGTTAAACCAATTTCTAAAAAAGAAAACCCTAAGTGCATAAAAAATACTAGTGCAGTACATAGCATCATCCATACATTATTTGATAATAATGTAGTTGTTTCCATTATAAATATATATTGTTGTAAATTTTTTTAGTTAGTTTAATGTTTCTCCACCCTTTTCACCAGTACGGATACGATAAGCATCTTTTATATCTGATACAAATATTTTACCATCACCTATCTCGCCTGTACCTGCGTATTCAATAATGGTATCAATGGTTACTTGTTCAAATTCATTATTAACAACAATAGATATATAGCGACGTTGGATATCACTTGTGCTATAGCTCACCCCTCTGTATACGTGTCCTGTTTTTTCATTTCCAATCCCGGTTACGTCCCAATAAGAAAAGAAGTTTACGCCTTTTGTATGTAATGCATCTCGAACGGCACGATACTTCGATCTTCTAATAATTGCTTCAATTTTTTTCATAAAATAAGTTAATTGTTAGTATTATATATATTAAAAGTATATCAATTATAATAAGTAAGCAAATTAAATGAGTTTTATGAAAGGAATTGTCAATATAATGGGGGTGATTTTATGAAAAATAAAAAAGGTTGTCTTGTTAAAGACAACCTTTTAAGGTAATAAATATGTATAAGTTGATTATTCAGCTGTGTAAACTGAAATACCATGTTCATGAACATCTAATCCTTCAATTTCTTCTTTTTCAGAAACTCTAAGTCCCATTACTTTCTTAAGTATAAATAAGATAATGAAAGTAGTTACTACTGCCCATCCAATGTATGATAAAGAACCTAATGCTTGAACACCAAGTAACTTAGCTCCACCACCGTTTAATAATCCACCATCTAAAGCAAATACACCTACTAATACAGTTCCTAAGAAACCACAAGTACCGTGAACAGAAATTGCTCCAACTGGATCATCAATACGTAATGTTTTGTCGATAAACTCGATAGATAATACCACAGCAATACCACAAATTAAACCAATAGCTAAAGCTCCACCTGCACTAACTGCACCACAACCAGCAGTAATACCTACAAGACCAGCTAAACCACCATTTAATGTCATTGAAATGTCTGGCTTACCATATTTGATCCAAGTAAAGAATAAAGCAGCAATAGCACCAATTGCAGCAGCAATATTTGTGTTAATGATAACGCTACCAGCCGCAACAGTATCAGAACCACCCCATGCTAATTGAGATCCACCGTTAAATCCAAACCATCCTAACCAAAGGATCAATACTCCTAATGCACCAAATAATAAGTTGTGACCAGGAATTACATTTACTTTACCATCAACATATTTTCCAATACGAGGACCTACTAATTTAGCAGCAACTAATGCAGCACTACCACCTACAGCGTGTACTACAGATGAACCAGCAAAATCAACAAAACCTAAACCGTTTAACCATGCGTCATCATCAAATGGCCAGTACCAGCTACCAGATATTGGGTAAATAATTGTTGTTAAAATAAAAGAAAATACTAAGTAAGTCGTAAATTTAGTTCTTCCTGCAACAGCTCCAGATACAATAGTAGCAGCAGTAGCACAGAATACTGTTTGGAAAAATAAGTTATACCAGTCATCAGCATGGAAAAAGAAATATCCTTGCTCCGCAGAACTTGAACGCATAAATCCACCTAATAATACAGTATCACCATACATAAATGCATATCCTACTGCCCAGAACATAATTGAACCAATACAAAGGTCCATAATGTTTTTCATAATAATGTTACCCGCGTTTTTACCACGTGTAAAACCAACTTCCACTAAAGTGAAACCTGCTTGCATAAAAAATACTAATATTGCAGAAATGGTAATCCATAAGGCACCCATATCTCCATTGATGCTCGATATAGCAGCATCTAATGCTTTTTGTTGTACTTCATTCATAATAATGAGTTTTGTAATTTTTTAAATATAATTTTGGGGGTTAATTAGTTAAGTGTTTCGCCACCTTTTTCAGCTGTACGAATTCTGTAAGCTTCAGTAACATCAGAAACAAATATTTTTCCATCACCAACTTCACCAGTTTTGGCAGCTGATAAAATGCAATCAATAGCGATTTCTTCGAACTCATCATTTACAACGATAGATACGTATCTACGTTGAATATCACTAGTACTGTAGCTTACTCCTCGGTAAACATGACCTGTTGACTCATTTCCGATACCGGTAACATCCCAGTAAGAGAAGAAGTTAATCCCTTTGGAATGTAACGCCTCTTTTACAGCACGAAACTTAGATCTTCGGATAATTGCTTCTATTTTTTTCATAGAGTATAATTATATTGTTAGTATTTATTATATGGGGTCAAAAATATATTAACTAGTTAGTTTGAGCAAGAATTTACTTAAATAACTAAGTATTTTTGCGAAAAACTAACTATATTTTACTTAATAATATCATTATCATAATTATTTCTTAAAATAAGTTCTAAATACTACCTAGTTTGTAAGAATGACTTTACGTATGTATACTTAAAATACAATAAGTTTAATAGTTGTTTACATATAATGTGAATTTTCTTGTTTAACTTTATATTATTAGAATGAAACAAAATAATTTGTCGAGTTTGAAAAATGGATTGTATAATTCTTACATTTTTTGAGGAATTGGTAAGAATTAATAAAAAACAACCCCTAAAAATAGTTAACTCGCAAAAGAGACTATTATAATGCTATAAATTTTCGGAATCCTTAGCGTTTTCGTAATTTTGCAGCGGAAAAACTTAAGAGAAAATAGAATATGCAAAAACAAGGAATGTATTTGCCTGAATTTGAGCATGAAAATTGTGGGGCTGGTTTTATCTGTAACCTTAAAGGTGAAAAAACCAACCAGATTATTCATGATGCATTAGAGATTTTAGTAAAATTAGAACATCGTGGAGGTGTTAGTGCCGATGGTAAGACTGGTGATGGTGCCGGACTATTGATTGATATTCCACATGACTATTTTAAAAGAGTCTGTGATTTCAAATTGCCTGAGCAAAGACAATATGCTGTAGGGATGTTGTTTTTACCAAAGAACACTAATCAATACACTTTTTGTAAAAACGAGTTTGAAAAACAAATCAAAGCTCAAGGCTTAGCAATTTTAGGATGGAGAACAGTACCAGTTGATTCTTCACAATTAGGAGAAATAGCTTTGGCTTCTGAACCAAATATTGAGCAAATATTTATTGCTCAAGAAGATTTGGAGGAAAATATTTTTAGAGCTAAATTATATGCTGCGCGCAAAATTACGGAGCACGTAATTAGAAATTCTAAAATGTCTGAAGCAGACTATTTTTACTTACCTAGTTTGTCAAATACAACACTTATATATAAAGGTATAATAATGCCCGAGGATATAGGTCCTTATTATACAGATCTACAGCAACCTGATTTGGTAACACGTTTGGCGTTAGTACACCAGCGTTTTTCTACCAACACAATGCCTGCATGGGAGTTAGCTCAGCCATTTAGATTTTTATGTCAAAATGGAGAGATTAACACATTAAGAGGTAACGTATCTAGAATGCGTGTTCGTGAAGAAATTATGAAATCGGGGATTTTTGGTGATCAAATTGAAGAATTGTTCCCAATTATATTACCAGGTAAGTCGGATTCAGCTTCTATGGATATGTCTGTAGAACTGTTAACTTTAACAGGCCGTTCATTGCCAGAGGTAATGATGATGACCATTCCTGAAGCATGGGAGAAGCATGCTACAATGTCCGAGGAAAGAAAAGCATTCTATGAATACAATTCATGTATTATGGAACCTTGGGATGGACCTGCATCGGTTCCATTTACCGATGGTGATTATGTGGGTGCTTTATTAGACCGTAATGGATTAAGACCATCTCGTTATACGGTAACCAAGAGTGGTAAATTAATTATGTCATCGGAAGTTGGTGTAGTTGATATTGAACCTTCGGATATAGAAAGCCATGGTCGTTTAGAACCGGGTAAAATGTTCTTGGTAGACATGAATGAAGGTCGAATCATAGATGATGAGGAGATTAAAAATAAAGTTGTTTCGGAAAGACCTTATAAAAAATGGTTAAAAGAAAATAACTTACAATTAAAAGATGTGCCAAATAATAATGAAGCATGTCCAATTGAAACTTTAGACTTAAAAACAAGACAGCGCTTGTATAATTATACTATTGAAGATATTCAAGAGGTAATTGTACCCATGGCGCAAGTTGGAAAAGAAGCGCTAGGTTCTATGGGTATTGATACGCCTTTGGCTGTATTGTCCGACAGGCCTCAGTTGATTTCTAATTACTTTAAGCAATTATTTGCACAAGTTACTAATCCACCATTGGATGGTATTCGTGAAGAAGTAGTAACAGATATTAGTTTGGCTTTAGGTCATGACAAGAATATCTTTGATATTACTCCAGATCAATGTAAAAAGTTAAGAATTCAAAACCCTGTAATTTCTAATAATGATTTAGAAAAAATCAGAAATATTGATGTAGAAGGTTTTAAAGCCGAGACTATTGAGATATTATATGAGAAAGAAAAAGGAATGAATGGTTTGGAGGATGCTCTTGATACCATCATTACTAAAATTTCTAAAGCAGTTGATAAGGGGGTGAACATCATTATCCTTTCTGATAGGGGAGCTAAAGAAGGTTTAGCACCGATTCCAGCTTTATTAGCCTGTTCTTTTGTACATCATCAAATGAACCGTTTACGCAAGCGTTCTTATTTTGATATTGTTATCGAATCAGCTGAACCACGTGAGCCACACCATTTTGCTACTTTATTTGGATATGGAGCTTCGGCAATTAACCCGTATATGGTTAATGAAATTATCCGTTTACAAGTGCAAGAAGGTTTCATTGAAATGGATGA
Source organism: Aquimarina agarilytica ZC1 (assembly GCF_000255455.1). Taxonomy (GTDB): domain Bacteria; phylum Bacteroidota; class Bacteroidia; order Flavobacteriales; family Flavobacteriaceae; genus Aquimarina; species Aquimarina agarilytica. The sequence goes on along the minus strand of NZ_JH621269.1, from coordinate 40,418 downwards.
GCAAAAAGCGGTAGATAACTTTAACAAAGCAATTGGTAAAGGTATCTTAAAAGTGATGAATAAAATTGGAATCTCAACCTTACATTCATACAGAGGTTCACAAATTTTTGAAATCGTTGGTTTCAATTCTGAATTTGTAAATAAATACTTCCCATACACAGCTTCAAGAATTGAAGGTATAGGATTATATGAAATAGAAAAAGAAATTGATCAGCGCTACAAATATGCGTATCCAGATACTGAAATTGATAAGCGTTTAGGCTTAAATATTGGTGGAGATTACAGATGGAGACGTAATGGTGAACGTCACTTATTTAATCCAACTACAGTTGCTAAATTACAGCAAGCAGTTAGATTGAGTGATCAGGATTCTTATAATGTGTATAAAAATGACATTAATGAGCAATCTAAAAAACATTTAACTATACGTGGATTATTTGAGTTTAATAACTTGGATCCAATTCCATTAGATGAAGTTGAACCTTGGACCGAAATCGTTAAGCGATTCAAAACAGGAGCCATGTCTTATGGATCTATTTCAAGGGAAGCGCATGAGAATTTAGCTATTGCTATGAACCGTTTAGGTGGTAAATCTAACTCTGGTGAAGGTGGTGAAGATAGAAGACGTTTCCAACCAGATGCGAATGGAGATAATAAGAATTCTGCAATAAAGCAGGTGGCTTCAGGTCGTTTTGGAGTAACTTCTCATTATTTAAGTTCTGCAAAAGAGATTCAAATTAAAATGGCTCAAGGAGCTAAACCAGGAGAGGGTGGACAATTACCAGGAACTAAAGTATTGCCTTGGATTGCAGATGCTCGTAACTCAACACCATTTGTAGGCTTAATTTCTCCTCCTCCTCACCATGATATTTATTCAATTGAAGATTTAGCCCAGCTAATCTATGATTTGAAAAATGCGAATAGAGAAGCTAGAATTAATGTAAAGTTAGTATCGGAAGTTGGAGTAGGAACAATTGCAGCTGGTGTGGCCAAGGCTAAGGCAGATGTAGTATTGATTTCTGGTTATGATGGAGGTACAGGTGCATCACCATTAACATCATTAAAGCATGCTGGTTTGCCATGGGAACTTGGTTTAGCAGAGGCACAACAAACACTAGTATTAAATAATTTAAGATCTAGAATTGTAGTTGAATGTGATGGACAATTAAAAACGGGACGTGATGTTGCTATTGCTGCATTATTAGGTGCTGAAGAATTTGGTTTTGCAACAGCTCCTCTGGTAGCTTCTGGTTGTATTATGATGCGTAAGTGTCATTTAAATACATGTCCAGTAGGTATCGCAACACAAGATAAAGAGTTGCGTAAAAACTTTAAAGGGACACCAGAGCATGTAATTAATTTCTTTTATTACGTGGCAAATGAATTGAGAGAAATTATGGCAGAATTAGGATTCCGTACTATGGATGAAATGATTGGTCAAACTCAAAAAATTAATGCCAATAAAGCTATAGAACATTACAAGGCTAAAGGATTAGATTTATCTGCAATATTATACCAACCTGAAGGTTATAGTGAATTGCCGGTTAGAAATAGTGAAAAACAAGATCATAACTTAGGTGGTGTGATAGATTTCAAAATTTTGAAGGATGCACATGCGGCAGTTTTCAGAAAAGAGGTAACTCATTTATCTTATCCTATTAAAAATATTGATCGTTCCGTTGGTGCTATTATATCTAATGAAATTTCTAAAATTTACGGACATTTAGGTTTACCTGAAGATACATTACATTTAAATTTCAAAGGTTCTGCCGGACAAAGTTTGGGTGTATTTGGAGCTCACGGTATTACATTTACTGTTGAAGGAAATACCAATGATTATTTAGGTAAAGGATTATCTGGAGCTAAGATTATTGTTAAAAAACCAGAAGAAGCAGACTTTGTTGCCGAAGACAATATTATAGTAGGTAATGTTTGTTTATTTGGAGCAGTAAAAGGAGAAGCATATATTAATGGTATTGCAGGTGAACGTTTTGCTGTGCGTAATTCTGGAGCAACAGCAGTTGTTGAAGGATTAGGAGATCATGGATGTGAATATATGACCGGTGGTCGTATTGTGGTATTAGGTGATACAGGTCGTAATTTTGCTGCTGGAATGAGTGGTGGATATGCGTATGTATTAAATACTACAGGTAAATTTACTAAAGGATTATGTAACGAAGAAACCATTGATTTTGATCCTATCACAGCCGAAGATGCTGCTGAATTAAAAGGATTGATTGAAAATCACGTTGCTTATACAAATAGTAATAGAGGTAAAGAAGTTTTAGCAGACTGGGAAAATAACTTGACTAAGTTTGTTAAAGTAATGCCTAAAGAGTATAAAGTAGCATTAGAGAGAATTGCTAATGAAGAGCCTATGGTTGAAGAATTAACAGAAGCGTAATTATGGGAAAAGTAACTGGATTTAAAGAATTCGAAAGAAAAGACGAAGCTTACGAACCTGTAAAAGAGCGTTTGCAAGATTATAAAGAATTTACGATTCCTTTGAGTGAGAAAGAAATTACCACTCAAGGATCGAGATGTATGGATTGTGGTATTCCTTTTTGCCATAGTGGTTGTCCGTTAGGAAATTTAATTCCTGACTTTAATCACATGGTGCACCAAGGGGAATGGCAAAAAGCCTCATTAATATTACATTCTACAAATAATTTCCCTGAATTCACAGGACGTTTATGTCCTGCTCCATGTGAGCAAGCATGTGTATTAGGTATTATTGAAGATCCAATTTCTATTGAAAATATAGAAAAAAATATTGTGGAACGTGCTTTTAAAGAAGGATGGATAAAGCCTCAAGCTCCTAAAACACGTACAGGTAAAACTGTTGCTGTTGTGGGTTCTGGTCCTGCAGGATTAGCTACGGCACAGCAATTAAACAGAGCTGGTCACCTAGTGACAGTTTTTGAAAGGGATGATGAAGTTGGAGGATTGTTACGTTACGGGATTCCAAACTTTAAAATGGAAAAGGAGATTATTGATCGTCGTGTTGCCATTTTAAAAGCAGAAGGGATTACTTTTAAAGTAAATGCTAATGTTGGTAAAAGTGTATCGGTTGATGAATTAAAAGCCTTTGATGCCATTGTATTAACAGGTGGTGCTACTCAAAGACGTTCATTACCTACACCAGGTATAGATGCCGATGGAGTAGTTCAAGCTATGGATTTCCTAACACAGCAAACAAAAGTTGTGTTTGGAAAAGAGGTTAAAGATCAAGTATTAGCTACAGATAAGGATGTTATTGTTATTGGAGGTGGTGATACAGGATCTGACTGTGTGGGTACGTCTAATAGACAGGGAGCAAAATCGGTAGTTAATTTTGAAATTATGCCTAAGCCTCCAGGAGATAGAGCAGCAAGTACACCATGGCCTTACTGGCCATTAAAGCTTAAAACATCATCTTCTCATAAAGAAGGGGTAGAGCGTAATTGGTTAATTAATACGAAGGAATTCGTAACGGATAAAGATGGAAAATTAACGGCATTAAAAACCGTTAATGTTGAATGGAAAATTGTTCCAGGTCAACGTCCTCAGTTAATTGAAATTGAAGGAACTGAAAAAACTTGGCCATGTGATTTAGCATTACTGGCATTAGGTTTTACAGGGCCAGAAAACTATTTAGCGGAACAATTAGGTATTGAAACCGATGCACGTTCAAATTACAAGGCGGACTACGGTAATTATCAAACTAACGTACCTAATATATTTACTGCAGGTGATATGCGCCGTGGACAATCATTAATTGTTTGGGCAATTTCCGAAGGTAGAGAGGCCGCAAGACAAGTAGATATTTACTTAATGGGGAAATCTGATTTGCCATCTAAAAATGAAGAAGGAGATTTACCAGGAGTGTAAATTTATTAAATAAGTTTTTTCTAAAAACCTGATACATAAAAATATAGTATATGTATCAGGTTTTTTTATGGATAATTTTGGCTATTTTTATAGATATTATCAAATAACATGATTTACTAACAAAAATTCTACATCTATGTAGTTTCTTTTTCTACGATTCTTGCTTACAAAATGAAACCGAAGCCTAAGGTAATGCTTGATTTTTTGTCTTAGACTAGTAAAAAAATGAATCTGCATAGGTATACGAAATTCATACTAGTTAATTGTGTAAGTCATTTTGTATGTAATAAATCAATTGTAAACCAGATGCTTTTATTTGTATTTTGTGTAGCTTATAACTGTATTACTAATAATATTCTGTCTGTATAGTGTAATGATTTAGTGTATCTCAGTATCATATTGAAAAGTTTTTATGGTATAAATTGGTTTAGTCAATGTAAGTATTTTGTTGTTTTTGTTTGTTGTAAAAGAGTTTGAAAATGAAGGATATTCGAAAATTATATGAGACTTTTGGTGAATTAATTTATGTGATTGCAATGATTGATGGTGTAATCCAACCTGAAGAATTGAAAGTTATTGAAGAAAAATTAAGTGATCATCCTTGGGGAGAAGATATTAAATGGTCTTTTGATTATGAAGTATCTAGGGGGAGTACTGTTGATGAATTGTATAAAAAAGTAATTTCTTACTGCAAAATACATGGACCCGATCCAGAGTTTGATTTTTTAATTGATATACTTGAAGAGGTAGCAAAAGCCAATGATGGAGTTAATAGCGAAGAACAAAAATTAATTGATAATTTTTCAAAAGATTTATTAGAAAAATTTAAAATGGATTTGAGCGAAATTACTCAATAAGTTTGTTTATACCATTTGCCGTTTGAAAGTATTGTATAAGAAATTGATAATTTTTTTCTTGATACAAAACAGAAAGATAGACATAGATATAGTTAGGGTTTCTTTTTATGTTTAACTAGAAAGGAAAAAAGGGCGATTTATTACAGTAATTTCAAATGGTAAATGGTATTAGATAAATACAGATGTCATTAAAATAAAAAAATCCCATTTAATTAAAAATGGGATTTACAAGCAAGCTATTAAAAGCTTAGTTATTTTAAATTAAGAGCAGTAGAACTTACTAAATTGATACCATCAAATATATTTATGGTATACTTACCGCTTTCAAAAGATTCATTTTCTAAAGGTTCTACAAAATCACATACTGTCATAGCTTTCTTTTTGTAGCGAAATTTTGCAACTTTACTAAAATTAATAGATCTATTGTTTTCTTCATTCATGTAATAACGTCCACCAATGACTTGTTTTGATGGTGATACTACTTGAATATAAAAACTCTTTTCACCAGCTTCAGCAACTGTGTTAGCTTGTACGTCAAAACAAACTTCTAAACCTGAAGCCTTTTTAGCTTTAGTTACCGTTGATACTTTATTAGAGCCTTTTATTTTAACTGCTTTAGAGTCAACTTTAGAAATAAATAATTTTTGAGCTTTAGCTACTACTAATTCAAGGTTTTTCTTTATTTCATTAACCGAATCATAAACAACTAAGGCACTTGACAGTTCAGAAGAAATACTGTCCTTTTCAATAGCTAATAAGGCATTTTTTTCTTTTAACTCTTTATTTTCTAGTTTTAAACGTTTTAATTTAGCTAATAAATTACGTTTAACCCTTTGTAAATCATTTACTAGTGCTGTATTGGCCTTTAAGTCTTCAACAGAATCTAATACAATTTTTAAACGTTCATTAATTTCTAAAATTTCATCTTGATGAATTGAGTCATTCAATTGTAAATCATCATATTCTTTTTGTAAAGATTTTAATTCTGCTATTCGAACTGATTTTTCTGTTTCAAAAAACTGCTGGTTTTCCTTTAATTGAGAATAGTTAGAGAAGGCAAAATACAGCGCACCAATACTTAAAAGAATTAATGCTCCAATTATAATTTTCTGTACTTTAGATGATGAGCTAGGGGTCTCCGTCTTTTCCATATAGATTGTTTAGTTAAAATTTAAATTATTAAACTCAATACAACTTACATTTGTTGTGTTGAATGGTCACTTTTTTTAACTTTTTGCTAACTCTTTAGCTCTTTCAAAAGCGGCGTTAACTCCTTTTTGAATTTTTTTATCTAAATGATCACTTTTAAAACTAGTAAGAGCAGCATGAGTTGTTCCTCCTTTTGAGGTCACTTTATCTATCCATAATTGGGCATTGTCATCTGAATTTTCAAATAAATTAGAAGTGCCTAAAAAAGTATGTAATACAATCTCTTTTGCATCATTTTCCGAAAAACCATATGTTTTGGCTTGTTCCATCATTGCATTCATAAAATAAAATACATAAGCAGGTCCACTACCAGATAATGCAGTAATGGCATCAATATCATCTTCTTTATAAACACGTATAGCTTTGCCAGTAGCACTTAAAATATGCTGTATTTGTAGGGCTTCATTTTCGGAGATACTTTCGGAAATCATGTATCCGGTAACTCCTTTACCTAATTGGGCGGGTAAGTTAGGCATGGCACGTACAATTTTTGGAGCTTGTAATCCGTCCTTAATAGTTTCCATAGTTACACCGGCCATTATCGAAATAATTATTTTTTCAGGCGTGACAAGTTGAGCAATTTTTTCAAATACCAGTACAGCAGCTTGTGGTTTAATGGCTAACAATATTATATCGGCCGAAGCTAAACAATCAGCTTCTTTATTATAAATGGAAAAAGGGGTAGTATTTTTTAACTCAGTTATTTTATGTTCATCTTTTTCAAGAATGGAAATGCTAGCGTTGTCAAAATTTTTATGAATAGAAAGGGCATAGGTTAATCCCATATTACCTCCTCCAATAACAGTTATGTTCATGTTTATGGTATTTATTATACTATCTTCTATCTGGTTGGCGTCGTTTATCCCACTTAATATCACTTAATACCGAAGAGGAAATTCCAATATAGAAATTCCAAGAAGTGATGGTGCTAAATGGCACCCAGTTGAAACTCATTCTCCAACTTTCTAAATCTCGTTGGAATCGTAAGTTTGTGAATGTAAATCCTTTATTTACTATATCGTAACCCGAAGAAGCTCCGACCTTCCATCGGGGGGCTAATTCGATATCACCCGAAAAGGATAACGACTGTGATGAAATCTGATCTTGTCTAGCGTTATTTGAATAATTCACCGAGTAGGATAAGCGTAATGACCAAGGCATTTTATAATTGTAAAATGCTACGTCTGTTTTTTCAGCTTTCTCTTCATCAGTTTCATCTTCAAAAAGGCTACCATCTCTAAAATCAGTATGTGTTCCAAATAAATCGTCTGGTCGACCACCATTTCTAAAGGTCTCATTATTTATATCGTTGGGATCAGGCTCCTTTTCTTTTTTATTTTTAAAATCATTACTAGAAAAAGAATAGCCAAAATTTAAATTGGCATTAGTAAGTCTAAGCAAACTACCTCCATTGTCAATATTCCAACGATTAATTCTTCGGTTATTACTATTTAATGCATAAGGATCTAAGGTACCCCCAAAGTTTAATGTCAATTTTTTAACAACAGGAATGCTTCCTCTAACACTAATAGGTCTTAAATTTAAAGAATCGGCCCTAAAATCATAGCCACTACTAAAGTTTAATGAGTTTAATATTTTAATTTTTTTAGCCTCAAGTTTTGTTGTATCTCTGTCTGTAACTTTGGCTTCAAGTACGTTATTTATGGAGAAACTCATGGAACTGGATTCTCTATTACCCGGTGGGCTATAAAAACCTCCAGCAAATCTTGAATATTCAACAATTCGTTGTTCTCTGTTTAATGTAGCATCTGCAGGAATAATATATTCTTCATAAAATTGATCAAAAGAAGGCCCATAGCTGTAGCTTATATTTGGGCGGACTACATGTCTAATTGCTTTTATTTTAGCATCCTTTTTAAATTCTTTAGTACCATATATAGTAGTACCTAAGCTGGTACTAAAATTATAAGTTCTAAAACTATCAAATCCTTTAATTGTATCATTTAATACACCTGTATTCTGGTTACTTCTGGGATCATTGGGTTGGTAGCTTTGTTGTATGGTTTCAAAAACCCAACTTTCCGTAAAGGTCGTACTTGCCGAAGCGCTTAGGTGTTTTAAAATTTTAAAATTAGTACTTAAAGGAATATTATGACGAACACCAATATCAGCATCTCTAAACATTTGTGATTTTAAAAAATTATCATCATCGGTGTTAATTCTACTTTCTGCTTGAGTGGTTAGTTGTAGGTTTATATTTTGTAAAATTCCTTTTTTTGACCCTACTTTTGGAGCTAGTGGATAAATTCGAGCTACATTAATGTTTATTGGTGTAGTTATATTTATGGATTGATCACTGGTGTTTTGCCTTATACGTAATGCTGTATCAAAATTTATTTGTGGGTTAGTTGGAATAGTTCGACTGTAAGATATACCTGTGTTTAATTCAGTATTTAAACTGGATGCAACATTAGTAAGATTTCGTGATTGTCTAAAAAATTGACTACTACCAAAGTTTACATTTGCGCTAAAACGTGAATTAGGGCTTGCTTTTTGACTTTGAGTATGTGACCATCTAATATTATAATTGGTTGCTTTGGAAAAATCAGAAAAACCACGCTCACTTGTAATATTGTTTTCATAACGAATACTTACATTACCAGTAAATCGATATCTTTTGGCATAATCAGAATCAGCACGTATGGCAAAGCTATTGTTTGTTGAATAATCACCAACAAGGGTTAAATTCATATAATCACTTATGGCAAAATAATATCCACCATTTTGCAAGGTAAATCCCCTGTCATTACTGTCATTAAAACTGGGTATTATAAAACCAGATACCGCTTCTTCCTTCATGGGGAAATAACCAAATGGTAGTCCAAGTGGAGTGGGAACATCGGCGATATACATATTAACAAGTCCCGATACAATTTTCTTTTTAGGAACAAATTTTATACGTCGAGCGTAGAAGTAATATTCAGGATCATCTAGATTTTTTGAAGTGGTAAAACGCACATTTTTCATGTAAACTACCGAATCATTTTCACGTTTAGAAACTTCATTAATAATATTAAAACCACTTTGACTGGTTTTGGAATTATAAATTAGGGCTTTTTTAGTGTCAAAATTAAAACGAATAGTATCTGGTTCAACAACATTTTGTCCTTGAGTAAAAATAGGAGTCTGTGTATAAGCATCAGCAGTATCAACAATACCTTTGGCATATACTTCTTTTTTACTTTGGTGTATAATGATGCTCCCCGATTCAATATCCATGTCGGTATATTTTATTTTAGCATCATCGTATAAATACATTTTATTATTTCTACGATTTAAGCGCATATAGTTTTTTGCACTGTATACCACATTGCCTTGCAAAAATGATTTCTTTTTTAAACTATCATTTAATATGGAGTCTTGCTCAGTAAGATTGAGTTCAACGGGGTTCTTTAAGGTGTCGGTGACTCCTTTTTTAACTTCCTTTTGGTTTTCTGTAGATGGTTTTGACTGTGCAAAAGTAGTAGGCATACTACACCACAAAAGGATTAAAAAAAATATATAGCGCAATGTTGTTTGCAAATCTTATAAACTTATTTTTGTAGCAAGAAATAACATGTTACTTCAGCGAGCTAAATTACATTTATTTTTCAGCTTGGTATTGTTATTGTATTAAAAAAGTGATTTCCTTTTTTATTTTATTTTTGGTTTAATTGTACTCAATGGACGCAAAACTGAATAATGTGTGACGAAAAGTAAAATATATAGTAACGCTTTTAGTAAATTTAAATTATCTATGATTAAAATACATTATTTATATGTCACTTTATTAGCGGTTTTATCCACTGCTATTTTTACAAGTGCCATTCCCGTTAAGGATAATAAACCTTTTGTTGTTGTTTTAGATGCAGGTCACGGAGGACATGATTCGGGAAATAGAGGTAATGGCTATTTTGAAAAAAATATTGCCTTAGACATCATATTAAAAATTGGTGATATATTAAACAAATCGCCTAATATAAAAGTGATTTACACGCGAAAAACAGATGTATTTATCCCATTAAGTAAACGTGCGGATATAGCAAATAAAGCAAAAGCAGATTTATTTGTATCAATACATTGTAATGCACACAATAGTAATGCCTATGGAACTGAAACCTTTGTTTTGGGACTACATGCTAATGAACGTAACTTTAATATTGCCAAAAAAGAGAATGCTGTAATATTATTGGAGGATAATTATGAACAAGATTATGATGGTTTTGATCCTAATTCACCAGAATCGGTTATTGGGCTGACTTTAATGCAGGAAGAATATTTAGAGCAAAGCTTAAACTTAGCAAGTTTTGTTCAACAAAATTTTACAAAACAATTAAAAAGATTTGATAGAGGGGTAAAGCAAGCAGGATTTTTGGTATTGCACCGAACTTTTATGCCAAGTGTACTTATCGAAACGGGTTTTTTAACCAACAAAAATGAAGGAAAGTATTTAAATTCCAATAATGGAAAGCAGCAAATGGCTTTGTCAATAGCAAAAGCGATCAAGAACTATCAAAATACTGTGGTAGAATCTTATAGTGCAGTCGAAAAACCTTCGATTACGATGAACAAAGAAAAAGAGCAGTCTACTGAAAAGAATACTGAAACAATAAAAAAAGATAGTACCAAAGCTAGTCCGCAGATCATAGCAAAAGAAACTAATAAGGATTCAATTATTGAATTTAGAATACAATTAGCCGCAGGTTCTAGCAAATTGGATACTGCTCCAGCCAATTTTAAAGGCCTAGATGGTGTTTATTTTGAGGAAAGTGACGGAGTTTATAAATATTATTATGGTGTGGAAAAATCATATGATGATATAAAAATAGTAAAACAGTCAGCTGTTAAAAAAGGATTTTCATCGTGTTTTATAGTCGCCTTTAAAAACAAAAAGAAAATTCCATTATCGGAAGCTATAGAGTTTTAAAATTAGTATTGATTATTCAAAATTTATATTATGAATAAACGCTTAATTGTTATTTCTATACTTATATGATTTAAAAGGCAAACATTTTGATATGTTTGCATAATAAATTGGATTCATTAAAAATTAGATACGACATGTGCTTAGTTTAACATGAAGTCCCATTTAATTTGTTAAATTTGAATTTATAAAACAAACATCAATTTTGAAGATTACAAAAGAAGTTAAAGCATCAATATTAGTACTTTCTGCCATTGCTTTATTAATTTTTGGATATAGTTTTTTAAGTGGGAAAAACTTATTAAGAAACGATCGGGTATTTTATGCGATGTACGATAATGTTGAAGGACTTTCAACATCTTCTCCTGTAACTATAAATGGATTTAAAGTAGGAAAAGTACTAAAGATTGAGTTTGCAGATGCGAATGGTAAGTTAAAAGTAACTTTTAGCGTTGCTAATAATTTTGAATTTGGCAAAAATAGCGAAGCTAAAATTTATAGCATGGGCTTTGTAGCCGGAAACGGATTGGCTATTGTGCCCGAAAAAAATCCTAGTGTTTTTGCAAAAGATAAAGATTTTTTAAAATCCAACAAAGAATTAGGTATGATTGACTCCTTAACAAGTCAATTGTCGCCATTACAATCCAAAATTGAAACCGTTTTAACTAAAACAGATATTTTAATAGGTTCATTAAATAAAGTTTTAGATGAAGAAAATACGACGGTTATCAGTAAATCCTTAAAGGATTTATCTTCATCATTACAATCGTTAAAGTACACTACGGGTACAGCACAAACATTAATATCTGATAATCAACTTAAATTGTCGCAAACAATTACTAACTTTAATGAAGCTTCTGCAGGTATAAAATCATTATCAACTAAATTATCAAAAGCTCCTGTGGATGATTTGATTACTAAACTTGATGCTTCGGTAACTACATTTTCGGATATAGCAGCTAGTTTAAAATCGGGAAAGGGTAGTGCAGGTAAGTTTTTAAACGATGATAATGTTTATAATAATTTAGATAAGGCTACTCGTCAATTAGACATGTTGTTACAGGATATGAAACTTAACCCTAAGCGTTATGTTCATTTTTCTGTTTTTGGAAAAAAGAATAAAGATTACAGTAAGCCTAACGATTCATTACAATAAAAAATTAATGTTTATGCAATACATACCCAATATACTTTTTTTGTTGCTTTTAGCTGGTGGAGTTGGTTACTTTACGATGAATATTCGTAAACTTATCAGAAACATAAATTTAGGATTAGATGTTGATCGGACAGACCAAAAGAATGTTCGTTTAAAAAATATGGCTAAAATAGCATTGGGTCAAACCAAAATGGTTCGAAGACCCATAGCAGGTCTTTTGCATATTGTAGTATATGTTGGTTTTCTAATTATTAATATTGAGGTCTTAGAAATTATTATTGATGGTTTATTTGGAACACATCGTATTTTCGCTCCTTTAGGAAAAGTGTATAACATCCTTATTGGAAGTTTTGAAATTTTAGCCTTGTTAGTTTTAGTGGCTATTGTAGCATTTTGGATTCGAAGAAATGTTATTAAAATTAAGCGTTTCCTTAGTGCTGAAATGACGGGTTGGCCAAAATCTGATGGAAACAATATTTTATATTTTGAAGTAGTATTGATGCTGTTGTTTTTAACTATGAATGCAGCGGATTATAAGCTTCAATTGTTGGATGCGGCTCATTATGTTAAGGCTGGAGCTTTCCCTGTAAGTAGTTGGATGATTATGCCACTTATTGATAGCCTTTCCGAAAGCGCACTAATCATTGTTGAACGCAGTGCTTGGTGGTTACATATCGCTGGTATTTTAATATTTTTAAATTATTTATATTTTTCTAAACATCTACATATTTTATTAGCTTTTCCCAATACTTATTTTGCTAAACTTACCCCTAATGGACAGTTTACAAATTTAGAGTCGGTAACTAATGAAGTAAAATTAATGATGGATCCAGATGCAGATCCTTTTGCGGCACCCGATCCAACAACAGAAACTGAAGAAGTGGCTAAATTTGGTGCATCGGATGTAATGGATTTAAATTGGGTACAATTAATGAATTCATATACATGTACCGAGTGTGGTCGTTGTACTAGTGAGTGCCCAGCAAACTTAACAGGTAAAAAGCTATCTCCACGTAAAATTATGATGGATACCAGGGATAGGTTGGAAGAAGTAGGTAAAAATATTGATGCCAATAATGGAGAATTTAAAGATGATGGCAAACAATTATTAGGTGACTATATAACTCCCGAAGAGTTATGGGCTTGCACTACCTGTAATGCATGTGTGGAAACGTGTCCTGTTAGCATTGATCCGTTATCCATTATAAATGAAATGCGTAGGTACCTTGTAATGGAAGAAAGCGCAGCCCCAACAGAACTTAATAACATGATGTCCAATATAGAAAATAATGGCGCTCCATGGCCTTACAACCAAATGGATCGCTTAAATTGGGTAAAGGAGTAGTCTCTTAACTAAACATCTACTATTATGAGCGAAGAATTAAAAGTGCCAATTATGGCAGATTGTTTTGCAGCAGAGAAACAACCCGAAATATTATTTTGGGTAGGTTCCGCTGGAAGTTTTGATGATCGAGCCAAAAAGATAACTAGAGCATTCGTTAAAATTTTAAACAAAGCGAATGTTGATTTTGCTGTTCTTGGAACAGAAGAAAGTTGTACAGGTGATATTGCTAAGCGTGCTGGGAATGAATTCTTATTTCAAATGCAGGCAGTTACTAATATTGAAGTAATGAATGCTTATGGGGTAAAGCGAATAGTAACTTGTGATCCACATTCTTTTAATTGTTTAAAAAATGAATATCCAAGTTTAGGCGGTAAATATGAGGTATTACACCATACACAATTTATAGATGAGCTTATAAAATCGGGACGTTTAAAAGTCGATGGAAATACGTACAAAGGAAAACGAATTACGTTTCATGACCCTTGCTATTTAGGTAGATCAAATAATGAATACGATGCTCCTAGAAATGTGCTGGCTAATACCAAAGCTACTATTGTAGAAATGAAACGTAATAAGCAAACCGCATTATGCTGCGGAGCTGGGGGAGCACAAATGTTTAAAGAGCCCGAAAAAGGAGCTATGGATATTAACATTCTAAGAACTGAAGATGCTTTAGAAACGAGTCCTAGTATTATTGCTACCGGATGTCCTTATTGCAATACGATGTTAACCGATGGGATTAAAAATAAAGAAAAAGAGACTGAGGTTTCAGTATTAGATATTGCAGAATTGATTGCGAATTCCTAATAAATAGTCTTTTTATATTTTCAATAATAATTTTAGTAAGTAACTTTTTCTTTTTAATAAAAAGAGAGCATTTTTATAAGTCAATAAGAATAATCATTGTTACCTGTTGACTGTACAAATTTTAACTATGAGTAAAGAAATTTTCCTTTTAAATATTTCGGGACAAGATAAACCGGGATTAACCTCTGCTTTAACAGATGTATTGGCGCAATACAATGCCAAAGTTTTAGATATTGGACAAGCGAATATACATGATACATTATCCTTAGGTATTTTATTTGAGATTGAATCTGGGGAAAAATCTGCAGCAGTTTTAAAAGACTTACTTTTTAGAGCTTATGAATTAGGAATAACCGCTAAATTCAAGCCTATTAGTTCTAGTGACTATGAAAATTGGGTAGATTTACAAGGCAAAGACAGATATATTGTTACCCTTTTAGGTGAAAAATTATCTGCAGAACAAATATCTGCGGTTACAAAAGTTGTTTCAGAAAAAAAATTAAATATAGATTCTATCAAAAGATTGACAGGTAGGTTATCTTTAGTTAAAGAAGATGAATATCCTAGATCGTCAATACAATTGTCTATAAGAGGTAAAATTGAAGATAAAACAGAGTTTACGGAAAAATTCATGCAAATCTCCCGAGATTTGGATGTAGATATTGCTTTTCAAGAAGATAATATATACAGAAGAAATAGACGTTTAGTTTGTTTTGATATGGATTCTACCCTAATTCAAACCGAGGTAATAGATGAATTAGCTGAGTTAGCAGGAGTAGGTGCGCAAGTAAAAGCTATTACAGAATCTGCTATGCAAGGTGAAATAGATTTTAATGAAAGTTTTAAAAGGCGTATGTCTTTGTTAAAAGGCTTAAGCGAAGAAGTGCTTCAAAATGTAGCTGTCAATTTACCAATTACCAAAGGAGCTCGAAGATTGATAGATACGTTAAAAAGCTATGGTTATAAAACAGCTATTTTATCTGGTGGTTTTACTTATTTTGGACATTATTTACAAAAAGAACTAGGCATTGATTATGTACATGCAAATCAATTAGAAATTAAAGATGGTGCCTTAACAGGAGGCTATATAGGAGAGATAGTTGATGGAAATAAAAAGGCCGAATTTTTAAAAGAAATTGCGAAAAAAGAAGGCATTGCTATTGATCAAACTATTGCAGTAGGTGATGGCGCCAATGATTTACCTATGTTAAATTTAGCAGGTTTAGGAATTGCATTTCACGCGAAACCTAAAGTAAAAGATAATGCGCAGAGTTCTATATCAAGTATTGGTTTAGATGGAGTACTTTACCTATTAGGCTATCATGATAAATATATTGATAATTTGATTGAACTTGAATAAAAATAATTTAGATGAAATTATTATATTCTGTTAAAAAAAGTTAATTAATATAAAAATATTAGCCTAATCTAAAATTAAATTATGAAAAATGTATGTTTAAGTTTTTTAACTATAGTTTTATTGTTATCATGTTCGAAAGAAAGGATAGGAGAAAGCGAAGTATTAAATAAGACTAAAGTTCTGAATTATAAAGTAGAGGATACTCAGTTAACTTTTCATCAGAAAAAAGAAATTTAAAGCAAATATTATCTACATCAGTAATATCAAATAGTCTTGAACCTGGAGAATTTCTTAAATTTCCATCAAGATGTATAGACAAAACACCTGCGAGTGGATTTACTAGAGCATCTAATGATGGTAGATTTTTTTTAATATTTGAGTCAAACGGAGAGTTAAATTTGTACCATAATAAGTCAGGAAAACCAAGAATGTGGAGTAGTAATACTAATTCTTTTTTCTCAGAAAAGTCCCAAGGTTATAATTGCATTATGCAGTTAGATGGTAACCTTGTAATTTATGATATTTTTGATAGAGCAGTATGGGCTTCAAATACAAGTGGTAATGAAGGAGCTAAATTAGTTTTACAGGATGATGGTAATATGGTGATTTATAGTGTTTCAAATAAACCGTTATGGTCTTCTAATACTTGTTGTTTGTAAAAAAAAAATCTTATGAGCGAAGTAATAAAAGTGCCTACAATGGCTCAATATATGGCTGATGGTAAATTACCAGAAGTGTTATTTTGGGTTGGCTGTGCGGGTAGTTTTGACGACCGAGCTAAAAAAATTACTAAAGCTTTCGTGAAGCTACTTCATAATGCAAGAGTTGATTTTGCTGTTTTAGGTGCCGAAGAAAGTTGTACAGGAGATCCGGCTAAAAGAGCTGGAAATGAGTTTTTATTTCAAATGCAAGCCCTAGCTAATATTGAGCTGTTAAATGCCTATCAAGTAAAAAAGATAGTTACTGCCTGTCCTCATTGTTTTAATACTTTAAAAAATGAATACCCTAATTTAGGAGGGAATTATGAGGTAGTACACCATACTCAATTTTTAAAATCATTACTAGATGAAGATCGTTTAAGGGTAGCGGGAGGTAAGTTTAAAGGAAAACGAATAACTTTTCACGATCCTTGTTATTTGGGTAGGGCTAATAATGTTTATGAAGCCCCCCGAGAATTACTTAAAAAGCTAGAAATTGCGCTGGTTGAAATGAAAAAGAGCAAGCGTAATGGATTATGTTGTGGGGCAGGTGGGGCCCAAATGTTTAAAGAACCCGAAAAAGGAGAAGAGGATATTAATATTGAACGCACCAATCAAGCTTTAGAAGTTAAACCAGATATAATTGCTGCCGGTTGTCCATTTTGTAATACCATGATGACGGATGGTGTAAAAAGTAAAGAAAAAGAAGGAATTGTTGAAGTTTTGGATATTGCTGAAATGATTGCAAATGCTCAAGATTTATAATGCTTTTTAACTAAAAATAGCTGTCTCGGAGGTTATTTCAATTTTATCATCTATTGAAAAATCACCAAAATTAATGGGTTCAAGGTAAATACCAAAATTAACCGATTTATCTTCTTTTTTATAAGTGGCTAAGGTTCTTAAAGGCTCTTGATTTTTATTTTTTTGTAATGATTTAGGATCAATAGTAATCATTGAACAACGCGCAGTTTTGGAAACGACTTTAAATTTACAAGTTCCTATTTTTAGTGTTTTCCATGATTCTTCCTCATAGGCTTCACCACCAGAAATGACTATGTTGGGTCTAAAAGAGTGAGCTGTAAATGGATTTTTTAGTTTGTTATTTAAATCATTTAATGAAGCTTCTGAAATTAAATGTATAGGAGAAACATCATTAAAAGCTTTATTTTTTATGCTATTTTCAATAGTGGAAAATTTCACTAGTTTGCATTGTTCTCCTAAATATTCGGAAAGCTGATTGTTAATATAGTGCTCACTACTTTCAGCCTTAACTATTTCATTAAATAACTGTACTGTTATGATTTGATCGGAAAATAGGTTGTGATCAATTTGGAAAGTTTCATTTTCCAAATGAATACTTAGTTTAGACTTTTTTAATAATGTTTCTATTTTTAAAAGCTTGGGATATTCTCGAGCTGTAATTATGGTATTATTCTTATTGATAACAGCAAAATTGCGGTCATATTTTAATCCATTATTGTCAACGGATATTTGAATAACATCCGTTCCTCCACAAGATTTTAAGGGATAAATAAATAGGCTTTTTATTTTTAAAGAATTCAAATGAACTATTTTTTAATATGAGATTTACAAGTGATTTAGGACTATTGAATATAAGCAGTACTTTATTTTTAAAAATACCCTCTAGTTTTTAGGATTCCTTCTTTTTTAAGTAGAAATAAGTCATTGGCATAATTCCCATAAATTACTTTAGCTTTAGATTCATTTATTTGATAATACGGTGATGGGAAATCAATTCTGGCTTCTTTTAAAGGATAATCTCCAAAATCTATAACTATCTCATCTTTAAATTCTATTATTTCTGGTTTTATTTTAGAGCTAATTTTATTTCTTTTTCTATAATCACGAGTCGGATATGGGCCAGCCCAACTATCATTTATGGTTTTAAAGACAGGATTATATAGGTATTTACAATGTATGTACTTATTATCTATTTTTTTTAGGTAAAGTATGACGTGTTTAAATTTAGAAAATGCAGGTTTACCATAATGATCAAAAGCAGTAAATACAATAGTGTCTACTTTAATTTCACCGTATATCGTTTTTAAAACTTTGTATTTTGAAATATATTTTTCATCAAAGGCAAAGTCATTCTTAGCTATATCCTTTTTTAATTCTATTTTTTCACCAATAAATACTTTTAAATCAGCTCTGGAATTATCTAATCTATAACGTTTAATAAAATCTGGTAAACTATCTTGGCTTTGACCAAAGGCTAAATAGTTTAGCATCAATATTAATACTAATAGATTTTTTTTCATTTAAACTATAATCAATTATTAAATACAACCCGTATAAATGTGTTGAACATCGGCAGAATTCAAATATTCTGGGAATAATTCTTCAAAAATCACAAAATACTCTGCATCAGATTTTAAGGCAGTTTCTAAGTAGAAATTTGCTTTGTTTAAATCTTGTTTTTTATAATACAGTCCCGCGAGTCTAATAAATAATTCATTATTATCGGGAAAAAGTTCTAGGGCTTGATTTACACAGACAATAGTAGCATCAATTTCACCTAATTGTAATAATAAATCAGTGCGTTGTATCCAGGTATTAATTTCATAATCACCAAATTCAAGAGATTTTCTGTAACCTCTTTCAGCTTCTTCTAAATAGCCTAATCGTAGATTTATTTTGGCATAACGCTTCCAATAATCTATGTTTTCAAAGTCTATTTCTATAGCTTTATTAATATAATATAGTGCTTTTTGGTAGTCTTTTTTAGCATTATAAAAATCAGTAATTGCAATCCAACCTTTATCCAGTAAAGGATCCTCATTCACTGTTTTTTTATAATAATGCAGGGCATTAGTTTGGTCTCCAAGTTTTTCAAAACTTTTTCCAATATGTAACAGAGCAAATGACGTAGGGTCTTCAAGTTCCAGAGTAATGGAATAATTTTCAATAGCATCATTATAGCGACCTAACTTTTCAAGTACTTTCCCTTTTTCAATATAAGCACCAACAAAAGTATCATCACTTATAATAGCAAAATCAAAAGCAGCTAAGGCTTTTTTCAACTCTTTTATATCACAATATTGCTTTCCTAATTGATGCCAAGCTATTTCGCAATAAGGGTTGGTGTCCAAGTATGTTGTTAAAAAATTGATAGCCTCTTCCGGTTGTTCCAAAAAGTTAAAACAATTGATACTATTATAAAGTGACGAGTAGTCATCGGGATCAATTTTTAGACATGCTATAAATTGATTTTTTGCATTTTCAAATTCATCCATGAACAGGTATTCCATACCAAGTAATGAATGTACATCTGCTTTGTCTTGAGTTATTTTTAAAGCTGTTTGTAGTAACTCAATAGCCTTTTCATGGTTATTTCGTTTAGAAACAATTGAAGCTCTTTGTATAAAAATTTCATCATTTTCGGGTTCTAACGCCTGAAGTTGATTTAACAGGCGTTCTGCATTATCTAACTCATCTTCAAAAACCATAATTTCTACATTTAGTAGTTTTAAATTAGTTGATGAAGGGTGTTGTGTTAGGCCTAATGCTATTGCTTTTTTAGCATTAGTTAGTTTGCCATTATCCAAATAGAAATGAATGATGTTTTCAAATTCATTAGAATCAAAGAAAATAACTCTATTAGATTTAAGCATGGCTTCATACTTATCTAATGCAACATTATCATTATTGTCGTGATGGCTTAAATACATATGACAGTTTTTTTACCTTCTCAAAAGGTTTTAATTCTATGAATTTACCAGTAAAACAACCTGTTTTTTAGTAGACTCATTCTGTAAAAAACGCTATTAACGTTAATTAAATCAATTTACAATCTATATTGATACCTTTTAAAAAAGTTCAATTGTATTGTTAACATAGTAATTAACAAATTTAATACCGAGTTTATGATTTGCAGCTTATTTATTTTAGAAATTTCTGTTTAAATAATTGCTAATATCCTTTTATTTAGTCGTAGTTATACAAAACAAATTTCTTAATTTATAACTGCTTTAATACTCATTACATAGTTAATTCATTAAGTGTTTCAATAATTATATTACATCCTTTTTTAATTTCATCTGTGCTAATAGTTAGTGGAGGTGTTATACGAATAGCTCTTTTTTCAAATAATAAAAAGAAAAGAATTAATCCTTTTTCTTTACATTTCATCACAAGCTCAACAGCCAATTCGGGAGAGGGGAGTAGTGCTATTAGCATTAAACCAATGCCTCTTACTTCTTTAATTAATGGATGTACGAGTAAGCTTCTAAATAATTGTTCCTTTATTAGTGTGTTGGGCATTATGTCCGATGATGTGACTGTTTGTAGTGTGGCCAAACATGAAGCAGCTATTACGGGGTTACCTCCAAAAGTGGTTATATGTCCAAGCATAGGATTATCCATTAGTAAATCCATATGTTCTTCCGAGGCAGTGAATGCTCCTACAGGTAATCCACCTCCAAGTCCTTTACCAGTGACAACAATATCAGGAATTACATTGTAATTTTCAAAACCAAATAATTTTCCAGTACGACCAATTCCTGGTTGGATTTCATCTAAAATTAATAAGGCACCAACGTCATCACAACGCTTTTTAACCTTAGTAAGGTAGTCGTTTATAGGCTGTATAAATCCAGCACCACCTTGAATAGTTTCTAATATTACTCCAGCTGTTTTACGGGTTATTTTTTCTAAATCTAACTCGTTATTAAATTCAATAAATTGAATATCGGGGATTAAAGGTCTAAAAGCTTGTTTGCGCTCTTCGTACCCCATAACACTTAATGATCCCATGGTATTGCCATGGTAGGCTTTATTAGCAGCTATAATTTCACTACGCCCTGTGACTCTTCGAGCTAACTTGAGTGATCCCTCTATGGCTTCGGTACCTGAGTTAGTTAAGTATGTTTTATTTAAAGGGTTTGGTAAATGTTTGGCAATTAGTTTAGTTAACTCCACAGCAGGTTGCTGAATGTATTCACCATAAACCATAACATGTAAGTATTGATCTACTTGACTTTTTATGGCTTTCACTACATTAGGATGACAGTGTCCTAGACTACATGCCGGCAAACCCCCTGCCACAAAATCCAAATGCGCATTTCCTTTGGTGTCATATATGTAGCTTCCACTTGCATGAGAAACTTCCATAGCTAACGGAAAAGGAGTTGTTTGAGCTTGATATGTGAAGAAGTCTTTTTTCAATTTAATATTTGTTTATATAAAATATAAATTTTGGGTTAAATTATTTTATTATTGATTTGTCTTTTTATGATCTGTCCCGTTCTAAATAATCATTACAGGTTATTTAGAACGGGACAATCTACTAAGAATTACCAATGTTAAAAGGCTTTAACCTTTTTCTGAAAGCAGCATTGGAAGGTGATAAAAAATATAAACCTATTTCCCGATTAACCCTAATTCAATTCCTTCTGAGTAAGCTACTTGAACGTTATTTTCGCTAAAAATTCTTTTTATGGTTTCATGAGTATCAAAAGTAGCAACCCAATAATTGTCGGGTAAAACAAAAGGACGAATGGCTAACTGTACGTTGTGAGTGTCAAAGGTTTCAATTCCTATTTCGGGTGTTGGTTCATTAAGTACAGAAGGCAACAAAAGTAATTCCCTTTCTATAATACTTTTCACTTTTGGAAAATCTTCGCTGTAGGGAATGTGTACATTAAGTTCAAGGCGAACGACTCCTTTTTTTGAAAAGTTAGTCACCACTCCATCCGTAATCTTTGAATTAGGAACGATCAATGTTTTATTTCCTGGCGTAATCATTAGTGTACTAAAAATACCAATTTCCTCAACTTTCCCAAATTTTTCATCTACTTCAATCCAATCATTTACTTTGTAAGGTTTTAAAAATAGGATGAGTATTCCGGAAGCAAAATTTCCTAAACTACCTTGTAATGATAAGCCAACAGCAAATCCCATAGCAGCAACAATAGTGGCTAATCCAGATAATTCGGCACCAAGTATAGATACTGCAATAAGCAATAAGGTTATTTTTAAAATAGTAGAAAGTAGTGAAAGAATAAAAGGTCGCATAGTATCTGAGACTTGAATTTTAGTCAAGCTTTTACCGACAATTTTATCTACCTTTTTAATAAGTTTAAATCCAATCCATAATAGGAGGGCAGCTACAATTATTTTAGGAGCAAAAAAAACAATTTTATCTGTTACAATTTCTATATACTTATTTACTTTATCCATTTAGATACTTTAATTGTTATTCTATAAAATAACCCCTGTACATTTTAACTACAAGGGTAAAATTTTTGATTGTAAATAAAGGTATAAAAAAACTTATATTTTGAAAGCTTGTTAAGGCTTTTTTCTTACAAAATAAGAAATTTAGGTTAGTGCAAGTTTGTATGTAGATAGACAGCGTTCTCGAGCCATTTTATGATCAACCATTGGTGTTGGGTAAGTGAGTTCATTTAAATCCTTTACCCAACGTTTAATATAAATATGTTGTTTATCAAATTTTTGTATTTGAGTTGTAGGGTTAAAAATTCTAAAGTAAGGAGCTGCATCTACTCCAGTTCCAGCGACCCATTGCCAATTGCCAATATTTGATGAGAGTTCATAATCTAGTAATTTTTCGGCAAAATAGGCTTCGCCCCAACGCCAATCTATAAGTAGGTGTTTGCATAAAAAGCTTCCTACAAGCATACGTACTCTATTATGCATGTATCCAGTAGTATTTAATTCGCGGATACCTGCATCAACTAAAGGATAACCGGTCTCACCTTTTTTCCATTTTTCAAATTCCATTTCATTATTACGCCATTGAATGCGATCATATTTAGGTTTAAAACATGCGTGTTGCGTATGTGGAAAATGCCAAAGAATTTGCATGAAAAATTCTCGCCAAATAAGTTCAGACCAAAAAACCTCATTTTTTTGGGCAATGGCTTTTTTGATCATTTCACGTATGCTTACTGTTCCAAAACGCAAATGAGGTCCAAGTTTTGAGGTACCATTTTGATTGCTTGGAATATTTCTAGTGTCTTCGTATCCTTCAATTAAGCTTGGTGTGGCTGTAAAAGGGAGTACTTTTATATCAGATTTTTCAAATCCAAGTAGTTCTAAGCTTAGGCTAGTATAATTAAAATGTTCGTATATATTTGCTAAGTAATCTTCACTTGGATATTGAATAAATTCTGTAGTTTTAAATAGATCTTTCCATTTGTTTTTGTACGGAGTGTAGACCATGTAAGGAGAGCCATCGGCCTTTACAATTTCATTTTTTTCAAAATAAACTTGGTCTTTATACGTTTTAAAAGGAATTCCATTGGTATTTAAAAAATCAGCAATTTCTGTATCACGATTTTGAGCATAAGGCTCGTAATCATGATTGGTATATACCGAGGTGATATTAATTTCCTTACATAGTTGTTTAAAAATATCCAGTGGTTTGCCATGGTAAAGTGAGATTCCCTTATTTTCTTTATTCAGTTGTAAATTGATTTCTAATAAAGAATCATATATAAAATTTAACCGAGCATCTTTTTTAGGGAGGCTATTAAGAATTTCTGTATCAAAAATAAAAATGGGCAATACATTTTTGTTTTCGCTTAACGCGAAGAAAAGTCCTGTATTATCAGTTAAGCGTAAATCTCTTCTGAACCAAAAAATTGTAATATCTGTCATTTGTTAACTCAAATTAAGTGTACTCGTACCACCATCTACACCCATTACTTGCCCGGTAATCCATGATGATTTATCGGAGAGTAAAAAGCTTGCCATATGGGCTATATCTTCACTTTGGCCTATGCGCTTTAAAGGGTGACGTTCATTCATTTTTTCAATTTTGGCTTCATTTGAAACCAAACGTTTTGCCAAAGGTGTATTTGTTAATGAAGGAGCAATGACATTAACTCTTATTTGAGGAGCCCATTCCGCTGCCAATGACTTGGAAAACCCTTCTAAAGCTCCCTTTGCTGCAGCAACCGAAGTATGGAAAGGCATACCAACTTTAACAGCAACGGTACTAAAAACAACAATACTTGCTTGAGTTGAAGCTTTTAGTTTAGGGTGTAATTCTTTTAAAATTTTGACTAGTGACAAAAAATTTAGCTGTAAATCACTTTCAAAAACTTCAGGTTTTAACATACTAAAGGGTTTTAAATTGATGGTACCTGGGCAATATACCAGTCCATCAATAACTTCGGGTAGATCAATTTCTAAAATAGAATTTTTTGCAGCGTCAAAAGGGATATGAGTAACATCCTCTGGTAAATCATTATTAGTTCTCGAAGCTACAATTACGTTAGCTTCGGCTTTCATCTGCTTAGCAATTTCGTTTCCTATTCCATAGGATCCACCAATTAAAAGTATATTTTTCATAGCATGTTTAATTAAAAAGACTAGTTATATTTTTTGTTCTGTATTCAAATATCTTATCCAGTTTAGGTTTGATAATTATGGGATGTAATAAACGGCCTATAATACCGAAAGGGACCTGATAATGGATAACATCTGTAATTAATGTACCGTTAGAGGTTTCTTTTAGAAAATGTTTGTGATGCCAAAGTTTGTAGGGCCCTTCCAATTGTGTATCAACAAAAAAATGTGGTTTTTTAATGTGATTTATTTCTGATAACCATGTAGTTTTAAAAAAGGCTAATGGAGTTACCGTATATTGAATAACTTGACCAGGAAAAAGCGGTAAGCTAGCCCCTTCAATAACTTCAAACTTCATACTTTTAGGCATTATTTTGGTCAGATTGTTTGGATTTGAAAAGAAATCCCAAGCTTTTTCAATAGAAATAGGCAATTCAATTTCAGCTTCAAGTTTATAAGTTTTCATAGATTCAAAAATACTCTTATTTTGTTTAATATATTAATGTAAATTGTTAAACAATATAAAATTTTTATGAATTGGACTTTTTTTATTGACCTCAGGAGTAGTTAGAACTATGCACTTTAGTGCATTTCGCTTTTAGCTTCTAAAAATAGGGCAAAGAGCCATTGGCAGTTAGCTTTTAACTCTTGGATTTTTATATATTTATTAAATTAATAGATAAGAGTAAAAATGGATGTTAAAAATATGGTGACTTTCAGTAATAACAGAAACTATGGTACTTTAAGTTTATAGTGGTTCATTTATTTAATGATTAATTTTTGATTAAAACTTGATTTTCCATTCTTGATTTTTAAAAGATATAGTCCACTAAGTAAGTTTTCTGTTGGTATGGATTGTATTTTTCGGTTTGAAAGTTTTATCGTTTTAATTAAATTTCCCGAAGTAGTGTAGAAATCGATGCTATTTTCATTATTCTTATTTGTATCCACTAGTTCAACAGTAAATTTATCAAAAGCAGGGTTAGGAGTTATGCTAATTTTTTGAGTTACTTTTGAAGTGGACGCATTATTTACTTCAAATTGTAGGTTGAATTTTTTTAAAATTATAGCGTTTTCTGTATTTGTAGATTTTATGGTTAGAATCCAATCTCCTTTTGTTGGACCTATTAACTTTTTTAAAGAATCAAAAGGGTTTCTGTAACCTGAAACTATTTCATCACATACCTCGCCTCCATGAATGGATGTTCCCCAAGGAATGATTTGTTCAAGATCTTTAAAAGTAAGGTCAATATGTTGTTCGTTTGAACAATTTTGATTCCATAAGGTTACTTTTTGTTTTGCTGGGTTTTCAATACTAATGATGAGATCATTAATCTTTGCATGTGTTAGTTGTAATTGGATTTGTAAATCCTGTGGATTAAAATCTTCATCGACATGTATTATTTCTTGAATTAGTTTTTTTTGTTTAATATCTTCTAAATCATTCAAAGTGAATTTTTTGATACTAATGTCTTTGCCTATTGAAAACATTTTTTTGTTAAGGCAGTAAAAGATATTATCTATTGATTTTATCTTTATTCGGCATTCATTTGATTGAATATTAGAAGGAACACTAATAGTAGCTTCTCCATCATTGGGGGTACTTTTTAAAAGTGTTTGGAAAGTTTTTCCATTATCAGTTGATAAAAGAATACATACATTTTTAGTATGAATAGGAGCGGAGTTGGTAGTACCTACATTCCAAGTAATTTTTTGTATGCTGTTAGTTTTCCATGTAATATTGTTCGTATTCTGTGAGATTGCTTCAAATTTAGGACTATCGGTTACGGTAACATTAAATTTTTGAATAGATGTTCCTTGCTGTTTAGGTGTTGTGTTTCTTGCAGAAGCAATAAAAGAATAGTTACGTGGAACTGTAGCTAAAACTCCATATTTTGAAGAATTATGGTTATTGATTACGAGGTCCTTTTTAGGAAAGGAAATAATATTATGAATATTTGGAGGCTGAGATGTAAAAATGGGGCCATTTTTTGCTTCACTTAATGGGGGGAATATTGTTGGTGCAATATCAATTTGTTCACAAGTAAAACTAATGAAATCATTTTTAGGGATAGTGGTATTCAATTTGATTTCAAAAGGTGTTTCCAAAGGAATAGAATAATTGGGTATAGGCTTTAAAATATTCAAAGAATTGGTTCCGATATCTATTTTTGATTTTAAATAGGTATGAACTTGTTCAATACTTTTACTATGAAAGTAAGGTTTTGAGGTAGTTGAAATATTACTATTGGGGAGATTACAAATGCCAGCATAGCTCATAATGGTATGTCCACTTCCTGGTTCAACAGCGCTTTGTTTATCTCGAGAACAATTGCTGTTTTGAGTATGCGTTGCACCTAATTGATGTGCTATTTCATGGGATAAATAATCAATATTGAATAACTTACCCTCAGGTATTGGATAGCCTGTAATTCCATTAGCTTTTCTGTTGGTAAATGCCACGCTACGTGAACTAATACCTCCTTTAAAGGTTCCTAAAGTTTGTGCTATATCGTAGTTACTTTCGTGTATTAAAGATTTAAGTTTCAAAGGGGCTTCTAAAATAAGTTTACGTTGGTTGTTATTGCTTAATCCATCAGTCTCAGGGTTTATAAAAATTAATTGGTCGTTATTTTTAGTTAATATGAGTTGTATTCCTAAATCTCGATTAAATATTTTGTTAATTTCTTTGAGACTATATTCTATAGCGTTCAGAACAATTTCTTTTTGTTTATTTCTAGGTAATAGTTCAGCATGATGCTTTTTTATGTGATACTGAGCATATTCCCCTGTTGTCATTATAGCAATCCTTACTTTAATAAGCTCCGTAAACGGACTATTATTTAATCTAAATCTGTTAGATGAAGCATGCTTTAAAGTGTTTTTTTTTGATTTTACTTTAAAAATTTTAGCCTTACAGCTATTAGATTTTTTTTTTGGAAACGTGATTAATAAAGGAGTTTGTGTTAGTATTTCTTTTGTTTTTGAGGTTATTTTTTTAGTAAATAGTTGATTTTTAGAATTTTGATTATTTTTTTTTGGCCATTCAAATTTTTCATGAGTTATTCTGCTCCAGTGGTTGATTAGGACTGGATTATTTACGCCAAAAGCGAAAATCAGAATCATGATATATTGAAGCATTTAACCTCAGTTAGTAAATGGTAGTTATGATTTATTACAATTGTACCATTTGATGTTTCTTTCAATAAATAAAAAACTTACACATAAAAGGATTAATATAATATGTTTTATAAAGAGTATGTAAATTGTTTTTAATAGTATTAGCCTTAAATTATATTTTAGGAATATTTTTTTAAAATCAAATAAACTTATTTAGTGTGTGTGTTGACATTGTAAATAAATATTTATGTAAGTTTATTCCTCTAATATATAAAAATTATTTAAAAAATTAATTTATTAAGTATTGATTTTTAGGTAATTGACTTTTTTTAAGCCTAAATTTAGAGTAGTTTGAAATGATTTAATACTATTATGTGGAAAGATAATTATTAACTCTAGGGTTAATTGTGCTACCAGAGTAGTGTTGTTTAAATAATTGTTTTTTAGTGTTTTATGATGGTGTTATAGGCGTTATTGTTATTTGAAAGAATTTACCTTCTTAAATTGTGATAAATGTCAATCAATCACAATTTTTCGAATGGCATTTTCACCATTAATAGTGACACTTAAAATATAAAGTCCTGGGGAAAGAGAGTTTAGGTCTAAGGTTTCTATTTGAGTTAAAAAAGAATACTCAAATAATGGTTTTCCTTCTAAATTATAAATAACAGCTTCATAACCATTTAAGGGAATGGTTAATATCTCTAGAGTAACTTTACCATTTGAAGGATTAGGGTATACAATAATATTTTCTTTTATGTCTAGTTGTTTTTTAGCTAGTGTTCCTATACTTGTTAGGTTAGGATTACTTACACCTTCAGGAATGTTTAAGACTAATTTTATTTTATCTGGATCGTTAATTCCGGAAGAATTAGTTAAAGGTAAAGCAATAATAAGCTCATCAGAATTTGCAGGTAGTGTGACAAAGTCTTCGTTTACATTTTGATAACTATCCCCACCATCGGTTGAAAATTTAACTTTTCCGCTAAAGTCGATCACTTCATTAGAAGGAACAGCTTCGAATGAATAAAATATTTTTACAGGATCAGTAACTTTTTCAGATGTTTTAATTCTAAAAATTAATAGGTTATCTTTTTTACGTTGTCTACTAGAAACTCGTGCTTCGGGAACTAATGGTAAAACCACATCGCCAATATTAAAATCACTTTTATTCACAGCATAAAATATGTGTTTTAATGCGCTAACTCTAATTCTAGCTTGTGAAGTTGTAATCCCTTCTGGTATGCGAATATTTTCGGATCCATCATTAGGAGTTGATTCTGCAAGGATAGTAGGATATGTAACTCCTCCATCAAACGATATTTCTATTTTAACATCACTAACATCTATTCCATTAGCAGTTGTACCGGCAACATTCCATGTCACCTCTTGAATACTATTTTGGTCATAAGAAACATTTGAATTTTGAGAAGTAATTTCAAATATACCAGCTCCAGTATCAATAGCATTAACAGTAACTTTTAAAAAGGAAACACCTCCGGGTTTGCCATCACGAACAGTAAGGCCGAAATTCATAGCTCTTGGAACACTAGGTAATACTTCCCATTTGGTACTTACTCCTAGTTTTTCTGGGAAATCCCTTCTAGGAGATGGGTTAGGAGGTAAGGATCTAAACAGTGGACCTACACTTGATGATGATACAGGAGGTGCAATAGCACGATCATTATCTATCTGTTCCCATGTATATGTTAATCTATCTTCATCACGGTCATTAACAATGGCTTCGAGAGCAAAAGCAGTACTAACCGGTATATTAAATTCTTTTAAAGGTTCAATTGAAGGTAATTTATTAGTGATAGGTTGTGTAGGAATGCAACTAGCTCCAAATTCGATATAAGTTTTTATTTCTTGTATACTTACATAATGAAAATAATCATCACTTGATTTTTGAATAACTACAGCGGGTACATCACATGGGCCACCTGCATATCCCATTATCGTTGTTCCTTCTCCTGTTTCAACAGCTGTGGCATCGTCTCTTTGACAAGGATAGTTTTGTGTATGGTGAGCACCAAACTGATGTCCTAGTTCATGCGCAAAAAAAGTGATATCAAAAAAATCCCCTTCAGGTTTATTAAACCCAGTAACACCTACACCTTTCCCATTACCACATAATGCACCAATCCTTGCAAGTCCACCTAACACATGTGTGGTTAATAAGTGGCCAATATCATAATTATCTTGACCAATTATTTCATCAATCACAGTGTCAGATAAGTCGCTTAACTCATCAAAACTTTTGGTAGTAAATCGATCAGGTTGTGTGTTTAAAAAAATAATATCATCATTGTTAGGAATAAGTTCTAGACGTATTCCTAAATCTCGTTCGTAAACAACATTTATTCGATTTAATGAAGCTACGATTCCTCCAAGAGCAGCAGCTTTTTTTTGATTTTCACTTCCATTAGTTACTCCCGCTTTGCTACTAAAAAACCTAGTATAATCATCAGTTACTGCTATGGCTGTTCGTAATACTCTAAGTTGCTTATCTCCAATTTTGGCAGCTTTTTTCTTTTGCTGTATTGTTGCTTTAAAATCATTTTTAGTATCACTATGATTTGCAGCTTTACAATCAAAGATTGGGTTTGTAGGAATTGTTTCCTTTGAAGTGATAACGTGATATTCTGATTTATTTTTTCCTTCTTTTATATGCCATGTTTCGTCTTTGTGTATTAAAGTTGCTGTAATACCAGTCTCGGTACAGGTAAAAATAAGTTGAAGCTCTGGGTTATTTATGGATATCCCTTTGTAGGAATGAATTAAAGGGAATTTTTTTTGTAATTCTTTAGGAAGTACAGCATTGTCTTCAATAATAAAGTCAACCAGTATTCCATGCTGATTAGGGAAACTAATCCTTATTTTAGTTTTTGTTTCCTTTGAAACATGTTTTAGTGCATTTGCAAGCTTTTGTGTGTCAAGTAAAAAAGTATTATCAACTGTTTTTTGCCACACGATATGTTGTGCATTTAATGTTCCTGTTAAAATAAATATAAAACAAGTAAATAAGTAAACGATACGTAAATTCATTTAAAGCAATTTTCTTTTTTATTTAGCAATCAGCACAGCAATTGTCATCTTTTACCCACTTGCAACTTAACACAGCTGTTATAGCACCCAATATAGGAGCAGTTAAATATAGCCATAAATTAGCAAAATTTAAACTAACTATAGCGGGAGCTAAGGACCTAATAGGATTCATTGAGGCATTTGTCATAGGTCCTGCAAAAAGGGCTTCTAACATTACTACACCTCCAATAGCCATACCAGCCATTATACCAGTCTCTTTTGATCCAGTTGAAACATTAATAATGACTAACATTAAAAAAAATGTTAGTAAATATTCAAGTACAAACGCTTTAAATGGGGGTAAAATTGTCTGAGTACCACCAAGAGTTTTACTTTCGGGAAATAAATACCAAACCAATAAACTTGCTATTATGGCTCCAATAAATTGAAAAAACACATATTTTGGCACTTCTTTCCATGGAAATTTTTTGGCATAGGCAAAAGCTATAGTTACCGCAGGATTAAAATGTGCACCCGATATTTCACCAAAAGCATAGATCATGGCAATTACTATAAATCCCCAAGTAATCCCCACACCAACATGCGTTACAGCTCCTTGAGTAATTTCATTTACAGCCATGGCAGCTGTACCACAAAAAACCAAAGTAAAGGTTCCTAAAGCTTCAGCAATGTAATTTTTGTTGTTCATTTAAATAGCTTTTCTATATGTTTTTCGTTCTTTATGTTGTTTGTGAACGTAATCTTTCCAAAGTGCTTGAATTGCTTTGTTCTCTATAAGTTCTGGATTAGTCTCCACTTTTTTTATTCCATTACGAAGAAATATTTCATTCATTTCTTTAAAAATCAACGCAGCTACACCTTTATTTTGATATTCTGGATCAACTCCTATCAAATAAAAAGCAGCAGTATCATTTACGCGTTGCGCTTTTAAAATATGTAAAAAACCAAAAGGGAAAAGTTTTCCCTTTGCTTTTTGTAATGCTTTGGAAAAAGAGGGCATTATTATAGAAAATGCGATGACTTCATTATGTTCATTAGCTACACACGTAATGTAGTCAGGATTTACAAATGGCAAATATTTCTTTTTGTAATGATCAATTTGATACTGTTGAATAGGAACAAATGTTTGTAATGAATCATAGGTTTTATTCAGTAATTCGAACATACGATTAACATAAGGTAAGATTTGCTTAACCTTGTTAAATTTAATAATTTTTAGTTTATATCGCGTTTGAATGATATTAGCAACTTTAACTACTTTGGGTCTGGTTTCAGTAGGGATATCAATTTTGTATTCGACCCAAGTAGCGGCATCTTCAAAACCAAGTTTTTTAAGATGTTCACTGTAGTAGGGGGCATTGTACCAGGTGATCATAGTATTAAGTTCGTCAAAACCTTTAGTCAACATACCCGCTTTATCCATGTTTGAAAAGCCTACAGGTCCCTCGATAGTATTGAGGTTGTGTTTTTTTCCATAGGTAATAACCGTATCAATTAGAGCTTTGGTAACATTTATATCATCAATTACATCAAACCAACCAAAACGAACTTTAGATTTATGTAGTTCCTTAATTTCAATCCAGTTTACAATGGCAGCAACTCGACCAACAATTTTATTGTTTTGATAAGCTAAATAAAAAGAAGCTTCAGCATTATTATAGACGGGGTTATCTCCTTTTCTAATCGCGCTTAGTTCCTCCTTAGTTATGGCAGGCACATAACAAGGATTATTTTTATAAAGTATATTTGGGAAGTTTACAAAATCCAAAAATTGCTTTTTTGTAGTAACCTCTTTTATTGTAATCATATATTAAAATAAAGCTAAAATTTAAAGGCAAAAATATCAAATATTTATGTTGTATAATAACTAAAAAAGGAGGTATTTCTTAACTTAAGTACCTCCTTTTTTATGATAATATTACCATTCTTCATCATCTAAATCATCTTCTTTTCCTTTTTTCTTTTTCTTCTTGGACTTTTTCTTTTTTTCTTTCTTTTTTTTCTTCTTTTTGGGTTTTTCTCCTATTTCTTCATCTTCAGCTTGTTTTTCAAGTAACTCAATTTCAGCTTCAAGATCTTTGAGTTCTTGCTCTTCTCTTTTTAAACGTTCTTTCTCTTGATCTTTGTCACTTTTTTCTGTTTCAAAATTAGAGTCATTTTTATTTTCTTTTTTAGCATTCGAATCCTTAGGAGTGTCTATAGAATCAAAATCACTATTCTCATTAAATCTGCCTTTATTTTTCTTATTCTTTTTTCGGGCTTCTTTTTCTAATCTTTTTTGTTCTCTCTTTTTATCTCTAGCAGATTGTTCAATTTCAATATCTCTTTCAAGATCTGCTATTTCATCTTCAAAACTTCTAAGCTCTTTTTCTTGTTTTTTTGCAGCTTTAATTTCTTTTCTACTCATTCCTGTATAATCAGGCTCTGGGTAAGGTTCTCCTGTTTCAGGATTTATCCTTGGCTCATTCTTTTTTCTTCTTTTCTTTTTCTTTTTGGCATTTCGCTCTTCAATTTCAGCCAATTCTTCTTCAGTTCTTTCTTCTGGAGTAATATCTTCTTGCTTTGATTTTATAAATTCATCATCAACAAAATCACTCATTCTTCCACCAGAACCTAAAACGGGCTTTGATGATACAGTTGTAGAAGTAGAATCATTTAGTTCTTCTTTGCTTCTTCTTTTGGCATCACGCCTAGCTTTTCGAGCTCCACTTCCTTTCCAGAATTGGAACCACTTACGCTTTTTTGGTACTTCTACATCTTCAGCGTCTTCAAAATCTTCATCAAAGTCTTCTTCTTCGACTTCTTCATCAACATATTCTTCCAAGTCAACTTTTCCATCTAGTTTACCGGTCATTACGCTTTCATCCAAATAGCCTTCTTCAATATCTTTTTTAATTTGCTCAATGGTTTTATCCAATTCACGTTGTTCGGCAGTTTGTATGCGTTCGTAATCTTGTAATTTATGGTAATCCAAACGATAGGATGCTCCAAAATTAAGTGCAAATCGCGAAGGTGTATTTTTTAAATTTTTTAGTACGTGAGCGTCAATTGCAAAATCTTTGTATATAAGGTATGATCCTCCAAATCGAAGTAAATGATCTTTATATACTTTGCTATTTGCGCCTTCGTATTCACCAAAAATGGACCACTTATCATTTAAATTATAAGTGGATGTTAAAATAAAGCGAAAATCAGGAAACTCTGAAGTTAAACGATCAGCAACAATATTAGCCACAAACACCCAATTGTAGGCCCAATTGTTTTGAGCAGCAATAATTACCTTAGGTGTAATATCAGCTTGTTGTTCTGTAGCACGCGTATCAGGATTATTTTGAAAAGCAAAATCACTTGAGGAGGATGAAAAATTAGCTCCCACATAAGCGGAAACCGCAGGGATAAGTTTTTTCCATTGAAAACTATTGTTTTCCTTCCAGCTGTATAAATTCTCACTTTTTTCACGCTGGTATTTATATGGATCGTAAACTAAATATTTAGCTCCAATCACATTTGAAGGAAAACCCTTATCCGTAAAAGAGCTTTGATCACCAACTAATTCGGATACTTTATTGCTTAAATAACTTCCTTGAATGCTAAATTCTAGCTGTTCTTTAAATAATCCAGCTCTAAAATTGTATTCAAATTCGGTAGATTTAGTTTTATTATTGAAAATATCATGCCTTAGCCTACCAAAGGTTAAGCCACTTTCAATTTGCACCACATTTTTTCCTACAGAAAATGCTCCCTGAGAAGCCCCTGGTCTGTAGGTATTTATAATTTCTGTATGCTGGCACGTTACACCTATACTTACAAAAAATATGGTTAAAAATGTTAGTATTTGGGGA
This sequence comes from Aquimarina agarilytica ZC1, assembly GCF_000255455.1. Taxonomy (GTDB): domain Bacteria; phylum Bacteroidota; class Bacteroidia; order Flavobacteriales; family Flavobacteriaceae; genus Aquimarina; species Aquimarina agarilytica. The sequence continues at coordinate 5,842 of NZ_JH621269.1, read as the reverse complement.
TACTTCATTTGAAATTTATTTATGCCAAATATAGCGGATTTTATCATTTTTTTTATTTAGCAATCAAATAATCTGGTGAGTTCCTTATTTTTGGATCAAGTTATTACAGAAACAAAATGAAAACACTTCTCATTATAATAGCAATTATATACCTGTTAAAGCTATTAACGAGGTATTTGGGTCCCTTATTGCTTTTATTTATTTCAAAAAAAATAGCAACAAAATTTGGGGCACAATTTGAAGCTAAATTTAACCAGCAAGGTACAGAAAATCAAAATAATAAAACAAATTCTAATGCTAAAATACCAAAATCAAAAAAAGTAGTAGGCGAGTATATTGATTTTGAAGAAATAGATTAAACGCAATAAAAAACCCACAAAAAACACTTTCAAGTGAGCATCAACTTAAAAAAAATAGTACCATTTTTACTAGCCATTATTGGTTTCTTACTAGTTTCTCTAGCTTATTTTTCACCGGTTTTACAAGGTAAAAAAATTGTTCAAAGTGATATTGTTCAATATATAGGAATGGCAAAACAGCAAATAGATATCCGGGAGCAGACTGGCGAGGAAATGTATTGGAATGATCATGCCTTTGGAGGGATGCCCACTTATCAGCTAGGCGCTAAGTATCCCCATAATTATATTAAAAAATTAGATCTTTTTCTTCGTTTTTTGCCACGACCTGCGGATTATTTATTCTTATATTTTATTGGCTTTTTTATTTTATTAATATGTTTAAAAGTAAAACCATTATTGGCCTTTTTTGGAAGCTTAGCCTTTGGATTTTCAACTTATCTTATTATAATTATAGGAGTTGGACATAACGCAAAAGCTCATGCTATTGGTTATATGCCATTAGTACTTTCTGGTTTTTTGTTAGTGTATGCCAAAAAATACATCAAAGGTGGTTTATTATTTTGTATTGCTATGGCATTAGAATTGGTGGCAAATCATTTCCAAATGACTTATTATCTAATGCTTTTATTATTTGTAATCGCTATTGTTTATTTAAAAGAAGCCATTGTAAATAAAACTATTTCTGAATATGTAAAGGCATCTGGAATAATTATTATAGGGCTTCTGCTAGCGATAGCATTAAACGCCACTTCTATTTTGGCTACGCAAGAATATGCTAAGTTTTCTACACGTAGTAAATCAGAAATTTCAGTAACACCAGGTGGAGAACAAGTTGAACGAAAAGGATTAGATAAAGACTATATTTTGAGTTATAGTTATGGCCTTACAGAAACTTTTAATTTATTGATCCCTCGTTTTATGGGAGGCTCAAGCGCCGAAAATGCAGGGAAAGATGCTGCTATAGTTAAGGAATTAGTCCGTATGGGTTATCCGCTTAAAGAGGCCAGAGGAGTAGCTAAAAGTGCTCCAACTTACTGGGGAGAGCAACCTATTGTAGGGGCTCCAGCATACATAGGAGCTGGTATTATTTTTCTATTTGTATTAGGGCTATTTTTAATTAAACATCAATTAAAGTGGTGGGTGGTTTCGGGTAGCATTTTAGCTTTATTCCTTTCTTGGGGAAGTAATATGGAATGGTTTTCGGATTTGTTTATTAATTATGTTCCATTTTATAATAAATTTCGAGCTGTTACTTCAATACAAGTAATTATTGAATTGTGTTTGCCAATAATGGCTATTTGGACACTACATTCTTTTTTTACAGGGAATTATTCTAAGGTAGTAAAACAACAGGCTTTATTAAAATCAACAGCAATAACTGGAGGATTATTACTGGTTTTTGTATTGTTAAAAAAGACATTATTTTCATTTTCAACCTCAAATGATGAACAATTAATTCAAAGTGCAGGAATGCGTTTTGTAAGTGCTTTGCGCGAAGATAGAGTGCGTATGTTTACTAATGATACGTTACGAAGTTTATTTTTTGTACTAACAATTGCTGGACTATTGTTTGTTGTTACTAAAGAAAAGTTATCCAAGCAATTAAGTATTATTATTGTTGGGACACTTTTGGTTGTTGACTTAGTTATGGTAGATTGGCGTTATGTAAATACGAGTGATTTTGCACCTAAAACAGTCATGGATAAACCTTTTTCGCCTACAGAAGCGGATAAACAAATTATGAAGGATACTTCGCATTATAGAGTGTATGATCTTACTGGGAGTCCTTTTAATTCGGCAAGAGCTTCATATTTTCATAAAGCTGTTGGTGGCTATCATGGAGCTAAACCGGCCAGAATTCAAGATTTGTTTGAATTTTATATAGCTCAAGGGGAACAGTCTATTTTAGATATGTTAAATGTAAAGTACTTTATTTTTGAAGATAAAGAAGGAGGCGTACAAGTGCAACAAAATGATAAAGCTATGGGAAATGCCTGGTTTGTCGAAAATATTGAAAAAGTAGCCTCTGCCAATGATGAAATTTTAGGTTTAAAAACCTTAGATGTAGCCAAAGCCGCTATAGTAAATGAAAATTCGGCAATTGAAACTTCAAAATTTATTACAGATAGTTTAGCAACAATAAAATTAGCATCTCAAAAGCCCAATCGACTAATTTATAGTTCGGAAAATTCGAATACAGGTTTTGCGGTTTTTTCAGAAATGTATTATAAGAATGGTTGGAAGGCTTTTATAGATGGTGCCGAAACTCCAATACATAAAACAAACTATGCGTTACGGGGGATAACAATACCTAAAGGGAAGCATCAAATCGAATTTGCATTTGAACCTCAAGTAGTAAAAACAGGAAGTATTATAACATTAATTGCTTCATTAATTTTTATGCTATTATTAGGTGTAGGATTTTGGAAGGTGAATAAACAAGAGCAAATTTAATCCGTTGAAAAAAGTACTACTAATATCATATTATTGGCCCCCAGCAGGAGGACCAGGAGTACAACGTTGGTTAAAATTTGTTACCTATTTAAAGGATTTTGGAGTGGAGCCTATTGTATATGTTCCCGAAAATCCAACTTATCCTATTGTTGATAAAGAATTATTAAATGAATTACCCAATGGAATTGAAATTTTAAAACATCAAATTTTTGAGCCTTATGCTTTGGCAAGTAAAATAGGTGGGAAGTCATCTGATACTATTAGTAAAGGGATCATTCCACCCGAAAAAAATCAGCGTTGTATTCAAAAAGTATTACTTTGGGTACGCGGTAATTTATTTATCCCAGACGCACGTAAATATTGGGTAAATCCTTCTGTGAAATTTCTAGCTAAAGTGATAGAAAAAAAAGAGATTAATACGATCATAACCACAGGGCCTCCACATAGTATGCATTTGATTGGTAGTATATTAAAGGAGCGTTTAAACATAGAGTGGATAGCTGATTTTCGAGACCCTTGGACGAGCATAGGGTATCATAAAAAACTATTATTGACTAAATGGGCCCAAAAAAAACATATAGACTTAGAGCAACTGGTATTAAACAGTGCTGATAAAATTATTGTAACAAGTGAAGGAACAAAACGAGAATTTACACAAAAAACAACGCAACCGATTTACGTAGTAACTAATGGTTTTGAGCCTCTTCAATTACATGATATTGTATTAGATACTAAGTTTAGTATGGCTCATATAGGATCATTGTTATCTGAACGAAACCCTAAAAATTTATGGAAAGCTATAGCAGAATTAATTCAAGAAAATAAGATTTTTGAAGCAAATTTTGAACTTAAATTAGCGGGAGTAGTAAGTGAAACTATTTTGTCAACATTAAAAGCAATTGGCCTAGAAAAATACACCCGAATATTGGGTTATGTTTCACATAATGAAGCACAATTAATGCAACGACAATCACAAGTATTATTACTTATTGAGATTGATAGTGAAGAAACTAAAATGATTATCCCCGGAAAACTGTTTGAATACCTACAGTCTAATAGGCCTATTTTAGGAATTGGCCGCAAAGGAGCTGATTTTTCAACTATTTTAAAGGAAACTAATACAGGTGTTTTTTATGAGTATCATGAAATTGAAGCTATTAAAAAACAACTAATGAGCTATTTTGAGTTGTATTTAAAAGGAAATTTGTCAGTTATTCCAAAACATATTGAAAATTACACCCGTAAATCGTTAACAGGTAAATTAGCAGCTATTATAAAAAAATAATCTATGGGAGTTGTGGCAAAACAATCAATATTGAATACGTTTATAACGTATTTTGGCTTTGCCTTTGGAGCAGCTAATACGTTATTTTTGTTTACCAATATTTTAGGAGAAGAGGAATATGGGGTAGTATCTTACTTATTGGCATCCTCAAACCTGTTATGGCCATTGTTAGCGTTTGGATTACCTAATACACTAATTAAATTTTATAACACCTACACTAATAAAATGGAATCGGATCGTTTTTTTAGTTGGTTGTTACTGGTCCCATTAGTCTTGGTTAGTGTAGTTTCTATAGTGTTTACTTTGTTTTATGAACAATTAATGGAACAATATACCCATACAAATCCCATTGTAAAGCCTTATTTATGGATAGTCATTGTTTTGGGTTGTGCTTCGGCTTATTTTGAATTATTTTACGCCTGGGCAAAAGTGCATTTGCAAACGGTAAAAGGAAATTTAATTAAAGAATTATTTCATAGAGTAGCCATTACTGTATTATTGATTTTGGTCTATTTTAAATTGATAACTGCTCACCAGTTTATTTACAGTCTAACCGCAGTTTTTTTAGCAAGAACTTTATTAATGAAATGGATAGCCTTTGGAATTAAAAGGCCTAAGTTTTCTTTAGGAAAGTTAAAAAATGAAAATGAGTTAGTGGTGTATTCTACTTTGATATTAATTTCGGCTACAGTATCTGTTTTTTTGTTGGACTTAGATAAAGTAATGATTGAAAATTTAGCACCACCAATTTCGAATGTTGCTAAATACAGTATTTGTGTGTATATGGCTTCGGTAATTGGTGTACCAGTTCGTGCTATGTTGCAAATAACAAATCCGTTAACAGCACAATTATTAGTAAAAAAAGAAACCAAAGCATTAAACGAATTAAATAAAAAAAGTAGTGTTACAGCCTTGATAGCTACAGTATGGGTTGGCTTAGTGGTTGTTTGCAATGTGCATTCAATTTTTGAGTTGGTACCACCAAATTATCAACTGTATATTGAGGTAGTTTTTTTAATAGGTATAGTAAAATTATTTGATGCAAGTTTGGGCATTACAAACGCTATTTTATTTAATTCCAATAGTTACAAATGGATTCTATTTTTTGGTGTTGCTATTTTAGGATTAGCTTATGTATTTAATAGTATTTTTATTCCTAGCGAGGGTATTGTAGGTGCTGCCTTTGCTACTTTTTTAGCTTATTCATTATATAATATAGCAAAACTATTGTTTGTGTTATTTACTTATAAAATTCAACCATTTAGCAAACAAACTTTTTTAATTATTGGTTTTGCTACTAGTATTTGGTTTGTGTTTTATTATTGGTATATCCCCAATATTAATGCTATTGCAAGTATTCTTATCAAAGGGAGTTTAATTACAGTTTTTTATTTTGTAATTATTTATTTATTAAAGCTTTCGCCAGAAGTAAATAAAGCTATAGATAGAGTTGTTTTTAGAAGAATATAAAATCACCCTTAAGCGTTAAGTCTAAGGGTGATTTTTATTTTACAAATTATTCAAATTTTATCTTCTGCGATAAGCACCTCCAGAAGAACTAGTAGAAGCAATTGTTCTATTATTAGAAGATGTAGCTCTTAGGTTAGTGCTGCTTCTATTAGTTGTACTTCTAGGGGTATAACTTCGGTTATTACTTTTTGCGGTTCTTGACGTATAACTTCTGTTATACGATTTTAATTTAATATTTTCGCATAAAAGCATTAATATAATGGTGATTGCTAGT
>NZ_JH621268.1 GCF_000255455.1 Aquimarina agarilytica ZC1 | reverse complement strand
AGAGTAGATGATTTTGGCATCCTTAAATATACGAAATATTTATATTAAAAGCGTATTAAACCATTCCCATAAGTAGGATCATTTTTCATCGCTTCTAGCTTTCCTGAAATTTTGGTTCCACTCCTTTCTATATCAATGGCAACCCCACTTAAATCAACTTTTTCAAAGGTCCATGAATCAAATTTTTCTTTTGAATCAATTTTTCCTAATACTCCTAATTTTCCTTTAGCATAAGAACCATTATTATCAAAATTGATCCTTAAATTAAAGCCTAAACCTACTAAGTTTTTAGAAGGCGTCAATAACCTTAAACTATCTATACTTACTGGAAAATTGAACAAATTATTTTGACCTTGATATTGGAATTTTTTGGCACGAATAATCGGTAAGCCTGGTCGAGAATTTAATTCTAACTCTTCAAATTTGATACCCGCAAAAACTAAATCTGTTTCTTTTTTAGCTTCTTCATTCTGAGTTTTTGTTGACTCGATTGAAGTTTTATTTTCTGAGGAAGCGCCCAAAGTTTCAGACGATTTTTGTTGTCCAATATTTGCTTTTATTGTTAAACTTCCTGATAAATTAGCTTTGGGATAAATCTTATCATCAATAACATCAATAGCTACAGAAGAATTTTCTGCTAGTTCCATTTCTGCTAAAAAAATAGGTATGTTTACTTTTTCTTTTAACTCTACTTGAAAACCAAAATTTTTATTGCTTATCCAACCGTTATAACCAAAGGGTTTATCTGCAATAGGTACTTTTAAATCTCCTGTTAATTTTCCGCCATTAAGCTTATTTAAAGCTATTTCTATCCCTAAAGAATCAATTGAAAATGGCCATTTTCCCGCTGCTCCTTTTTCTTTTGAAAGTATATTTTTAGCTGTAAATTTCCCTGAAACTCCGTTACTATCCAACAACAAATCTGTGGCTTTAAAGCTTGTTCGTTGACCATTTTTTTCAATAGCCTTTGGTAAAGAAACATTAACCTCTTTTGCATATACTCCTCTCCATAATTGTTGTTCTCCTTCTGCTAAAAAACTTCTATAAACATCTGGGAATAATACATTTTCACTATTACGGGTATCACTTAAATCTAAAACCGTGTTAGAAATTTCAAAAGCCCAGCCTTTAAATCCATTGATCTCAAAAGGTGGTAAATCTATCTCAACTAAAAGGTCATTCCAACCCTTTGCTTTTACTTTAAACGAGGTACCTACATAACATTTTTTATCCAACTTTTTTTCAGGTTCCTCTTTACCTTCATTATCCTTTTCCCGACTTTCAGAATTATTTTCTAGTGGAGCGCCACATTGATAAAATCCTTGCTCATTTAAAGGAATTAAAACAGATCGAGAAACTCTTAAGTCTGCTTCTAAACTTATTTCCTTCAATCCGTTGCAATCAATACTTACAAATGATTTTTCATCAAAAATATTTGTTTTTAAATTGCTACTTCCTTTTAAAGTAATTAACCAATTATCTGCATTAAATGGGATAGGTTGATCCCCTAACAATATTAGTTTGGTTTCTTCTACAAAGGCTCCTTTATGAGAAAATTTAACGCCTTCAGCTCCAAAAAATAATTGAATCCCTCGTTGTGGAATATCTAATTTAGCAAACAATTTTAGCTCTGCATATTTTGGATATAATTTAGCCTCACTAACCACCAACTCAAAATTATTTCCCGAAGCATCTTTTTTTGAGAGACCTACTGGTAAATCAAAAAAATGATCTCCTGTAAGTACATTAACGAATTTTTTTAACTCTTTTACTTTTTCAAAAATTGTTTTTGCTTTTGTCTTGATAGAATCTATAGTTGGAGATTGGGGGAAATTTTCAACTATAAATCCTTGCGTAAATTCGGGCTCTAAATTTTCAAAGCTATATTGAAAATGGGTCGTGTTTTCTTTTTCTAAAGAAGCAAAACTCTTGTACTTTTTAAAACCTAAAGGTTTATTACGTTCTACTTTAGAAGTTAACTTATTTTTGTAATATTCTACTAACTCTCTAGAATAAGCTTTTTGATTCTTAACATTTATAGAATCTACAGGAGATTCAATTACCTTTTTAGAAATGAAAAGAGTATTTTCTTTAGCATACAATTCTGCAAAAAAAAATATATTAACAAAAAGCAGAGTTTTAAATATAATGTTGAATTTCATTTAATTAAATTAACCTAAAGGCTAATATAAATAATAAAGACGTACACCTTTTCTAAGTACACACACAAAGATATGTTAAAAAATACGCACATTTAAACGTAAAAAATGGCGTTTTGTAGATTTTTTATACTAATTTATTCTTTTTACACTATTTGAATAAAACACCTTAATTGGTTCGAGTATTTCTCTCAGTCATAGCGAAGAGGAAGTGTATCTAGAAACCGTCTGATTGAATCGGAAAGCGCTTCTCTATCCTATCTACTTCATTTCATTACGCAAATCACTCGAAGTAATAATCGTATTTACATATTGTATAACTTAATAACGAAACAACTGATGTATATCATTATTATTAATCACTAGAACTTGTTTTTGTTTAGGTAGATCTACTATATGACGCACATCTTTATTTGCAAAAAATCCTGTTTTATTATTGGATATCCATGTAAAATCCCCTTTGCCATCTCCCTTAAGAAATGAACCAATACCAGCATCTGATCTTGTAGTTTCAACTTCAAAATGATGATTATTTCCGGCTAGTAATAAATCTTTTTTACCATCGGAATCAAAATCTTTATATAAAATACTATTAACTAAAGAGGTTTGTACTTCATTTGAGAATGGTTTAAATTTAAAGTCTTCACCCTCATTATAAAAAATTCCAGAGCGAAACTCGTTTACTTCATAATGCAAAGCCGAATCAATGTCTTTACCTAAAATACCATCAACTCCAAGGTTCGCAAACTCCTCAAAAGTTGGGATTTTTTTAGCTATATGAGGCATTTGTTGCGATGTACACGTACGCCCACGAACGGGCACTTGTTTCCCTTTATAATCTTTAGCTAATACAATATCTTCTATACCATTGGCATCAAAATCTTTGGCATATACATGAAATGGTTTTTTTGTATTTGCATGAAACTTAGTATTCAGCCCTAAATTACCCGCTATAATATCCAAATCCCCATCATTATCCACATCTTCAACCAAAATTTTATTCCACCATCCTTTTGTTTCTGCTAATTTTTTGTATTGCTCAGCCTTTACAAACTTTCCATTTTTATTTAATAAAACTTGAATTCCAGTCCACTCTCCCGTCACAATTAAATCAAGCTTTCCATCTTTATCAATATCTTTGAACACAGCATCTTTAAGCATTCCTAAATTATTAATACCTACTTCCCTATTAGCTATACTAAACTTTCCATTTTCATTTTTTAGTAGGTAGCTAGATCCTGAATTAGGATACTTAGCTGGTATTACCCCACTACCCACAAATACATCTTGATCGCCATCTCCATCATAATCAGCTGTAGCTACTACTGTAGTAACAATATTTAATTCGGGTATGGTCGCATTCTTTTTCGTAAAAATTCCCTTTCCATCATTCTCATAGTAGCGATCTAATAAGCCTCTGGAGCGTGGAGAAAATTCATAACTTCCAGAACCTGCGTACAAATCTAAATCCCCATCGTTATCAGCATCAAAAAAAGTAGCTGATATGTCCTCATATCTTGCATCTGCTGCAAAATCTTGTTGACTCTTTTTTATATATGTTCCATTCTTTGTTCCCAGCAATAAAGTAGCCTCTTGTTTAAAGCCTCCACCTAAAAACACATCATCAATACCATCTCCATTCACATCACCAACAGCTTTTGCTGGTCCTAATTGTGAATATTTATAAGGCAATAATAGTTGTAATTTATAATCATTAAAATAAGGATCCTTGTGAGTATATTTAAATGATTGTTCTTTAAAAATTGGTTTTGATATATCTTTATCACTTTTCCCTTTTGTACTATTTTTATAGGCTATACTCAAGGTTTTGTTTACTTCCACATTAGCTAAAACCTGTGATTTACCATCCAACCATTCAATAGTAACTTCTGCAATACTATCCCCTTTAGGAATACCAAAATGTAATACTGAAGACACTGAAGACAAAAAACCTCGCGTATTAATTAACTGTCTTGTCAATTGTTTTCCGCTATTTGTTACTACCGTCGCTTTTACTCCAATACCATTTCTGTTCTTTTGAGGTCCAACAAAATTTAACTTTAAAAAATCCCCTTTAGTTAATTCAACAGCATTATTTTTTAAAATGCTTGCTGGTTCATTTATATTGTTGGTAACCACTTCCAAATCTCCATCATTATCTAAATCCACATAAATTGCTCCATTGGAAAATGTTGGTTCAATAGTACTCCATTCATCAGTAGTATCTGTAAATGATAAGTCTCCATTATTTTTAAAGAAATAATTTTTTAGCTTTTGTTGTGGCAACATTTTAGCAAACTTTAGAAAGTCTTCTTTAGTTGGTTTTCTTCTATTCTTCCGAAGAATTTTTAAAATTTCCCGGGTAGTATCTTGATCAATCACATCTCTAAACACCCCATTGGTCACATACACATCCTCAAAACCATCTAAATCTAAATCCGCAGCCAACACCGCCCAACTCCAATCGGTATTTGCCATACCCGATAAGTTTGATACTTCACTAAATGAATCATTACCATTATTTACCTGTACCATATTATGCATATATTGGTAATGATAATTATTGGCCACCATTTGTTCAAACTTAGGTATGGAAGTCATTGACATGGTCGTTTTAGAGCGTAGATAATCCTCTGGGTTCATATCTAATGTAAGCACATCAAAATTCCCATCATTATTAATATCAACAATATCACTTCCCATACTATTATGGGAAATATGTTTAAAAAACTCATCGCGTTTATCCGTAAACGTTCCATTTCCATTATTGATGTATGCAAAATCGGGTACTTTAAAATCATTGCACACATAAATATCCAGAAAACCGTCTCCGTTTAAATCTCCGACTTGTGGATTTAACCCAAAACCGATATCATAATGTAAGCCCGCTTTTATCGAAACATCTTTAAACTTGCCATTTCCTATATTTTCATAGAGTTTATCATTTCCTAATAATTTTTGCGAAGCTGGATCTTTTTGTTTTTTATTAATATCTATAACTTCTTTAGTCTTAGCATCAAGATCAGGCGTATTAGCTATAAACACATCCAAGTCATTATCATTATCAAAATCAAAAAAAGTAGCTTGAATTCCTCTATTGGAATCATTCAAACCATATTTTTTAGCTTCTTCCTTAAATTTAAAATCACCTTGATTAATGTAAAGCAAGTTTTCAAATTTGCCCTCTGAACTATCCAACCCACCTCTAACTATATAAATATCTAATAAACCATCATTATTGATATCCACGGTAGTTACCCCAGTGTTAAATCCTTTTTTAGAGGTAATGCTTGCTTTTAAAGACACCTCTTCAAAAACTAAATCACCTTTGTTTTTATACAATTTAGATTCATTTGTATTTGATACAAAAAACAAATCTTCAAAACCATCATTATTAAAATCACCCGCAGCAACTCCTGCACCTATGTAGGAATACATATATTGATAATAATTGAAATTGATATTTTCAACTAATTGATTTTTAAAATCAACATTAGTTTGTTTTGAAGTTAAAGTCGAAAATAGTTTGTCAAATTTTAAATCTTGTATGTCAGTATCTTCTAGAGCTTCAGTTTTAACAGCTTCCTTACATGATTCTAATCCTGTAAAAACAATTGCAAAGCATATCATTACAGAATATTTTAAATATTTGATTTTCTGCATAAAATTAAATTTTATCAACTATTACATTTAAACAATAATAGAATTAAAAAAGATAACGGTAAGCTAAAAAAAGCTTACCGTTATTAAAAATAATATATAACTATTTATTATTTAATTTGACCAACCTGGATTAACATCTAAAATAGACTGAGGTATCTTAGAGAAATAATTATTTGTAGATGTATCTCCTGTTACTGGATTGCTCGGACCAGAAAAAGCTGGATTTTTCGGCTTTCTAGCTTCTGGACTTAAGGCATCAGCAACTCTTTCTAATCGAACTAAGTCATACCATCTCAACCATTCACCAGCAAATTCCCATTTACGTTCAGTTACGGCTAATTCAGCTAAATCACCTGTTGTTAAATCAACAGAGGCATCTGGGGCTTCAAAAGGTAAACCTTCTGCTCTTCTTCTTACCTGATTCAATGCTTCCCAAGACAAAGCAGTGATCTGACCTGATCTTGCTGAAGCTTCTGCATACATTAAAAGCACATCAGCATAACGAATCCAAAAATCACTTCTATCAGTTGAAAAAGCTGCGTTTTGTAAATCATTTAATGGTCCTGCAACTTTACTAAATACTGGATTCGGTTGTGTTGGAAAAGCTTCCCAATCTAAATCCATTCTATAAGTAGCATCCTTACGAGGCTGCTCGGGAAAATCTTCAAAAAAACGAATCTCCGCACTAGTTTCATCCCAACCATTCAAAGGAGCAATACCCGGCAAACCAACTTGACCGTATTTTCTATTATCCAAACTTGCAGATTTATCAAAAACAAAAGAGAAGCAACTTTCTTTGTTATTAGCGTTAGCCTCTAACCATAGATCCCCAAAATTAGCTTCTAAATCAAAACCATGAGCTGACTTATTATCTATAACTAATTTAGCTTGATCTGAAGCAGACACATACTTTGTCACATCCTTTACAGGAAAACCTGCCCAATCCATATACACTCTTACTAACAAAGCTCTTGCAGAACCTTTATTAGGCCTAGCAGCTCCAGGCTCAGTAGCATCTGGATGAATATTTGGTAGTAAATCAATAGCTAATAATAAATCTTCTTCTATCTTTTCATATGCTTCCAAATGATCACTTAAAGAAGCCGCTGGTGTATCTTCAATAGTTAATCCTACTTTACCAAACATTCTAAGCGTTTGATGAAAACTCAAAGATCTTACGAATAACAATTCTCCATAAAGCAACTGAGCTCTTTCAAATTCTACCCTCTCAGTTTCGGACAGTGCATCAGGATCTGTTACTAGACCTATAAAACTTTCTGCTATAGCCACTGGTAAAGCCAAATCACTTAATACAGTAGCCATGTCATTATGATATTTGATCATTCTTGGATTTTCTGAATCAAATTCCATCGTATCAAAAGATCTAAACTCGTCTTTAGATGCTGCATTTAATGTAGTTACATCATCCCCTGCCCAAGCTGGAACATTATATCCATTTAAAAATAACAAATCATAATAACTCCTATAAACATTTAATACTAAGTCATCTAAATCAGAAATTTCTAATTCGGAAGCTTGATCTTGTATATCTTCAGCTCTAGCTATACCTTCTGCTATTATATCTTCAACATCAGATACTTCATCTATATCTACACAACTGTTTAATGTTAAAGAAATTAATAGCATTAAACTACCTCCTGCAAGATATTTTTTACTATTCTTAATTTTATTAAAAAACATAATATATATTTTTAATTTTTTATAACTAATTAAAATCCTAATTTAACACCAAATGTATATGTTCTTGGATTTGGTATTGCCCCGGCATCGATACCTGCTGCCACATCTGGATTACCAGGAGTAAATCCTCGTTGACCTGAATTTGTTTCTGGGTCATATCCTTTATAATCTGTTATCAAAAATAAGTTTTGACCACTAGCATATAACTTCACAAAATCAATTTGTTTAAAAGGCTTTGTTATAGTGTAACCTAACGATAAATTACTTAGTCTAACATAATCACCTTTTTCAACATATCTATATGAACCTTCTTTTGTAGTAGGCTCATCTAAATCAGTAAGAAAATTACCTGCCACATCAGCTGAAGCTCCATTTAGAGCTCCTCTGGTTATGTTGTACACATCAAAACCAGCAGCTCCTTGTACAAAGGCGTTAAAATCCCATTTTTTATAATTCACTGTATTGTTAAAACCCCATGTTACTGTTGGCAATCCACTCCCCAATACATCTCTTCGTCCTTCTTCATTAAATCCAAAAAACGATCCTATTGGCTCTCCTACTTTTATAACATTAAGAGACTCTTGATTTTGCAAATCTCTAAACTGGCCTTCTATAAGTTGAGCTGGTAATTTTTCTAAATCAATTAATTTTGTCACCTCATTTTTAACATGAGAAAAAACAATTCCAGAATTCCAAGTAAGATTATCATTGTTAATTACATCACCATTCATTGAGAATTCAAATCCTTTATTTTCTACTTCTCCAATATTTTCCGTAGTAAATAAAGCTCTATTAGATGGTATTGGATTAAATCTTAAAATTAAATCTTCTGATGTTTTATTGAAGTAGTCAACAGAAAAATTTAGTCTATTATTAAACAGATTTACATCAGCACCAACATTCCATTGCTCAGTAATTTCCCAAGACAAATTTGGGTTACCTATATTATTTTGTCTAACAAGAGTTCTCCCTCCTACTATTTGTCTCGCTTCAAATGTATCTGTAAATGCAGCAAAGTTAGGTGTATTAGAGTTACCCGTCTGCCCCCATGATCCTCTAATTTTTACATTATTAAAAACATTACTATTTTCAATAAAAGACAATTTCTTCATACTATAACCCCCACCAAATGAATAAAATACACCCACTCTATTATCCTTTGTAAATGTTGTCGCCTCATCACGTCTTATCGAAGCATTAAGCAACAAACTTTCATCATAAGCATAATTTAAGCGACCTAAAACTGAAACTATACCAAAAGTACCCTTGCTTCTTCTATAAGTTCGGCTTTCTGGTTCAATTTCGCTAGAATCATCTATAACTTCAACGCTATCTACATCAAAAGGAACACTAATAATATTCACACCTTCATCATCTGTTGCATTTTTTGCAAATTCATATACTCCTGTTAAATTAATCCCATGTTTACCAAATGTTTTATTCCAATTTAAAATATTAGTAATTTGATAACCTACAAATTGACGATTAGAAGAGTCAAAAACATTAAATCTCGGGTCTGATTGTTCCCCTGTATCTGGATCTATTAAATCCGGGCTCTCTTTAGTAAACCTTTCATCCCTTTGATCCAAGGTATTACCTGCCACTAAAATACTATACTTTAAAGAAGGAAGAATTTTATATTCTAAATTTAAATTCAAATTAAATCTATTTGCTCTACGCTCAATATCACTCCTAAAAAGATCCGTAACAAAATAGGTAGCAGAAGTATTTCCTAATGGTGCTTTATTAAAATTAAAACTTCCATCTTGATTAAATTGTCTAAATGTTGGATCAGTTGTTAAAGTCCTAAGTACTGGACCTCCTTTTGTTAAATTAAAATTATTAGGATTATTGTTATCAGTTTCTCTATTCGCAAATAATTGCATTCCTATTTTTAATTTTTCATTCACTTTTGACTCAACATTAGCTCTCAAGGAATATCTTTCGTACTCATTAGTTACCATTATCCCCTGTTGATCTAAATAATTTCCAGAAATAAAATAATTAACTTTATCTGTACCTCCACTTAATGATACTTGATAGTTCTGAGCAAAAGCAGTTCTGAATAAATCATCTTCTTTATCTGGAACTGGATTAGTTCTTAAATTATCAATAACTTCATCAGAATAAAAATTTGGAGGACTATCCAATGCAAATTGAAGAGCACTTTTCCTATTATCATAAGAATTTGCCAATTCAGAAACAGATGTAAAAACATTCACATCCACTCGTGTTTTTCCTTTACCCTTTTTTGTGGTGACTAATATAACACCATTAGCTCCTCGAGCTCCATATATAGCTAATGCCGATGCATCTTTCAATACTTCGAATGTTTCTATATCTGCTGGGTTTAAAGTCCTCAGATCTCCACCTATAAATCCATCAACTACTACCAAAGGGGCATTAGCTCCCGTAATAGAATTCACCCCACGAACACGAATTTTTGCATCTGCTCCTGGTGTACCATTAGATCTGGCTACAAAAACACCTGCTGTACGACCTTGCAAAGCCTCTTCCACACGCACGACAGGCTGCTCTTCAAAAGATTCCGCTTTCACTTGTGATGAGGCACCTGTTATTTCACTCTTCTTTTGGGTACCATATCCTACTACTACTACCTCATTAAGTGCATCAATATCTTGTTCTAGCGTGACATTTAATGAAGTTTGATCCCCAACTACTATTTCTTGTGTTTTAAAACCTACATAAGAAATTTCTAAAACATCTCCTGCATTGGCATCAATAACAAAGTTACCGTCAAAATCTGTTTGTGTTCCTTTACTTGTTCCTTTTATTACCACTGTTGCTCCTGGTAATGGAATTCCATCCGCATCAACGATTGTTCCTGTTATACTTTGCACTACAACACTCACTCTATCGTTTTCGTAATTTTCATTAAAAAAAGTTTCAACACCATTTGCAGAAACTACATTAAATCCTGTTGCTAAAAACAGTAATGGCACTACTGAACCCAAGCTCCTCTTTCGCTTAAAGTCCACCAGACCTTTTTTAGTTTTTGTTCTCATAAAAATAGTTTAGTTAATTTGTTTGTAAACGCAAGTATACCCGCATCTAACAATCAAAAATACAATTATTTATTTAAAATCATAATTTTATTATAATTTCAAACAACTACTACTATCAAGTCAATAATTATTTGCACAAAATTCATAAAAAACGTTATCAAAAAACACTCTTTTAATTGTTTCCAAACTTTGATTTCTTGACTTCTGAAATTAAAAAAATAAACTGCTGAAAAACAGTTAATTACAACAAAGCTAAGCTAAAACAATTCACTTACGCATGTAAAAAAACTTAATTAATTAATAAGCAGACACTTACAAAACAAATCAAAAAAGAAAGAATTATCTTACTTTTTTGATTTGAGAAAAAAAATAAAAAAAGAACCACTTAACAGGCCTATTTTATATACCTACAACTTAATTTAGTCAAAATGAAACGCTGCTTTCAGCTATACGATGTATTAACGTGAATAATTAGCCCTAGAAACTCCACTACCCGAATTAAGTATTCCTAAATTGTTCACTGGTAAATTATAAGCCGGTAAAACATTCGAATTATATTCAACTTGTTGCTCATCAAATCCAAGCCCTGTTGGTGGAGCATCCCAACCATCGGGAGGACCTTCTAATTTGTTCTTCTTTTCTACTTCAACACTTTTAGAAACTGTTTTTTTCTTTTTTACAGGTATTATTTTCTCCACCAATACAACTTCTTCTTGTTTTGAAGGCTTTGGTGTTTTATTTACTTTGATTGGAGCTTTATCCTCTGGCTTTTGAACTGGTACTTTTTTTGAAGTTACTATCTGCTCAGGCTTATCTACTTGATCTACGGAAGGAGTCACTTTCTTTTTTACCACTAACCTAGGATTAAAAAAGTTCCCTTCACAATCTACCCCTACTGGACACGGATTACCTAAACCTCCTATTTGCAAGTTATTTTTCTTATCATTTTGAGAAGTCATCTCAATAGAAACTCCTATCAAAAGCAATAAAAAAAACCACTTTTTTATTACATCTTTTTTCATTTAAAATCCACACTTTATAACTAACACTTACAGCCAAATAACCATGTTGCAAAACTAAGAAAAAGCGATATTAAAAACATACATTTTGAAATAACAACAACTTTTATTACTCCAAAACAAAATCCAATACGTTACCTGTTACCCCATTTGGCATTCCTATACCTAATAACGCCGAAATAGTAGGCGTAATATCTGTAACCGAGGTTTTTTTATAAGTCTTTCCTTGTTTTATTCCTTTGCCATAAAAAAGTAAAGGCACATGCGTATCATAACTTTGTGGACTCCCGTGAGTTGAGCCTTTTTTTCCATATGAAATTATTGAAGGCGCCAATACATAAACTACATCACCACTCAATCGTTGATGAAATCCATTTTGAATTAACCTCCCTATGTAGGAAGTCATACCCTCTGATTCCAATTGAGACCTTGTAAATACATATTGCATATGTTTTTGTTGTCTTATAAAGTGAGCTAACTCATTTGTTATTTTCTCTAAAGACAACTTCTTTTCTCTAATAAGTTCATAATTCAAATAGACTTGTTGATTCATTATTTTTTTTACCAATCCATTCTCATTAAATGTTGATTTCAAAAAATTAACCACTTCCGCTTTAAATGATGCTTCATCAAAATAGCCTGCCGCAATTTTATGCCTTTTCAAATATGAAGGAACATGCACTGCTCCATGATCGGCAGTTAAAAAAATTGTATAATTATCTTTTCCTACTTTTTTATCTAACTCCTTAAAAAGTCTTCCCAACTCTAGATCTAAGCGCAAATAGGTATCTTCTATTTCTACCGAATTAACCCCAAAATTATGCCCAATATAATCCGGACTGGAATAACTAATGGTTATTACATCCGTATATGTATCCTGTCCCAACAATTCTTTTTCAATTGCTTTTATGGCAAAATCCGTTACTAAAGTATTTCCAAAAGGAGAGACCTTTAAAATATCAAAACCATTATTTTTTTTAGCTAATTTTTTTAGATCATATGGAAACACTGTTTTCTCTTTCCCCTTATATCCATTTTCAAAATTAGTATCATCTGGACCACTTGCTGTATAGGTATTTATAGGATATAACGTATTCCATGATTGCATTTGTTTTTTTACAGCATCACGCTCATTAAAATCAACCACCCAGTCGGGTAATTTATTACCATAAAATGTTGAAGACACCCACTGCCCTTCCTCTTTTCCTCGGAACCAATAAGCACCATTAGCTGTATGACCTGCTGGTAATATTGCCCCTCTGTCCTTTATACTCACTCCTATGGTTTTCCCTCTAAATTGCGTATGCAATCTATTTTGATCCGCAAAAGTGGTGGTCAACATACGTCTGGGAGACATTTTCTCCTTAATGCTTTCTGTCCCTAAAGCCTTTACCTTTTGATCTCCGGCACAATACACCTCTTTATCCTCAAACTTATCATACCAATTATTTGCTATAATACCATGGTTATTGGGGCTAGTTCCTGTAAAAATAGAAGCATGCCCAGGGCCTGTATACGTAGGCATATAATTATAGTGATGATTTTTACACTCAAAGCCCTCATTAATTAAACGCTTAAATCCATTTTCACTGTAGCGTTTTTCAAATCGAGTCAAGTAATCAAACCGCATTTGATCGACCACTATACCTACTACCAACTTTGGCTTTTGAGCCCACAATGAGCTCACTAAAAAACTAGCTAAAACAAAAAAACACATATCAATTATTTTGACATAAAAATAAAACTTTCAATGTATACTAAAGGTTAAAACATCGTAATTTTCATATTTTTACCTCTCAGTTATAACGTATGTTTTATTTACAGCAAATTGGTGCTTATTTTTTAATGATCAAGGAGGTTTTTAATCGCATGACAAAACCTTCGGTACTTAGAAAACTTATTCTAAAAGAAATTGATGATCTTGTAATCAATTCATTAGGAATTGTTGCTTTCATATCCTTTTTTATCGGTGCAGTGGTTGCCATTCAAACCGCTCTAAATTTAACCAATCCATTAATCCCAAGTGAGCTTATTGGATTTGCCTCTAGGCAATCGGTAATTTTAGAATTTTCTCCTACATTTATTTCAGTTATTATGGCTGGTAAAGTAGGATCCTTTATCACGTCTAGTATTGGAACCATGCGCGTTACCGAACAAATTGATGCCCTGGAAGTCATGGGAATTAACTCACTTAACTACCTTGTTTTCCCTAAAATAATCGCCATGCTTTTATATCCATTTTTAATCGCCATTTCTATGTTTTTAGGAATTTTAGGAGGGTATGTTGCTGGTGTATATGGCGGCTTTGTTACTAGTGACGAATTTATCACTGGACTTACAGATGATTTCACCCCTTTTCATTTAGTGTATTCATTTTTAAAAACATTCATTTTTGCTTTTTTACTGGCTACCATACCTTCTTTTCATGGTTTTTATATGAAAGGTGGTGCCTTGGAAGTAGGTAAAGCGAGTACCACTTCATTCGTATGGACTACAGTGGCTGTGATTATGGTGAACTATATTATAACTCAAATTCTTTTAAGCTAATGATACATGTTGAAAATTTACATAAAAGATTTGGAGATACTAAAATTTTAAAAGGAATCACCACTTCCTTTGAAAAAGGAAAAACCAATCTTATTATAGGAACAAGTGGTAGTGGAAAAACCGTTTTTCTAAAGTGCCTGTTAGGTCTTTTTACCCCAGAGCAAGGCACCATAACTTATGGAAATACCGCATACAAAGAACTTAATGAACAACAACAGCGAGATTTAAAGGAACAAATGGGTATGGTTTTCCAAGGAAGCGCCTTATTTGACTCCATGACTGTTGCCGAAAATGTACGTTTTCCTCTTGAAATGTTTACCAAAAAAACAAAAAAAGAAATGAATATACGCGTTAGTGAAGTTTTAGAACGCGTTAACCTTGAAAATGCAGATCACAAACTACCTTCGGAAATTAGTGGAGGTATGCAAAAACGTGTCGCTATTGCGCGCGCTATTGTTACCAACCCTAAGTATTTGTTTTGTGACGAACCAAATTCTGGACTTGATCCAAAAACAGCTATTGTTATTGACAACTTAATTAAAGAAATCACCGAAGAGTTTGACATTACCACAGTAATTAACACTCATGACATGAACTCGGTTATGGAAATTGGCGAAAAAATCGTATTCCTTAAACAAGGTTACCTTGAATGGGAGGGTGATAAATCTCAAATTTTCCAAACTGACAATGAAGCCGTTACTGATTTTGTCTATTCTTCCAATTTATTTAAGAAGGTTAGAGAAGCACAACTTAAAGGGCTTTAACTTACTAATAGTAATCTTGCTTAATTAATAATGTATCCAACTTTAATTTAAACTGAAGCCACTTTCTTAATTTTTCTGATTGCGCACTAATAACTTTCTTTTTTAGTTTTTTACTCCAAGTAACCGATGCCACAGGAATTTCTTCCATTTTCTTCAAATTAGTTTTCACCACTTTGGCAAAGGACAATCCTTCAAGTCCATCATAATTAATTTTTGCTTCATTTGCCAAATCAAGTAAGGGAACTTTTTCCTTTTTATACATTTCCGTAATTCGTTTTAACTCATTTTCCAATAACAAAATTTTAGCATCCTTATTACTTAATTCTTTGCTATTTTGCGCATATAAATCCTGCAACACCCCTTCTTTCACCTTACTCGATAATTCATTAGTCAATTGATCGGTTTTATCATGTCCTTGTCTAATTCTCAATTTAGTTCCAGATAGACTTGCACTTTCTCCAATTTTAGCTTGCCAAGCTTCAATAGTTGATGCAGGCACATTATTACCTATCATGTATACCTCTAACTCTTTTTTTTCAAAATCAATATTGTGCTTAATTTGTTCCGCCCCAGGAAAAATAACCGTTTCTGCTAAATATAATTTTGCATCACGCTCATAAAAAGTACGCTTCATAATGCTCAAAAACGAAAATATACTAGGAATGATTACCAAAAGTGCCACAGTAATTACAATACGATTTACTTTTTTTCTGCGGGCCGCATTTGCATAACGAGCCATAGGAAAACGCAAGTATTTTACAATAATAAAAGTAGATAAAGCTATAAAGATCGTATTAATGGTAAACAAATACATAGCCCCAAAAAAGTAACTCAAATTACCCGTTGCCAAACCAAAACCAGCAGTACACAAAGGCGGCATTAAGGCTGTAGCAATCGCCACTCCAGGAATCGCATTCGATTTTTCTTTTCGGCTACCAGCTACTATACCGGCTAATCCACCAAAAAAGGCAATTAATACATCTAAGAAAGTAGGCTCCACCCTTCCCAAAATTTCATTTGATGCTGTTTGAAATGGTGAAAATTTAAAGTATATAAATGCTGTAAGGATACTTAAAAACACCATAACCAAAAAGTTCACAAACGATCGTTTTAAGGTATCTATATCATTAATACCAACCGAAAGACCAATTCCCAAAATAGGCCCCATAAGTGGTGAAATTAACATGGCTCCTATGACTACTGCTGTCGAATTTGTATTTAAACCAATTGAAGCTATAAAAATTGAAAACACTAAAATCCAAGCAGTATGCCCTTTAAACGGAATATCCTTTTTTATGCCTTCAATAGTCGTTTTAGGCTCTGCTCCTTGCCTAATGTCTAAAAGCCCTAAAACAAATTCCTTGAATTGCCCCCAAATATTTTTAATATTTTCTTGAGAAGCCACTTCAGGTTGGTTACCATCTCCTCGTGGTGTTTCGTTTTTTTCCATCATAGTATGAACAAAATAAAAATCTTTTACATTTTTAACAAAAATACCTTCTAAAATACACTATTTATCTTCGATCAAAATCAATTATCTGTGACCAAAGTCATTCAGCTCCCCATTAATTACATATTAAAACAAAGTATAAATAAATCCAATTTACTGATAATTAAATAAATACACTAAAAACCATAGTCTAATAAAAACGTATTTACTAAAACACTTCTACCTCGGCATTAGGTTGAAATAAATACTCTCTTCCCGTGTCCACTTCGATACACACATAGCGTTTGATCTTTTTAGAAACCATTCTAAACATTCGTTTTTTAAACAAAAAAGTTGATCCAGGTAATAATTGATATATGTATTTTTTTGAATCAACTGTACTATCAAACTGTTTTAATGCGAGCGAAAATTGGGTATCTGTATCAGAACTTGCTGTTGGATTTCGGAAATGATTTGCGATAACAGGCAAAATAGTTGAAGGAAAAATTTCGGGTCGTATAAAAGGCAACATTAGTTGTTGAAATGTATATTTCCACTCCTTCCCATGGGGTTTTATGAGTCGTCCATATTTAGCAAAAGCTATCAAATGAGCAACCTCATGAACTAACGTAATTAAAAAACGATATTTATTTAAGGAATTGTTAATTGTAATGACATGCTCCCCTGTTGGTAATTTCCTATAATCACCATGTTTGGTTTGCCTTTGATTCACAATTTTTAAATAGACATTATTTTCTTTAATCAATTCAAAAATCGGATCAACACTTCGCTCTGGCAAGTATTTATTTAAAACCGTTTTCAATAATTTATGGCGTAGAATTTGAAACTTCTATAACTTTTCCATTATAAAATTGCTGACCCGTTAATGCAAAATACATAATATGACCCGCCATTTCATTTGGCTGTACATTTGCTTTAAAATCTGGAAATGCCTCGGCTAACATCTCCGTCTGTACAGCGCCAAGTGCTAAAACATTAAAAGCGACTTCTTGCTCTTTATATTCTTCCGCCAATAATTCACTTAATGTTATTACTGCACCTTTGCTAGAACTATAAGCTGCAAGACCAGGAAATTTAATACTTCCTTGCACCCCTCCAATACTGCTTATAGTTACTACATGAGATTTTTTGGGCATAAAACCAACTAAGGCTTTTGTTAGCATGGCTACACCAAAAACATTAACCTTATATACAGCTTCGAAATCGGCTGATGTTAACATCGCTAAGGGTTTTGCCGTTAACATCCCTGCATTATGTATTAAAATATCAACTTGTTTAAATTCTGATTTCACATAAGCGGCTACTTTATCAATATCGCGCTGTTTAGTGATATCAAATGAAAAACCATGAATTTTTTTTGTCGCTAATGCCTCTATCGGCCCCATATCCCTAGAAAGCGCTAATACATTATGACCTGCTGCCACAAATTGTTTAACTAACTCATAACCAATACCACGACTTGTTCCCGTTATTACTACATTTTTTGCCATATGTTAAAGATAAACATATTTAAGATGAAGTAAAAAAAAAGACTCCCTAAAGCTTTACCCCTATTTGTTCATTATAAAACCTATTCTAGGTTGAAAACTCAACAAGATCAAACAGCCCATTAGCCTTTGAAATCCAACTCTAGTAATGCTATACTAAAATTAAGAAAACACTTAATTTTACTAAACTTTCAATACTCCCAACGAAGTTTTATTTCATAATCCAAGCTTAACTACCATCTATCTGCATTTGTAATTTTATTTTAATTCTTAAAAAAACCATCCATATTATATTTACAGCATAAATTAGTTTAACAACCCATAATCCAAGTGATTTATAGCTTTTTATGTAAGAATTTACTTCTGTAATCTTTTTTCAAAAATTGCGTTGATTATAGAGCCACTTAACCTTTATGCAACACTTAATGAAAATCAAAATTTGCTCCCTAATCATGGTCCTAGGCTTTACATTTTTAGCACATAGCCAAAAGAGAGTTAAAAAGAAGACCCGTAAACAAAAGCTAGAACAGATTCAATTACAAGAGAACGCTGTTGATGTTGACAAAATGGATTCCATTTGGAGACAAGAACTCTATCAATCTGACCTGTATAATGATATCCGTGATATTATTCAAAACGCAGATACAGAAACCCCTGTTACCTACAAAGAACTCCCTACCGAAACTTTAAAGGCTAGATTAGAAAGTCTTGATCACAAAACTCCTTTTAACATAGAGTATAATCCAATATTAGAAAATTTAATTAAAAAAAATTTGAAAGGCAGAAGGAGTTTACTTGAAAAAATGATTTCCTTAAGCTATTATTATTTTCCCATTTTTGAAAAGGAATTAGATCAATACGACTTACCTCTGGAGTTAAAATATTTAGCGGTTGTTGAATCTGGCTTAAGACCCAAAATAAAGTCCTCCATGGGAGCTACTGGATTATGGCAATTCATGTACCAAACAGGTAAAATGCAAGGACTGGTAATTAACTCCTATGTGGATGAACGCATGGATCCCTTAAAATCCACAAAAGCAGCCTGTGAATACCTTTCTAGTTTATACAAAACTTTTGGAGACTGGGATTTAGCCCTTGCCGCATATAACTCTGGCCCTGGAAATGTTTTAAAAGCTTTAAAAAGAGCCAGAGGCAAGAAAAACTATTGGAATATCCGAAGGTATTTACCACGAGAAACCGCTGGCTATGTACCCGCCTTTTTGGCTTACATGTATATTTTTGAACATGCCAAATACCACAATTTAACGCCTCACAAACCCGAATATCTAAGTATTGAAACGGATACTGTAAAAATAAAAACCAAGGTTACTTTTAAAGAAATATCAAAAGCCATACAAATAGATTACAAGGAACTTCAATTTTTGAATCCTGCTTATAAACTAAATATTATTCCTAAATCAAGAACCAACAAATACAGCTTAAGACTTCCTGTTGAAAAAATGAAGAATTTTATAAAATACGAACAAAAGCTTTATAAAATTGCAGCCATAAGAGAAGATGGTCGCGAAAAATCCATGTATCACAATTACGATACCAGTAAAAAATTCGTTTATCATGTACGCCGCGGAGATTACCTTAGTAAAATTGCTCAAAAATTTAAGGTTAGCGTCTCCAATATTAAAAGTTGGAATCGAATACACAGCTCAAAAATTAAAGTAGGTCAGGCATTAACTATTTACCCGAACACCAAACTGGTTAGTAGCGCTAATTAACATCCCACTTATTAAATTTATACAAACAAAAAACCACCAAAATTGGTGGTTTTTTGTTTGTATAATACCAGAAAATTCTATGCCAACATTGTCACAGGGTTCTCTAAATATGTTTTTAATGTTTGTAAAAACGATGCTCCAGCTGCACCATCAACTGTACGATGATCACATGCTAAGTTTAATGTCATAGTATTACCTACAACTATTTCACCATTTTTAACTACCGGCTTTTGCACTATAGCACCAACAGATAATATTGCCGAATTCGGCTGATTAATAATACTTGTAAATGATGTAATACCAAACATACCTAAGTTAGATACTGTAAAAGTACTTCCACTCATTTCACCAGGTGTTAACTTTTTGTTTTTAGCCTTCCCTGCCAAACTACGTACATTCCCTCCAATTTGAGTTAAGGTCATTTGATCCGTAAATGGCAATACAGGTACTACCAAACCATCTTCAACCGCCACAGCAACTCCTATTGAAATATGCTTCGCATACCTAGTAACGTCATCTTGCCATTGGGTATTTATTTGTGGATGCTTACGTAATGCCATAGCCGACGCCTTAACTACCATATCATTAAATGATACTTTTGTATCGGGCAATGCATTAATTTGCTTACGCGAAGCAATAGCATTATCCATATCTACCTCAATAGATAAGTAATAATGTGGCGCTGTAAATTTTGACTTCCCTAAACTTTTCGCAATAGCTTTACGCATTTGCGAATTTTTAGTTTCTTCAAAAATTTGCTCTCCTACAGGCGTATATAATTGTGGCGCTGGAGCACTTGATTTTGCTTCAGCTGGTGCAGAAACTGCTTCTTTAGGCGCAGCCTTAAAGTTTTCTACATCTTTTTTAGTAATTCTCCCATTTTCACCTGTACCAGTAACCGAACTTAAATCAATCCCTTTGTCAGATGCGATCTTTTTTGCTAATGGCGATGCAAAAATACGACCACTTGCAGCTGTGTTTGCAACTACAGCAGGAGCTGCAACCTCACTTGCTTCTTCTTTTTTAGCCACAGGAGCATCTGCTACTGCTGCTTTAGCAGGAACACCACCTTTTAAATCAGACACATCAGTACCTGCCGGGCCAATAATTGCTAATAAACTTTCAACTGGTGCAGTCTCTCCTTCTTGAACACCCACATGCAATAAAGTTCCTTCATAAAAAGATTCAAACTCCATAGTTGCCTTGTCGGTTTCAATTTCTGCTAAAATATCACCTTCTGCTACTTTATCTCCTATTTGTTTTAACCATGATGCTACGGTACCTTCTTCCATAGTATCACTCAAACGAGGCATGGTAATAATTTCAACACCCGCTGGAACTTCAGCTGTTTGCGCAACAGCTTCTTCTGCTTTCGGAGCCTCTTCAACTACTTCTGCAGCAGCGCTAGCACCACCAGCTAGAAGCGCACTAATATCTTCCCCCTCATTACCAATAACACAAAGTAACTGATCTACTGGTGCTGTCTCTCCTTCTGCGATCCCCACATGTAAAAGTGTTCCTTCATAAAAAGACTCAAACTCCATAGTTGCCTTGTCAGTTTCAATTTCTGCAAGGATATCACCTTCTGCTACTTTATCTCCTACTTGTTTTAACCATGATGCTACGGTACCTTCTTCCATAGTATCACTCAAACGAGGCATATTGATTACTGTTGCCATATCTTTTATTATAATTTATGTGGTAAAAAAGGATAGTCTTCTTGTTCGTACACCATATCGTACATTTGTTGTGGCTTTGGAAATGGTGACTCTTCTGCAAATTTTTGACACTCGGCTACTTTATCTTTCACACGCTGATCAATTTCTGCTATTTGTTTTGTCGAAGCATATTTTTTAGCCTTTATAATATCCAACACTTGCGTAATTGGATCTATTTTTTGATATTCTGCCACTTCGTCTTTTGTACGGTATTTTTGTGCATCACTCATTGAATGCCCACGGTAACGGTACGTTTTTAACTCTAAAAAAGTTGGACCACCACCTGTACGCGCTCTAGTAATTGCCTCATCCATGGCTTCAGCAACTGAAACTGGATTCATAGCATCAACTGGCTTACATGGCATTTCATAACCCAAACCTAATTTCCAAATATCCGTATGGTTTGCTGTACGCTCAACCGATGTTCCCATGGCATATCCATTGTTTTCAACACAGAAAACTACCGGTAAATTCCAAAGCATAGCTAAATTAAACGCCTCGTGTAATGAACCTTGACGCGCTGCACCATCACCAAAAAATGTTAATGTGACTGCATCGCTGTCAAAATACTTATCAGCAAAGGCTAAACCTGCTCCCAATGGTATTTGACCTCCTACAATTCCATGCCCTCCATAAAAACGATGTTCTTTAGAAAAAATATGCATTGAACCTCCCATACCTTTTGAAGTCCCTGTTTCTTTCCCGTATAATTCTGCCATTACCTTTTTAGGATCCACTCCCATACCAATGGGTTGCACATGATTACGGTATGCAGTAATCATTTTATCTTTTGTAAGATCCATAGCATGTAATGAACCTGCAAGAATAGCTTCCTGTCCGTTATATAGGTGTAAAAAACCTCTCACCTTTTGTTGAATGTATACTTGAGCAAGTTTATCTTCAAACTTCCTCCAGAAAAGCATGTCTTCGTACCATCTAAGGTACACTTCTTTGGTAATTTTCTTCATTGGAATTGAATCAGTTTCAATTATAAATTTTGGCGTCCTATACTAAAAAATCATTCTTTCGCTCAATTTTAGTAACAGGCAAAAATAACACATTCGTAATTAAACACGAAGTACTAGTTTATAAAAATAAGCATTCTTAATCTTATAGAAAACAAAGCACATTTAACAAAATGCACCAGAATCCCGTAAAACTTAAAGAATCAATTGAATTCACACAAAAATCTCATGTAAATAGAAAAAATAAATAAAAAAAAATGCCATTCTTAAAAAAGAATGGCATTTTTTTTTATTTATTTTTTCTTAAAACTCTCTGTAATCTTGTCCAAATAAAAATGTAAGACCGAATCGCAATGTTCCATCTAACGGACTTGGCGTATTTGATGTAGAAAACAAGTAAGACATATCAATACCGATTGATGTATACTTAAATCCTGCCCCTAAAGTAAAAAACTTACGCGCTCCTTTGCTTTCATGCTCATTAAAATATCCTGCTCTTAAAGCAAATACATCGTTATAATTATACTCTGCACTTAACGAAACTGTAAATTCTTGTAATTCTTCAGAAAAACCATCAGGTGCATCATTAAAAGATGAAAATATAGACCCTATAGCACTTTTACTTTTCACAAACTCATCAAAAGTTCTAATTTCATCTCCATCATCTATTTGTCCAGAACCATCTGTGTCAAAAACTGGTGGTGTAGGCACCAACAATTTTGAAACTTCTGCTGTTACACTCACCTTATTGTATTGATCAATTCCAAAATCAAAACCTCCACCTAAACGTAAATTTGTTGGTATAAAACTTTCTTGATCTGCACTATACTTTAATTTTGGCCCAATATTAGTTATTGCAAAACCACCTCTCCAGCGACCATCAAAGTTTCTATAAGGAATCTCTTCAGACTGATAATACCCAGTAATATCAACACCAAAACCATTACCAGCATTTGAATCTCCTGATAAATTTGAAGTTTGTAAACGTAAATCAGAACGCAAGTATCTACCTGCTACCGCCATTGAAAAGCGATCACTTAATCTTAACGAATAAGCTACATCCAAACTCAATTCATTGGGCTTTTGAATATTAGCTTCGGAGGTTGCACTTTCTCTAAATTCAATTTCACCTAAACTAAAATACCTAAAACTTGCCGACACCGCACTTCGCTCATTCAATCGCTTATAGCCTACTAAATTTGCCAAAATAATATCATTCACCAATCGAGTCAAATAAGGTGTTACGTTTAATGCCACTCCTATTTCTTTTTGAGCAAATGCATATTTAGAAGCATTCCATTGTTGCGAAAATGCATCTGGTGATGTAGCGACACCTTGATCACCTAAACCTCCGGCTCTAGCATCAGCAGCCACCTGTAAAAAAGGCAAAGCTGTGGTAATTTTTCTATTTGCTTCCTGAGCATTCAATAGAGCGGAAGAAACCAACAATACGAGTGTTAGCCATACAAACTTATTTTTCATAAAATTTCAAATTTTGACAAATATAATTTTTATTCTGACTTTTCCTACAAAATGACTAATTTCTCAAATTTAGAGGAAGTCTTGTTAGTTAACGTAGATTTAACTGAAATCTTGTACACATATACACCTTTTCCTATTTTATCTCCAAAATCATCTTTTCCATCCCAAGCAATTTGATCTGTATAATTCGTTTTTCCTGTCAAATTACTATTAATTGTCCGAACGACCTTACCTGTCACCGTTAAAATCTGCACTGTCACCTGTAAGTCATCATTAAGAGTACTATTATGAGAAAACCAAAATTCCGTATAACTTACAAATGGATTAGGATAATTAAGCACCCTATCAATCTTAAAATCTTCAGATTGACCTACTTTAAAACTTATTTCTTCAAAAACAACATTATTATACACATCCGATGCTCTTACCTTTAAAGTATGATCTCCCGGAGCTAAATCCCTTAATCTAAAACTCAAATTACCTTTGGTAAAATCATCCAAATCTGTTGAGTAATAATCATTCAATATAATAGGATTCTTATCATCATTATCCAATATCGCTATAATATCATGCCCCACTCCACCTGCAGTATTAATTCCACTTGCGTCCGAAAAATTAACTAACAAAACTGGTGACTGATTCACATTTTGACCCGCAATAAAGTTTTCATCATTTAAAAAAAGATCAATCTCTGGTGCTTGATTATCTTCAACCGCTTCGGTGTTCAAACCTCCTATTTTTACTCCAAGTGACCCAGTATGATCTTCGAGTTTATTATTGTTTTTAGCATACAAACTAACCCTCCCTTCTCCGATAGGTAATTGTATGTTTTTAGGAAGAATAAACTCGATATCAAATTCCCCATCTTTTACAGATGCCAAGCCCCTAAACACTTTTTCACCTGATTCTATAAAATCTATTTTTATAATTTCATTTGTTTTGCTGTTACGAACCTTATCATTGGCTAAAGTTTGTCTTTTTAATTCTTTATCAAAAAGCACTACACTTACTTCTCCTTGATAATTTTCATCTACATTTCCATCGGAAAGTACGACTTGACCAGAAAACTTAACCTTATCCAAAGCCTTCAATTCCGTTTTAAAATCACTCAAATTTTTATCGTTTATTCTAGTTAACTCTAGCTTCCCTTTCGGAAAAGGAATACTAATCGCCGGGTCACCAATACAAAATACCGTTCTTTTATTAGTACTTCTACCTACATTTACTTTTGCCACCCTAATTGCCTCCCCAATTGAAGTTGAAACACCTTGAGCTGTTGAATAAACTTCTTCCAACCTCTTATTAAGCGAGATCGCTGTAGTGAATGTTAACTGCCTTGTTGTTGTTAAAAGCGCCACCGCTCCCCCTTCTTTATTCCAATACATAAATTCACCAGCTGTCAACCTTTTAGGGTTATCGAAACGAGTTAATTCACATGTAAAAGTTGTAAAAATGGGCATTTGCATTTCGTTAACCAAGCCTCTGGCATCACTGGCCGTAAAAATCGTTTCACCAGACAAGCCATCTTCACCACCATGTCCAAAATAATTCACATAAGACACCCCCGCTTCAAAAGCATCCAATATAGCTCTTCTAACTTTCGGATAACGCTGACCTCCTGGACTTACTTCTTGCACAAAAGCATCTGAAAATAATTTATCCACATTAATATCCGAAACGTTTTTTCGCAACCTGTCTGCAATATTATTTAAAGTATCCTGAAGTTTTGAATCTATCTCTTTATCCACATCATCCGATATATACAATTGTTTGTTTCTCCAATCTCCAAATGCCTCTTTATCATAAAATCGAATTACCTTATCTACCATTTCATTAGCTATCTGTAAATTTGGAGCAACCATTCTACCTACAGCAATATCTAATAAATCCACACTCGGATTCCCCCCTTCATTATCATCCATAAATCCATAAAAATCATCTGTCGCAAAACTATTCACAAAAGAGTTACTCCTAACAGAATGATACAATGGCACATCATTAGTATTATTCTTAATCACATCTTTATAATCATATGACCCATCACCTATTATACACAAAAATTTTAAACGTGCAGATTCAGAGGTGGCATTATCATATAAATACTTAACAAAATTCCGTATAGCAGATATATCTTGCTTCCCCGTACTAAATTCACTGTAAATACTTTCAACAGAAACTGCCTTAGCTTTTAAACCATCATTTTTCAACCTAAATTCGGCCAATCTTTTTGCTGCAGGCAAAAAAGACTCTTTTGTAATCACTAAATAATCAACATCAGCGAACCCTCCACTTAAGGAGCTCCCTTGCCAAAAACTACCTTTTAAATCTTGATTAGAAACTTTTGAATTCGATAATTTTGTAGGTGAATAAAAATCATTTGAGTTTACCAACACATATTTCCTTTGACTCCCCAAATTAAACTTAAACCTTAATTCGGTGGAGTTTTTATTAATTTTTGAAGAAATTTCATAAACATCTGTAACATCCCATATAGCATTATCATTTGTAGTATTACTAACTACATATTCCCCTAGCCCTCCAGAGTTAGAAGCTTCCGAATTAAAAAAACCAAATTGCCTCCCATTACTTACTAAATTACTTTTCGCTTTTACTCTAATAAAATCTAAAAACCCTTCTGAAGCAGGATCCCCCTCTTTATTGTAGTTGATTTGAACTTTCAAAACATCATCATTAAAACCTTCAACATCTATAACTTGTTCCGTATCCCTGTAGGCAATACTTTCTCTAAAGGGACTTGAAAAATTAAACTTCCTTGAAGCTAGTTCTCTTGAATTTCCAAAAAACTTAAGCTCTAACGAAGGAAGTGATTTATACACTGCCGCAAACTTAATTCGCACATTAACTGGCTCCCCTTTAACTACGTCAGGCACACTAAAATCATAACTTCGTTGATTTTGAATATCAAAACTTTCTCCGTGCCAAATTCTACCTAATCCTCCAATATTAACCAAATCCACTTCATGAAAAGCTTCATAATCATACGATGTAAATACTTTATCAATAGTTCCAGATGGCTCTAACATAGTTCCAATTTTCTTACTTTGAACTCCACCTGTTGTGACATAATAATAAGCTTCATCTGCATAAGTATTAACATGGGATAAATTTTCTTCAACAAAGCCTTTAGTCCCTCTCCCATAAAACAATATATAATCATCTCCAGAAAAAACACCATCTTCGGCACCAACTATTTTTATTGGATTTTCGGGAACATCAAAAATTTCATTCTCACTATTCAATAAAGGTAGTGGCTGCCCTCCATTACCGTATATTTTTATTGTATTAGGATCAACTCCATTTAAATCAACACCAATACTATTTAAAAACTGAGGAGTTATTTTGTATACTCCTGTAGTATCCACAGCAAAACGAAACCAATCACCTTGTGCTAAAACTGAATTCCGAGGCATTGAAACTTTAGCCAACTTTTTAGCTCCTAATGATGTATTTTTATATAACGTATTTAATGAAAATGATGTTAGCTTTTTGTACTGACCGCGTAATTTAATTATAGGATTAAATGCTATAGATTGATAGGCAACTCCTCTTGCAAAACGTGTTGACGCTCTTAAATTTAATGTTGCGCCTATTTTATTTTTGGCAACAGCCTTAAGTTCAGATTCGCTAATTGACTCATAGACTGGATTTATAATTTGGGAAACATCAACCCCTTTTGAAGATTTCCAAGTATAATTAAATTCTAAAATGCCATTGTAGAGATCTCCATTCATATTACTTGCTGTAGGATAATCTACCTCATTATCAGACAAATTTGTTGTATCCCATTTAATATCAATTGTCTTTATTTGCGAAAAACAACAGATTGAAACGAAAAATAATAGAATGTGGGGCAATGAATATTTCATAGAATTAAAAACGGATTAAAAAAGCAAAAAGTATACTAAGCCATTGATTATGTCGTTAGAATAATCTTAATTTACAATAGTAAACAAATTTAAGCAACTACAATTAAATCTAAAATAAAATTGAATTTAGAACGTTAATTGTTATATTGCAAACCCTATTTCTATCAAAGGATTGTTATTATGAACAAAAAAAATCTTTTAAATGTAACTCTTTGGGCTACACTGGCGTTATTTGCCATTAGCTGTAATACCAAAAATAATTACGCGAATAAATCTCGCGGGACTGGCATTGAATTTAATGACAGAGACGGAAGAGGTCAAAGAGTAAACACGAACTACAAAGAACAAGAACCTCCTGTAGGTACCGTTTTTATTGAAGGTGGTACTTTTACAATGGGTCGTGTTCAAGATGATGTTATGCACGATTGGAACAACTCACCTACGCAACAACACGTGCAGTCATTTTACATGGATGAGACAGAGGTTACCAATCTTATGTATTTAGAATACCTTGAATGGACTAAACGTATGTATGATCCAAAAGACAAAAATTATGAAGATATCTACAAAGGTATACTTCCTGATACATTAGTTTGGAGAAACCGTTTAGGTTTTAACGAAGTAATGACCAATAATTATTTGCGTCACCCTGCTTACAGAAATTACCCTGTAGTCGGTGTAAGTTGGATTCAAGCAGTTGAATTTAGCGAATGGAGAACCAATATGGTTGCCGAACGTATATTGAGAGATCAAGGAAGAATTTCCGAAGATGCAGATTTACAATCTGGTCCAGGAAACAATTTTGATCGCGACACATATTTAACTGCACCAAGCCAAGTTTATGGTGGTAATGAAGAAGTTAGTCTTGGAGGAAGAGAATCTCAAAGGCGTATTGAGCAAATGAATAATGAAGCAGGAAAAAGATCTAGAAGTAAAGCTAGTAGTAGTGAAGGTGAAGAAGGCGGAGAAGTAAGTGAA
The DNA here is from genome assembly GCF_000255455.1 of Aquimarina agarilytica ZC1. Lineage (GTDB taxonomy): Bacteria > Bacteroidota > Bacteroidia > Flavobacteriales > Flavobacteriaceae > Aquimarina > Aquimarina agarilytica. Next base: position 34,111 of record NZ_JH621268.1, on the reverse strand, counting down.
GGTGATGTTGCTGCAGATGGCGAAGGTGGTGGAACTGGAGAATCTGCAAACTCTGGCAGAAGATTTACTCAATTAGATTCTGGTATTATCCCTCCTAAATTTAGACTTCCAACAGAAGTGGAATGGGAATATGCTGCTTTAGGTTTAAGAGAATTGAGAAGTTATAATATTTACCGTGGTAGAAAAAAATACCCATGGAAAGGACAATATACACGTTCCGGAACAAAAAATAAACTTGGTGATCAACTAGCCAACTTCAAGCAAGGTTCTGGTGACTATGGTGGAATTGCTGGATGGAGTGATGATAAAGCTGATATTACTGCTGAAGTAATGAGCTTTACTCCTAATGACTATGGTTTATATGATATGGCAGGTAACGTTGCAGAATGGGTAGCTGATGTTTATAGACCAATAGTAGATGATGAATTTAATGACTTTAACTACTACAGAGGTAATGTGTATACAAAAAATGCTATTTCAAGTGATGGTACAGTAGTTGTATTAGGTGCTAGCGAAATGGTATATGATACGTTGAGCAACGGAAAAGTAATTGCTCGTACGTTACCAGGTCAAATAAAACAAGTTCCTATCGATGAAGAAGAAACTTATTTGAGAACTAATTTTGACGAAAGCGACAACCGTAACTATAGAGATGGTGACAAACAATCTTCTCGTTACTACGAAGCTTTTGAAGAAATTGAAGGTGACCCTACCAAAGACATGTATAATTCACCGACTCACAGTGTGACTACTGAAGATGGGGAGCTTAAAAGACAATATGATACTTCTACTAAAAGAAGAACTCAGGTTGATGATAAAGCTAGAGTATACAAAGGTGGATCATGGAAAGATAGAGCATATTGGTTAGACCCTGCACAACGTAGGTATTTCCCTCAAGATATGGCTACTGATTACATTGGTTTCCGTAATGCTGTTTCTCGTGTAGGAAGTAAATCTAGTGGACCTAGAAGGCCTACAAACTAGTAGATATTTAAACATAATATATAAAACAGCCCTAGCTTTATAGTTAGGGCTATTTTTATATCCTAAAAGCAAGAGTAAAAAAATACATATTTTTAAAATGCTAATACATAATATTTCCTATTAAGGAGAAATAAATAAAAAAAATACTATTTTTCACCCCATTAATTAAGGCTAATTGACTTCAAATGGAAATTAAAAAACTTCATCAACTTTTTTTAAATAGTAGTGGTGTATGTACAGACACCAGAAGCTTAAACAACAATCAATTGTTTTTCGCCTTAAAAGGAGATTCATTTGATGGAAATCAATATGCTGTAAAAGCAATTGAAGATGGTGCGTGTTTTGCTATTATTGACGACCCAAAAATTATTCATTCAAAAGCAATTTTGGTTGAAAATGTTTTACAAACATTACAAGAACTAGCTAATTTTCATAGAAATTATTTATCTATCCCTATTATTGCATTAACAGGAAGTAACGGAAAAACAACTACTAAAGAATTAATCCATGCTGTAATCAAAACTAAATTCAATTGTACCGCTACATATGGAAACCTTAACAATCATATTGGTGTACCGCTTACTTTACTAAAGATGGATACTTCAACAGAAATTGGTGTCGTAGAAATGGGGGCCAATCACCTATATGAAATTGATCAACTTTGTAAAGTTGCCCAACCAAATTTTGGATATATTACCAATATAGGAAAAGCACATTTAGAAGGATTTGGAAGTGAAGAAAACATATTACTAGGAAAAACTGAATTATACCGCCACCTAGACACTAATAAAGGTATCATTTTTGGTAATATTGAAGATGCCATTTTAACAGAAAAATCTAAAAAAAGTAATGCTATTTACTTTTCTAACACTTCCAAAAGCGACTACCAAATTAAATTTATTGAAGCGCAACCTTTTGTTAAAGTACTTGTAAAAGAAACTGAAATCAACTCGAATCTCATTGGCGCATACAACTATACTAATATTGCTGCAAGTATAGCCATTGGCTTATACTTTGGAATAGACATTACAGCAATTAAACAAGCTATTGAAAAATATATTCCCGCCAATAATCGATCTCAGTTAATAAAAACCAAAACAAATCAATTAATACTAGATGCCTATAATGCTAACCCTTCCAGCATGACTGCCGCTATTAAAAATTTTGAAAATGACCACACAAAAAAAGATAACAAAGTGGTTATTTTAGGTGATATGTTTGAGCTTGGTCAATACTCAGAAAAAGAACACCAATCGATTGTTTCTCATCTCGAAAATTCAAAAATCAATCAAATATTCCTTGCCGGAGATCATTTTTTTGACTGTTCTACTAATTCTAAAAAGATAGCATTTTTCAAAAGCACTACAAGTTTAATTTCTCATTTAAAAACTTATCCGATTTCAAATTCAGCTATATTAATCAAAGGATCAAGAGGTATGAAACTAGAGCAAACGACCGAATTCCTATAAAAACCCATCATAAAAAACTCCCACTTAGACAACTAACTTAAACCAAGTGGGAGTAAAAACTAACTAAACTAGTTAGGTCATATCAAATAAATCATTTAGCTATGGACCATATAGCAAAACTTTTTGCTGGCACCTCAAGCAACACTTTTCCCATAGCCTCTGTTTGTAAAACTTTATCCATATTTCCGGTATAATCAATAATATTTTTATTCAACCAATTGGACTGAACCTCAACGCTTTTAGCACGTCTACCGATATTCATATACAAGATCAAACCCGGATTATTAGCACTCCCCTCTCGTTGCATAATATATTCTTCCTGATCCAATTTTAATACTTCAATTGGGCCCGTAGCTAAAGTGCTATGTATTTCCATTAGATTTTTTAATGTTTTTTGAAAAGTTAAATTCTCATAATCACTATAAAAAATAGTTGGGTACCCATCATGTGTTAACATGTAAGCATAGGCTAACATTTTGTTAGAAAAGCTAATTTTATTATTAACATTTTTATCTTTTTCGGTATCATGATTTGCAACAAAAGTAACCGCCTTATCTGGGTATATTTTTCGAAGCATATCTCCCTCTAAATAGGTAAGGTCGTTAAATCGATCAAGAGCTTCTTCTAATTTATAAAAACAGGCAAAATCAAAAGCTGGAGAACCCGACTCATCTACCCATTTTTTTAATACCTCAGCATTTCCATCAAAATTTTCTCCTACCGAAAATCCTCCAACTTTGGCGTTCCATTGCTTTACCACATTTGGTGAAAAACTTTTTACATAATCAAAACGCCAACCATCGAAACCAATTTTTTTATAGTATTCTGCTACGGAATCATCACGTTTCCATAACCAATCTTGCACATAAACTTGATCATGGCATAAGTCGGTTTTTTCAAAGAACAATGCCTGTTCATCGTTCTCATGAATATCATTTGGATGAAAATGTTCATTTGTTCTATTAAACTTTCCTGAAGCATTTCCGTTAGCTTCATTAAACAATGAAAATACTTCGGTATCGCCAGGACGAAAAGGATTATCTTGTTTTCCTCCGCCGGAATTATGTCCTAAGACTACGTCTGCAATGACTTCAATATCATTATCATGTGCTTGATTAATCAAATTTTCCAATTCGACCCTGGAGCCAAAACGGGTCTCAACAGTACCATGTTGATCAAATTCACCTAAATCAAAATAATCTGATGGATCATACCCCATTGAAAACATCCCGGACTGCCCTTTAGATACTGGAGGTAACCATATACGATCTACCCCCGAACTTGACCAATCTGCTAACTTACTATTAATTACAGTATACCATTCGCCAATAGGCTCCACATCCCAATAAAAGGCCTGCATCATTACCCGACTCCCATTATCATACTGCTTCAAATCGAGTCGTAAATCTTCTTGCTCACTTAACAAACCGGGATCGGCTACTTGTTCTACTTCTTCACAGGAATAACAGAGAAATGCCATTGCAAAAACGCCCAATACTGCTTTTCCTAAAACTATATATTTATTTACATTTTCCATAAATATTATTTTTTAGTAATTTCAGTTACCGCCTTACCATCAAAATCAATAGATAAACTTATATCATAATCCCCTGGTAAAATACCCATAAAATTATCATCCCCAGTATCAATTGCAACGGCTTCATCGCCAGAATTACCTACATTAAACTTCCAATCTTCGCCAGATCCAAAAATCTCATTGCCGGTATTTTTACTTCTAAATTTCATTTCGCCAACTACCAATGTTTCTGTAATCGCAAAAGAATTGCTTTCAAAATCATAAGTCATCGATGTTTCACGGTCCCATCCATTTGCTGTAGCACTACCAATAATACCCCAGTCCATTTTTATTAATTGATAAGTTAAGTTGTCGATGTCCACCTTAACATAATAAAAACCTTCGGCACTTGGTTTTACATCGCTACTACCTCCTGAATTTACAATAACTCCATTTTGAGCTCCTCCATCGGTGCCATAATTACCATCTAACACACTCCAATCTGCTGCTGCCGAAATAAATTTAAATCCATCATCATTCCCTAGTTTCACATAGGCTTCATAAACTTGAGTAGATCCATCACCTAAATAATTCATTTCAATAGCCTCAGTGGGTGTCCATGCTGACTTTCCATAATAAGCTTGGAACGCTCCCACTAAAAATAACTTAGGCGCTTCATTAGGGTAAGGCACCACAGTATATACATTTACTCCAGATGTTAATGCTATTCCATTATCAACTCCTACCGAAGAAACTACACGTAAATCAACAGCAGCTTCTTCATCTGGCTTTAATCCGGCATTGATCACCGCATCATTAAATTCTTTAACAGACCAACTGTAAAAGCGCTCGCTTGTCTCCCCTACAATACTAGGCTCGGCAAAACTTGTTCCCGAAGCTGCTAATTCTATCACATACGAAACTGGGGTTGAAATATCATAGACTGCATCTTCCCAAACTAAAGTTACTGCAGTATTTTCAGCGAAAGCTTTATTTAAAACAATACGTTCATTAGCCGTTACTATAGTAGGTTCTTTAACACCGTCTTCAACAAAAACTACTTCATCATTCCTTTCACAACTAACAAATAACGCTAGGAATACTACTATTAAAATTCTAACTATATTTTTCATTTTATTTTTTCTTTTAAAAAGAAGTTTTAAACACTTTAATGGCTTATTTCAATTTAAATCTGAATTAATTTTAGGATATAGTTCTCCTAGACTCCTTCTAACAAATAAATTAAATAGTTAACTACCAATTAATTAAAAGAAGCCTAAAGAAATAACAAACACCTTTAAAATGTTTACTTTACTTCAATTAGTTATACTCTGGATTTTGTTTTAGATTGTCTGGATTAAGCGCAATTTCCTTTGCAGGAATTGGCATGATATTCCTAAAGCTTGCTGTCGTTCTCCCTTGAGGTACATTCCCTTTAAATGGCCAAACTCCATTTTCGGTAAATCTTTTTACTCTAATTAAATCTGTACGACGATGCCCTTCCCAATACAGTTCTCTAGCTCGTTCATCAATAATAAAATCTTCGGTCAAATCGGCTTCGGTAATATTAAACGATGTGGAACCCTCATGTGCTCTTTGCCTTAACTGATTAATATACCCAACAGCAACAGCCTTATCACCAGATGTTCCTTTTAAAACAGATTCCGCATACATTAAATATACATCGGCCAAACGAAACATTGGAAAATCGGTGTCTGGATGATCTTCAGAATCAGAACCTACCTCACCTGTACTAGTTATATTCCTGTATTTTTGAATGGCATAACCATCACCAAAATTTGATATATCATTAATTTCTTTAGTTTGCCCCGGAGTATAAGCCAATAAACGCTTATCATTCCAAATTTGTTGAAACCCTAAAGATTCTCTATTCCCATCATCATCTAAAACTACCTCTCCTTTATCGTCTCTTTTGAACACTTCCGTTTGATTAATTGGCGCTCCAAACTTATCAATTAATCCGCTTGTGGTACGTAAACCAAACCAACCTCCATTGATTCCAAAATCAGCTCTAGGATTCATACTTCCTCCTACTGCTGCATGAACAATAAAAGTAGTACCTCCAAAGGATTGTGTACGTAAACCATCAAAAGGAATGGTAAAAATAAATTCGCTTTGCGCTCCATTGCTATCATTATCTGCTAAAAACAAATAATTATATGGAACAGATGGATCAATACTATAACCACCATTTATTATTTTTTCACAATAGGTTACACAATCATTATATCTTTCGGGTACTCCGTAGGCTTCTGCATTTAAATATAATTTTGCCAACAACGTCCATACAGCTCCTTGATCGGCACGACCATATTGGGCTGTCCTTACTGCTGAGATTTCATTTTCAATAGCTAATAATTCTTCTTCTAAATAAGTAAATAATTCTGCTCTTTTAATTTGAGGTGGCAAAAAACCTCCTACTTTATCCTTTTCGGTTACAAACGTAGGATTAGCATATAAATCCATAGCATGCCAATAGGTTAACGCTCTCAAAAAACGAGCTTCGCTACGGTAACTTTTTATCACATCATTATCGGTTAATCCACGCTCAGATACTTTTTCGGGTGTAATCTCTCTTATAAACGAGTTACAAGAAGCTATTTGAAAAAAAAGACGATCATACATAGTTCTAATAAACTCATTCCCGGATGTCCATGTTTGCGAATGTAAATCCTTAATCGTTCCATCATCCCAACCAATGACTGCCTCATCGGTAGTTAACTCCTGTAATTTCCAATACAATCTTAGGTAGTTTGAAAAACCTTCATTTAATCCTTTTAAATCTGGTAAACCGAAAGGCCCTCTTTGTCCACTTAATGAATAGCCCCCGTACAACTTAGCCAAACCGGCTCTATAACCATCTTCGGAAGTAAACACTTGGTCTGCCGTGATTCGATTATCCTCGGGTACTACATCCAAATCCTTTTCGCAAGAAATAGTAAAAAATCCTAAACTACTTATGCACACTAGTATTTTTATATATCGTAACATCATTTTTCTGTTTTTAAAACTTAACATTTAATCCTAATACAAATGTCCTAGGTCTTGGGTAAAATTTATCATCAATACCTTCCCTTTTAGAGCTTACATCGGTTACAAATATTTCTGGATCTAAACCTTCATAATTTGTAATGGTAAATACATTAGTGACCGTAAATGATAAGCGTGCTTTTATGTTTTCAAAAGGTAAATTATAGCCTGCAGAAATGTTATCTAAGCGAATAAAGTCAGCTTTTTGCACATAATAATCTGAAAAAAATTGTGCATTCTTAAAATTAGTATTTGAAATATCCGTATTTACATTTCTTAAAAAAACTCCAGGTGGATTTAGCCCAAAAGCCTCATTCCCTGTATTTGATTGTACATTATTGTAATTATAACCTCCATAGGCTCCTCGAAAAGTAAAATTCAAATCCCAATTTTTATAACGCATATTTGAAGTAAGCCCTCCAAATACATCGGGTGTTGCCTTTTTATAGGGTAACTTATCACTATCTGTAATTTCGCCATCGTTATTCACATCCACATACGCCCCTTCAATAGGTGCTCCGTTAGCATCATAAATCTGACGATTCACAAAAAATGTAGTAGGATCAAAACCTTTTTTCCAAATTTGAATGGTATTCCCAGTTCCTCCCGAAATTCCTCCTTGTAAGCGAAACACATTAGGATCATCTACTAATGATAAGCGATCTATTTCGCGTTCATTATACGTAAAGTTGAAACCCAGATTCCAATTAAAATCCTTTTTTTGAATAATAGCTCCATTAATTTGAAATTCCAACCCACTACTCTTAATTTCTCCTGCATTATTAAAAAATACATCTGTAGTATTTGTACCTGCAGATTGTTGTACTTCGACTAATAAATCTTCGGTATTTTTTTGGTAGTAGTCAATACTTCCAGAAATTCGATTATTAAATAATCCAAAATCTAATCCTAAGTTATAATTTAAGGTTTCTTCCCATTTTAAATTATCGTCTTTAGGCTCAAAACGAAGCGTATCTACAAAGTCATCACCAAACTGTACTTGTGCGCCACCTTCACCTGGTTTCAGCAAACCAATAAACCCTAAATTTAAACCAATTTCCTGCTGTCCAGTTATACCTGCTCCTCCCCTAACTTTAAGTTCCGAAATTACATTTGAATCGGCTAAAAATTTCTCATTATGAATTTTCCATGCTACCGAAGCCGCTGGGAAAATCCCCACTCTATTGTCTTTTGAAAATTTAGAACTTAAATCTCTACGAATACTTCCCGAGATTAAGTATTTATTATTAAAATCTATACTTGCTCTACCAAAATAACCTATTAACACATCTCTAGATCTTTCTGGAGCTACTGGTCCAAATACTCCTGTTTGAGTTTCGGAACGGTCTTTGGCTTCAAAAAATTCTTGATAAGAGTAGCCCGCTGTTACATCAATTGCCGATTTTAAAAAACTAAAATCCTTCTTGTAATTAAAATAAAAATCTAATAATTGATTTCGGTTAAAACCGGTATATATTTTTTTAAACGGAACATCATCTTTATTTTGACCAATACTTGCAGGCTTATTTTGTTCCCCGTCCACATCTGTATAATCTAATGCTGTATTTAAATTAAACCTTAGACCTTCAACAAAAGGAATTTTATAATCTGCATTCAAACTGGTCACTGTTCGTAAATTGGTTGCTTCGTTTACATCTTCGAGTAATAGACCTAATGGATTACTTGGTGCATTCACTTCAAAACCTCCACCTACTCTAAATTCAAAAAATCTTCCTTGCTCATCATATATCGGTTGCGTAGGATCAAACTGCGTCGCCGCAGTTATGGCATCATTATTCGCAAATCGATTTTTTGAAATGCTATTTTTACTCGAAAGTGTTAATTTTAAATCATCATTCAATAAAAATTGAGTGTATGACAAATTCACCGCATGTCGTTTATACGTATCCGTTCTTATAACTCCAGATTGCCCAGTCGCATTCAAATTAACACGCAAAGCAGCATTATCAAAACCTTTTGACAAGGTTAAGTTTGTTATGGCTCCGGGCGCCGTATGATAAATCAAATCTTGCCAATTGGTATTAGCATTACCTAAACGATCTACTTTATCACTTGCTCTTTCATTTACTAAATTCCGAAATCCATTAGCATCAAACACGTCGGTGGTATTCACTACTTCCGATAATGAATATTTAGTGTCTAGCTCCACACTAAGTGGTGCGTTTCTGCTTCCTTTTTTAGTTGTAATTAAAATTACTCCATTTGAAGCTCTAGATCCATAAATGGCTGTAGCTGCAGCATCTTTTAATACAACAAAATCTTTAATCTCATCGGGATTAATAATATTTAATGGATTTCGAGCCCCTTGTAAGTCACCTTGATCTAAGGGTACACCATCAATAACAATCAACGGGTCACTATTACTTAACGATGATCCTGCTCTAATTCTAATTTGCGAGCCCGCACCAGGTGCTCCACCTGCAGACAATACACGTACCCCGGCAGTTTTACCCGAAAGTAATTGTTCTGGCGACACTATAGCCCCTTTATTAAAATCTTTAGCTCCAACCGCTTGTACCGAACCTGTTACATCTTCTTTAGAAGCTGACCCATATCCAATAAGTATTACCTCACTTAATTCGGAAACATCTTCTTTTAGTACTACATCAATAGTTTTCTTTCCTGTAAAAGGAATCTCTTGTGTAAGAAAACCGATATAGGTAAACTCCAAAATAGCGCCTTCTTTCACATTTTCAATAGTATATTTTCCGTCATAATTGGTAACTACCCCTTTGGTTGTACCTTTAATTATAACATTTACTCCAGGGAGGGGTATTGCCGAAGCTTCTTCGACAACCACACCCTCAACAGTAGTTTGAGCATATATACCTAATGGCGCTAATAATAGCAGCACATAAAAAAATCTTTTTAGTATAATATTCATTTTATTGTTCTTAATTAATAATAACTGTCATCCATTCCAGAATTTTAACTTCTTGAAGGATATGAATTGAAACACTTTTACTTAAACCTGAATTATGCATTTATTTGTAATACAATACACCAATAAGCTTTTTAAGTATTTCGATTTCACTAATGCTAGTTGTTAAAAATCAAACGACTTATACTTTTCACTTTCTAATTCAAAATTAGGACAAAAACGTTTTCGAAACCAAGCATCTGATTGACAAATAAGTAACGAAATCGATTGAATGTTAAGAAGTTTTTCATTTTAATCAATAAAACACTTAAAAAAATATAAAAAAATCATTTTTTAGCACATTTAACAAAACTTAAGTCTTTAAAAAATTAGTTTTTATTAAAAAGTATATAAAATTGATTAATATTTATTAAGTTAGAAATCTTTAAAAACCTACAAGGTTTTCGTAATTAAAATAGTCCTATTTCTCGTGAAACAAAAAATAACCTTAAAACATATTGCAAAAGAACTTGAAATTTCTGTATCAACAGTTTCAAAAGCACTAAAGGGCAGCAAGGAAATTAGTGAAGATACCCGACAAAAAGTAAAAGCTTTTGCTAAGTTATATAACTACAAACCCAACAACATTGCTTTAAGTTTAAAAAATAGAAAAACTAAAACCATTGCGGTGATCATTCCTGAAATTGTTCATCACTTTTTTACTACTGTTATAGGAGGAATTGAAAAAGTAGCCAATGAAAAAGGTTATCAAGTTATTATATGTTCCTCTAACAACTCATTTGACAAAGAAGTCATTAATATGGAAATGCTTGCCAGCGGAAGTGCCGATGGCTTTATACTTTCGGTAGCAAAGGAAACTCAACAAAAAGGGGATTATCACCATATAACAGAAACCATTAATCAAGGTATGCCAGTAATTATGTTTGATCGCGTTGTAGACGAGATGGTTTGTGACAAAATTATTGTAGATGATGTCCGAGGAGCTCAACATGCCACTAACCATTTACTTAGCATTGGCTGCCGTAAAGTTGCCTTAATTACAACGGTGGACTATGTAAGTGTTGGTAAGCTTAGAACATTAGGCTATAAACGTGGTTTATCTGCTTATGATATTGAGATTGACGAATCTTTAATTTTAAAAATTGAAGATGTTGCTCATTGTCACGAAAAAATACATGCATTTTTAAAAGATAAAGATATTGATGGAATTTTTGCTGTTAATGAACTTTTTGCAGCTACGGCTGCTAGGGTATTAAAAGGCTTTCATAAATCTGTCCCAGATGATGTGGCTATCGTTGGTTTTACCGATGGTATTTTATCAAAACATTGTATTCCTAGCCTAACTACGGTGAGTCAACATGGCAAACAAATGGGAGAGTATAGCTCCAAACTACTTATAAATAAACTTGAAAATCACGAAGAAGGTATTGAAGAATACAAAACAGTGATTATAGATACTGAGCTTATTGAACGAGAATCTACAGCTAGGTAGGTTACTGCTTAAAATAGTTAAATTACCTCTACAGCTGTCACCTCAACGTAATTCGTATAATTTACAGACAAGAATTTCTTATTATATCCTAAAAAATCACAATTAAATTAGTAAGTTACAAACACGCAATCGTTATCGTATTATCACATATTATTATTTAAAGAATATTCATTATAAATTCGTAGTTATCACAACTAACGCATTATTAACTCTTTAAATTAATTATTATGCAATTCAACAACATTGCTTTTCCTTGCACTTGGGAAAAAAGCACCCTAAAAAAATTTCAATCCTTTCTCTTAGTCTTTTTAAGTTATTGGGGAATTACAGCTCAAAGTGAGGCCATATTATTACAAGCTTTTGATTGGAATGTACATCGACAACCCGAAGGTCAAACTTGGTTTAATGTAATACAACAAAATAGTCAACGCATTAGCGATGCAGGTTTTGATGCCGTTTGGCTTCCGCCATGCAGTGATTCTGCGGCTCCTCAAGGCTATTTACCTCGAGAATTATATAACTTAAATAGTGCTTATGGAACCGAAGAACAACTCCGCGGCTTAATAAACAACCTCCACCAAAAGAATATCAAAGTTATTGGTGATATTGTAATTAATCATCGTGTAGGATCCACCAATGCTGTCGATTTTAAAAACCCTACTTGGCCTACCTATTTTATTACTGCAGATGACGAAGGGCGTGACTTTGTAAATTTCCCAGTTGAATTTAGTATCAATGGAGATTATTTTCCAGGAAATGCTTTAAAAGCTGATGGTTCTAATGGTACTTATGGCCCTGCTCGTGATTTAGATCATTTTAATCCCGAAGTACGCCAAGAAATTATTAAGTGGATGCGTTTTTTAAAAAATGATGTAGGCTATGATGGTTGGCGTTACGATTTTGTACATGGCTATGATCCTGTTTTTAATAAAGAATACAACGATGCTACTCAACCTTATATCGCTGTGGGCGAACTATTAGAAAGTAGCCGTGTACAGACTAATAATTGGGTAAACTTTACGCAACAGTCCTCATCCGCTTTTGATTTTAACACCAAAGTAAGCTTACAAAATGCCCTTAGAGATAACAACCTTTCTTATTTAAGAGACTTTTCGGGCAACGCCTCTGGTATGATTGGTATTAATCCATCAAAATCAGTTACTTTTCTAGATAATCACGATACTGGTGCTGCACAACAATGCTGTGGATCTGGATATGTTTTTCCTGGGGGAGAAGTTAATTTGCGTAAAGGTTATGCCTACATACTTACACACCCTGGAAATCCAATGGTGTTTTGGACACACTATTTTGACGGAAATCGAAACCTTAGAAAAGCAATCAGGGATTTAATTGCCGTTCGAAAAGATGTAAAAATATTTGCAGGAAGTACCATGAATATTGACGAAGCCCGTAATGATTTATACGCAGCATACATTGATGGTCGCAATGGTACGCTTGCCATGAAATTAGGTTCGGGAAGCTGGACTCCTAATGGAAGTGGATGGAACTTACGTACTTCAGGTAAAAGTTATGCTGTTTGGTCTAAAGGAGGTAGTTCTGAAACCCCAGATGACACTCCTGACGATAATGATAATACCCCTGGTAATTTTACGGTTTTTGTAAAAAACTTTAAAACTGCCTACACATGGGCTAATCAACAACCTACTTTGGGCAGATGGCCTGGTACATCAATGACGGCTATTGGGAATGACTGGTATCAAATTGAAATTAACAGCAACTGTACTAACATTATTTTTAATAATAACGGCCGTAATAAAACCCCAGATTTAAATGTATGTAGTGACAAACCTTACTATTATAACAATACCTTTAATGCTAATCCACCAAGTGATTTTCCTGGACAAAATACAGCATCATTTACTGTATTTGTTAAAAACTTTAAAACAGTGTACACTTGGGAAAATCAACAAGCCACTGCTGGCGATTGGCCTGGCACTCCATTAACTCCCATAGGTAATGATTGGTATAAAGCAGAAATTAATGCAAACTGCTCTAATATTATTTTTAATAATAATGGACGTAATAAAACTCCAGATTTAAACGTCTGTAGTGATAAACCTTATTATTACAACAATGACTTTAGGGCTGATCCTCCGAGTGATTTCCCAACCAATGGACAAAAAATAATCGATATTACTACTATTGGAGCTACCGCCTATCCGAATCCATTTACATCAGAATTAACTATTAATTTTAATAGTTCAACAGCAGGAACAGCTACTATTCAATTGGTAAATTCTATAGGACAATTAGTAACGAGTAAAACTGTTCAAATCTTAGAAGGAAATAGTTCTATTCAACTTAAAACCCCTGAAAATTTAAGTCCAAAAGGGCTATATTTTTATAGAATTCTACTAAATAATAAAATTTTTTTAACAGGAAAAGCCTTAAAAAACTAAGTGTTTAAAAAATGAGAATACTTACTTCTCAATCGCTTGAAATATGAATTTCGCGTGTAATAAAGGCTTTGACAAAACCAGTCAAAGCCTTTATTTATAAGGGATAAGAGCAAAATTTAATTTGCACAACTCAAAATATTAATTACCTTTACAAATAGAAATCAAGACTTATATTTTTCACTTTCTACTTTTAAAAATAAGTTTTGATACGTTTACTCAACTACATTATATCAATACCATTTAAAGTTGATATTATTTAGTAATAGTATTCGCTTATCATACAGTAATATCAACCCTCAAGGAAAGTCCATGAGGAATTCGTTGAATAAGGTTTTAAATTTTGAGGAACACCTCAAAAAATGAAACGCCACTTTGTGGATAAATTTTACTTAATGAACAAGCGTAAATTAGGTTTCTGGGAAATATGGAACATGAGTTTCGGTTTTCTGGGCATTCAAATGGGATTTGCTTTACAAAATGCAAATGCAAGTCGTATACTTCAGATTTTTGGTGCAGACATACATCATTTATCTTGGTTTTGGTTAATAGCTCCTATTACTGGCTTTATAGTACAGCCACTTATTGGTCACTATAGTGATCGTACTTGGACTAAATTAGGTCGCCGTAGACCTTTCTTTTTAACGGGTGCTATTTTAGCTTCAATAGGCTTACTATTTTTACCACAGGCCCATTTATTTATAGCCATATTACCTGCATTATGGGTAGGGGCTGGAATGCTTATGATTATGGATGCGTCATTTAATATAGCCATGGAACCTTTCCGCGCCTTAGTTGCGGATAATTTACCCTCGGAACAACGTACACAAGGTTTTAGTATTCAAACTGTTCTAATTGGTATAGGTGCCGTAATAGGGTCATGGTTACCCTATGCACTTACTAATTGGTTTGGTATTTCAAATACGACAACCCAAGGACAAGTCCCAACACATTTATTAATCTCCTTTATTGTTGGAGCCATTGTGTTGATCACAAGTATACTAATTACTGTTTTTACAACTAAAGAGTACAGTCCAGAAGAGCTGAAACAATTTGAAGCAGCAAATGGAGAATTAGCTAGTGAAACCGAAGAGGCTTCATTATTATCCATATTTTCTGACTTCAAAAAAATGCCACAAACAATGCGGCAGTTAAGTTGGGTCCAATTTTTTTCATGGTTCGGGTTATTCGGCATGTGGGTATTTACTACTCCCGCTATTGCTCACCATATTTATAAATTACCCTTAACAGACACACAAAGTAGCACCTATCAAAATGCCGCCGATTGGATCGGAATTATTTTTGGTGTTTACAATGCGGTTTCTGCTGTTTTCGCTTTCTTTTTACCTGCAATTGCTAAAAAAATAGGACGTAAAGCCACGCATACTACTTCATTAATTATTGGTGGATTAGGCTTACTTTCTATTTACATTGCTCCTAATCAGTATTGGTTATTAGGTTCAATGACAGCAGTAGGTATTGCTTGGGCTAGTATTTTGTCAATGCCTTATGCCATTTTAGCCGGAGCTATTCCTGCCCGTAAAATGGGAGTTTACATGGGTATTTTCAATCTATTTATTGTACTTCCTCAAATTGTAAATGGAATTATTGGTGGTCCTTTAGTTAAATACGTGTATGGGGGTAATCCTATTTACGCCTTGGTCATAAGTGGGGTGTCATTTTTAGCAGCAGCTGCATTAGTTGCCCGCGTGAATGATACCGATGATGTACGAATCTAAAAAATAGTAAACATGACCAAAAAAGGATTCATCTTCGACTTGGACGGAGTCATTGTGGATACAGCAAAATACCATTACAAAGCTTGGAAAGTACTCGCCGATCAATTAGGTTTTAAATTCACTTTAAAACATAATGAACTTTTAAAAGGCGTGTCCCGAAAGCGATCTTTGGATATTTTACTCAGTATCGGAAACATCGTAGCTTCTCAAGATCAAAAAGAGTATTGGATGGCTGCAAAAAATGAAGATTACTTAACCTACATCCGTAAAATGACCAATGCCGAAATTTTACCCGATGTCCCTAAAGTATTGGATTTTTTAAAAACCAATGAGCATCCCATTGCATTGGGCTCGGCTAGTAAAAATGCCAATGAAATATTAACCCGTGTTGGCTTACGCCAAGATTTTGATGCCTTAGTCGATGGCACACATGTAAGCAAAGCAAAACCAGACCCCGAAGTATTTTTATTGGGCGCTCAACTCCTTAACAAAAAACCAGAACAATGTGTTGTTTTTGAAGATGCTGTTGCAGGAATTGAGGCTGCTAAAAATGCTGGAATGACAGCTATAGGCATAGGCGATGAATTCACATTGAGAAAAGCAGACTACGTGTTTAAAAACTTTACAGAAATAAGCACTGAATTTATAGCACAGCTATAATACCTGTGTAATTAAAGAAAATGTATTGGTTAACATAACATTCCTTAAAGGAATTTAATACGAGAACCACATTTTAAGTAACCCTCTATATGTATATACAATAACATAAGAGATAAATCAAAAAAATGACTGATTATGAATCAGGACTATATACAACCAAATAAATGGTCTATTATTGAAGAAGGCTTTAATAAAGACCGTGTCAAATCATCGGAAAGTCTGTTTAGCATTGGAAATGGTGCTATGGGACAACGTGCCAATTTTGAAGAGGATTATTCGGGCGACACCTTCCAAGGAAGTTATGTAGCTGGCGTTTATTATCCCGATAAAACTCGTGTAGGTTGGTGGAAAAATGGCTATCCAGAATATTTTGCAAAAGTATTAAACGCTCCCAACTGGATTGGAATTCATGTTGAAGTTAATGGCGTGCTATTGGATTTGAATAAATGTATTGCCATATCCGATTTTAAAAGAGAATTAAACATGCGCGAAGGATGGTACCAACGCTCATTTACAGCAACATTACAAAACCATACCATTGTAAAAGTAATAGCTACACGCTTTTTAAGCTTAACAATGGACGAAGTTGGTGTTATTCGTTACCAAATTACGCCCTTAAGTGAAGATGCCCTAATTTCATTAACTCCATACATCGACAGTGGAATTACCAATGAGGATACCAATTGGGACGATCAATTTTGGGAAACATTAAATGTAAAGCACATGGGAGATGCCGCTGCTATAACCGCGCGTACATTAAAAACAGATTTTCATGTTTGTACAGGTATGCGTAATCAATGTAGCTTAAATACCAAAACGGTTTCCATACTCCCCAAAGTGATTCAAAAAGACACCTACATTGGGTTAAAATACACGGCAGAAGTTGAAAAAGGAACTCCTTTTAGTATTGATAAATTTGCTGGTTACGCGGTTTCGTCGAATCATGAAAAAAAGGAACTAGAAGCCTATAGTTGTCAACTATTGGAAAAAGCCGGCAGCATTGGTTTTCATAAATTACTTGAAACTCAAAAACAGGCTTGGGCTAAAATTTGGGACATGGCCGATATTACCATTGATGGGGATATTAAAGCCCAACAAGGAATTCGTTTTAATATTTTTCAGTTAAATCAAACCTATTTAGGCACGGATTCGCGCTTAAATATTGGTCCAAAAGGCTTTACTGGCGAAAAATATGGCGGGAGTACTTATTGGGACACCGAGGCCTATTGTCTGCCTTTTTACATGGCAACCAAAGACCAAGAAGTAGCTCGAAATTTGCTTACCTACCGCTATAATCATCTAGAAAAAGCTATTGAAAATGCCACAAAATTAGGTTTTAAAAATGGTGCTGCATTGTATCCAATGGTAACCATGAATGGAGAAGAATGCCACAACGAATGGGAAATTACTTTTGAAGAAATTCACCGAAATGGCGCTATGGTTTTTGCTATTTATAATTATGTACGTTACACGGGAGACTTTAGTTATATTCCAGAAAAAGGCTTAGAAGTTATGATCGGAATTGCCCGTTTTTGGCAACAACGCGCCAACTTTTCTACAGCAAAAAACAAGTATGTAATCCTTGGAGTTACAGGACCAAATGAATATGAAAATAATATTAATAATAACTATTACACTAATTATTTAGCCAAATGGTGTATTGAATATTGTTTGGAAAATATTCATAAAATTAAAACTTCGTACCCCGATCAATTTTCACGTATTTGGGCAGCAACCCATTTAAGTTACGAAGAATTAAATCAATGGAATGAAGTAGCTCAAAAAATGTACTTCCCCTATTCTGAATTACATGAGGTTTATTTACAACAGGATGGTTTTTTAGATAAAGAATTAATTACTGTAGACAAGCTTACTACTACCGAGAGACCCATAAACCAAAAATGGAGTTGGGATCGTATTTTACGATCTCCGTATATCAAACAAGCCGATGTATTGCAAGGCATGTACTTGTTCGAAGATCATTATAGTCAACAAGAATTAGAAAAGCATTTTGATTTTTACGAACCTTTAACCGTTCATGAATCCTCCTTATCGCCTTGTGTGCATAGTATTATTGCTTCTAAATTAAACCGTATGGATCAAGCCTATGAATTTTACTTACAAACCTCACGCTTGGATTTAGATGATTACAACAAAGAGGTGGAAGAGGGCTGCCATATTACCAGCATGGCAGGTACATGGATGAGTATTGTAGAAGGTTTTGGAGGCATGCGTGTTAAAAATGGCGCCTTGTATTTTGAACCCAAAATCCCCAAACAATGGAAACGCTATTCCTTTAAAATTAATTTTAGAAATCAGCTACTAAAAGTAACGGTTTCGCATGAAAATGTTACTTTTTCAATAGAAGGAAACAAAGAATTAAAACTTTTTGTAAACAATCGCGAAGTTTTAGTTTCCTCCACTACTCCCATAAGTCATCATAGTTTGACTTAGTTTAGTTAGTTTAGTTATTCCCATGGGGTTTCTTCCCTTACAAAGGAGTCTCATGGGTTTTTTGAAGTGAATTTTAGTGCATTTTTTTTATAGATAGGTTACTTTATTAGTACTGCAAAAAAAACTCGTAAACAAACAGTTCTAGATACCTTTTACTTGGCTATCGCTACGTAAAACACTCGAACAAATACAACTTTAATAACCAATGAAAACCATTCATCTCATCCTTCTTCTTTTTAGCTACCTACTTTCGGCGCAAAGCCAAAAGAGCTACACAAAAAGTGAGTTGAATAACGAAATACTCAAAGTGTATACAACGGATGGTGTTTACCAAATAAAAGCCTTGTCCGAACAAATTATTGAAACTAATTTTATCCCTGCTGGAGAAGTTTGGAATCCGACTTCGCACACGGTGATACCTCCTAAAGTGCTTGTGAAAACAACTTTTAAGGAAACCGAAAATACCATCTCATTTTCCACTAAGGGAATCCGTCTTTTAATTACTAAAAAACCTTTTCAACTCCAGTATTACTACAAAAACAAACGCTTAATTTCAGAAAAGGAAGGCTATTCAAAAACAGATAGTTTGGAACATATCAACTTCAACTTAAAACCAAATGAAGTATTGTATGGAGGTGGCTCACGTGCCTTACCTATGAATCGCAGAGGCTATCGATTAGAGCTATACAACAAAGCACATTACGGTTACGAAACTCATTCCGAACTAATGAATTACTCCATACCATTAGTGATATCATCGGAAAAATATATGCTTCATTTTGATAATCCTTCTATTGGTTTTTTAGATTTGGATAGCAAACAAAACAACACACTCACCTATGAAACTATAGGGGGACGAAAGACCTACCAAGTAATTGCTGGAACTAGTTGGAAACAGCTTTTATATGAGTACACCTCAATTACTGGAAGGCAACCGCTACCGCCAAGATGGGCATTTGGTAATTTTGCCAGTCGTTTTGGCTATCATTCGCAGCAAGAAGTTGAATCGGTAGTGCAAAAATTTAAAAAGGATAGCATTCCTTTGGATGCAGTGATATTAGATATTTATTGGTTTGGAAAAGAAATGAAAGGCACCATGGGAAATTTAGCATTTTTAAAAGACTCTTTCCCAACACCAAAAAAAATGATTGCCGATTTAAAATCTCAGTATATAAAAACCGTATTAATTACAGAGCCCTTTATTTTAAGTACTTCAAAAAAATGGAAGGAAGCTGTTACCAAAAAAATACTAGCTACCGATAGCTTAAACAAAGCCTATAGCTTCGATTTTTATTTTGGAAACACCGGATTAATTGACATTTTTAAGCCCAAAGCACAATCTTGGTTTTGGGATACGTATAAAAAATACATCCAAATGGGTGTAGCTGGTTGGTGGGGTGATTTGGGAGAGCCCGAAGTACATCCTTCCGACTTATATCATGTAACTGGTAAGGCCGATGAGGTACATAATATTTATGGTCACCAATGGGCAAAATTACTCTACAATAGCTATCAGAAAGAATTTTCAAATCAGCGTTCTTTTATTTTAATGCGAGCTGGCTATTCCGGCACACAACGTTATGGCATGATACCTTGGTCGGGAGATGTCAACCGAAGCTGGGGAGGCTTACAAGCACAACCCAAAATTGCATTACAAATGGGCATGCAAGGTTTGGGCTATATGCATTCGGATTTAGGCGGCTTTGCAGGGGGCGAAACTTTTGATCCAGAATTGTATATACGTTGGTTACAATATGGCGTATTTCAGCCTATTTTTAGACCTCATGCACAAGAACATATTGCACCCGAACCTGTTTTTCATGACCAAAAAACAAAAACTTTAGCAAAAAAAGCCATTGAATTACGCTATCAATTATTGCCTTATAATTACACCTTGGCTTTTGAAAATAATCAAACAGGAATGCCTTTAATGCGTCCACTTATTTTGGAAGATACTATCAAGGAACAAAACAAGGCTACGTTACTTGAATATTCTGATGCTTATTTATGGGGAAATGATCTTTTAGTAGCCCCCATTTTAACTTCTGGCCTGACCGAAAAAGAAATTTATTTCCCAAAAGGAACCCATTGGTACAACTTTTATGGCACTGATAATTATAAAGGAGGGAGTAGTCAACAGGTAAAAACAACTTTGGAAGCTATTCCTATTTTTGTTCGTGGAGGTGCTTTTATACCCATGAGTCCAATAATACAAACTACGGAGGCTTATACTAATACGCATTTAAAATTACACTATTATTATGATAGCAATACCCAAGAAAGCTCGGGTCATTTATATTATGATGACGGAAAAACACCTGAAGCTTATGAAAAGGGAGCCTATGAGTTACTTGAATTTAGATCTCGTAATTCGGTTAAAAACTTAAAAATTAACATTTCGAATACCACTGGAGTACATTTTAAATCAACTACAAAGCAAGTGGAACTTATAGTTCATAACTTAGTAAATAACCCAAAAAAAGTGCGCTTAGGCAACAAAAAACTTCCTATGAACTACACCAAGGAAACACAAGTACTCACTATCAATTTTTCCATACAAAAAAACGAAACTCAAAAAAGGCTTACTATTAAATTTTAATCCCTATGAAATCATTCACCACATACATACTCTGCACTTTACTATGCTTTAGCTGTGCTAAAAATACCAAAGTGGCTACTCCAAAAACCGAGACTCCTTTTATTTGGGGAGCTGCAAACTTGTACTTTTTGTTGACTGATCGTTTTAATAATGGGGATAAAACAAATGATATCAACTTTGATCGCACAAAAGAAACGGCCGTTTTACGTGGTTTTAAAGGAGGTGATTTAAAAGGAATTACTCAAAAAATAAATGAAGGCTATTTTACAAAATTAGGAATCAATGCCATTTGGATGACTCCTATTGTAGAGCAAATTCATGGTGGTGTGGATGAAGGTACCGGGTTAACTTATGGATTTCATGGGTATTGGACTAAGGATTGGACTGCTTTGGATCCTAATTTTGGAACAAAAGAGGATTTGAAAATTTTAGTTGAAACTGCCCATAAAAATGGGATTCGAATAGTATTGGATGCCGTAATAAATCATACCGGTCCCGTAACAAAAAAAGATGCAGTTTGGCCTACCGAATGGGTACGGGAAACCCCTACATGTCAGTTTAAAGATTATGATACCAATGTGAATTGTGCTTTAGTAACCAACCTGCCTGATATAAAAACTGAAATAAATCACAATGTCGAAATCCCCTTATTTTTAGCTCAAAAATGGAAAAAAGAAGGCCGTTTTGAACAAGAAACAGCAGAATTAGATACTTTTTTTAAAAAAACAGGTTATCCTAGAGCTCCTCGCTTTTACATTATGAAATGGTTATCTGACTATATTACAGATTTTGGAATTGATGGCTATCGGTGTGACACCGTAAAGCATACCGAACCTTATGTTTGGAAAGAATTTAAAGCCGTTTGCCAAACCGCTTTTGATACCTGGAAAACAAATCATCCAGACAAGGTGTTGGATAACACCCCCTTTTATTTAGTTGGTGAAGTCTACCATTACAATGCTTCAAAGGAAGTATCTTATAATTACGGCGACAAAAAGGTGAATTATTACAACTACGGCTTTAATAGCCTAATTAATTTTGATGTAAAAAATAGTCGCACGAGCACTTACGAAAACTTATTTTTTAAATATGCCAACCTACTAAATAATGAATACAAAGGAGTTGGACTATTAAATTATATGACCTCGCATGATGATGCACATCCTTTTGATAAGTCCAGAAAAAAGCCCTTTGAAACGGCAAATCGATTATTGCTTTGTCCCGGAACGGCGCAAGTATATTATGGAGATGAATCGGCCCGAAATCTGGATATTTCCGGTACTGTTGGTGACGCTACACTACGCTCATTTATGAATTGGGAACAAATTGAAACCGATTCAAAAACTCAGGAAATTTTAAATCACTGGCAAAAATTAGGGCAATTTCGTAAAAACCATCCAGCTATAGGAGCAGGAATGCATCAAATGATTGCCGAACGGCCCTATGTTTTTCAGCGTACTTTTTCCATAACTAATTTTAAGGATCGCGTAATAGTAGCTCTGGATGTTCCCAAAGGAGAAAAAAATATTCCACTAGGGGCACTCTTTCCAAAAGGGACCAAACTGATCGATACGTATTCGGGTGTTGAAACTACTGTGTTAAATAAAATGATTTCCATTACTACTCCTTTTGACATCCTGCTGTTAGAAGAAAAAAAATAATTGAACCATGAAAAAAATAAGTCTATTCATAATCACTGTACTTATATTTTGCGTTGCTTGCAAACAAAAAAGTACTTCCACTTCCAATATAAATACGCTAAACAATACCACTCTAATAAAACAACAGCCTCCTATTACTAATTCCGATATTGCATCAGCAGTGATTTACGAGGCTAATATTCGACAATATTCTCCCGAAGGTACCTTTGAAGCATTCACAAAGGATATCCCGCAATTAAAACAATTAGGCGTTAAAATCATTTGGCTCATGCCTGTTTTTCCTATTTCAACCACTAAAAGTAAAGGAAGTTTAGGAAGCTATTATGCGGTTTCCGACTATACCAAAATCAATCCTGAATTTGGTACCCTAAAGGATTTTAAACAACTTATTCAAACGGCACATGACAATGATATGTATGTTATTTTGGATTGGGTAGCAAATCATACGGGTTGGGATCATCATTGGGTAAGCACACATCCCGAATATTACACCAAAGATGCTCAAGGGGCTATTACCCATACCTTAGATACCGATTGGACCGATGTTGCCGACCTTAACTACACTAATAAACAACTGCGTTTGGAAATGAAGAATGCCATGCTCCACTGGCTAAAAAACGAAAATATTGATGGATTTCGTTGTGATGTTGCAGGTATGGTCCCTGCCGATTTTTGGAAATCAACCATTGCCGAACTTAGGCAAGTGAAGCCTATTTTTATGCTAGCCGAAGATGGCGCCGCCGAACTTTTGAACCATGGTTTTGATATGATTTATGGTTGGGATACGCATCACAAAATGAATGCTATAGCCCAACAAAAAAGTGATGCAAAAGAACTCACTTTACATTTAAAAACCATAGATAGTTTGTTTCAAAAAGAAGCTATTATTATGAACTTTGTAACCAATCATGATGAAAACTCCTGGAATGGCACAGTAAAAGAACGTATGGGAGCTGCTTGGGAAGCCATGACAGCTTTAACCTATTGTTTACCCGGTATGCCATTAATTTATAGTGGGCAGGAATATGGAATGAACAAGCGCTTGCGTTTTTTTGAAAAAGATACGATACCAAAAACCAAAGGAAACACTTGGCATTTATTGAAAAAATTAGGGAAACTTAAGAATGAACAGAAAGCCTTAACTACAGGAAAAAATAAAGCCACATTTACAAAAATCATCACCTCAAAAGACGCTACTGTTTTTGCTTTCGCAAGAAAGAAAGAAGCTACTGAATTAATTTATATGGCAAATTTTTCGAAGGAACCTATTTCATTTAAAGTTGGCTTTTCTGGAAAATACATAAACTATCTAACAAATACTACCGAAGATTTCAACACAACAGAAACAATAAAATTTCTCCCTTGGGAATATAAAATCCTGATTCGGTAAGGAGATAAAAAAATTAATGTTAAAAATAGAAGATACTTACTTATAAATACATTTTAAATTAAAAAGCGGGGGGCTTTTTAATTTTCAACAAAAACAAAAAAAGTACGCTTACTGTATTTCGGCACTTAAACCAGCATCCAACAATGCAGTACAACGAGGTTCCAAATCCTTATAGTCCCCTGTTTTAACACCACATTTCCCTTTATAATGAACTAACATAGCACATTGTTCCGCTTGTAAAGGTTCATGTTCACACACCCGAATAAGGGTATCTATCACATGGTCAAATGTATTTACATCATCATTAAACAAAACAATCTGATGGTAATGTTTTTCTTTTGTTTCTTCAACGACCTGTTCTAAAATTTCAATATCGTAATCCGAAGTCATAATCCACAATTTTTTAGTTATATTATTTTTTTTTGAAATGCGCTGCAACCCAGTTATTTCGTATAATCTTTTTATCAAAAACTAAACCGAAACTAGCACTGGCAGTGTTAATTTTTTCAAAATCTTCTTCATAAAAACCACTCAATAATAAATCTCCCCCTTTGGTTAAACTTTTGGCATAGCTAGACATATCATTTAATAAAATATTCCTGTTTATGTTAGCTATAATCAATTCATAGTTTTTCCCTTCCAACAAACTTACATCTCCTTCATATGTCGTAATATACGTGCAATTATTTCGCTCAACATTTTCTAAAGTATTCAAATAACACCAATTATCAATATCTATAGCATCAATAGGTTGTGCGCCTCGCATTTCTGCTAAAATGGCTAAAACTCCAGTTCCGCACCCCATATCTAAGGCTTTCTTCCCTTTAATATCTAATGTCAACAAATGTTGAATCATCATATGTGTCGTTTCATGATGCCCCGTACCAAATGACATTTTAGGCTCAATTACAATGTCAAACTCCACTTCCTTTTTTTCATGAAAAGGCGCACGAACACTACACTTTTCATCTACCAAAATAGGTTCAAAATTCTTTTCCCATTCCTCATTCCAATTCACCTGCTCAATTTCCTCTTGCACATAACTTATGCTAAATTCATCGGAACCTAATACATAAATGTCCTCTAAAATAGTAGGATTCCAGTCCTTTTCTTGTATGTAAGCATTTACACCTGTTTCGGTTTCTACAAAACTTTCAAAACCAACTGCTCCTAACTCCGCTATTAATATTTCTGTAGCTGGTTGCAGGGGTGAAATGGTAAAATTGTATCCTTTATAAATTGGGGTCGACATTTATTTATTTGTTTTATTAAAGCGGATTATATAGTTAAAACTCTATTTAGTCAGAGAGTTACTACTAATAGTAATATATATCAAAGACATCTAACACAGTTTTAATGTATAATCCAAGTTAAATGTATCCACTTTCCTTAAAATACTTAAGTACTAATGTAACATTTATAAGTAGTATAACGAACAAAGCATGAGCTAAATTACTCATGCTTTGCATTTTATTTTAAATTAGTTACATTTTGAAAAATGTAACTATCTAGCATTTATAATTCCAAAAAAGTCTTCTGCCTTTAATGATGCTCCTCCAATAAGTCCACCATCAACATCTACTTTTGAGAAAATTTCTTCTGCATTGGTTGGTTTACAACTTCCTCCGTAAAGGATTGATACACTTTCGGCCAAATCAGCGCTATATTTGTCTGCTAAAGTTTTACGAATAAATGCATGCATTTCCTGTGCTTGATCTGCTGTAGCAGTTTCACCTGTACCAATAGCCCAAACTGGTTCGTAAGCTAAAATGATATTTTTAAAAGCATCTGCTTTTAAATGAAATAATGCATTGGAAACTTGAGAAGCAACCACATCAAAATGTTTTCCGCCCTTACGATCTTCTAACTCTTCACCAAAACAAAAAATAACCTCAATACCTTCAGCTAAAGCTTTGTTTACTTTTTCCACCAATAATGCATCCGTTTCTCCGTAATAAGCTCTACGCTCACTATGCCCAAGCAATACAATTTTTACTCCAGCATCCTTAAGCATTGCCGCCGAAATCTCACCTGTATAGGCTCCACTATCATGCTGACTCATATTTTGAGCAGCTACCTCAACACCACTACCTGCAACTGCTTCAACAGCTGTTGTTAAACTCACAAATGAAGGTGTAATAATTACACGTGCACTAGATGTTTTAGTTTGCGCCTTCAAATCAGCAATTAAACTTTTAGTCTCTGCTACGTTTTTATTCATTTTCCAGTTTCCTGCAACAATTTTTTGTCTCATGTTATTTTCTGTAAGGTTATTTTATCAATTTGATTCTTGGATCTAACCATCCATAAATTATGTCTACAAATATATTGATTCCTATAAACAATAAGGCAATAACTAACACTGCACCCATAACAATGGGTAAATCGGAGGTATTTAGCGCATCAACAATCTCTTTTCCTATGCCATTCCAACCAAAAACATACTCCACAAAAACAGCTCCTGCCAACATGGATGCAAACCAACCCGAAATTGCCGTAACCACTGGATTTAATGCATTTTTAACGGCATGCTTATAGATCACCTTTGTTGTCGAAAGCCCTTTGGCTTTTGCGGTACGAATGTAATCCTGTGACAACACTTCCAACAACGAATTTCTCATTAATTGAGACACAACTGCCAGTGGTCGAATTCCTAAAACTAATGCTGGTAACACTAAGTTTTTTAAATTTAAATGTATTCCTTCGCCAAAATCATCCAATTGATACAAACTCCCTGTCATAGGTAAGTGTGTGTATTTATGCAATACAAAACCAAATAACCAGGCAAATAATATGGCACTAAAAAATGAAGGAACACTCATCCCTAATGTGCTCACCAATTGAATCCCTTGGTCAATCCACGTCCCTTTTTTTACCGCCGAAATTATCCCTAAAAAAACACCAATAATTAAAGCAATTAAAATCGAAAAAACAGCTAAAACGGCTGTATTAGGTAAGGTTTCGGCAATAACACTGCTTACTTTTTTTCCTGTTTTTTGAAATGATTCGCGCAAGTAAGGATATTTTAACACTACTTGATTGTCAAAAAAAGTGAATAATCGAATCCCTGTATATTTATCTTCCGAATAAAAACAAAAATTATCTGGACGCAAACTATGGAATGATATAGGTGATAAATCATTTACATAATAGCCATATTGCGCAGTAAGTGGCAAGTCAAATCCGTATTTTTTACGTACTACAGCTAATTGTTCCTCACTCTCATTTTGGCCTAGCATCATTTGAGCAGGATCTCCTGGCAATACATTAAATAATAAAAAAATAACCGACACCACTCCAAAGAGTGTCAATATCGTATAGCCTGTTTTATGTAAAATATAGCGAATCACTTAAGGAAGTTCCATTTGGTCCGCATCATTCCAATGCAATTTTTGTTTGATTGTTCCTTTGTTTAAAACAACAATTCCAGGATTGGATCTCACTATTGTTTTTAAGGCAGTTTCATCACAAAAATAAAAATCAAAAGGCAAGCCATAGGTAGACTTCATTTTACCAATTTTATCATCACCCGATGCCGAAATTCCAATGACTTTATACCCTGCCTTGGTAGCTTGAGCATATACCTCAGCTAATTTTTCCATCCCGTCTGCTTCCGATTTGGATAAGTTATATGAAATAATTGTTACTAATTTATCTTCTTGTAAAAACTGTTCTGTAAAATCCTGATCACCTTTTTCAATAGAAAAATCATGAATTGGTGGAATATACCCTTCCTGTACGACCTCCGTGGTCACTCCTATAAATTTACCGCTCGTTTGTGGGTAAGCCCCTTGAGTGGTTATGATCTTTTTTGCTCCGTTTTCTTCAAACTCCCAATTGTAAGCAAATACTGCTTTTGGAGCGCCTACGGGTACAGACATGCCTTCTTTAATGTTAACTCCTTCTTTATAGGCTCTAAAATCAACTTCTGGTAAATGCATAAGTACATGATACGCATACCACATGCACAAAATAAAGGCGACAAACGTAATTAGGGTATTTGCAAATTTGGAAAAGAAAGGCGTTAAATGTTTCCTGCCTACAAAAATTAAAAGAATTAAGGCTGTGAGTACCACATCCTTTCCAAAGGACTGCCATGGGGTGATTTTTAAAGCATCACCAAAACATCCACAGTCTTTTACTTTATCAAAATAGGCAGAATAAAAGGTTAGAAAAGTAAAAAATACAATCATCCCTAACAAGGACCAGAGTGTAAATTTCACTTTATAGCCGATAATTAAAAGTACTCCGACCATTACCTCAAAAATCACTATAAAAATAGATAACACCAATGCATAAGGATTTAAGAATTCTAAATTCAATACATCAGGAGCAAAATAATCGGTGAGTTTATATGAAAAACCTAAGGGGTCATTCAATTTGATAAATCCTGAAATAATAAAAAATATTCCAACAAAAATTCGAAAAAATCCAACAAGTACTTTCATCTTTTTCTTTAGCTATTATTAGCTACTAGCTTTGGGCTAGTAACTATTTTTTAAACTTTGAACCAAGTTATAAACTAATTTTTAAAAAAACCAACCTATTCAATTCAAAGCATGGTACTTTTATGACAAATGAATCATTGCAAAAACGGCATAATTTATCATATCTTGATAATTTGCTGCAATCCCTTCACTAACAAGTGTTTTTCCTTTATTATCTTCAATTTGCTTAACGCGAAGTAATTTTTGAATAATTAAATCGGTTAAGGAACTCACGCGCATATCACGCCAAGCCTCGCCATAATCATGATTTTTTGCTTCCATTAAGGCTTTGGTTTCTGCAATATACTTGTCATATAAACCTACAGCTTCATCGGTATTCAAATCGGGTTGCGTTGCAATTCCTTTGTCAATTTGAATCAACGCCATAATACAGTAATTTATTATCCCAATAAATTCTGACTCTTGTCCTTCATCTACTTTGCGCTCTTCATTTTCTTGTAAACTACGAATACGCTGCGCTTTAATAAAAATTTGATCTGTCAATGAGGGTAGTCGTAAAATGCGCCATGCACTTCCGTAATCCGTCATTTTATTTGAAAATAACGTGCGACAGGTAGTTATAACGGCGTCGTATTGTTGCGAGGTATTATGCATAAAAAAGTATAAATAATATTCAATTCCATAAAGAAATGGCAATTTATAAAATTGCCCGTAACTTTGTACCTTTTCCGAACTAAATGTATTCAAAATAACTGCCACATGACTATTAATTGCCTTGGAGATTTAATCGATTTAACTAGCCCTAAAATATTAGGAATAGTAAACCTTACTCCCGATTCTTTTTATGATGGTGGTTCCCTTAAAAATGAAGCTTCACTACTCACTAAAGTTGAAAAAATGTTGCAGGACGGAGCCGACTTTATTGATCTTGGGGGGTATTCCTCACGCCCTGGCGCCACGGATATTTCTGTTAATGAAGAAATGAATCGTGTGCTTCCCGTAGTAAAACTACTTACTAAAGAGTTTTCTGGAATCCGCTTATCTATTGATACGTTTAGAAGCCCTGTAGCCAAAGCTTGTTTGGATCATGGTGCTGCCTTAATTAACGACATCTCGGCTGGTAATTTAGATACTGAAATGCTTAAAACGATAGCTACATACCATGTCCCCTATATCATGATGCACATGAAAGGCAATCCACAAAATATGCAGTCATTAGCCAGCTATAAAAACATTACGCAAGAAGTATGTTTTTATTTTTCAGAAAAAATAGCTGAAGCACATGCATTAGGGATTCATGATGTTATTGTTGATCCTGGTTTTGGTTTTGCAAAAACGCTTGATCACAACTTTGAATTATTGAATAATTTTGAGATACTTGAGCAATTAGACACTCCTATTTTAGCAGGAATTTCCCGAAAATCCATGATTTACAAAACCCTAAACACTACAGCCGATCAAGCCTTAAACGGAACTACCGCTTTACACATGATCGCCTTACAAAAAGGCGCTAACATATTAAGGGCGCACGATGTTAAAGAAGCAAAAGAGTGTATTACTTTGTTTGAGCAATTAAAAAAGGCTAAGATGTAATTTATACGATTTACTAACCTTTTTTTCGGCTGAAGTTGTGTTTTTAATTTTCAATTAGTTTGCACTTTAGTGCTTTTAGCTTCTAAAAATTGTATAAGGAGCTATTGGTAGTTAGTTTTTATATAAAAAAATGCTAATGGCCAATAGCTAAGAGCAGAAGTGGATGTTTAAAAAGATGGTGACTTTCAGTTCGTAGTAGTTTATTTCGTGCTAAGCTTATCATTTTTCCAAACACCTTCGGCTTTTAATTTTCCTTTCTTGTTATAAAATTTGCCCTTGCCATTTCTTTTGTCATCTTTCCATTCACCTTCATATCGATCACCGTTTTCCCAATAATAAATGCCAAAACCATTTCTTTTATCTTTTTTGTAATCCCCGTTGTAATGTTGCCCATCGTTCCAAAAAAAATGACCTTTTCCGTGACGCATATTATTTTTCCAAAAACCTTCGTAGCGGCTACCAGACTCTAAAACAGCAACGCCATATCCATTAGCTTTATGGTTTTTTACATCGCCTACATAGTATAAGCTGGTCCCTTTGGAAGTTTTAAATTCTAGTTTAGTTTCATCTGGTTTATTTTTACCAAGTTGAAATTTTAAATTTTCTAACTCAGTATTTGTAGCTTTAAGCGCAATTGCTAAACTGTCATTTATTACATCCTTTGATGATGTGTTTAAATTAACTTTAGGAGATGTATTGTGTGATTTAAGTTGTTGATAATATTTAATTTTTTTATTTAAAGTGGCAATTTTCTGAATCATTTTACTTTTAATAAAAAAATTACGATCTGTAATATGAAGACTATCCTTTTCAAATTGTTTCGAAAATTGCAATGCTTTTTCATAGGCACCAGATAATACTAAAGAATCTACTAAAAAAACTTTATTTTCATTAAGCTCTGTTTTTTTTATAGGTGTATTTGCAATAGATAAGGTGTCGTTTTTTAGTGAGTTGAATTGATAAGAGCTATATATTGCCACTAATATTGAAATGACTGTAACTAAAGCAAGAGCGGTGTTAATATTAAATTTTTTCATGATTTTTTTAATCTCTAAAATGAATCTCAGGTAATTTGTTTTTAGCTTTTCTAAAATCGGGTGAAAAATACACATGTGTTCGGATGGTCCACCCTTGTTTCCAAATAGCCCCATTGTCTAAATTCTGTCCCATATTGTACATTGCACCAGCAGCAACAGTTAGTTTAGGTGAAAATATATAACCAAAACTTGTATGTAAACGAAGGTCTTCCATAGGACTATTAACTACTTTTTTTCCGCTTTGCATTATTAATTCAGCCTCTGGAGCTATATAAAATGATTTTGATTGAATTTTGGGGGTATTGATAGGTATTTTAAGACGGAACATGTAGCGCCAGCGATTTCTAAAAATAAACGCACTATTTTCTTTAAAACTTTTATTCCATCGATGTTCTATTCTAAATCTATGATAAGCAATAGCATGTCCAACTGGCATTGCAAATTGGTATTGATGCCAAATTCGGTATTCAGGAATTGTATTACGTGTGTCACTTTGATTTTTAGTGTCAAAATTAAGTCGCAAAACACCGCCCAAAGCAAAATTTATTTTTTTTGAATAAATATATCCTAAGGCATGACGATTGTAAATTTGACCAACTTGACCAGCAAATGGAGTTTCTTTAGTTTCTTCAAAACGAAAATGGGTTTGTGCAACCCAAAAGAATTTTTTAGATATTCGAATATTCCCATACGTATTAATCCAATATTTGGTTACAGGCTCTTGAAATTGAGAAGTGCTGAATTCAGTTGAATTTTTATCCTGAGCTTTAATAGTTATTAAAGGAATCATTGCAAGAACTAAAAATAGAATGTTCTTAAAAAAATAGTTTCTTATAGAGTGACAGTAGTGAACTGGCATAAATAATTTTTTATAAAATTTATTTTTTGTCAAAACTAACAAAATTACACTTTCAACGAAGATTTTATGATCATGTTGTGAAGTTTATGAATGAATTTTTATAAAATTTCATTTTTTGAGTTTTTAGAAGCAAAGGCTAGTAATTTTGATGTGTTTCGGCTGTCCAATTCTTTAAATGGAACTAGCGTTTTGTATACGATTGTTATATAAAAAAGGACCAATACATTAAGACTACCTGATGCTAAAGAATGTGTTGTTTTGTTTGAAGCTATGGCTAAATTTAGAAACTCTAAATAATCTAACTTTTTTTGATTCTAACAATGTTACATTTACAATACATCAAACAAAATGAAATTAGTTTTGTTTTTTTAATTAGTTTTGAATACACTAAAAAACATACACATATGAAAAGTATTTTATTAAAATTATTTTTTGCAAGTACCCTAATGTTTATTGCATCATCTTGTGATTCTGATGATAATAACGATAGATTTCCAATTACATTGAATTTTAAACAAGTTGATGAAAGTTTTTTATTTTTCCAAAATGGAACTGAGTCTTCAGACGTACCTGAAGAAGTTTTAAATTCTTACATAAACAGTCAAGTATCATTAAAAAAGGAGGAATTTGAAATTGACAGTAAAAATGATTTTTTTAAATTTTTAAATGAAACTGAAATTGAAATTTCAGAAGAGGGTAATATTTTTAAAGCTAAATATGAATTTGTAAACAATATTCTTATTCTTATTGGTGAAGATGGGGAGAGATTTGTATATGGTGAAGGAGATATGACTAAAATAGTTACTCGATTTACAGCAGGTCAAGTAGAAAGTGAAAATTCGTCGGGAGGTTTTTCTAGTTCAATTGAAGATGAAGACGATTTACCTTTTTTTCCTGTAACTTTTGAAAACTCTAAAGAATTTCATGATTATAATGCTGTAGAAGATATTATGGGAGATGAAAGTTTGTTACTGCAAAACCTTACTTTGACTTTTGAATAAATAGAAAATTTGATTGTGGAGCAACTATCTTTGGTGGTACAGATCTATTGGGCACATAATTAATAGATTTGAAATATGACCAAAACCAAATAGAAAATAGATTTTTATATGAACTTAGTTCTTAAAATTCACTCCACTTTTTTGAAAAAAACTAATTAAAAACCTTAGAATTTGATTATAGCTATGAAAAATTTATTGCCACTCCTATTACTTATCGTATCATTTTTCAATTTAATTTCATGTAGTGATGAATCCGAAGATAATTCGCCTTCAGCCTGTATTAATGCTAGTAAAAATAATGTAGAAGTAGGTGAAAAAGTGAAAATAACAAATTGTTCTAAGAATTTTAAGTCTATAGAATATTCCTATTTTGACTCTCAACAACAAAAACTAGTAACAGTAACTACACCTGATATAGAAGTTAGTTTTCCAAAGCCTGGCGACCATTTAGTAGGTGTAAAAGTGTTTGGCGAAAATGGAGAAACTAACTCTAGTAGCATTACTATAACTGTTAATGACTTTGAAGAAAACCTATTTTTTATCAATATTCCAAATGATTTTGAATCTATTCCTTTGGGTGCAGGAATAGATGCTATTACAGGCAGGCTTTATTATATAGATCTTTTGGGTTCAAACTCAAGTGGGAGAGCCTACTATTATAAAGAGTTAGACAATGATTTTAAACAAATTTCTCAAGTTTTTTTAAGAGATGAAACAGAAAATACAGGATCGGCTACAAGGTTTTTACTTACTAATGGCGATAAAATTATAAATACAGTTAATACGCTTTTAATATAAATATTTCGTATATTTAAGGATGCCAAAATCATCTACTCTAA
>NZ_JH621267.1 GCF_000255455.1 Aquimarina agarilytica ZC1 | reverse complement strand
ACCTCTATGAGTGGCACTGTTTGACCGAAATCACTGGCATGGTCACTCCGAAATAGCCATTCATTCTTTGATGGAATACAAATAATGCCCATTAAGATTGAAAAAAGCACCTAAAAGGTGCTTTTTTTGAGTTTTGCCAGTTTTTAGGGCGTTAGATGGATAATTATCTAATTTTAATTAGTTTACAAGTATTAATGTTTATATCAGCTATTTTCTTTTCAGTTCTGATGGTCCCAAAAGTATTTTCACCTCTATAAGTAATACTTATAGAAAATACATTGCCTTTAGCTCTTAAATATTTACAATCAACTTTTTCAAAAGACTTAGGGTTATGCAATGATTGTTTTAATTTTTGGTTCACAGAATAACAGGCGTTATTATAACACTCAGTTATTTTCTGTTTTTGAACTTTTTTTATTGCTTTTGCTTCTTCTAATTTTTCTATTCTAGATAGACGTTCTTCTTCTTCACATTCTATATTAAAGATTAAAATTTTATCCAAAAGACCTTCAGTTATTTTCATTTTTCTTAAATACTTATTTGTAGCATTTATACGTACTTTCTCTGAATAATCTCCATGTTGAGGATAATCAAAGTTAGGGTATCTTTTATCAGCAACTTTGATAGCTTCTATTTCCAATAAAGAAATATCTTCATTAATAGAGCAAATATTAAGTTGTCTTTTTAGAAGTATTTCATTTATAGAATCTTTTAATTTTCTTAAATACTTTTTTTCTTCAATTTTTACTTTAATTGAGTTAGATGGACTGTTTTTAGCTTCGATATCAATCTTAGCACCTACACTATTAATGATAACACTTGCAGCGAAAAAGAGCAAAAAATACCCCGTGTATCGTAATCCTTTAGAATTCCATTTATTGAACTTTTTTTTAATTATATCTGATATGTTTGGAAATAAAATAATCCCTAATACTACAAGTAGTATTGAGCCTATAATAGGTTTATTAACTATAGAAGATAAACCGCTTAAAATAAAGATTGCGGACAAAATGTACTTCACTACTTTCATAAATAATGTATTGTACTCTCAGTCCCATAGAGTGGTTAAGTTTATTAAAAAGAAAAGCGTGGGATCTGTAACTTACCGCATCTGAGGTACCGCCAAGCACCCTGCACACAAATAAGACAACCCACGCCAAGGCATGAGCATTAGTCCTATTATCTTGTGTGCATTAAAAATTGGCGGTTTTCAGATACAAGAGTAATAGCTAACGCTAACTTATATTTCTATTTTATTTTCTTCTTATATTAATAATGTATTTATAATCACAAATGTAATAAACTTCCTGGCTTTTATTTCTGTATTAAAAATCTATAAAAGTAAAAAATAACTAATCGCTAGAAAATAACCGAATCTAAATGTAAGATCATTTAGGTTTACCTAAAAGCAATAATTTTAAATAAAGACACAAATGTCTTTATTTAAAATTATTTTTTACCTATTGGTAAAATTTATTATTTTTGTTTAAAATTTACGTCATGTTAGATATAAAAAAGCTAAAAAGTATAAACCCAAAGCTACAAAAGCAGGTAATTATTGATGAGATTAGTAATACTTATATTGCTTTTTTAGAATTTGCTGGTAATGATGTCTCTAGCTATAGCCTAAACAATACTAAAACAGGCATAACTGCAAATATATCTTCTAGAACTCTAACAAGATGGCTACAACAAGAAGTTGTTATTATTGACGGGATAGACAAAGGTAAAAACAAAAGATTCAATAGACTTGAAAATATTTGGATAAAGATTGCTATTGAATTACGAAAATTTGGAGTGCCTTTAGAAGGATTAAAATACATCCGTACTCAGTTATTTGACTATACAGTTGGTGAGTTTAGCATGTTTAAATTCCAGGTTTTACATAACATATTATTGGAAAAACCAAAGTACTTAATTATTAGTGATGAACATGAAGTAGGCTTTTATACATATAAAAATTATGCTTCTAATGTAGAAAAGGGATTTCTATTTTCTCACATCAACATCAGATTTATTGATTTTATCAAAGAAGAGTTTCCAAATAATAATATTCATATAGACTTTGGAATAACAAACATCATTTATGATGTAGAAAAAGTATCACTTCTCTTTTATCTGAAAACTAATGACTTCCAAGAAATGCATATTACCCTTTCAGATGAAGATACAAGATTACTTTACAATTCATCTGAATTAATGAAGAATGACAACTTGTTATCAGCAATACAAAAATGGGAGTTCGATAGTATCAAGATTCAAATTAATGATGAAACAGAATTCATAATTGAGAATTAAAACCTGCTTGATATGTTGAAGCTAGAAAAGTGTAAAAAGATATTACAGGCTGGAGGTAAAAAATACACAGATGATGAGGTCAAAAAGCTTCGTGAAGAGCTGTACAGAATGGCAAGTATTGTTAATGACATTAAAGCAATAGATAATGAAAAACTGGAGAGGTAAAAGAGCAATACTATACACAAGAGTTAGTACAACAGATCAAAAAGATAATGGTTATAGTCTCTTTGAACAAAAAGATTTTTTAGAGAAGTTTTGTGATAAAAATGACATATCTGTTATTAAAACTTTAGAAGAAGATTTTTCAGGAAAAACCCTTGATAGACCAAAAATAAATGAATTACGCTCATTACTTGCTAAAAATACAGTTGACCTAATACTATTTCATAAATGGGATAGGTTTTCAAGAAATATCTCAGAAGCATTACTAGAAATAAAAATGATTCAGAATAAAGGTATCGAGATAAATTCAGTTTTTGAATACATAGATTTTAGTATTCCTCAACAAGATATCATGCTTTACCTTTATTTAGGCATGGGAGAGGTTGAAAACAAAATTAGAAGTCAAAGAACTAAAAATGGAATTATAGGAGCTTTAAAAGAAGGTCGTCATGTGAATAAAGGACCAATAGGGTATCTAAATGGCAGAGATCCTATTAACCCTCAAAAACCTCTAATTAAGCTCAATCCTGATAAGGCGCCTATTATAAATAAGATATTTCAAGAATATGCTACTGGTTTATATAGTCAAGAAACTCTAAGAAAGAAATATTATCATTTAGGAATAAAGATAAGTAAAAGTCAATTTAGCAATATGCTTTCGAACCCTATTTATGCTGGTAAAATTATTGTTCCTGAGCATAATGGAACTCCACAAGAAATGGTTGAGGGACTTCATGAAGCAATAATAAGCTTGATTACATTTTATAAGGTACAACAAGTAAAAAACGGAAAAGCAAATATTAGAATAAGTACTAAACAAGACAATAAGCATGATGAAGAGCTTCCTTTACGAGGGGGTATTTTATCTTGTGGTAAATGTGGCTCTAATTTAACTGGAAGTCGATCGAAAAGTCGAAATGGAAATTATCATTACTATTATCATTGTAATAGTAGAAAAGGTTGCAATGAGCGTTTTCCTGCATATTTGGCAAACGATAAATTAAGCAATAAACTATCATCTCTCCAACCACGTAAGGAAGTTTTAGATTTATTCAGTGAAATTTTATTAGAAAGCACTAAAAATTTAAAGCAAGAGCGCAAATCTACTTTTAAAAAGCTTGACAGTGAACTTGTAAAAATTAAATCGAAAAAAGATAAACTTACTGAAAAGTTCATAGAAGATAAGGTTGATGAAGATTCTTACAACAGAATAATTAAAAATTATAATGATGAAATACAAGATTTAGAAATACAGAAAACAGAAGCTCCTAACATCGATAATGAC
Source organism: Aquimarina agarilytica ZC1 (assembly GCF_000255455.1). Taxonomy (GTDB): domain Bacteria; phylum Bacteroidota; class Bacteroidia; order Flavobacteriales; family Flavobacteriaceae; genus Aquimarina; species Aquimarina agarilytica. Next base: position 59,585 of record NZ_JH621267.1, on the reverse strand, counting down.
ATTGATAAATATGTAGAGTTTGGAGTATTTTTTTTAAGTTCTCCCCAGTATTTCTATAATAAAGCAAAAACAAATATCAAAAGGCAAATTATTGGTTCGATATTTTCAGGAAAATTAGTTTTTGAGAAAAATAAGTATCGAACCGCTGAATTTAACGAAACGACAGCCCTTATCTTCAATAACAGCAATGAATTAGAAGAAAAAAGTCACAAAAAAAGACACGCTATTTCTAACGTGTCTTACTCAGTAGCGGGAACAGGACTCGAACCTGTGACCTTCGGGTTATGAGCCCGACGAGCTACCTACTGCTCTATCCCGCGCTATTGTGGTGCAAAGATACGTCCTTTTTTAAGTTTGGCAATGCGATATTGCAAAAAAATAAAGTAATTTTTGTGTTAATTTTTCAAGTCTCGGATTACTAGAATGTTAATGAATAAAAAAGCCACTCAAAAAAATGAGTGGCTTTAAATTATGTATTTTGTAATAATAAAAATTACATCATTCCAGGCATTCCACCTCCACCCATTGGTGGGGTAGCAGGAGCATCCTCTTTAATATCAATTAATGCACATTCGGTAGTTAAAATCATTCCCGATACAGATGCAGCATTTTCTAAAGCCACACGAGTTACCTTTTTAGGATCTATAATTCCGGCTTTAAGCATGTCAACATACTCTTCTGTTTTTGCGTTGTAACCAAAGTCTTTTTTACCTTCGATTACTTTTGCAATAACCACAGAACCTTCACCACCTGCATTTTCAACAATGGTACGTAATGGTGACTCAATAGCTCGGTTTACAATTTGTACACCTGTAGCCTCGTCAGCATTTTCAGTTTTAATTTTATCAAGAGCATTTTTAGCTCTTACTAAAGCAACACCTCCACCGGCAACAATACCTTCTTCAACGGCAGCTCTAGTGGCGTGTAACGCATCATCAACACGATCTTTCTTTTCTTTCATTTCAACCTCACTTGCAGCACCCACATAAAGTACGGCTACACCGCCAGCTAATTTAGCCAAACGTTCTTGTAGCTTTTCACGATCGTAGTCAGAAGTGGTAGATTCAATTTGCGATTTGATTTGATTTACTCTGTTTTTAATCAAATCCTCTTCGCCAGCACCATTGACAATAGTAGTGTTGTCTTTATCGATAGCAACTTTTTCAGCAGTACCTAATTGTTCTAAAGTAGTATTGTCTAATGAGAATCCTCTTTCTTCAGAAATCACAGTACCACCAGTTAAAATAGCAATATCTTCAAGCATAGCTTTTCTACGGTCACCAAATCCAGGTGCTTTTACAGCAGCTATTTTTAAGGCTCCACGTAGTTTGTTTACCACTAAAGTAGCTAATGCTTCACCATCAACATCCTCAGCGATAATTAATAAAGGCTTTCCGCTTTGAGCAACAGGCTCTAAAACAGGTAATAAATCCTTCATTGCCGAAATTTTCTTATCGTAAATAAGGATATAAGGACTTTCTAATTCAGCAGTCATTTTTTCACTATTAGTAGTGAAGTAAGGAGAAAGGTATCCGCGGTCAAATTGCATTCCTTCAACAACATCAACATAAGTTTCTGTTCCTTTTGCTTCTTCAACAGTAATCACACCTTCTTTACCTACTTTTCCAAAAGCTTCAGCAATTAACTCTCCAATAACACTGTCGTTATTTGCAGAAATTGAAGCTACTTGTTTTATTTTTTCTGAAGAGCTACCAACTTCCTTAGTTTGCTTTTCTAAATCAGCTGTAATTGTTTCTACAGCTTTGTCAATACCGCGTTTTAAATCCATTGGATTAGCGCCAGCGGCAACATTTTTTAAACCTTCTTTAACTATTGCTTGTGCTAAAACAGTAGCTGTAGTTGTTCCGTCACCTGCTAAATCATTGGTTTTAGAAGCTACTTCCTTAACCATTTGTGCTCCCATGTTTTCAAGAGCGTCTTCTAATTCAATTTCTTTAGCCACAGAAACACCATCTTTAGTTACAGTTGGTCCTCCAAAGGCTTTGCTAATAATTACATTACGACCTTTTGGTCCTAAAGTTACTTTAACTGCATTTGCTAATGCATCCACACCGCGTTTAATACCATCGCGAGCTTCTATATCAAATTTTATATCTTTTGCCATGTTCTTTTTAGCTTTTAGCCTTTAGCGATTAGCTAATGGCTAGGTTGTATTTAAATAATTGTTTATTGTAAAATGATAAAAAGCTAAAGGCCAATAGCCAATAGCCAATAGCTAATTATACTATCGCCAAAATGTCATCTTCACGCATAATTAGGTAGTCGTTACCTTCTAGTTTAAGTTCGGTACCACCATATTTACTATATAAAACAGTGTCACCAACTTTAACCGTCATTTCGTGATCCTTTTTACCGCTTCCTACGGCAACAACCTTTCCTTTCTGAGGTTTTTCTTTTGCAGTATCTGGAATATAAAGTCCTGAAGCTGTTTTTGTTTCTGCTGCAACAGGCTCCACAAGCACTCTGTCAGCTAATGGTTTAATAGTTACTCCCATTTTTATATGTTTTAATTAATTAAAATTAGTATTAACGATAACGTTGTTTTCAGAAATTGTGCCATGTAAATTTACACTGACAAATTGAAACAAAAAATGCCGACTTGTCAGTTACAAATCGGCATTTTTTTGATAGGTGCTTATTTTGATTAGTACTGTATACTAATTCAAATAAAGTAAGCCTATGATTATTTAGCTAAAAATTACTTAGCAGGTTCTTCGTTTATTGTTGGAATTTCTTCTTCGTCAATATCAATAACTTCTTCGTCACTTAATATTTTAGACTCTTGTGCACCTTTACCATCCATAATTGAAACATTAGAAAGTAAGATTAAGGCTAATAAAAGTGTGGCCAATGCCCAAGTACTCTTATCAAGGAAGTCAGTTGTTTTTTGTACACCTCCCAGTTGACCACCGCCACCACCGAAAGAAGATGATAATCCTCCTCCTTTAGGGTTTTGTACCATAATTACTAAAATAAGTAATAGTGCTACTACTACTATAAGGGCTAAGAATATTGAAAATGTACTCATAATCTATTGTTTATTATCCGTCAATTTTTCGATTGCTCGAATTCGGTCTGCAAATAAACCACTTTTTTCGGGATTTTTCAAAATTAAAATTTTATATGCTTGTATTGCTTTTTTGTAATTTTTTTGTGCCAAATACACTTTGGCTAATGTTTCGGTCATAAGATCTTCAGTAGGTATGTTGCTTTGTTTAGCAAGGTTAACTATTGGAGCGGTCTTATTTACTGGGCTTATCTTTGGTGAGTTTTTTATAAATTTATCAATTAGTGAACTCTCAATAAGCTTCTTTTTTGGTGGAGTGGTAGGAATATCCTTTCTGTCAATAGGCTGTAACGTAGCCAAACGTAGCCATTCTGTAAAAGAATGTGTTTCTTTTTCATCAAACTCTAATGGGGCATTTGAGTTTATGGGTTCCTCTGTGGTGTCTTTTGAAATTTTAGCTTCAAATAATAAGGGATCGGTAATTTGTAAGGCCTCTTCCGAGGTCATTTTTATAGCATCTTCTTTTTCTTGATTTTCTTCAAAAGTGTTATCAGTAGCTTCTTTTTCGTTTTTTTGAAGTATTTCGGTGGAATCCGCAGTTACTTCTACAGTAGTGGAAATAGAAGGTGTAATAAATGTTTTTGAAATAATAAAATGAAATAAAACCTCACGATCAGTAGTGTAAGCAGCTGTTTCCTTTAATTTTTGATTGTATAAATAACTGCTTTGATCCTTTAATGCTTTTAATTGTACTGCTCTGGCCGATTGAAAATAAGGGTACTTGTCAATGACTTCGGTGAGCATTGATAAATCAGATAGCTGTAGTTGCTGTGGGGTGTTAAGTATATTTATTAATGCTTTAGAATCCATAGTTTACCATTTGGCTAAGGTGGCATTTACCATATCTTGAGTTATACGTTCAAAAATTTCAGTATAAGCAGTTTCGGCAGTGTCCCCAGTTAATACTTGTGAACTTGGGTAATCGTAAAAAAAAGAAAAGGTTTGTTCCAGATCATTTTCTTCGTTTTTAGTGTCAATATAGCGCAATCGTATAGCAATTGTTATACGACTTTCTGCAGCAGTTTGATCGGCAGTAGCTGTATTAGGGGCAACATAAAATTGAACAATTTCTCCCTCGTAAACAATATCACCATTGCTAGTAACTAGATCTAAATTGGTTTGATTTAAAATAAAATCTTGTAGTTCGGTAGTATACCTTCGATCCAGGCCTGGTTCAACAATAGGGGCTTGGTTGGAAAATTGACGTACTTCAAAAGTTTTTACATTGGGACTAATTGAAATTCCACTAAATGAATATATACCACATCCATGGCATAAAAAGCTAATAAGTATTCCCAGTAGGATTGTTTTAATATAATTCATTACAAGTCAAATTGTTTTATTTTACGGTATAAGGTGCGCTCGCTAATGCCAAGTTCTTCGGCGGCAGCTTTTCGTTTATTTTTATGACGCTCGAGTGATTTTTTAATTAACTCAAGCTCTTTGTCATGTAATGATAAGGTTTCTTCTTCTTCAATTTCTTCGGCAAAATGATATTTATCATCTTTTTGACTTGCGTCAGAAGGTGGTTCGGAATAAGGAGTAGCTTCAATTTGCAAATATTCCTCCTTACTTGATTCGGGAGGTGTGCTAAGTTGTGCCGGTTTAGGAAAATCGGGTTCAGTGAGCAAAGTTTCATGCGGAGAGTCTCCGTATATTTTATTGATTAAATGCTCGTTGTCTTTTTGGACATCCGAGGCATTGCCGCTTTTCATTAATTCGAGTGTTAGCTTTTTTAAATCACTCAAATCACTTTTCATATCAAAGAGTACTTTGTATAAAATTTCGCGTTCATTTTTAAAATCACTTTCCTTTTCCTTGTCGTCAATAATGGCGGGTAAATTTCCTCCCATATTAGGAAGGTAGCCTCTAAGTGTATTGGCAACAATGTTTCTGTTTTCTTCTAAAACCGAAATTTGCTCGGCAACATTGCGTAATTGACGAATATTTCCGTTCCAATGGTATTTTTCTAATAAAAAAATACTTTCATCGGTAAGTCGAATAGTAGGCATTTTATACTTTGAAGCAAAGTCAGAAGCAAATTTTCGAAACAATAAATGAATATCTCCTTTGCGTTCCCTTAGCGGAGGAAGGCTGATTTCAACAGTGCTTAAACGATAATACAAATCTTCGCGAAACTTGTTCTTTTTTATAGCTTCAAACATTTGTACGTTAGTAGCTGCAACAATACGTACATTGGTTTTTTGCACTTTTGAAGATCCAACTTTAATGAATTCTCCATTCTCCAATACACGCAATAAACGTACTTGAGTGGTGAGTGGTAGTTCACCAACTTCATCTAAAAAAATAGTTCCACCATCGGCTTCCTCAAAATAACCACTACGCGTACTGGTAGCTCCAGTAAAGGCTCCTTTTTCATGTCCAAAAAGTTCACTGTCAATTGTTCCTTCGGGTATAGCACCACAATTCACTGCTATAAATTTACCGTGTTTTCGATGCGAAAGCGAATGAATTATTTTTGGAATACTCTCTTTACCAACACCACTTTCACCAGTAATAAGTACAGATATATCTGTTGGCGAAACTTGAATGGCTTTTTCAATAGCACGATTAAGTCCGGGGTCATTCCCAATAATTCCAAAACGTTGTTTTGTGGCTTGAACAGATTCCATTTTGTTTGTTAATTGTTTTCAGAAAGACCAATAGCTTCACCAATTAAGGTTCCGCTAGTGCAATCTGTTATTTTTACTTTTACAAAGTCTCCAACTTTATAACTTTCTTTATTAAACACTGTGACAGTATTGTATTCTGAGCGACCACTCCATTGTTCGGCAGATTTTTTAGAGGTACGTTCAACAAGTACCTCAAGTGTTTTTCCAAGGTATTCTGCGGTTCGTAATTTGGCGTGTGCTTGCTGTTTGTCAATTACTTCTTGTAATCGACGTTTTTTAATTGCTTCGGAGATGTCGTCTTCTAATTTTCTTTCGGCAAGCGTTCCAGGGCGTTCACTGTAAGCAAACATATATCCAAAATGGTATTTTACATACTCCATTAAGCTTAAGGTGTCCTGGTGATCTTCTTCGGTTTCAGTAGGGAAACCCGTAATCATATCCTGAGAAAAGGCGCAGTCTGGAATACGTGTTTTGATATTGTCAATTAACTCAAAATATTCCTCACGCGTATGTTGACGATTCATGGCCTTTAAAACTCGATTACTTCCGCTTTGAACGGGTAAATGAATATAATTGCAAATGTTTTTATGTTTGGCCATTACATCAATAGCGTCCATGGTCATGTCTTGAGGATTCGAAGTGGAAAATCGAATACGCAATTTGGGGTGTTTTGTAGCAATTAAATCCAATAGCTTGGCAAAATTGGTAGCCGTAGCTTTGGCAATTTCACTTGCTTTTTCAAAATCCTTTTTTAGTCCTCCTCCATACCACAGGTAGCTATCAACATTTTGACCAAGTAAGGTGACCTCTTTATATCCTTTGCTAATTAAGTCGGCAACTTCTTGCATAATACTTTGTGGATCACGACTTCGTTCACGTCCTCTGGTAAAAGGAACTACGCAAAATGTACACATGTTGTCGCAACCTCTGGTTATGGATACAAGAGCAGAAACACCATTGCTTTGCAAGCGAACTGGTGAAATATCTCCATAGGTTTCGTCTTTAGAAAGAATAACGTTTACAGCATCACGACCTTCATCAACTTCATTTAAAAGATTGGGTAAGTCTTTATAAGCATCTGGTCCAACAACAAGATCTACTATTTTTTCTTCGTCAAGAAATTTTTCCTTTAAGCGTTCTGCCATACATCCCAATACGCCTACTTTCATTTTGGGATTTTGGTTTCGTTTTACGGCATTATATTTTTCTAGGCGTTTTCGAACAGTTTGTTCGGCCTTATCTCTAATAGAGCAGGTGTTAACTAAAACTAAGTCGGCATCTTCGAGCTTGTTTGTGGTGTTAAAGCCATTATTTGCTAATATTGAGGCTACTACTTCACTGTCGCTAAAATTCATTTGACAGCCATAGCTTTCAATAAATAATTTGCGCTTGTTGTTTGAGTTAGTAGCTAATACTAGGGCTTCTCCTTGTTTGGCTTCATCAATCGTCTTTTCCATTTGTTAACTCTGACTATATTAAGTTTTTGGGATTGCAAATATAGTGCATATTTTGCTAGTTATGACATTGTGTCAGTTTGAATTTACAATACTACGTAAGTTAAATTTATGCTAATTGTGGATGAGGTTATTTCTGGCGTAAGCCTTTTAAATATTAGGTGTTTAATGTAACTGTATATAAGGTGAAATAGGGTGCTATATATAGGTCAATGTGCTGAAATTTGAATAAGTAAAAAAAATTGAGCTACTTTTGTTTTTGTTAAAATACATGAAATGGCAAAAAATTTAGTAATAGTTGAGTCCCCTGCAAAAGCAAAAACCATTGAAAAATTCTTAGGAAAGGATTATGTTGTTCATTCTAGTTTTGGACATATAGCAGATTTACCTTCTAAGGAATTGGGAGTGAATGTTGAGGGGGATTTTAAACCTAAATATATTGTTTCGGATGATAAAAAGGATGTGGTTAAAAAGCTGAAAAATTTATCTAAAAAAGCAGAAACAGTTTGGTTGGCTAGTGATGAGGATCGCGAGGGAGAGGCTATTGCATGGCATTTAGCAGAATCCTTAGATTTGGATAAGGACAAAACAAAACGTATTGTTTTTCACGAGATTACCAAAGCAGCTATTTTAAAGGCGATTGATAATCCACGCGAAATTGATTATAATTTAGTGAATGCGCAGCAGGCTAGACGTGTATTGGATCGTTTGGTGGGATATGAATTATCTCCAGTGCTTTGGCGTAAGGTAAAAGGAGGGCTTTCGGCAGGACGAGTGCAATCGGTTTCTGTGCGTTTAATAGTGGAGCGTGAACGTCAAGTTTTAGGATTTGAAACTAAAGAGTCATACCGAATAGATGCTGAATTTAGTAATCTTAAAGGCAAAAGTTTTAGAGCAAAATTGCCTAAAAACTTTTCAAGTAAAGCTGAGGCGGAAGCTTTTTTGGCAACAAATGTTGGTGCTGTTTATAATGTAGCCGATTTAACTAAAAAGCCAGCAAAAAAATCACCAGCAGCTCCATTTACCACTTCAACATTGCAACAGGAAGCAGCAAGAAAGCTGTATTTTTCAGTTTCGAAAACAATGAATTTAGCACAGCGTTTGTATGAGGCTGGACATATTACTTATATGAGAACGGATAGTGTAAATTTATCTAAACAAGCACAGGACGGAGCAACGGCAGAAATTGTGTCGGCATATGGGAATGAGTACAGTAAAACAAGACAGTATAAGGGAAAAAGTAAGGGGGCGCAAGAAGCTCACGAGGCTATTAGGCCAACTAACTTTGCGAATCATTCGGTAGATGCTGAGCGTGATCAACAGCGTTTGTACGAGTTGATTTGGAAACGTGCTATTGCATCTCAAATGAGTGATGCACAATTGGAGCGTACTAATGTACGCATAGAGGCTGATAAACATAATGAAGTATTTACGGCAAATGGCGAGGTGATCACTTTTGAAGGTTTTTTAAAAGTGTATTTAGAAGGAAATGATGATGAGGATGAAGAGCAGGATGGTATTTTGCCAGCCATGAAGGTGAGTGAGCTTTTGGGTAATAATTTTATAAAAGCGACAGAGCGTTTTTCTAGACCGCCAAGTAGGTATACCGAAGCCTCATTGGTTAAGAAATTAGAGGAATTGGGTATTGGACGTCCTTCTACGTATGCGCCGACAATTTCAACTATTCAGAACAGAAAATATATTGAGAAGGGAGCAGATGAGGGTGATTTTAGAAAGTATGCAGAGATTGTATTGTCTAATGATGAAATTGTAGAAAGTCAACTTCAGGAAAAAGTAGGGAGTAATAAAGGCAAGTTAGTGCCAACCGATGTTGGTATGGTGGTAAATGACTTTTTAGTAGCTCATTTTTCTAATATATTGGATTATAATTTTACCGCGAAAGTAGAGGAGGATTTTGATGAAATTGCTGCTGGAAATGAAGAGTGGACTGGTGTGATGAAGTCTTTTTATGAAGATTTTCATCCTACGGTACAACATGTAGCAGAAAATGCGGAGCGCGAAGTAGGAGAGCGAATTTTGGGGAAAGATCCAGATACGGGTAAACCAGTGAGTGTTCGTTTAGGGAAATTTGGACCGATGGTACAGATTGGTTCGGTAGAAGATGAGGAAAAACCACGTTTTGCGAGTTTAAGTCCAGGTCAAACCTTGAGTAATTTGACTTTTGAAGAGGCTATGGAGTTATTTCAGCTTCCAAAAGATTTAGGGATATATAAAGAATTGCCTGTAGTGGTTTCTAATGGTCGTTTTGGTCCGTATATTAAGTATGGTGATAAATATGTGTCATTGGAAAAAGGGGAGGATCCTATGAGTGTTAATATGGAGCGTGCTCAAGTGCTTATTGATGCCAAGGAAAAGGCGGATGCTCCGGTGTATCACCACGATGGCTTGCCTGTTCAAAAAGGAACGGGTCGTTTTGGTCCTTATTTGAAATGGAATGGATTGTTCATTAATGTGAATAAAAAATATGATTTTGATAATTTGTCAGATGACGATATTGTAACATTAATTGAAGAAAAGAAACAAAAAGAAATTGATAAAGTAATACATCATTGGGAAGATGAAGGTATTCGAGTGGAAAAAGCAAGGTGGGGTCGTAGTAATGTGATAAAGGGTAAAATAAAAATTGAATTACCTAAAACTGTTGATGCTACAAAGCTTACGCTAGAAAAAGTACAGGCAATTATAGAAAAGAATGCGCCAAAGAAAAAGGCGCCTGCAAAGCGAAAGACCGCTGTAAAAAAGAAGCCTGCGACGAAAAAGAAAACGAGTAAATAACATTTGTAAGACTTAATAAATAGATGTTTGAGTTTTTGAAACCAGTGTCGGAAGACTTGTTGGAGTTTGTAAATGAATTGCCTGAGCACGCCATTGGAAAACAACTGGATTTTTATACGCTAGATAATGAGCCAGAATTAAAAGAAGGAGGATTGGTGTTGTTTTCGGTAATTGAAAATAGGAATGACCCTAATGGTGCGTTGAATAAATTAAATTTTGATCAAATCCGAAAGCAATTTTATCGCTTAGCAAAAGGGAATTGGGAGGTGCTAGTTTATGACTTTGGTCAAATTTTAACTGGGGAGACTGTAAGTGATACTTATTTTGCGGTAAAAGAGTTGACAAAGCAGTTGCACTCTAAAAAGTGTATTCCGATAATGTTAGGTGGTAGTCAGGATCTTATGTATGCGCAATACCGAGCGTATGACCCAGAACAAGGTATGGTGAATTTGGTGAACATAGATGCTTGTTTTGATTTAGGAAATGTGGATCTGCCGATAACCAATCAATCTTATGTTGGGAAGATCGTAGTAGATCAACCTTATAACTTATTTAACTATACAAATCTAGGATATCAGAGTTATTATGTGGCTCCAGAGGAGTTAGATTTGTTAAATCGAATGTTTTTTGATGGCTATAGATTGGGGGAAGTTGCGGGTAATTTAAGGATGGCTGAACCGATAATGAGAGATGCTAATATCGTTGGAATCGACTGTAATTCAGTGAGTTCGGCTTATTATGGGGTGAATCCAAATGGGTTCACTGGTCGAGAGATTTGTGCACTTAGTCGATACGCCGGTATAAGTAATAAGGTCTCAAGTTTTGGAATATACGAATATAATTCAGATATTTGCTATCCTTCTGGTGATCAGCTAATAGCCCAATTGGTCTGGTATTTCATAGAAGGGGTTAGTGTGCGTTGGAATGAAAGTGGTGTGGTGGAGACGATGGATGTGATTCATTATCAAGTCCCTGTAAATGAGGAAGTCGTGTCGTTTTATAAGAGCAGAATAACCGAAAGATGGTGGATGGAAATAACATATTCTAGTAGATTGAATAATAATTTAATTTCTAATGCGTTATTACCATGCACATACGAAGATTATATCGAAGCTTGTGATCAAATTTTGCCTGAAAGATGGTATAATGCGAAAATGAAGTTTGAAATGTGATTTTGTCGAACAATAGATATTTTTTTAAGTATTTAATTGTTTTTTTAAAAATTAATAAATAGGTTTACTACCTTGAATTTAAAAGATCTTAACCTAAAATAAGTTATGAAGAAACTATTAATGTTTGCTGCTGCCCTAGCAGCCTTGATTAGTTGTACTCCATCAAGTAATGGTCAGTTGACTGGTGTGAAGGGGAAAGCTTGGCATCCTGAAAAGCCATACGGTATGACTTTAATCCCTGGTGGTGCATTCATTATGGGTAAATCCGATGATGATAAAGCAGGTCTATTAAATGCCCCTCCAAAAACAGTTACCGTACGTTCTTTTTATATGGATGAAACTGAAATTACAAACTCTGAATACCGTCAGTTTACAGAGTGGGTAAAAGATTCAGTTGTAAGAACTCAATTAGCTATTACTGCCGATGAGGTTGGTCAAACAGGATCAGACGAGGACGGTATCGGTCAATTTGCTTTCAGAAACACTGAGGATGAAGAGGAATTGTCTGTATATGAGAAATATGTAAGAGATAATTACGAAGGTCTAGGTGAGACTGGTTATGAAGGAAAAGCCCTTAATAAAGATGTAGATCTTATCACTGATTTAAATGAATATCCAGACGAATATTATGCTGAGGTAATGGATAGTTTGTATGTGAGAGCAGAAGAAGCTCATAATGGTGTACGTACTTTCAAAACTGAAAAATTAGTGTATGACTATAAATGGTACGATGTTGAAGCTATGGCACGTAGTCGTAGTAAGGATTCTAAAAAATTCTTAAAAAGAGAAGCGCTTAAAATTTACCCAGATACTACAGTGTGGATAAGAGATTTTAGTTATTCTTACAATGAGCCAATGCACGATATGTATTTTACGCACACTTCATATGACGATTATCCAGTGGTAGGTGTGACATGGAAACAAGCAAAAGCTTTTTGTGATTGGAGAACTAAGAATCATAACGATGCACTTAGAAAAAAGAAAAATAAAGATCTAGTGTCTCGCTACCGTCTACCTACGGAAGCGGAGTGGGAATATGCAGCTCGTGGTGGTTTAGAATCTGGAACATTCCCATGGGGAGGCCCTTATGCTAAAAATGATAGAGGTTGTTTTTTAGCAAACTTTAAGCCAATGAGAGGAGATTATGCAGCAGATCAAGCGCTATATACAGTGGAAGCAAATTCATATGATCCAAATGATTATGGATTGTATAATATGGCTGGAAATGTATCGGAATGGGTTGGTTCAACGTATGATCCGGCGTCATACGAGTACACTTCTTCAATGAACCCGAATTCAAGTGATGATGAAAATAAGCGTAAAGTAGTACGTGGAGGTTCTTGGAAAGATGTAGCATACTTTTTACAAGTAAGTACACGTGACTATGAATATGCGGATTCTGCACGTAGTTACATCGGTTTCCGTGCTGTTCAAGATTATATGGGAACAGACGTTACAGGAAATACAACTACCAAAAGATAATTTAACAAAAAAAATTGCCCCAATTTAACCAATTAAACTTTAAAACTTAAACTAAAAAATTTATTATGGCACAGTCAAAAGGAAGTAAGAAGGTAATGAATATGGTATACGGTCTCGGAGCGGCCGTTGTAATTATCGGAGCATTATTTAAGATAATGCACTGGCCTTTCGGTAATGAGATGCTTATCATCGGATTAATTACTGAAGCGCTTGTATTCGTAGTTTCAGCATTTGAACCAGTAGATGACGAATTAGATTGGTCACTAGTATATCCTGAATTATCAGGAGGTCAGTCAAAAGGAAAGAAAAAAGAAGAAGTATTAGATCAACAAGGGATGCTTTCTCAAAAGTTAGATGCTATGCTTAAAGAAGCACGTATTGATGGAAGCCTAATGGAAAGCTTAGGTCAGAGTATACGTAACTTTGAAGGCGCTGCTAAAGGAATTAGCCCTACAGTTGATAGTATTGCTTCTCAAAAGAAGTATAGTGAAGAAATGTCTGTTGCTGCAACGCAAATGGAATCATTGAATAACTTATATAAAATACAGTTAGAATCTTCTCAAAAACAAGCTGATGCAAATCAAGCAATTGCGGATAACGCTGGAAAGTTAAAGGAACAAATGGAAAGTTTAGCAGCAAACTTGTCTTCATTAAATGGAGTGTATGGTGGAATGTTAACTGCTATGAACAGAAATTAATTAGTTTTTATAACTAAGATTACTAACCTTAAAAACTAATTAAAATGGCAGGAGGAAAATTGTCCGCTAGACAGAAGATGATTAACCTGATGTATTTAGTATTCATCGCGATGATGGCACTAAATATGTCGAAAGAAGTACTTTCGGCGTTCGGGTTAATGAACGAAAAATTGGAGAAATCTAATGTAAGAGCTTCAGAAAGAAATGAAGCCTTTATGGAGGACTTACAAGCTAAAGTAGAAGAGCAACCAGAAAAGTACAAGCCTGAGCTTGAAAAGACTAAAAAGATAGCTAAATTATCTGATGATTTAATTAAATACTTAGAAGAAACTAAGGATGTTATTTTAGCAGGTATGAATGATGAGCAAAAGGTGGATTACCAAACTATGGATAAATCAATGCCTTTAGATGAGCATTTCTTTGCAGGAGGTAAAATAACTTCAGCAGGTAAAGAATTTGTTGAAAAAATAAATGCTTACCGTAATGGAATTAATGCAGAGCTTAAAGGAGGGACTACCGACTTTACTGAAATTATTAAATCTGTAAATGCTGATTTTTCTACTGAACCAGTTGAGAATAGAGATGGATTAAAAGTAGATTGGTTACGTTACAACTACGAAGGTTTTCCAATGGTAGCTTCTTTAACAAAGTTAACTCAAATGGAAAACGATGTTAAGAAAGACGAATCTGAAATATTATCGGCTATACTTGGAGGTAAATTAAAGAGCGAGGTTTCTTTATCTAACTTCGAAGCTATAGTTGTTGCAGATAAAACAGCTTATTTTTCAGGTGAGAAATTTACAGGGAAAATTATCTTAGGTAAAAAAGATAAAACTTTAAAAGCGCATAAAGTAGTTGTTAATGGAAAAGAGCTTCCAGCAGATGCTATGCAAGAAGGGCAAACAATTTTAGACTTCCCTGCAGGTAATGTTGGTGAGCATGAAATTAAAGGTTTATTCCAATTTAAAGAAGGAGATTCTATTATACCTATTGATATTAAAGGATCTTATTCTGTAATTCCATTACCTAATTCGGCAGTAATATCTGCAGATAAAATGAATGTAGTATATCGTGGTGTAACAAACCCGATGACAATTTCTATTCCAGGTGTGGCTTCTGTAAGTGCAAAAGCACCAGGATTAAAGCCAGGAAAAGGAGCAGGAAAGTATACTATGAATGTTACTAATGTTAAAAAGAGAGAAGTTAAAATTAATGTTAGTGGTAAATTACCAAATGGAAAAGTAGTTAGCGATAGCAAAACATTCCGTATTAAGGATATTCCAAGACCTGTAGGAACAGTACGTGGTGAGGATGGATCAATAAAAATGTCTAAAAGTTCACTGGCAGTTTCAACAATCGGAGCAATATTACCTGACTTTGATTTTAATTTGAAATTAAAAGTAACAGGATTTAAAATTAAAGTACCAGGACAGCCTACATCACGTGTGTCTGGAAGTAAATTAAATAGTGCTGCTCGTGCCGCTTTAAAAAGAGCTAAGCGTGGAGAGTCTGTTCAAATATTTGATATTAATGCTAAGTTGGCTTCAGGAAGCTCATACCGTGTAAAAAAGGTATCTCCTGTGATAGTTGAGTTAACAAACTAATATAATTAATTATCGTAATTATGAATTTGAGAAATTTTATAGCTTTAACCTTTAGTATTGTTGTTTCGGCTTCTGTAATGGGTCAAGCAAATGCGCTAAATTCTCAAAACCCTGAGGACATCGGTGTAAAGACTGCTCAGCAGATTGAGAATGACAACGACAATCCATTGGAATATGGATATGTGGATGATAGAGATGTACTTTGGGCTAAAACCACTTGGGAAATTATTGACCTTGATGAAAGAGTTAATTTTCCGTTATACTATCCAATTGATACTGTAAATATCGGATCTGATAGAAGATCGTTATTTGACGTACTATTGAGTAGTATAAAAAATGGGAAGTTAGAGAATGTATACTCAGATTCATATTTTACAGAAAAAAGAACACTTGAAGATTTAAGTGCTACTATTAGAAAAGTAGATACAACAGATTTAGGTATTGAGCAATTGAATGCAGGTGAACTAGTATCTCAAGAATTTATTGAGACTAGAGATTTAACTGCGCAAGATATTGCCGAATACCATGTTAAGGGTCTGTGGTACTTTGATAAAAGACAAGGAGAATTGAAATATCGTTTATTAGGTATTGCTCCAGTAGCACCGGATGTTAACTTTATCGATGACGAAGAGCCTGATTTAGTTCCTTTATTTTGGGTATATTACCCACAAGTAAGAGAGATTTTACACAAGGCTAAAGCTTTTAACCGTAAAAATACGTACATGCCTATATCATTTGATCACTTGTTAAATTCACGAAGATTTAGTAGTGTGATTTACAAAGAGGATAACGAACAAGGTGACCGTAAGGTTGAGGATTATATTAATGATAATGCTTTACTACAGTTATTAGAAAGTCAAAGAATAAAAGAAAGTATTCGTGATTTTGAACAAGATATGTGGAATTACTAGTGTTATTAGTATTTTATATAATTTTGAAAATGCCTTTGGAAATCCAAAGGCATTTTTTTTTTGATTATAAATTAGTGCTATTTTAAACCAAAACAAATGTAGTAACTTTGCTTCCCTATGGTGGATTATATTATTGTTGGATTTGGTATTGGAGGTTGTGTGTTGGCTGCGCATTTAGAACGCGAAGGGAAGTCAGTTTATGTGATTGATGGATCGGATGTAAAAGCTTCGGTGGTGGCTGCAGGTTTGTTTAATCCTGTGATTTTAAAACGCTATACCATGGCGTGGGATGGGCATGAACAACTGAGTTATGCAAAACTTTTTTATAATGATTTAGCATTTAATTTAAAAACAGCAATTATAGAGGAGTTGCCGGTGTTAAGAAGGTTTCATTCCGCCGAAGAACAGAATAACTGGTTCGAGAAAATAGACAAACCAGAATTGAGTCGTTATTTGTCTCCTTATTTAGTGGAAAATCCAACAAATGCAATACAAGCTCCGTATAAATATGGGCAGGTAATGAAAACAGGACGTATTTTAGTACGAAAAATGTTGGAAGCTTATGAAGAGCAGTTAAAAAATAAATCGGCCTATTTAAATGAGGATTTTGATCATAGTTTACTACAAATTAATAATGATGGAGTTATTTATAAAGGTATTAAGGCTAAAAAAATAGTCTTTTGTGAAGGTTTTGGATTAACAAAAAATCCTTTCTTTAATCAGTTGTCTCTAGTTGGGAATAAAGGAACTTATCTTATTATCGAAAGTGAAGCTTTGGAGTTAAAACAAGCAATTAAATCACATTTTTTTATTGTTCCATTAGGGGGTAATAGGTACAAATTTGGAGCGACATATGAGCAACAGGTGCCAAAAGATAATTATGAACAGGCAGTAAGGGATCAGTTGGTTACTTATTTGAATGATTTAATTTCTGTACCCTATACAATTATTGATCAAGTTACAGCGGTGCGTCCCACTGTTAGGGACAGAAGGCCTTTAGTTGGTCAACATAATGAACATAAAAATCTATATGTGCTTAATGGCTTAGGCACAAGAGGGGTAATGATAGGTCCAACTGTTGCAAAAGAGTTGGTGGAGTTTATGGAAAATGGGACAGAATTACGTAAAGAAATTGATTGTAGTCGTTATAGCTCTAAATAATGTTAAGTACAGGTGAAAATTAAGTGTATTTTCAAGATTTTTAGTTTTAAATAAAAGACTACAGATTCGTGTTAATTTTAAATCTGAAGTCATTTTATTCAGAAACTGTTAATTGTTTTTAGAGGAATCATAACTCATAAATAAGTTAATCCAAATGTTGCGTGATAAGCGAAGTATAATTGGTAAACAACCTATTATTGTCGCGACAATAACAATATAGCTCATAAGTAAATTGAGATGTAAAAAAAAATACGAAATAACAAAAGCCGCAACTCCAAATGCAATACCTACTCCGTAACTAACATACATAGCTCCGTAAAAAAATGAGGGCTCCATACTGTATTTAGTGTGGCAATGACTACAGCGCTCATTCATTCCTAATACATTTTTTATGGCAAAAGCGCTCGTGTTTTTGTACATGGATTCATTATGACAAACAGGGCAACTGCCAGTCAAAATGCTGTAAATTGATGTGCCTTTCAAAAATTTCATAATTTAGGGGGTGTTTAAAATTATTCGTTTGTTAACGATTTGTAAATAAAAGTACCTACTGTCAACTATGACGTTAACAAGCTTTTTTACTAACGTAAAAATAAGCATCTTTGCACAAATTTTTAGCAATGTTGAATATACATAATCTGTCAATTTCTTTCGCGGGGGAATATCTTTTCGAAGATATCACTTTTAAAATCGTTCCAGGAGATCGAGTAGGTTTAGTTGGGAAAAATGGAGCAGGAAAATCAACGATGTTAAAAATTTTATCCAGAGAGCAAGAGCCTGATACTGGTCAAATTGCGATGGATAAAAATGCTAAAATTGGTTTTTTAAAACAAGATATTGATTTTGTTGAAGGAAGAACAGTTTTAGAGGAGGCCTACGAGGCTTTTGAGGATATTAAAGACCTAGAGCGTCAGATAGAAGCAATAAATAAGCAGCTTACCGAACGAACAGATTATGAAAGTGAGGCTTATGCAAAGCTTATTGAGGATGTGAGTGATGCTACGTCACATTATGAGATTTTAGGGGGCTATAATTATCAAGGTGAAACAGAAAAAGTCCTTTTAGGTTTGGGGTTTAAAAAAGAAGATTTTGATAATCTTACCGATACCTTTTCGGGTGGATGGCGTATGCGTATTGAGTTGGCAAAATTATTATTACAAAGTAATGATATTTTATTGCTCGATGAGCCAACCAACCATTTAGATATTGAATCGATTATTTGGTTAGAGAATTTCTTGAAAAATTATTCTGGTGCCGTGGTTATTGTATCACATGATAAAATGTTTTTGGATAATGTAACCAATAGAACCATAGAAATTTCGTTAGGTAAAATATATGATTACGATAAGCCCTATTCAAAGTACTTGGTGCTACGCAAGGAATTACGAGAACAACAATTAGCAACTCAAAAAAATCAAGCAAAACAAATTGAACATACGGAGAAGTTAATTGAAAAATTTAGAGCCAAAGCAACTAAAGCTTCCATGGCGCAGTCCTTAATAAAAAAGTTAGATAAAGTAGAGCGTATTGTTGTCGATGAAGATGATAATGCCGTAATGAATATAAAGTTTCCCATAAGTATACAACCAGGTAAGGTGGTTATTGAGGCCGAAAATATTGGTAAATCATATGGTGAAAAGAAGATTTTAGAAAACATTGATTTATTAATTGAACGTGGATCTAAAACTGCTTTTGTGGGACAAAATGGGCAAGGGAAATCAACCTTGGCTAAAATTATAGTGGATGAGTTATCACATACAGGTAATTTAAAGCTGGGACATAACGTGCAAATTGGATATTTTGCCCAAAATCAAGCAGAATATCTAGATGGAGAAATTACTATTGAGGAAACCATGATTAATGCTGCCGACGAAAAAACACGTTCTAAAGTGCGTGATATGTTGGGATCCTTTTTATTTAGAGGTGATGATGTAGATAAAAAAGTAAAAGTACTTTCGGGAGGTGAGCGTAATCGACTGGCTCTTTGTAAACTTCTGTTACAGCCGTTTAATGTGTTGGTGATGGATGAGCCAACCAACCATTTGGATATTAAATCTAAAAATGTATTAAAGTCGGCTTTAGAAAATTTTGAAGGCACCTTATTATTAGTTTCACACGATAGGGATTTTTTACAAGGTTTAACCAATAAAGTTTATGAATTTAAGAGTCGAAAAATTAAAGAATATTTAGGAGATATTGATTATTATTTGGAAGAGCGTAAGGCGTTGGATATGCGTGAAATTGAAAAAACGGATAAGCCTCAAAAAATAGTTCCTAAGGAAAAAGTGAAGCAACAGAAAAGTTATGAGGAGCAGAAGAGGTTAAAATCGCTTCAAAATAAAATCAGTAATTCCGAAAGTAAAATAAGTGCACTTGAAAGAGAAATTAAAAAGTTAGACGAAGAATTGGAATCAAATTATGAAGAAACTATGGCAAAGCCTGATTTTTTTGTAAATTATGATGCCAAGAAAAAACAGCTTCAAGAAGCTTTGGACCTATGGGAAAATTTACAATTAGAAATTGAAGAATTGGCTTAATTAAGATATAAAATAAGATGGAATTTGAAGAAATAGATATCAACTCACATGCCCTTTCATGGGTTGGGAAAATTCATTATGATTTTGGATTTATTGTTCAGAATGCTTTTAAAAAGAATGGCCTTAATTTAACCAAAGAAGAATGGAGCATTTTAAAACGGTTAAATGTAAATGATGGTCAGCGTATGAATGATATGGCTTTTATTACACATCGTGATAAAGTTTCTATGATGCGTGTGGTAAATTCAATGGTAAAAAAGGATTTCATTATCATGAGAACCGACGAGGTGGATAAGCGTGTTAATCGTATATTTTTAACGGTGTACGGAAAAAAAGTTATCCAAAAAGTATTGCCTATTATGTATCAACTTATTCCAGAAGTACAGGATAGTTTAAGTATTCAAGAAAGAGATATTCTTGTTGAGGCTTTAAAAAAAGTAAAGGCCAGAATGGCTGAAATTGCTGAAAAGCAAGGTTTGAAATAATGTTTGAACATTTTTTTCAATGTCCATATTGTTGGGAAAATATTTCGATGTTACTCGATCCTAGTATCACCAAACAAACCTATGTTGAAGACTGTGAAGTCTGTTGTAATCCTATACAGTTGACACCCGTTTTTGAAGCAAATGAATTAGTCAGTTTTTTAGCTGAAGATATTGAACAGTAATTGTATTATGAAAACCTTGTTCGAAAGAATTATATTTTATTCGAACAAGGTTTTTTTAAAAAGAAAGAAAAGCATCTTCGATATGCTCAATTTCAAATTTTCCGTGGATAGCAACAATAGCAATAACATCAAAGCGGGCTTCTAAATCAATGTCATTTTTTTGAATGTAAAAATTTAAAGCAGTAACAATAGATTTTATTTGTGTAGGTTTTATAAAATCCTGCGGATCACCAAAATCACGGGTGCTTCTAGTTTTAACTTCTATGGCAATGATTTCATTATTGAATTCGGCAATAATATCCACTTCGTGTTTTAAGTATCTAAAATTGGTTTTGTGAATTTTATATCCCTTTTGCTT
Source organism: Aquimarina agarilytica ZC1 (assembly GCF_000255455.1). Taxonomy (GTDB): domain Bacteria; phylum Bacteroidota; class Bacteroidia; order Flavobacteriales; family Flavobacteriaceae; genus Aquimarina; species Aquimarina agarilytica. Next base: position 39,024 of record NZ_JH621267.1, on the reverse strand, counting down.
TAAAAGGTTAAGCGCTTGTTTTTCGCCTTCCTTACCTAATTCGTTATGATCTGCCATGGGTTGTTTTAGTTAGTTCATTTGTTGAATTAATACACTTTTTTCGTTAGTAGCTTCTAAACTAATTTCTTTTCCAAAAGCAATAGCTCGGTTGTCTTTTATATGTCCAAAAGGAGCATCAAAAATGATAGGGTAATCGTATGTTTTAGTAATTTCTAAAATCATTTCTTTTACAGTATACCCAAACGGAATGCTATTGTCGTGCATATTTGTCATGGCACCTATAACAAGACCAGATAAATCTTTAAATAATCCATTCCTATCCAGGTTCTGAAGCATGCGGTCTATGTGGTATAAATATTCGTCTAAGTCTTCTAAAAATAAGATTTTTCCTTTAGTATTTATAGCAGAAATAGAGCCACATAATGAATAAAGCATGGAAAGATTCCCTCCAATAGCTATTCCATTAGCTTGGCCTATTTTATTTTTAGGAGTAGCGCCAAAATCAATTAAATTATTTTTTCCTTGCAATAAATGGACTAATGTTTCTTTTGCTTGTATACTCGACTTTTCAATATCAATTGGCATTGATGCGTGGATAGTAGCCATGTTAAGTTGGTTTAAATGTGAATGTATTGCAGTAACATCGGAATATCCAATAAGCCATTTAGGCTGTCTTGTTAAAACGGAAAAGTCAACTTTATCAATAATTCGAACACTGCCATAACCGCCTCGAGCACACCATATGGCTTTAATTTCTGGATTATTCAGCATGTTTTGTAAATCAGTAGCACGCTGGACATCGGTTCCGGCAAATTGATGATGCGCTAACTCAATAGTTTTGCCTAATAGTACCTTGTAGCCTAGGCTTTTTAGCCAATTTATAGCAAAATCAATTTCAGAAAGTGAAATTTTTCTAGCTGTAGCCACAATAGCAACAGTGTCCCCTTTTTTTAATGGAGCAGGGATTGTAATTGATTTTTGCATTTGGTAAAGGTTTTATAGGCTTAAAAGTATCTAATTTTAAGATATTAATTGAAATAAAAGCAAATTGCTAAAAGCAACAGGTTAAAAGTCTAAAAAACTGTCTCTTTTTCCTAAATTTGCCCCTTTAAAGAAATTAAGCATTATGAGTACGCCAAAAAGATATACCATTACTACCGCATTACCTTATACTAACGGTCCAATACATATTGGACATATGGCAGGAGTGTATGTACCTGCGGATATTTATACACGTTATTTACGTGGAATAGGTAAGGATGTGGTGTTAATTGGCGGAAGTGATGAGCATGGAGTGGCCATTCCTATGCGTGCTAAAAAAGAAGGGGTGTCGCCGCAAGTAATTATTGATAAGTACCATAATATTATCAAAAATTCATTTGAAGATTTTGGAATTTCATTTGATAATTATTCGCGTACTTCTAAAAAGATACACCATGATACTGCTTCGGAATTTTTTATGAAAATGCACGAAAAGGGGCAATTTATTGAAGAGGTAACAGAACAATTATATGACCCAGAGGCGAATCAATTTTTAGCTGATCGTTTTGTAACGGGTACTTGTCCCAAATGTAATCATGATGAGGCTTATGGTGACCAGTGTGAAAAATGTGGAAGTTCATTAAACGCCACCGATTTAATAAATCCTAAGTCTACCATTTCTGGAGCAGAACCAATAACAAAAAGTACAAAACACTGGTTTTTGCCTTTGGATCAGTATGAGGATTTTTTAAAAGAATGGATTTTAGAAGGGCATAAAAAAGATTGGAAAACCAATGTATACGGACAATGTAAAAGTTGGATTGATGATGGTTTACGGCCAAGAGCAGTAACACGTGATTTAGATTGGGGAATTCCTGTGCCATGTGAGGGTGCCGAAGGTAAAGTATTGTATGTGTGGTTCGATGCGCCAATTGGCTATATTTCATCAACAAAAGAATGGGCCGAGCGCGAAGGAAAAAATTGGGAAGATTACTGGAAAAAAGACGATACCAAACTAGTGCATTTTATTGGTAAGGACAATATAGTATTTCATTGTATTGTGTTTCCGAGTATGCTTAAGGCAGAAGGGAGTTATATTTTACCCGAAAATGTACCAGCCAATGAGTTTTTAAATTTAGAAGGAAATAAATTATCAACCAGTAAAAACTGGGCGGTTTGGTTACATGAATATTTGGAGGATTTTCCTGGACAACAGGATGTGCTACGTTACGTGTTAACAGCAAATGCACCCGAAACTAAGGATAATGATTTTACCTGGAAGGATTTCCAAGCACGAAATAATAATGAATTAGTAGCCATTTTTGGAAACTTTATTAATCGTGCCGTAGTGTTAACAAATAAATACTATAATGGCGTAATACCAGCACCAAATGAGTTTGAGGCTATTGATGTTGAAACTTTAGAAAAATTGAAGGCCTACCCAGCTGTTATAGCAAGCTCTTTGGAGCGTTATCGCTTTCGCGAAGCAAGTCAAGAAATGATGAATGTAGCGCGTTTAGGTAATAAATACTTAGCAGATTTAGAGCCTTGGAAAACGATTAAAGTGGATGAAGAACGAACAAAAACAATTATGTACGTGGCTTTACAAATAGCGTCAGCTTTAGCTACTTTATGTGAGCCTTTTTTACCTTTTACAAGTAAAAAATTAAAAAGCATTTTAGCTATTGAATCTAGTTTTGTCGCATGGGAAAGTATTGCTTCCGCGGAAGCTTTATTGCCTAGTGGGCATCAAATAGAAAAGGGTGAGTTGTTATTTTCTAAAGTTGAGGATACTACTATAGAGGCACAATTGCAAAAGTTAGAAGATACCAAAAAAATCAACGAAGCAGCAGCAAAAGAGGTGGAGCCACAAAAAGATACCACGACTTTTGAAGATTTTAGCAAGTTGGATATGCGCGTTGGAACTATTGTTGAAGCGACAAAAATGCCTAAAGCGAAAAAACTATTGGTATTAAAAGTAGATACAGGGATTGATGTGCGTACCATAGTGTCGGGTATAGCAGAACATTTTGCGCCCGAAGCCATTATAGGGAAACAAGTAACCGTGTTAGTTAATTTAGCACCTCGAAAATTACGTGGTGTAGAAAGCGAAGGAATGATTTTAATGACCCAACAGGCCGATGGAAAATTGGTGTTCCTCAATCCAGATGAGGATGGTGTGCCTAATGGGGAAACGATTAGTTAGTAGGTTATTGTTGTAATATATTTTTATGAAGAAGGTTTTTTTGAGCATTTTTTTAATGCTATGTAGTGTGGTTTTGCTTGCGCAGAAAGAAGTTAAAGTAATTGAAACGAATTTCAAAGGGAGTGGTTTTAATAATAAAGAATCATTAGCAATTTCAAATAAAAATACGGGCGAGCTAGTAATTTTAGTGGAGGATTCTAAATACACAAAATTATATCTGTTTGATACTAATTTTAAATTAAAAGCAGAGTTAAAAACAGATAGATTGCAAAAGAATTTTAAAAGTTTTGTAGGTTATAGCATAGATAATGATGTGTATTCAATTGTGTTTACAGATAATAAGATAAAGCGTTTTGGTATATTATCGTTTAATTTCAAAACTAAAACTTTAAATCAAGATGAATTAGTTGTTGATTTTGAAAAGGAAAAATATATAAAGTCATTAACTCATAATGATACGTTTTATATTATTACTGCATCAAAAAAATCGGAAAAAGTCCATTTCTATTCTTTGTCAAATGATAAAACTTTTAAAAAGAAAACAATACCGTTTGATCATTTTGTTTTTGCCAATGATCAAAATTATAAAAAGTATCCAGTTGACTTATTTAGATCAGTTGGATGGTTTGGTTCAGGTTCAATAGTTAGAATAGATTCGAATAGTCCAAATTCTATAGAAAATACGTCTTCAAAAAATAAACTTTATCAAACTAAAAATGAGTTAATTTTTACAACCGATGTGCTAAAAGGAGAGACAAGGATTATAAAAGTTGATATGAATGATTTTTCGGTAACATCAAGTTCATTTGAAAAACCAGTAATATTTCCAACCGAACCTGGATTTCCAGTATCTTACAAGCATAATTCGTTTATACATAATGGGATATTGTATCAATTGAGTATCAATAGTAAGGAAATGAAATTTGTTGCAATTGGTCTCGATTCAAAAACTAAACTTAAAGAAATTAATTTAAAAAAAGAAGATAGTATAACTTTTAAAAATGGACCTATTATACAAGAAGGGGGATCTTCATTTCAATCAGCCAGAATAAGGAAGCTTGAAAAAACTTCAAAATTTTTAAGAAAAGTAGGAAATAGTGATGTGGGGATTACCGCATATAAAAAATCAGATACACTTCAGCTAACTATTGGAGGTTATATAGTGGTTCAGTCTAGTGGAGCTCCTATATTAGTCGGTGGAGGAGGGGCAATTGGAGGTGCAATCAGTGGGGCAGCATTTGCTTTGTCATCTGCATTTAATCCGACTTTTGGAGCTTATGGTGCTTACAGTTCTACTAAGTCAACATACATCGATTGTAAATTTGATAAAGATTTTAAGCATATTGAAGGAGATCGCTTAGAAAATGCATTTGATAAAATAAAAATTTTTGAAGATAATTTTGTTGAAAATTATTTTTCTAATAATAAGAATATAAAAAAGGAGGATCAATTTGGTAAGATAACACCCAGAATGAAGTTGAAAAATGTATTTTATCATAATAATAAATATATTTGAGTTATTTAAATACGCTGAGTAAATCTAATTATCACATCGTTGAGTTTGAAGAATAGCTTCTTCCTTAAGAAAAATAAATTATAACACACAAAAGCCTCGATGAAAATTCGAGGCTTTTGTGTGTTTATTACAATTGAGTGGAAATGAAGTTTATTTTACATTAACCACTTTTTTATTCTTCAATAAGGATGGGAAAGTGAATTCTTTGGTAGTATTTCCTTCCCCAATAACTATTTTATAAGTTCCTTTTTTGTGTGTTTTTGGTTGATAGGTGCTGCCTTTTATTCTTACAGAAGAAACTACGTCATTAGTTTCATTTAGTACAGTAATGACTTGATTATTCTTGGATGTTTTGAATAGAGGTAGTTTATAGCCATTATCAATTTTATAATTATCAAATTGAGATATGGTGATAGGCCAACCTTTATATTGTTTGCTTGTTGAGTTGGTGATATCTACATTTCTGGGCCAGCACTCAAAAGTAATTTCACGCTTATTTTTATGGTAACGGATTACACCAAAACCTGCAGCCGTAGTAGTTAGCTTTCCGCCGGAGGCTTTTTTGTGTTGTATGGTCGGATTTGCAGTGGCTTGCATGGTTATTTTATTTTGAAATCCATCTAAAAATTCACCTGTATATTCGGGAGCTCCTTTTTTTCTATTTGCTCCCGCTTTTTCGGGAGACCACCAGCGTAACCAAAAATTAGCAATTGAAGGGGTACAAAACGAATAGCCAGCATCATTCCAGTCATCAATTCCGTGTTGAATTACGGTTCCTAAATGCTGGTCACCAGCAATCATACATGAAAAACTTTTACGTATTACCGAAAGGGCTTTGTCTCTTTTGGCTTGCGGCCAACCATTAGTATCAAAATCTAAGCCTATCGGTTTATCGTATTTGCCCGAATGAGTGTTTCCCATAGCAAAAATGGTTTGCGAAAGCACTGTTTTTATTTCAGCATTTTCCCAATCTGTAGTCCAATCTTCAAGGAATTTTAATTGGCGTTCTCCTAAAAGCGTAGCTCCATTAACATTAAAAGGTTTATTATCAATATTGGCATCGGTTACTTTAGGGAAGTATGTGGTTTCATCTTTTACATAACCTTCTAGTCCAGTTTTAAATTTACGATCTTCCAAAATAGCAAAGCTGATACCTCCCCATTTTAAGTCGGTATAATATACACCTATACCTTGTTCTATAGGAGTAGGGTCATAAGGATCGGGTAGGTGTGATGTTTGCGCACGCTCTACTTCTTTTACATATTCGACAGGCATATAATAGCCGCCACTTTCGCCATTACGTGCTTTTCCTTTTTTGCCGCCTGCACCCCATAAATTTGCTTGGCCCACATCATGATCATCGGGTAAGCAAATAGTGGGGGTATTTTTAATGATATCACCAAAATCTCTTCCAAATTTTAACCAATACAAATAATGCTCGCTATGATCATATACTTGATCTCCAGAAAAAAAGAGTACGTCGGGTTTTAGCTTTTTCATGTTTTCAACAATGTCCTTCCGTTCAATGTCTCCGCCATATTTGGGGTAAATAGAATTACAGGTAAAGGCAGCCAATACAATTTCGTCCTTTTGTATGGGGTTCTTTTGTATGGTTCCTTCATAAAAGGCGGTATTGTTATGAGTTACCCTGTATTCATATGCTTTTGTATCGTCCCAATTGTCTATTCTAAAAGGAGCGGTATAGCCTGGATAAATAATTTTGGTGGTCGCTTTGTCTACCCATTTGCCATTTTCTTTTAGCTGTAAACTAGCTTCAAAAGGTTCGTAGTTTTTAATCGGGTAAAATTGAGCCGTTAGCTTTAAGGTATTTTCGTGTACTGTATATAAAGCAAAACAAATTCGATCCTTTGGGGGAATGCTATCGGGCAATTTAAATAGCCAGGTTTCGTTTTGGGCATTAATTTGAAAAAAAATAACATAAATGATGAACAACAATAGGTTATGTTTTTTTGAGATCGAGCGCTTCATTTTGTGTGTTGAATTAAGTGTTGAGGCTAATATACTTCCTTTTAAACTTAACATACATACCCACAGATCTAAAAAGAAGCCAAACACCCAAAGCCATCCAAATACCTATAAGTTTGAGGTTAAAGTATTGGGTAATAAAAAGTGTGGGTAAAAAACCTAGAAAAGTGGAAAAGAAGAGTAAGTTTCTTAAGTATTTCATTTCGCCTAAACCTTTAAAAACACCATCTAATACAAAAGCAACAGCATTACAAGGTTGTACAATAATTACCATAAAAAACATGCTATAAAAAGCCGCTAATACTTCAGTTTCTTTGGTAAAAAGTAATCCAATAGGTTCATAGAGTAAGCCACCTAAGGCCATAAGTATACCGCCTACAATAATGCCATATTTCATTACCTGGTGAACCAATTTTTTTAATTGAGGATAATCTTTGGCACCCAATAAGCGTCCGCCGTAGATGTTTCCGGCGGAGGAATAGCCGTCAATAAAAAAGGCAGTAAACAGCCAGATATTCATAGCTATAGCATGAGCAGCAATGTAAGCATCCCCCAAACCTGTAGCAACTCTAACGGCAGTAAGTAAGGCAATATTTAATGAAATGGCTCTTAAAAAAAGATTACCACTCATACTAAGTAATCTTGGGACTTCGTGATGTAGTTTTTTGCCAATTTTAAAACTAATCCTTGTTTTTCGAACCAGTAAAATTCCCACTAAAATTGCCATCATTATTTGCGAAATTAGACTTGCCCAAGCGGCTCCTTCAATATGCATGGCAGGAATATAGCCTTCAATTCCGTAAACAAAAGCGATATCTAGTATAATATTTAATAAGGCGCCAATGGCAGAAACTATCATGGGCCAAAAGGTATTTTGTAGGCCTCTAAAAATGCCAAAAGCAGCAAAAACAAATAAGGTAAAGGGGAATCCCCATACGCGAATATTGTAGTATTTTAAACTGAATTCTAATATTTGTCCTTCTGCTTTTAAAAGTCTAAAAATATCGGCAGCAAAAAAATAAGTACTCATTAAAACAAGGATACTTAGTCCTATATTTATTAAAATAGCTTGCGCAGGAAGCGTAGCAATTTCTTTTATTTTATTAGCGCCTAAGTATTGCGAAATTATAGATGAAATAACACTTCGTGTTTGTCCAAGTACCCAGATGAGCATGGATAAAAATGCACCTACTACACCCACCGCCGCTAAGGATGCTTTAGCATGTAAGGGGATATTACCCACAATGGCAGCATCGGTAGATGATAGGATGGGTTCGGCAATACCGGCAATAATAGCTGGGACTGCAATATTGTGAATTTTTTTAAAGCTGGTTAACTCCACGTATTAGTTTATTTTAAAAAGTTTAAAATAGCTTGAGTGACTTGTGTTAGGGCAGGAGGCATTTGATCGTTTAACCAAGGGTGTTTGGCATTAAAAACATGATCGGTATCTAAGGGCAGTAATTTGCTTTTTTGACTCCATTGGTGTAATAATTCAGCTTTACTATAAGGTACAGTAGGATCTTGTTTTCCGTGAATAATTAAATGAGGGATGGTTAATTTTTTTGCCGCAGCAGAAATATCCAATGCAGATTGATTTGCTTGATAATCTTCGAATAATTGATAATGCAAAGGCATGTCTTGCTTGGTACGTCCATTTTTAACATATAGCACGCCCTCATTACGCCATTGAGCAATCTTTTCTTTAGCAGGTAAGCTGTCATTATACGAGGCAATGGCGGCTAGGGTAATTATTTTGGTGACTTTTGATTCATTGGAAGCTTTAATGGTAACTACACCGCCTCCGCGTGAATGGCCCATAAGGGTAATGTTAGAGGTGTCAACCAATTCGTTAAATTTGAAATTGGAGGCGGTTATTTCGTCAATTACAGCTTGTAAATCATCCTGTTGTTTTGAAAAATTATCATTACCAAAAGCCTCTAAATCTGGGAAATCAATAGGTTGTTCAATAGTACCTCCATTGTGTGAAAAATTGAATGCTACCACAAAAAAATCATTATTAGCTATGCTTTTTAGCATAAGCTGCCAAGGGCCCCAGTCTTTAAAACCTTTATATCCATGACAAAAAATAAGAACGGGTAATTTAGTGTTTGATTTTTTATATATAAAATCGGTAACTATGGCTTTTTTGTGTTTTCCTACCAGAGGAATATTTTTATGGATGGTTAAGGTCATTTAAAAAATGTTTTAGGCTCTTTTTTTATAAAAGGAGTATTTATGTCGCAAATTTCAGTGATTAATTGCTGAAGTTGTTCTAAAAAATTCTTAAAAATTTCAGATGTTATATTAGGGTCACTTGTTCTTCCTTTTTCTGGATATTTAGCAAATGATAAAAAGCCGTCGTTTAGTTTTTTAAATGAAATAATACCTCCGTGAACAGGCTCGGTAATCGAGTTTTTGGAGCAATACATATAGGCATACATGAGTATTTGTAATGCTTTGCTACGTTTGTCATCCTCTAATAAGCCATTCCAGTCTCTAATTTTTAAATCTGCGGCATTTACGGTACCCGTTTTGTAATCCACAATTCGAAGTTGACCATTATAACGATCAACTCGATCTACTTTTCCGCGAATAGCAATAGGGAAATGTAAGTTTGGCACTGCTATTTGAGTGGCAATATCACTTTCTATAGCAACAATATGAATTTCGTTACCCGCTTTGATTTCTGCTAATTCTAGTTTTAAAAATTTAGAGATATATTCAATAGCTACTTCTAATGTAATATAATTGATTCCGGTACTAATTTGGTTGGTGGAGTAGGTGGCTTGAAACTCTTTTTCAACTGCAGTACGTATGTTTTTTTGCATTTCAAGGATATCATGAGCAGCAACAAGGCGACCAGTTAAGGGTTTGTAAAAATTTTCTAAAACATTGTGAATTACTGTTCCAAGAGTGTTGGCAGCTACTTCTTCTTCAACTTCTTCGGTTTCTAGAACGCCTAAAATATATTGCTCATAAAAGCTTAAAGGATCACGTAAGTAGGCGCCTAAAGCCGAAGGCGAAAATCCTTTGTGAGCTATTTGGCTTAATTTATTAATGACGTTTATGTCTTTCTCAATTTCGGTTATGGGTGTATAATTAGGGGCATTGTTTGTGGATACAATGGAATGGGTAATGTGATGATTGGGATGTGTTTCTAATTCTAATTGTTGTATAAATCGGCTTTTTTCTCCCGAATTGAATTCATCAACTTCGGTATTGTAAAGTAAATGCGCCGTATTACAGCGTTGTAAAAGACGGTAAAAGTGATAGGCATAAATGGCATCTTTTTCTTTAAAAGTAGGTAGTTTAAGATCTAGTTTAAGGTCGTGAGGAATAAAAGAGTTTCCTTTTTTGCCCGATGGTAAAATGCCTTCGTTTACCGATGTTACTAGTATTGTTTCAAAATCCAAACAACGGGATTCTAATACCCCCATAATTTGTAAACCTTGGAAAGGTTCACCCCGAAAGTCGATTTTTTCATTTTTTGTTTTATCATTCAGTAATTGTTGTACTACTTTTAAAGTGTTGATATTTGGGTATTCGGACACTAAATCAAGGAGTTCTTCAAAAATAATGAGAAACTTATGTGTGTAACCAAGTTGTTCTGTATTGTCAATAGCTTTATAATGATTACAAAGCTTATCAGTAATTTGACACAAATCAGTTACTAACTGTGTATTGTTTTTAGATACTGAAAACAAAAGTTTAGCTGCAGCGCTATTTTGTGTATGCAAGTCTTCAAATAGCATTTTGGGATTAATATATACCCAATTGTTTTTTATAATAGTGTCATATAATTGATTGCATTGATCTTTTCCTAAAAGTACTTTGGTATAAGGGCTTTGTAATACAGAAATAAGATCTTTGTAATAAAAAGTAGCAGCAGTTTGTAAGCTGCTTTTTAAAGTAAAATATTGATGAATAAATGCGGCAAAAGGGAGTTGATTTAAAGGCAATCCCATGGTAATGTTTACATGTTGAACATTTTGAGGCAAAGAACTTAAAACAGGGAGTAATAAAGTTTCATCGGCGAGGACTAATGCTGTTTTTGATAATTGCTCGGGGCTAAAATCCTGAAGCAATTGTCCCACGTATTTTAGTTGCCCTATATTTTTTGGAACTCCGGTGATATGTATGTTTTTCTTGGCTTCAAAACTATGGTGGATACTTTGTTCAATGGCATCGATCCCTTTCCATTCTTTTTGAATAGTCCTTAAAAACAAAGACGCATCATGGTCATAATCATTCATAAAATAAGCATCAGCATCCCAAAGGCAATGTGCTTTATTTTCGTTGATTAAGGTTTTTATAATTTTTTGTTCTGCGGCATTTAAGGCATTGAAACCAACAAATAGGAAATTTTTATTATTTTCGGTAGCATAGGTTTCAATATAATCGGCAGCTTGGCGATATTGTAAGCCTTGGTAGCCTTTTCCTATGTTATTTAATTTTTCCGCAAAAGCGGTATAATATAGTTGTAAGCGTTCCCAAAATTGAATGTAATTTTCAATTAAATGTGTTTTATTTTCTTGTAAAAACCAGTGTTTTTGATCTGTGATGTAATACAAGTATTTAAAAAAAGCATCATGATCTACAAGATACCGATCAATTTCATTAAAATCCTGAAGTAAGGTTTGTCCCCAGGACATAAAATTTTCAAAGTCTTTTTGCTCCTCTTCGGGGCATTTTTCTAGGTAAGCTTCATAAAACAAGAGTAAAATTTCGTTATTATCAATCGTTTCCAAGCCCGATAATTCAGTAATAAATGTTTCAATACTATTAATTTCGGGTAAAATTCTAGTTTCTCCCGCAAGGGCATGTGCCAATTTATTTTTTAAAAAAAGGCCTGCACGTTGACTAGGAAGCACCACGACTAACTGATTAAAATCAGTAGGTTTTAGTGCGATTAAATAAGAAACAACTTGATCTAAAAATGACTGCATATATAGGAATGAAGTTCGACTATAAAAGTACTATTTATCCTTTTTAGTAGTATGAATTAGCTTATGAAAATTAGCATTCATTTTTCACTTATTAAAAAATATCAATTTTGAGTAAAAGATGTATAAAATGAGATGGACGCGTTTACTAAGCTTGTTTTAAGTTGTAATTGGAGTATGAGGTAAGCTGATGTGTAAAGGCTCTAATTTAAACCTATTTTATACATATGAACAATAGATTTACACATATCACTGTGAAAAATCAAAATTTATGTAATTACTTGCAAGGCTAGAGTAATTAGCCCCTATGCAATAATTATAAGCGAATAGTTGAATGCTTGTTGTATATTTATGAATAAACCTCCCATTATTTATGATTTATAATCGTTTTAATAAAAAGAAAAGCATAAGCAGTGTTTTTTTTATGGTACTTGCTTTAATTTCCATAAAGGCGCAACAAAATATCACTTTTGAACATATTACATCGGAACAGGGACTTTCGCAAAATGATGTAAACAGTATTTGTCAGGATAATAATGGTTTTATTTGGTTAGCCACTCACGATGGATTGAATAAATATGATGGCTATTCTTTTATCACATACAGATCATCTGCCGAAAATGAACAAAGTTTACCTACCAATTTGATCAATAAACTTGTTGTTGATAATGATGGGTTTATTTGGACATTAAATACGGATATGGGAATTTCTCGATTTGACCCTCGAACAGAAACAGCCGTTAATTTTAGGAATAACCCAAATGATGAACATTCAATAAATTCGAATAGGGTACTTTCAATGTATATTGATCATCAAAATAGATTATGGATAATAACTCCTTTGGGAGTCGATGTATTAAATATAAATGCACTCCCTAATGAGGTGAAATTTGAACATTATTATGATATCCCCGGAAAAACAAATTCAAATTATGAATTTGGTTTTACCACATCAATTTTTCAGGATAGTAAGGAACAAATATGGATAGGAAGTAGATCGGGTTTGTATAAAGCTTTTACTAATGATAGAGGAAAAATGACTTTTATTAATGTTACCGAACAAGAAGGTTTATGGAAAGAGGTGGTGATAACAAAAGTGATTGAGGATAATTATGGTGGAATCCTTGCGGCAGCACCAGAGAGTTTATTTTATAAAAAAGATGCTTTAAGTAAGTTTGAGTTAGTGGATCAAGGAACATTTATAAATTTTGCCATTGATACCGATAATAAGCTATGGGCAGGTAGTCCCGATGGATTATTTTGTTTTAAGTATGACCCGGTGGGCAAAAAATTTTATGATAAAAAAGGCTTTAAAAGCGATATCATTAACTTAAAAAGTATAAATAGAAATACCATTCGTGATGTTTTTATTGATCGTTCCAATGTAGTTTGGATTGGAACTAAAGGTGGAGGAGTCAATAAAATGTATCCTAAAGGGAATCCATTTATGACCGTTCAAAAAAAGCTTAATGCGAATAGTTTAAGTCACAATAATGTACGTTCTATTTTTCAAGATTCAAACGGATTGCTATGGGTAGGAACCGAGGATGGGGCTTTAAATGTGAGTGTGAGTGGAGATGAAAGCAAAATATACAATGCGTTTAAAAGTTTTGATAAATTAATTGATGTTTTTGCTATATGTGAGGTGGAACAACCCGATGGGCGTTACTTGTTTTTTGGTTCGGAAAGAGTGCCATTTTTGAGTAGATTAAAATTAAAAAAAGGGAGTTATTCAATAGAAGATTTTGAAGAAATAGACTTAGGTTTTAATGCGGTTTTTTCAATTACTCAAACTCAAGATAAAAGTATTTGGATTGGATCTTATAGTAACGGATTATACAGGTGGATTCCTCAAACAGATGGCAGTTATAGTAAAAGTCATTTTCCACAACGTTTAAATGGATTAAGCAATCGTATTATTAGAAGTTTTTTAGAAGATGATCAAGGGAATTTATGGATAGGAACTGGCGATGGATTAAATATGATACCTCAATCGGAGTTGCGGAGTAATGATCCAAAATTTGTGGTATATAAAAATGACCCGAATGATAATAACAGCTTGTCACATAATTATGTGTTGGCTTTACATCAATCAAAAAAAGGAAGTATTTGGGTAGGGACTTTTGGGGGTGGTGTCAATCAATTAGTTCCAGGGAATACGATTGATTCCGGAAGGTTTAATCGTTTTTCGGTAAAAGATGGTTTAGTAAATGATATTATAAAGTCTATTGAAGAGGATGATCAAAATAATCTTTGGATTTCATCAAACAATGGACTCACTAAATTTAATCCTGAAACAAATAAAACACGTAGTTATAATATTAACGACGGTTTACAAGGAAATGAATTTTTGGAACTATCCAGTTTAAAAAGAAATAATGGGCAATTAATTTTTGGTGGTATTGATGGTTTTAATGTATTCGATCCTTTACAAATCGAAGATAACAAAACGCTAGCCCCTCCACTGCTTACCAATTTATTGCTGTTGAATAAAAAAGTGGATGTAGGGCAGGAGCTAGAAGGACGTGTATTACTAAAACACACACTAAACGATACCCAAAATGTAAATTTAAAATACAAAGAAAATAGTTTTTCAATTGAATTTTCATCAGCACATTATGTGGCTCCCGAAAAAAGTAAATTTCAATATAAATTAGAAGGTTTTGATCAAGATTGGATAAATACCAATGCCAAAAAAAGGTATGCAACCTATACGAATATCCCTTATGGGAATTATGTGTTTAAATTAAAAGCATCAAATAATGATGGACTTTGGAGTCCCAAAATTAAAACCCTTGCTATTGAAATTACCCCTCCGTATTGGAAAACTCCCTTCGCTTATTTTGTGTATGGATTAATTGGGTTGGGATTGTTAATAGCTTTTAGAAGAAATACCATTGAAAGAGCAGAAGAAAAACATCAACTCCAAGTAAATGAAATGGAGAAAGAAAAATCCGAAGAGCTTCAGCAAATGAAATTGGAATTCTTTACCAATATTTCTCATGAATTTAGAACACCATTAACTTTAATCAAAGGCCCTTTAGACTATTTAGAAAAAAACGAAGCGGAATTGAATTCAGAAGATCGTATGAAACAATACAATTTGATGAATAAAAATGCTAATTATTTACTGCGTTTAGTAAATCAGTTGTTGGATTTTAGGCGATTGGATCGCGAAAAGTTAAAGCTTCATTTTAGTAAATTAAATATTGTTGAATTTATAGAAGAAACCACAGGGCCATTTTTATTTATGGCTAATAAAAAGAAAATAGATTTTAATGTCATAGCTCCTGAAAAAGATATTGAATTGCCATTTGATCCCGATGCACTTGAAAAAATAATGAATAACTTACTTTTTAATGCGTTTAAATTTACTCCAGAAGGAAATTCAATTAGTGTAGAAATTCATAAAGGAGCCAATTTTGAAAATCCTCAAATTTTTAATAAAACCTTAGATTTATCGGGATACATAGTAGTTCAAATAAAAGATACAGGTAAAGGGATTCCTCCCGAAAAGGTGACACATATTTTTGAGCGTTATTATGTTGAGCGGAAAAAGAATGTACAAGGAGCAGGTATTGGACTTTCGTTTACTAAAAGTTTGGTTGAATTACATGAAGGTTTTATAAATGTACAGAGCGAACTCGGTAAAGGAACTACTTTTTCCGTGCTATTTCCTTTAGAGTTAGCATCCTATTCGGCAGCAAAAATGGAAGCCTTGGAACAAGAATTGCAAGGAGATGTTATGCCTAATGTACTGCCAGATTCTAATACCCTTACGGGAGAATTAAAAGCTGAGTTTGGTAAAACAAATGCTGACGCAGAAAAGCAATCAAAGTTGCCTAAGCTGTTATTAATTGAAGACAATGAAGATATTCGAACTTTTGTAAAACAAGGTCTTGAAAAAACTTATGATATATACGAAGCTGCTGATGGTAAAGAAGGCCTTGAAATGGCAGAAAAAGAATTGCCATCATTAATAGTAAGTGATATTATGATGCCTAATATTGATGGTTTGGAAATGAGTAGGCAGTTAAGGCTAGATCAAAAAACAAGTCATATTCCAATTATTTTACTTACAGCCAAATCCAGTACCGATACAGAGCGAGAAGCACTTGCCCTGGGAATTGAAGATTTTGTAAGGAAACCTTTTGATTTAGATGTATTGGTACTAAAAATAAATAATATCATTTCTAAACGAGAATCATTAAGACAAAAATATAAAACCACAGTTTCTTTGGAGCCTAGCGAGATAACAGTAACATCTGTCGATGAAAAATTTATGAAACGAGCCATGGGTATTGTTGAGGATCATATGATGGATACCGAATTTAGTGTGGAAACATTAGTAGCCGAAATGGGGATGAGTCGTAGTAATTTGTACCTTAAGCTAAAGGAAATTACAGGGCTTTCATCCAGTGAGTTTATTAGAAGTGTGCGTTTAAAGCGGGCTGTTCAGTTGATTAAAAAGAGTGATATGTCTGTAAAAGAAATTATGTATATGACTGGCTTTAATACAGCGTCGTATTTTTCAAAATGTTTTAAAAAACAATATGGAATGGTGCCAAGTGAATATGTGAAAACATACAAAAAAGAAAGAGAAGAAAATAAATAGTCAATATTTTAAAGCGCTTCTTGGTGTAGCCTATAAAATTAAAGATAATTTTGCAGAATTAAAATTCAAAAATGAATCACATATATAAATTAGTAGTAGTAGGAATAAGTTTGATTTCGGTAGCATGTGCAAAAGTTGAAAAAAATAAACAAGCGCAAACACCCCCGAATATTGTATATATAATGGCCGATGATCATACTACTCAAGGGATAGGGATGTATGAGAGTCGTTTAGCAGGTTTAAATCCTTCGCCTACTATTGATAAAATTGGAAAATCGGGGATTGTTTTTGATCGTTGTTATGTAACCAATTCTATTTGTACACCTAGTAGAGCGGCTATTTTAACAGGTCAATACAGTCAGGCTAATGGAGTTATCGATTTAGAAGGTTCATTACCGCCCGAAAAACAATACTTACCTACCGAAATTAAAAAGTTAGGCTACCAAACTGCCATTGTTGGTAAATGGCATTTGGAAGAGGAGCCAGAAGCCTTTGATTATTATTGTGTATTCCCTGTACAAGGAAAATATTTTGATCCCGAATTTAGAGTACGAGGGCCAAAGCCTTGGGGTCAAAATGTAATTAAACGCAAAGGGCATTCATCAGACAATGTAGCTGATTTAACGTTAGATTGGCTAAAAAATAAGCGAGACCCAAACAAACCTTTCTTGTTAATGCCGCAGTTTAAAGCTCCACATGATGATTTTGAATTTGCACCACGTTACAAAGAGTATTTGGAAGACAAATGGATCCCAGAACCGGCAAGTATGTATTATAATGCCAATAATGGGTCGGTAGCCACTAGGGGTAAAAACGATTCATTAACTCGAGTAATTGGGTCTTCGGTTTCCCGAAGAAATATAGTACGCCATAAAGGAATGAGTACATGGAAGGATAAAGATTGGAAGGATTTTGGGAATGCACAAGCTTTAAAAGCTGATGCTTACAAGCCATTTAATCATAATAATCTTGAAAAAGCACATACAAGTAGAACTTATCAAGAGTTTGTAAAACGATATTTACGATGTGTTAAAGGGGTAGATGATAATGTAAAACGCATTATGGATTATTTAAAAGCCGAAGGCTTGTTGGAAAACACGGTAGTGATTTATACAGGCGATCAGGGGTTTATGTTGGGGGAACATGATTATGTAGATAAACGCTGGATGTATGAAGAATCGATGCGAATGCCTTTACTAATTCAATATCCAAAAATGATTACTCCAGGACAGCGTAATGGTGCATTAATTAATAACACAGATTTCACCCCTACGATGTTGGAATTAGCAGGAGGAAAGGTGCCTAGTTACATGCAGGGGAAAAGTTTTAAATCCATATTAGCAACAGGTAAAGAACCCGAAAATTGGCGAGACGCTACCTATTACCGTTATTGGATGCATATGGCACATAGGCATGCTAATCCAGCTCATTTTGGTATTAGAACTAAGGACTATAAGCTTATTTTTTATTACGGAAAGTATTGGGTAGATACCGATAATCCCGAAGCTGAATGGAACAAAAAAAGTTGGGGGAATGATTTTACACGCCATACGCCAGTTGCTTGGGAGTTTTATGATATGAATAAAGACCCAAAGGAGATGAATAATGCTTATAATGATCCAACATATGCTTCAATCATAAAGGATATGAAAGCCAAGCTAAAAGCAACTAGAGCGGAGTTGAATGAAGAGGATACTAAATACCCACATATCCAAAAAGTGATTGATGCACATTGGAATGACTAATGTTTTTTAATAGAAGAGTGTTTGTAAATTTTATGTAAATAAAATTTATTGATTATTTACAGTATTGTAGGAAAATAGTCAGTATAGAGTCTTTGTTTTTTATAAGGTGTAATATTTGAGTTGTATTTTGTTTGTTGTAATTCAGTGTTTTATGAATTTTTATCAATGCCTAAAATATCTTAATATGCTGATAATTAGAAAAATATGTATTTTATCGTATTTTTAGTGAGTTTTATCGGTAAAAAATTATGATTTTTGCGATATATTCATTAAATTAAGGGGTAAATTACATTATTATGAATAAAAATACCGCCCCAAAGTTTTTATTGATAATTATATGCTACATGTATATAATTACATCACTCGTTGCTCAGCCAAAACCACCTCAAGGTTACATATGGCAAAGTGTTCCTGAATTATCAGATGAATTTGATAAATGGGATGATAAAAAATGGTTTAAGCCTTTATGGAATTATGGAGTGCCAGTAAAAATGGTAGCTCAAAATTCGGGAGTATCCAAAGGGAAATTATGGATTAAAGCGACCCTCGGTAGGGATCGAAAAAGATGGTTTGAAACTTCAAGAGTACAATCCAAGGCGCAAATAAAATACCCCATGTATACCGAGTCTCGGATTAGAACGGCTCATATTTCTGCGTACAATACGTTTTGGATGAATAATGGAAACGCCGATAATAGAGATGAAATTGATATTATTGAAAATAATTCTAAACCATCTTGTAAATGCCAGCCAGATTACCCGTGGCAAATGAGTTCGCAATATTTTATTACAGTAAATAAAAATAACGAACGATCAAAAGGGAATTTTGATAATAGAAAATTATCTTCAAAAAACCCACTTAAAGGTGTTAAATGGAATCAAGCATTCCATACTGTGGGTGCGTGGTGGATCGATAAAAATAATGTGCAGTTTTATTTGGATGGTGAACCAGCAGGTAAAGTAAAGACCAGACGTAATTTTTCTCGTGACTTAAATTTAATATGGGATTTATGGACCAAAGATGTACCATGGCTTGGAGGCCTAGCCGAAAAAAGTGACTTAAAAAACAATAAGATTAACACCATGTATGTGGATTGGGTACATACTTATAAATTAAAAAGAGGAAAAGTAACAAGTTCAAAGGCCATAAAATCTACGATTGTTATTGAAGCAGAAAGTTTTTCAAATACGGGAGGTTACTTTAATGATAGGTCTACAGGAGGACCAGGGAAAAGAGTTAAAAATAATGGAACTGATATTAATTTTGTAAACAAAGGGGATTGGGTTGAATATAATGTTCATATAGGAGCAGCCGGGAAATATGCAGTTGAATATAAAATCTCTACTCCTTCTAATGGTGCCAAAATTGAATTCATTCTTAATGGAAATAAAATATCTAATATTGATGTAACAAATAATGGTTCATGGAGTAATTATAAATCTCTTTCAGGAGGTGTACTAAAATTACCTGCGGGAACACACACTATAAGATTGCATGCATCGGGAAGCAATGATTGGCAATGGAATTTAGATAAGTTTATTTTGAAAAAGAAAAAATAAGAGCCTTTTACTACAAACACATTCTATTAAAATAAGTCAATTTTTGTTTGAATGTAAAACAAAACAACATCGTAGCCTTAGTTACGGTGTTGTTTTATTTTGAAGTACGAAGCGGAAAAGAATCATTTTTGAATAAAAAATAGTAAGGTTGGAAACGATATTACTTCAAGACATGACATTTCAACCTTTAAATACTACAGTTCAGTAGTTATTAG
This sequence comes from Aquimarina agarilytica ZC1, assembly GCF_000255455.1. GTDB lineage: Bacteria > Bacteroidota > Bacteroidia > Flavobacteriales > Flavobacteriaceae > Aquimarina > Aquimarina agarilytica. The sequence continues at coordinate 19,255 of NZ_JH621267.1, read as the reverse complement.
TTCAATACAGGATACAATTATTCCATTTTTGAAGTATCAAATCAAAAACATAAGGAATAATGAAGTTAATTGTCTTGTTTATTTTCGTTCTAGTTGCCAGCCAATCAATAGCGGCACAAACTCAAATTTCAGGTAAAGTAACCGATCAAAAAGGAAACCCTTTAAGTGGGGCCAATATTTTCCTTGTCGGAAGTTACGATGGTGCTACTAGTGATACTGTAGGTAAATTTAATTTTACTACTGATTTAGAGGGAACCCAAAAATTACAAATTTCTTTTATTTCTTTTGAGGATGTGTATTTAGACATGGATGTGAGTGTCATGCAAAACCTTCTGGTTAAATTAAAACAAAGTATTAGTAGTTTGGAGCAAGTAGTACTTTCCGCAGGGAGTATGGATGCCAGTGATAATAGCAAAGCCGCAGTGCTCACTCCCATGGATATTGTAACAACAGCTGGGGCTTTAGGGGATGCTGTAGGCGCATTGCAAACACTGCCGGGTACCTCCAGCAATGCCAATGATGGTCGTTTGTTTGTCCGTGGAGGGGATACCAGCGAAACACAAGTTTTTATTGATGGTACTCGAGTATTTCAACCGTTTTTAGCCACAGCAAATAATACACCCACACGAGGACGAAATTCCCCATTTGTATTTAAAGGAGTCAATTTTTCTACCGGAGGATATTCCGCGGAATACGGTCAGGCACTTTCCAGTATATTAAATTTGGAAACAGTTGATGAGCCTAACGAGGAGGAAGTAAACCTTCAATTGATGAGTGTGGGTGGAGGTGCTCAGTTTACCAAAATTTGGGATAAAAGTTCGCTTATTTTTAATACTTCTTATTTCAATTTAAAGCCTTATCAGGAAATTATAAAGCAACAATTAAATTTTTCCAAGCCTATTCAGGTTTTAAGCGGGGAAACAGTTTTTACCCAAAAATTCAAAAAAGGATTACTTAAAACTTATGCGGCTTTAAGTTACACTGATTTTGAATTAACTCAGGAAGATATTAATGTGCCACAGGGTGTTTTAGTGGGACTTAAAAATAGAAATAGTTATCTAAATACAACTTACAAGGGGAAATTGGGAAATTCATGGAAAGTCAATGGAGGAATAAGCTTGTCCAATGATTTTACGGACACCAAACAGGATGTGAACAGAATCAAAACAAATGATAATAGTTTACATGCTAAATTAAAGTTGAATAAAAAGTTTGATAATAATTTTCAGGTATCCTATGGTGTGGAACAATTTGTTACTCGTATTAAAGATAAAATAGCAGTACCAGATCAAGAGATTCAAAACAGTACGTTGGATAATAATATTTCTGCCGCTTTCGCAGAAGGTAAGCTTCGGATCGGGTCAAAATTTGTAACTAAGTTTGGCGCACGAGCATCGCATGCGGGCATTTTTTCAAAAACAACGCTAGCTCCAAGATTTTCGTTGGCACATAAAACTTCGGAATACGGTCAACTAGCATTTGCCTACGGCGATTTTTATCAAAATCCACAAAATGCGATATTAAAAATGGAAGAATCACTTTCTCCCGAAAGGGCATCGCATTTTTTGCTTAATTATTTGTATAAAAAAGAACGTCAAATATTTAGAGCAGAGCTTTTTTACAAAAAATATACTGACTTAATTAAATTTAATGGTGATCAGGTGATTACGGCTACTGATTTCAGGAATTCGGGTAATGGGAATGCTAAAGGACTAGATTTGTTTTGGAGAGATGGGAAAAGTATCAAAAATTTCGAATATTGGGTAAGCTACTCTTATTTGGATACAAAAAGAAATTTTAGAAACTATCCCGAAGCTGCTGCCCCACCTTTTGCAACCAGCCATAATTTTTCCTTAGTGACCAAATATTTTATATCCGATTGGCGTACTCAAGTAGGGGCTACCTATAATTTTTCTTCAGGAAGGTCATTTACAAATCCTAATACTACTGGTTTTTTAAATGATAAAACCAAGTCGTTTAATGATTTGAGTATCAATTTTGCATATTTAATTAGTCAGCAAAAAATACTTTTCTGCTCCGTGTCAAATGTGTTGGGTTTTAATAATGTATTGGATTATCAGTATGCAAATTCGCCTGATGCCAATGGGATTTTTAACCGAAGAGCGATTACTCAGCCAGCTAAACGTTTCTTTTTTGTAGGATTCTTTTGGACCATTAGTGAAAATAAACAAAAAAATCAGTTAGAAAATTTATAGTGAAGGACAAATAAAATTAGCGCAATTACAATTCATCCTTTAAAAATTACACTTCGGTAAGTTAAAAATAGAAATACTGTTGAATGTCAGGATATTTGACATGTAAATCAATACTAAATATTCAAACTATAAAATAGGAACAATTATGGAATCAATATCAAATAACAACGAAAATACAAAGTATCAATCCGCAGTAGCGCACGTTGAAAAAGTTAAGGAGTTTTATAACAATTTGGTGGTTTATGGTGTGGTAATAACTGCTTTGGCAATATTTAATTTTAAAACGGCCCCTTATCATTTGTGGTTTTTTTATCCATTATTTTTTTGGGGATTAGGCTTAGCCATAAGAGGATTTAAATTATTTAGCCCACAATTGTTTTTTGGTAAAGCATGGGAAGAACGAAAAATAAGAGAGTTTATCAATAAGTAATAGAAACGTAATTTAATTCTCCCGAAAGGGAACTAACAACAAATAATATGAAAAAAATAATATCAATAATCAGTTTATGCTTACTTGTTTTATCAATAAAAGCACAAGGGAATTATGAACAGGGAATGCAAAAAGCTTTTGGGTTTTGGCAGGAAAATAAAATAGAGGAAGCGAGTAATTTATTTGAACGTATTGCAAATGCCGAAAAGGAAAATTGGTTGCCTTATTACTATGTGGCTAACGTAAATATTACCAATAGTTTTAGGACAAAGGATCGAAAAATTATTAATGCGCAATTGGAAAAAGCCCAAAATAATTTAAATTCAGCGACTACCTATTCTGCTAACAATCCAGAAATTATGGTACTCCAAGCGCTTTTGTATACGGCACAAATGATGGAAAACCCAGCAGCATTGTCACAAAAATTAGCGCCTAAAATTGTTAAAATTTACGAAACTGCAATGGCAATAGCGCCTGAAAACCCACGGGTAAATGCCAGTTATGCAGAGTGGAAATTAGGGGCTGCTAGGTTTTTTAAAGAAGATACAACACCTTTATGTAAAGATTTTGAAAAAAGCTTACTTTTATTTGAAAAGGACAAACCAACAGTGCCTTTTGGACCAACATGGGGAAAAGAAAGAGTAGAAATGTTATTAAAAGAATGTAATAATTAGTGTGTTAATTATAGAATGTAAAGGAAGTGCCTTGTTTATAAAGAGGGATTTGAATTTTATTAAGGGATGAAAGAACTAAAAAAAATAGGCTTGGTAAGTATCACGGTCAGTGTTGTGATACATGTAATTAATGTGGTTTTCTTTTATAAAATTCCTTTTTTGGATGCTTTGTTAAGTTTTAAATCCTTTAGTATTTCACTTTTATATAGTGGGTTAATTAGCATTGCCTGTGCTTCTTTTTTTAGTTTTTTATACAAAAAAATAAGTTGGGAAGAGCAGGGAGTTAAAAATTTACTTTGGGGTGTTATAGGAAGTATTGTTGTGGTTATGCCCACTTATTTTTTATGTAGAATTATACATATAGTTGGCATTGAAAGGAAGTATTCTTTTGAGGATTTTATAGCTAATGAAAGTATAGTTTATTATGGGTTTCCGTTAGTTTTCACCATAGCTGTATCCTTATTTTTTCAGGCCATTGGTTTTTATAAAGCCTATCAAGAGAAAAAGTTAAATGAGCAAAAAATTATAGCGGGGACTGCATCGGCTAAGTTTGATGCACTTAGAAATCAATTGGACCCGCATTTTTTGTTTAACAGTTTAAATGTGTTGACCTCATTAATTGAAGAAAACCCGAATGCAGCTAGGGGATTTACCACATCATTATCAAAAGTATATCGCTATGTATTGGAGCAAAAAAACAAAGATTTAGTATCTGTAAATGAGGAGTTAGTTTTTGCTAAAACTTATATGTCATTATTGCAAATGAGGTTCGAAGACAGTATAGAGCTTTTGTTGCCAGAACAGATATCGAATCCTGAAGCTAAAATTGTGCCTTTATCATTACAACTATTGTTAGAAAACACGGTAAAACATAATGTGGTCATGCCAAGTAACCCCCTAAAAATTAAAATTTATGAAGAAGCCGGTTTTTTATATGTTGTAAATAATTTACAGCCTAAAAAAGTGATACAAAGTGATAGTGGGGTAGGCCTATCAAATATAACACAACGTTATGCATTATTAACAAATAGACTATTTAGTGTGCGAAAAACACGGACTGAATTTATAGCAAAATTACCCATGTTAACCAAAAAAATTACCGCCGTTATGGAGCCAATTACACCAATATCAACCAAGGAAAATCGGGATTATCAAAAAGCAAAAGAGTATGTAGAAAACATCAAAGGATTTTATTTCAATTTAATTTCATATTGTGTTGTCATTCCTGGTTTAGCTATTTTTAATCATTACACCTCGCCACACTTTTATTGGTTTTTATTTCCAATGTTCGGTTGGGGGCTGGGAGTAATATTGCATGGTTTTCATACATTTAATAGCAATTTGATTTTAGGCAAAAATTGGGAAGAACGTAAGATGAGAGAATTTATGGAAAAGGATAATTTTTAAATCATTATTATGGATAATTTACAAGAGCATAAGTATAATAAGGCGAAGGAACGTGTAGAAAAAATTAAGAAATTTTATACTAATTTAATGACCTATATTTTGGTTATATTAGGACTGGTTGCACTTAACTATTATCAAAATAAACTTGCCTATCCTTGGGTAATTTGGCCTGCTATGGGGTGGGGTTTAGGCGTTATTTTAAATGGAATTACAGCGTTTAATTACAATCCTTTTTTTAATAAGGATTGGGAAGATAGAAAGATGCAGGAGTTTTTACAGAAAAAAGAAAAAACGGACAGATGGGAATAATAACCACATTAATCATTGAAGATGAAAAACCATCGGCGCGCAGATTAAAGCGTATGGTAGAAGCGATTAATTTAAAAGTGTTGGATGTAGTTCATTCTGTTGAAGAAGCTATTATATGGTTTCGGCAACAGCAGCATCCAGACCTCGTTTTTTTAGATATTCAATTGAGTGATGGTCTTTCGTTTGAAATTTTTGATGAGGTTACCGTAGATAGTTCTATTATTTTTACCACAGCCTATGATGAATATGCATTAAAGGCTTTTAAGTTAAAAAGCATTGATTATTTATTAAAACCAATAGATGCCGATGAGTTGGAACAGGCTGTAGTGAAGTTTAAATCACAGCTAAGATCGTCTAATGTACAGTTAGATTATAATGCATTAAAAACATTGTTGAATTTTTCGGACCAAAAGGAATATAAACAACGCTTTACAATAAGAGTAGGGCAGCATTTAAAAATTTTTAATGTAAATGATATAGAATGTTTTTATTCGGAAAATAAAGGGACTTATTTACATACTTCAAGTAATCGGAGTTATTTAATGGATCTTACTTTAGAACAACTAGAGGAGGAGTTGGATCCAGCTTCTTTTTACCGAGTAAGCCGCAAGTTTTTTGTAAATATTACTGCAATTAAAGATATCATTTCGTACACAAATTCCAGATTAGAATTAAAATTACACCATTTTGATGCTTCAGAAGTAATTGTGAGCAGGGAAAAAGTAAAAGATTTTAAATTGTGGTTGGAAAATTAGAATTTTAATAATAAGATTGTGTTAAGCAGTTGTATTTAGCGCTTGTAAACTTTTACCCAATCTACTTCCATTACAGCGGTATCTGGAAAATCTTTAGGATCACTGTTTGGAGGGAAAAATAAGCCACCAACGGCTAGATTTAAAATAATTTTATGCTTACTTCCAAAAAATTGAACAAGACCATTTTTTTCTGAGGCTTCATAAGTTCCAAGTAATTCACCATCAAATAAAATTTGCAGACCTTCTTTTTTCCAGATTAACTCATATTCATGAAAATCGGCCCTAGTATCGGGTGTAACGGTATATTCTTTTTTTGTATCACTTTGTTTTAGTTGAGAATTTCCTGCTTGCGAACCATAAAAGATATTTGAAGCTAGTGTGTGAGGTTGATTGCCTCTGGCCTCTAAAATGTCAATTTCGCCTTTTGTAGGCCAAGGATCTGCAAAAGTCCAAAATGCCGGCCACATCCCAAAACCTTTAGGGAGTTTAATGCGCGATATAATACGATATTCTCTTTTTCCATTGGTGTTTTCTGGACCATAAGTTACTTTAGTTTCAATACGACCAGATACGTATGAAAAGTCTTTTACCGTAGTATCAAAAGGATTTGTAGGGCCACTTATAGCCATCCTATTAGCTTTAATACTCAGGATGCCATCGGCTAAGGAAAGTTGTTCGCTTCTGTAGAGTTGAATTTCATTATTAAAAGCACCACCTTCCCATATATCCCATTGATTTAAATTGGTGTCAAAATTATCTTCCCATTCCAGTTTCCAATCCCCAAGCACTATAGTTTCTGGATCTGGTTTTTCATCCGGTTTAGGATTTTGAGACATACCAGGAGGAACTGTTCCTGTATCATTGTTGTCGCTACTTGAGCAAGATATTCCAATTAACAAAAGGAAGCAGAGATTAAGCATGCTGATTGATTTCATAATGGTTTTCCTATTATGATATAATTTAAGGAATAATTTATAAACAACGCTAGAAAGTAATAACAATCTCAATCTATAAATTTGATAAGTAGTTTGTTAGGAAGTGTTTTTTTTAATAAAATAACCTCATTCAAAATGATAAAAATATAACATTTTGAATGAGGTTTAAAGTGTTTTAATCTAACTCAGCGTATTCGCATAAATCATAAGTGGCTAATTTTTGATCTAAATAATTTACAGTAGCTACTTTACTCATTCCAGGTTGTACATGGATACTTTCTCCATTAGGTAAATGAACCATACGTAAACCTTTTTTTAATGAAGTAAGTTTTACTTTTTCTCCATTTGCTTTAATGGCACTCCAGCTTTTATCCTCAGGAGCATATATTAAATCGCTAGTTTCTCCTTTTCTTTTACCCTCTATTATGGCTACATGGAATCTGTTTTTTGTAGCTGTAATTTGGTAGGTATTTCCTTTGCTTTTTACAATACGAGTTTCGGAGTCACCTTCTTTCATCGCTATAGGATTATCGCCTCCCCAAAATTCAATGGCATTAAAAACGATCAAATCACCTAAAGTGGCTAACTGATACACTGGAATAATCCATAGTGCTAAAAAAATGACTTCGTTTCCAAATTGATTGTCAGTTACACTTTCGTTCCAATCGCGTAAACCATTGAATGCACTAAATGAACCAATACAGCTTGTGAATAAGGTGGTGCTAGCAAGAGTGATACAAATGATTGCTTTTTTCATGATAATAATTGTTTTAAGTTAAAAATTTAATAATAAGATTAAATTTGAGTATAAAATTAAATGATTTTATCATCCAAAATTATGCCAAAACAGATTTTTTCTATTGATTATATTTTCAATCATTTTAATAAAAATGATCAAATGATTGCTTACATACATGAGCATCCACAGCTTTATGCTGAACTGATAACTGCATCATTATCTTTATCACATAAACAAGCTTGGCGTTGTGCTATGTTATTGGGACATATGATGAAAAAAAATGATGTTAGTTTGTTAAAGTATGTGGATAGGTATATTGAATGTTTATCTAAAATTAAAAATCATGATGGACATCAGCGGCAACTTTTAATTATTTTAGATAAAATGCGACTTAACGAAGTACAAGAAGGGAAGCTATTTGACAGTTGTATGACTATTTGGGAAGACATAAAAAAAATACCATCAACCAGAATTAGAGCTTTTTGGATGCTATTAAAAATTTCGGATAATTACCCAGAATTAAAGGAAGAGTTACTTCATTTTACTACAGATTATTATACAAATACATTATCACCTGGAATAAAAGTAAGTTTTACTCGTGAAGTCAGAGCAAAACTAAGCTGAATTGTTAAATGTCAATCCAGCTTAGTGGTTGTGATAATATGCTAAATTTGAGTCATTCCTCCATCAACTTCCAATTCTATGCCGTTTACATAGCTAGCTTCGGTACTTGCTAAAAATAACACAGCATCAGCAATTTCTTTAGATTCTCCAAAGCGTTTTAATGGCACACTTTGAGCAAAACTAGCACCCATTTGTTCAAGTTGTTCTTCATTCATGCCATCCATTTTATTATAAATAGGAGTGGTTATTGGTCCAGGAGCAACTGAGTTTACTCTAATGTTTCGAGGAGCAAGCTCGGTAGTAAGTACACGTGCATAGGAGCGTAAAGCGCCTTTTGTTGCGCTATATACGGCACCTCCTTGAAAACCTTTTTGATTGGATATCGAAGTGTTAAAAATAATACTTGCTCCATCATTCAAATTTGGAATGGCTTCCTTTATTAAAAAGGCAGGACCTTTAATATTAATATCGAATTGATTGTCAAAAAAATCTTCATTAATTTGATCTGCTGGAGAAAATTGAGCCACACCTGCATTGGCAAAAACTACGTCAATTTTACCATATGTGGCCACAGTTTGGTCAATTAATTTTTTATTATCAGCTAGTTTGCCTTGATCAGCGAGTACCGCTTTGTATTGACCCGTTAGTTCATTACTTACTTGGTCAAGAGCTTCTTGTCTTCGACCCGAAAATACCACTTTAGCGCCTTCGTTTAAAAAACCTTTTACGGTGGCAAGCCCAATTCCAGAATTTCCTCCGGTTACTACTACAACTTTGTTTTCAAACTTTTTCATATGTTAAATTTATTATGAAACGATCGTTTCAAATTAGATTAAAAAAATATTAGGTGATTGTTTTAATGATATTCTCTACTATGCTTTCTAAAAAACTTCTATTTTTTGTATTCATTCCTGTTATACGTAAACCTTGAAATGAGCTTACTAAATAGTAGGCTAATGTTATACTATCTTTATTGATTTGAATGCTACCATCTTTTTTTCCTTTTTCAATTAAATCTTTAAAAAATTGAACAAGAGTTTCTTGATTATTTTTTGTGATTTCCTGTAACAGGATATTTTGATTGCCCATTTCGGTATTACAATTAATAAACATACAGCCTTTACGCTCTTTGTCATTAATCATATAGTCAATGGTGACATCAAATAAGGATTGAATACTAGCTAAACCATTTTTATTGGAGCAAATTTGATCCAATACCGTTTTATTTTCATGTTGGTAATTTTTTAATACTAGTTTATATAATTCCATTTTATTTCCAAAAGAATTATAAATACTACTTCTGTTTAAGCCCGAAGCATCTACTAAATCTTGCATGGAAGTACCGTTATAGCCCTTAATCCAAAATACATTTTGGATTTTTGTTAGAACTTGTTCTCTATGGAAATCTTCGGGTCTGGGCATAAGCTTGAATGATACTACAAATATATTGGAATGTTCGTTTCAAAATTAAATTTTAACATTTATATATGTTTATTTTATGAGGATATTTTATCTCTAAGTTTAAGTATAGGGTTTTCAAAGTTTTTGAATATTAGGTAAGAAGTTATGTAAGTAATGATAATAGCTGAGATAAAATTTAATAAAAAAATATTAGTTATTTTTTTATTATCAATGAAATAATTATAAATAAAAGGATGAATAAGATAGATGGAATAAGTTAACAAACTAGTCCAAGTTATATAATAAAAGATAATTTTTTTTAAATTATTCTGATAGAAATTTATTTTTAAAGTTGAAATATATGGCAAGGTGAGTCCAATCGAAAATGGTAGGATAAAAAAACCAATAGTTCTGGGTACATAAGTCTTGTTTATGAGATTATTTACAGCTAGATTCCAGTAAAAAAAGAGGTACGAAATGAATAATAACAGGCCAATTATAAAAACCTTTTTAGATTTTAAAACAGAAAAAAACAAAGGTTTATTGATGTTTAAATAAGACAAAAGAACACCAATAAACATACTGTCAAATCGATAAGGGAAATAGGCATTAACATTATCGAAAGATACATTTTCAATTAAAACCCAACGAGTACGTAAGATTACAATACTGGTTATGAATAGGGTTATAAAAAAAATAATTTGATTCCTTTTTTTTAAAAAGTGGTTTAAAAAAAGTAAATATATTGGACAAAATAGATAGAACCATTCCTCTAAAACAAGACTCCAGGAGACACCTAGAAAACTAGGACCATGATGTAAGTTGTTTTGTAAAAAAAAAATATAATATATAAGCTTCCAACCAATGGAGTTGTCGATAACTATATATTTGAATAATAATACAGTATAATACAAAGGTAGTGTTCTCATCCACCTACGAATCCAAAAGTTTTTAAGAGTGTTTATTATGCCTTTTTTTTCATCAATAGACTTTAAAAGGATTCCACCAATTAAAAAGCCACTTATAACAAAAAAAATTTCCACACCTATGGTTCCAATCTTCATCGGTTTTAGACCTGGGATATTAATACCGGCATGTTGAAGTAGAACGAGCCAAATCGATAAGGCTCTCAAAAGATCAAGTCCAAAATTTCTTTTTTTTAAAGAATTCAAATTGATTAAATTAGATATAAAGTGTAATATTAATAAAAATTAAATAGGCTAATCCCTAAAACCATTAATAAAAATAAGGGCCAGTAGGATGCTTTTACAATAAGATTGTCTTTAAAATCGAATAGTTTGTGTGGTATTCTAGAAAAAGTGATGAGGTTATAAGTGGCTAATATTATAATGATATAGGTGATGAAATAAAAATATTCCATGTAGATAAGATCAGCAGTTTCAATATTTTTTCTAAGATCGATATGAGAAAATATGAGTACAAAGAAAAAGGCCGTCATACCTTGTACAATAGTTCCTCCATCAATCCGTCCGTCTTTGGAACGAGGCGTGGAATAAATAAAAATAAAAATCATTACTAACGTGACAAAAATAGGAATGAGATATGTGATGAAAGCAGTAATTAGCACTTCGCGAACATTAATGTTAAAGTGTAAAATAGGAGTTTCTTCAAAGTCAGTATTGTCCTTAAAACCAAAGTTAGTAGCATAGGTGTAAAATGAATAATTAAAATAAGTTTCTAAAATTTTGCTTCCAGGAAGTCTTATTTTATTATTCATCCCACTTTTTTGTAAGGGATTTGTATAGGTGTACCCTTTTAAATCGGGAACTAAAAGGAGGTGGTCACTGTTTTTAAGAGGTTGAATTTCCAAATCTATATTTCGTTTGTCAAAAGGGTAATCACTATAATCAAAATTTAGTCTAATGGTAGTTCTAAAATTGTAACCAATTAAAAGGTGGTTTTGTTGTTGTTCTCGGTAAACTTCCTCGATAAAAGACGATTCGGCAAAAGGCGCTATTTGAGGGAATTTAAAACCTTTTGAAACGTTTTGAGCAAAATCGGTATGATATTTTTGTCATAAGGTACCACTGATATTAACATTATAAGAATCATTAAATTCAAGGCGCTCAATGTATATTCCCGTAGGAACCACTTTTTTTGGTGGTTTTGATAATTTTTTCGCCTTAAATAATTGGGCGTTTACAATGTTATTTAGTGCTGTTTTGTCCGTAATAGGAGGACTTTCGTTTCTTACATTAGCATTGGCTTTGGTGTGTTGTAAATAACCAATTAAAAAGATATTCGCTAATAAAATAGAAGTACTAAAAAGGCTTAAATACCAAATTTCGGAAGTAGATAAATGATCTCTGTTGTAAAAATTGGCTAATAATAGTAAAAACAAAAAACTGGTTACAATGGAGAGATTAATATACTTTCGTTTATATAATTCTTGGTTTTTGAGTAAGTCATTTTTAAAAAATTGAACAGCAATTTTCCAGTTAGAAATAGGAACATTGTCATAAAAAAATAAGGCTTTTTGTTTTTTTGAGGCATCATTATAAGTAACATGTCCTGTTTTATGGTCAAGTATTCCTTGATAGGCTTTTATTAGCGCTTCATTTTTTTCTTCTTTAATTAAATCATAAATATTTTTTAAACCAACGTATTCGTTTATAGGGTGTGCGAGTAGCTTTCCTTTTTCAGAGGTAACAAAACCAAAACCAGTTTTCCCTAAGCTTATTGAATGGATCATATCTGTAAAGCCTTTTAACGAAATCGTCATAGTAACTACGCCTCGATATTGACCTTTTTTAGGGCCATTGGTATAGTAAAATGGGATGCTGTAGTCCGATACCAAAGCTTGCGCACCTTTGGCATAATAAGGTTCTATCCAATGCGGGCCTTTTTGGGCAACATTTACATACCAACTCGAAGTTTCTAATGAAGGGTCGGTATAATCATATAGCTCACCTATTTGTATAAGCTTGTTTTGATTTTTGTCATAGTAGGGGGCATATAGCTTTTTTGTATTCGTAAAGGAATAAGCTTCATAAGCCACCGTAATTCCTAATATGGTAGTTAACTTAAAGGAACGTTCTTTAATTAATGATTCTAGTGCTTCTAAAGAAAATTCTCTGGTTTCAAGGAGTTGCTTAAAAGCAACTCCTTCATTCATAACTTCAGATAACGAGTTGTTGATATTTTTTTTGAGCTCAGTAGTAGTTTGTGTCCCTTTAATAAGCGTGAGGTGATCTTGTTTATAGGAAAATTTGATAAAATTAAAAATCAGATAGGCCAATAATAAAGTAATTAAAAAGGTTATGGCATACAGGATTTTACGGATCATTTGAATTATAAATTTGTGTGTAATAAATATAACTAATTTAATTTTTTAAAGCATATGCCGTTTGATTAAGGTTTTTTATTGAGTAAGAAATAAGGGTGTTTGGTAAGGAAAAATAGTAAGGGTATAATTTTTTAGTTAAAATACTGATTTTAATCTATTTATTATTTTTGCTGTTTTGTTATTTTGTAAGTACAATTTATTATTTTCGCCTTTTAAATGCATTAAATATCGGATAAAGTGCATTTTTGTAAAAAGACAAGTGTTAAGAATTTAAAATAAGTATATATGAAACAAAAATTACTAAAACTATCTTTATTTCTTATACCATTTATTAATTATGGACAAAGTTATGTGGGGTTTTTAACAGATAATTACAGCGGGGTTCATGGCGTAATTGCAAACCCAGCTAATGTAGTAGATTCTCGTTTTAAGTTTGATTTAAACTTAACATCGGCAAGTGCTTTTTTAGGTAATGACTATGCCGAAATAAGTCTTTTTGATTCTTTTGGTGATGATTATGAGTTTGATGCAGATAGAATATTAACCTTAAGTAATGACAATAATGGATTAATCAATGTGGATGTGTTAGGACCATCGTTGATGTTTAATATCAACAGTAATAATTCCATAGCTTTAAGTACAAGAGTGCGTGTTTTTGGGAGCATAAACAATATCAATGGAGAAGTTATTGATCTTTTTGATGATAAAATAGATGAAAATGTACCAGTAAATATTGCTAACCTAAATGTAAATGCTACAGCACATGCTTGGGCAGAATATGGATTGACCTACGGGAGGGTGTTGTTCGATAAAGGAGAACATTTTTTAAAAGGAGGACTTACACTTAAGTATTTACAAGGATATGGTTATGCCTCAGCTATTACTAACAATGCAAGTATTGATTATGATCCATTTGTACTAAATCCTCCATCAACAATTAATGGTGAATTTAGAGGTAATGGAACGGGGGATTATGCATTTAGTAATAATTTCGATGTTGATAATGATGGTGAAGCTTTTGAAAATGATGACGACATAGCATACAAAGCACAAGCATCGGGAGTAGGATTTGATCTAGGTTTTGTTTATGAGTGGAGGCCAGAAGCCGATAAGTATAAAACCAAGGATGTTAATGGGAATTTAGTTCCTCTAAAGTATAAAAACAAGTATTATTTAAAGGCTGGGTTATCCATTACCGATATAGGAAGCTTGAAATATAAAGAGGGCCTTAATACCAATTACAATTTAAATGGAGTGGCTATTGATAGAGAAACTATTGAGGATGGAAATTTTGAAGAAGAAATAGAACCGTTATTAAATCCTACTGAAGAAATTATAAGTTCAAAAATTAAGTTACCTGCAGCTATGCATGTGAATGTTGATTGGAATGCTTACAAAAAATTCTACCTTAATTTAAATGCCGACCTATCATTGATTAATGAAGATACTGCGAATGCTAATCGCATAGCAAATACGGTATCATTAACACCACGTTTAGAAACTAAGTGGACTAGTGTGTATTCTCCTTTAAGTATTCGGGAGTATGGTGGTTTTATATGGGGTGCAGGTATAAGATTAGGGCCTGTATTTATTGGTTCGGGGAGTATTTTGACCAATTTAATGGGTAAATCTAAAACAGCAGATGTATATGCAGGATTAAAATTGCCTATATATCAGAATAAGTTAAAGGATAAAGATAAGGACGGGGTTTATGATAAATATGACGCATGTCCAAAAGAGGCTGGTCCTGCCGATAATAATGGGTGTCCATTGCCAGTGGTAGAGGAGGTTGTTGAAGAAGTAGTGGAATTAGATACCGATAATGATGGGGTCTTAGATTCAGTTGATGAGTGTCCAAATGAATTTGGACTTGTTGAAAATAATGGATGTCCTAAAATAGAACCTGTAGTTATTGATACCGATAATGATGGTATTGAAGATAGTAAAGATGCTTGTCCAGATAAATTTGGATTAGTAGCTAATAATGGCTGTCCAAATATCACAAATTTAAATGACGATGTAGAAAAAGCAAAAGAGGTAGTAGAAACGATCAATGAATATGCAAAAACCATCAATTTTGCTTCTGGTAAAACAACATTTACATCGGAAACTTTTGCTTCATTAACTTCAATTTTGGCTATTTTAAACAAGTATCCGGACTCAAATTTCGAAATTGATGGATATACAGATAGTGTTGGTTCAGCAGCATTAAATTTAAAATTGTCGCAAAATAGAGCTTATGCTGTATTGGCTTATTTTGTCGAAAATGGAATTGGAACCAAACGTTTAAAAGCAGTTGGTCATGGTGAAGAAAATCCGATAGCAGACAATACAACAAAACAAGGAAGAGCCCTTAACCGAAGGGTGGAAATAGTGTTGTTAAAATAAGTCTTGTTCATAAAACTAGTAATTAATAAAAGAGATTGCCTTACATGGTAATCTCTTTTTTTGTAATCCCCATTCTGGAGTAGAACTTCGTTTTGAGTATTAAAATCTACTATATTTTGGGCGTGCCCCAAGGGTCAGGCTTTTCGTTGCAATTCCTCGCACCTCCTATCGTCGGGCTGTGGGATTTTCACTGCAATCCTTCACGCAATAAAAAATACATGAATTAAAATTTATATAAAATTGCAGCTTGCTAAAAAATCACAATTCATAATTTATAAATCATAATTTACTTACCTATCTTTGCAGTCTTAAATTTATAGCATGCAATTATCTGAACAAGAACTGGTACGTAGAGACAAGTTAAAAACGCTTCGCGAAATGGGTATAAATCCCTATCCAGCGGACTTATTTCCCTTAGACAATACTTCAAAATCAATAAAGGAAAACTATACCGAAGGTAAAAAAGTAATAATTGCAGGACGCTTAATGCGTAAAAAAGTACAAGGAAAAGCCTCATTTGCAGAAATTCAAGATGCAGAAGGACGTATTCAAGTGTATTTTAATCGTGACGAAATTTGTACAGGTGATGATAAAACCCAATACAATGAGTTATTTAAAAAACTATTAGATTTAGGTGATTTTATTGGCATCGAAGGTGAATTGTTTATCACTCAGGTAGGTGAAATTACCGTTGCTGTAAAAGACTTTAAATTACTAAGTAAAGCCTTAAAACCATTGCCGCTACCTAAAACAGATAGCGAAGGAAATACGTATGATGAATTTAATGATCCAGAATTACGTTACCGTCAGCGTTATGCCGATTTGGTAGTGAATCCGCATGTAAAGGAAGTTTTTGTTAAGCGAACAAAGTTGTTTAATGCCATGCGTCAGTTTTTTAATGAACGCGAATACTTTGAAGTTGAAACGCCGATTTTGCAGCCGATACCAGGAGGAGCATCTGCTCGTCCGTTTACAACACATCATAATTCATTGGATATTCCACTATATATGCGAATAGCCAATGAGTTATACTTAAAAAGATTGATTGTTGGAGGTTTTGATGGGGTATATGAGTTTTCGAAAAACTTCCGAAACGAAGGAATGGATCGTACCCATAATCCCGAATTTACGGCTATGGAAATCTATGTAGCCTACAAGGATTACAATTGGATGATGGATTTTACTGAGCAACTGCTTGAGTATTGTGCCATAGCTGTTAATGGAACATCAAAAGCCACTTTTGGGGAGCATGAAATTGATTTTAAAGCGCCATATGCACGTGTAACAATGGCAGATTCCATAAAACATTTTACAGGTTTTGACATTACAGGAAAAACCGAAGAGGAGCTTTTTGAGGCTGCTAAAGGTATGGGGATTGATGTAGATAAAACCATGGGTAAAGGAAAATTGATAGATGAAATGTTTGGTGAAAAATGTGAAGGGAATTACATTCAGCCAACTTTTATTACCGATTACCCAAAGGAAATGAGTCCATTGTGTAAAACTCACCGCGATAATCCAGAATTGACAGAACGTTTTGAGTTAATGGTTTGTGGAAAAGAAATAGCCAATGCATATTCAGAATTAAATGATCCAATAGATCAATTAGAGCGTTTTGAGGCTCAGTTAAAATTAGCTGAACGTGGCGATGATGAGGCTGGAGAGTTTATAGATTATGATTTTGTAAGGGCTTTAGAGTATGGTATGCCGCCAACTTCTGGATTAGGTATTGGAATGGATCGTTTAATTATGTATTTAACCAATAACCAGTCGATACAGGAAGTGTTATTCTTTCCGCAAATGCGCCCAGAAAAAAAGGCTGTAGCCTTAACTGATGAAGAAAAAGCGGTATTTACATTGTTAAAAGGAGCGCACCCAATAGCTTTAAATGAACTAAAAGCTCAGTCGGGTTTAAGTAATAAAAAATGGGACAAAACGATAAAGGGCTTAACTAAAAATGCCCTTGTAAGTGTTACCAAAAATGATGATGGTCTGTTTGTGGACTTGTTGTAAAATAAGTGTAAACTATATTTGCTAAGTATGTAATTTCTTTCTTAGATTTTTATGTGCATAGAATACGAATTGCTACCCCTGTTTATATCTATTAAACAGGGGTAGTTTTGTATTCATTAACAATTTGGAATTATGGTAATTTTAAACAACAAATAGTATTATTGAAAATAAGTGATAATTTTTGTTAGTTTATGGAGTAAATTTAGACATAACCAAAATAGAGAAAGCATTTTAGGATTAAAAATTAGTACTAGGTTTCAAAAATTAATTTTTAGAAGCATTGATTACTGTCGTGTTCTAGGTTTTCTTTCTCTGTTTTTTAATGAATTGTATACTAGTTTTTTATGGCAACTCAAGCTATAATGAGTAACATTTTTTGATTTACTAATTCAAGTAATTATTGGGTAACTCTTGGTAATTAAATCAGATTAATAGTTATTGGTTAGGTATGGTGCTTGAAAGTTTATGGAGTGCTAGGATATCATTCATGTTCAACACAATTATTTATCACTAACTTAAATTATTAACTATTATGAAAGTCTTTGTAATACTCTATTTATTTTTGACATTTTTTCCGTTTTCATGTAAAAGTGATGACGATTTACCGACTGAACCAAAAAAACCACATATGCCGAACATCGTTGGAATGAACTTTTCAATTAGTAACAATGATTTTGATGAAAGCTATTTAAATTTGAAAAATAGTTTAGAAGCAAATGAAAAAATTAAAATTGTTGCTGAAGTAAACCACCAAGCTAATGCGCAATCTGTAGATTTAGAGTTGAATCCAACAAGAATTATCTTTTTTGGAAACCCTAATTTAGGAACGCCACTAATGCAAAAAAATCAACTTGCTGGGCTTGATTTACCTCAAAAAATACTAGTTTACCAAGATAATCAAGATGAAGTGTTTTTGTCATACAACAACACATTATATTTATCAAGTAGGCATGATGTATTGGAAGCGCCAACCTTATCAATGATATCTGGTGCTTTGAAAAATTTAACAGCTAATGCTGGAGATAATGAAGTGGTTTCAATGCCGGAGGAAAGTACAGTTGATAACTCAGAAGGAGTGGTGACAAAAATAAGTAAGCAATCATTTAATGATACTTATGCTAAGTTACAAGGTGCAATTTCAGGAAATCCTAATCTTAGAATCATAGCAGAGGTAAACCATCAATCAAATGCAGAGAACGTGGGGTTGGAATTAAATCCAACACGTTTAATTATATTTGGAAACCCAAATTTGGGAACTCCGTTAATGCAAAATGCTCAAACAACAGCCTTGGATTTACCACAAAAAATGTTGGTATGGGAAAATGCAGATGGGGTTGTTCATGTTTCATATAATGATCCTGCATATTTGGTAAAAAGACATGGGATTACTGATAATGAAAAAATTATAACTACGATTACTGGAGCTTTAAATAACTTATCAAATGCTGCAATAACAGAATAAAAAGTAGCATGCTATTTTTAAAAAATGCGATTTCTTTATTTGTAAAGGGGTCGCATTTTTTTGTGGACTAAAAATGCTAATGTAAATAAAGATTGAATTATCAGCTAAGGCTTACTTGAAATTATATTGAATGTGATTTATGGGGTGTGAATTAATAGTATTTTGATGGTTTTTTTTTTGTCTTTTTTGGATTTTGTTAATTTTTAGTATTCCTTTTTAAGTCTTTATTTTCAGGGAATCAGGCGCGAGCTTACCAAGCAGTAGCTGCAGGTAGATGGAAAAATGCTTCTAGTTTTGTTGAATTAGGATCTCCCTATGAATATGAAGGGAACTCACAAACAGTAGGAGTTGATTTTTGGTGACATTAAATTTGTGTTCTTTAAACCCGAATTAAGCATTAAAAAATCTATTTCATATCGAAATCTCTGCAAAATCAAATGCTTCGCTGCATTTTTTGATTTAACCATAGCAGTGCTATGCTGAAATCAATAAAATGCTTTATTTTATTAAGCTTTCAATACTCATGACGAAGTTTTAATACGATTTTAATTTAATATTTTCGCATAAAAGCATTAATATAATGGTGATTGCTAGT
>NZ_JH621266.1:38411-63818 GCF_000255455.1 Aquimarina agarilytica ZC1 | reverse complement strand
AAGATAATCAGCTAAAATTATTTTAATGCCTCGTGGGCTTGCCCCGAGGATTATTTACTCTTTTTTTCAGTATTACTCATATTTTAATTCAGATGCATCAAACACGCAACTACTATTTTTTAGTATTAAATCGCTATTATTTTACACGGTTTTTTTTATATTTCTTCAAGAACCAAAACAGATAATTTAGTTATTCGGTTTTTCCATTCTTCGGATTTTTCGAATTCATCTCCTTTTACTTTCTTAATTTTTTCTTTTAAAACTATAGAACTATATTTTTCCAATTCCAATGGTGTGTTAAATCCTTCTCTTCTTTCTGATGTGCGCATTGAGACGATTGCAAAATGAATTTCTAATTTAATCGAAATACAGATTTCAATTAAAACAGAAATTCGTATAATTTGTTCTGTTGGAGCTCCAGCACATATTAAAATTAATTTTCCTTTTACTTCTATTACAAAGGTATTATTGAAAATATCCTCAACTTTTGCTTCTTTAAGTTTACTTTTTTTATAGTCAGACGTATTTGTATCTAATTTCCAAATTTTAGTAGGCTTTAGGTTTTTACAAATCTCTCTAACGGTTGTAGACTTACCTTCGTTACTTTTTCCAATTATTATTATAGATTTCATTTCAGTTTTTTTGAATTACGCACAACAATTGTAAATAAATTATAGTCCATATATCTTTCATAAATATAACCAATCTAATTGATTTTAAATACTTTAATTCTAATTGTTAAAAACAGAAGTTTACTAAAATACACAGATAAATAAAGTTAATAGCCCATCAAAATAATTAGAAGCTATAATCATACCTGTAGATTAATACACTTAGTAAATTACCCATGATTATAATTTGTCAAGTACTTCTTTTACAAGTGCTGTTTGTTTTCGGTAATCGTAATACGTGAAATGCGATACGTTGTTTTTTTCGTTTATAATAGTGTATTGGTCTTTGTTTAGGGTGATATCGTTAGGAATTTCTTCGTTAGTAAAAATGGCTCCGTGTAAGGGAACAACCATATCGTTAAATTGTCGTTTAAAAATGCTACGATCAATAATGCCTTCGTCAAAAAGCTTTTTTAATCAGCCTTTTTGGGGTTTGTAATTGGAAATAAATACATGGTATTTTGAACGATCGGCTTTGGTGGTATTTAATTTTTTAAGAATAGCGCTGGATTCTTCTAAATCATCAATACCAGGTAACTCTGTAAGTCCAACCCCGATACATTTGATGGCTGTTAAAATAGTGGGAACCACAGGAACAATAGTGCCAATAGTAAATTTAGCTACATTAACTACACTGTTAAAAAGACTCTTCCAATTTTTGGTGGATGCCATCATGGTCCCCTGATTGGGAACTCCTGCCATAATTAATTTGTTTAGTACAAAAGGGGCTTTTTCAATAGGTTGTAAGGAGTTGTTGTTAATCCAATTTAATTCAAAAAGATGTCGGGCAATAACACCTCCTCGGCTATGGGCAATTACGGAACATGCTTTTTGTTTGATCTTGTTTTTTAATAATTCTGTAATTTCTTCGGCATTTTTTTCAATCCCGTGGAGTACGGTGGGCATATTAAACCCAATGGCGTAACGACAGTATTTCTTTTTTAAATCAGCTTTAACTTCAGAACTGGATAAAAACTCATCAAAGCTTTTTTAAACACTACTAAATAATCCGGGGATAAATAGCAAGGCTTCTTTTTTACTTTCGGAAAGTGCTTGGTAAACATCCAGCGTTTGTATGTAGTCAATATTCAACCATCCGGTATCGGTATTGGTGATTTTTTGTTCTAAATCATACACCATAATTCCGTATTTAGAATCGCCCATTTTTTCAGCTAATTGATAAATTTTATTGCGCTTAGAAGCGCCTGCTTTTGGAAGTTTTTTGACCACTTCGGCTAGTATTTTTTTGCCAATCCATTTTAATGGTTTTGACAATAAAACGCTTGACAAATTTTTTGATGCTTCGGTCATTTTCGTGTGTTGATGATAGCACATAGGTGTTTTCGTTACTTGAAAATAATGCTTCCAAGGCATTGGAAGTAGTGCTTTGGGCATTTTTGTTTAGTTGCCACTCTAAAATACTATCGTCATCATATACTTTTTCAACTAAAAGAGTGGAATTCAGAGATTCATCTTTCTGTAGTGGAATATTTTCGGGAGTGATGTCTAAAATAATTGCAGCTTCTTTGTTAGAAAAACTGCGCTGAGGTGTGGTAACAACAATTTCAAATTCATCAATAAAATAGGCCTGATCACCATAACCCTCTTTGTATGATTTGGTGTTTAATACAGAAAAAGGAGTACCTTGTGCGCTAACAGTTACGTTTCCGAAAGTATTGGAAATTAAGCTGCGATTGGTGAAGGTTTTTTGTTGCGTTTGGGTAGTTTGTTGTTGTAAAACATCCTTTAAAAATTGAGAGGCATGTTCCGAATTTAGAATGCCTTCGATGAGTTCTGGATGCTCTAAAATTTTAATTTCTTCATTGTCAAAATCCAATTCTTGATAATCAAAAAGTTGTTCTTCGGTGTATACTAATTGCTGAATTTCTTCCATAAGCATGTCTCCTAAAACTTCTTTTTTGTCATTTAAAATAGTCGGATTTATACTTCGGTTACCCCACATTTTTAATAGAGCCCAAAAGTTTTTTACACGAGTTGCTTTGCTACTTTTTGTAATGAATTTCTCCATTTTTTGAGGGGCATATTCTGGGAGTAGTGCCTTGTTGGCTTTTAAAATACCATTACCAAAATAGGAATCATTAAATTCGGTACTATCATCGGCCGATCTAAATAAAGCTTGACGTACAATTTCTACTTTTTTCCAAGCATTGGCGCCTGTGTATTGTTTTAATTCACTTTTGTAGTGTTGAATATATAGCGCAGCTGCTGCAGCTACTTGTGGAGTGGCACTGGAGGTACCGCCTCCCCATTTTTCATAATAACAGGTTTCGTTATCCGAAATAGGCTCAATTTTATTAAACCAACTAATATTGGGTGTATAAGCAGCAATAGTAGTGGGTAATACTTTGGCAGGACCGTAACAGGATTGCATATATTTACCCCCAGCAGCTCTGCTGGCCACATTATAGCGATTTAAATAAGGGCGTTTGGTGTAAGTGCAACCTACAGCAGTAATCACCCGATCATAACGAGAAGGGTATAAGGTTTTTTTAGGGGCAATTTTTTTAAAGCCTTTGGACCAACAATTACTGGCTGCCGAAACAACTACAATTCCGGCCTCATAAGCTTTGTCCACTGCACGTGCCATTACTTTTGAGGGTAAGCCGGCCATGGACATCGTGACTACATCGCATTTATTTTTTATGGCATGATCAATAGCTTTGGCAAATAAACGCCCAGTAAGCAATACTACCGATTCGCTTATTTTTATGGGCAGTACCTTTGCATAAGGAATGGCACCAAAAAAGCCTTGGTAACGATTTTCGGTATGTTCTAAATCTACCCAGTTGCCTGCTAAAATGGAAGCCGTGGCTTGTCCGTGTCCATCTTGTTCTGCAAGAGCAAATTTTTTGTTTTTGTCTACAGCATTTTGTTCCGATTTGGATAGTCTAAAATGAATTCCCGCTTGTTGATTTATAGGCCGAGTTGGATGATTTTCGAGAACGCCCGTATCAATATGAGCAATTTTAACGACTTCTTTATTGTATTTTTTTTGTCCTAATGCAATTTCTGGAAAGACTAGTTTATTAGCAGCTTCCAATCCAGTAAAATGTTCTCTAAGATGCCAAATAAAATCAACATCTTCATGAGCTGTCATTTTTGGCGGGTAGGTATCTAAATAGGTAGCCGATCCTGTTGTTTTTCCACGTTCCTGTGTTTCGCCTTCGTAGTAAAGATTTGAAATTACATTGGGCTCTACATAATTGATATGCTTTGTATGATTATTGAGTACTAAATTATAAGCGCTATCCCAGGGGTTTTCAATATTACGCTGAGGAGGTTGATGTAGGCTTGTAAACTCTTGCCCATTATAATCAACCAAAAGCTCATTGGTGTTTAAGGCAAAAAAAGTATGTTGATAGGAGTCGGTTACCGATTTATCGGGCGTTTTTTTTTCTGAATCATTTGTTTTTTTGGTGGTGTTTTTAATTGTGATAGGAGAAATACTAAGGGGGAATTGCTTTAAAAAAGCTTCGCTTTTTACATGTGAAATGCTGTAATTAGGATCTTGATCATAAATTCGGGAGGTGACGAGTTGTTGCACTTCTGTTACAAAATCCAAGTAACTAAAATGGAGGTTATTTTGATCTTTGAATTTGGTAAGCGTTTCTATAAAGGCTACGGTGAATATGCCTTTTCCTCCTTGTTCTTTAGCTGTTTGATTAGCTCTGCAAGCCGAAAGATTAATAACTGCGGTAGTGTAACTTGATTTTTTTGGTGCTTTACTTTTGAGTAAACTTTCAATGCTTTCACCATTTTTTTGAAGCACGCGTTCGGCAATATCTTTTGTGATACCTCTTTCTTTAACAGCATTTTTATCTGGCGAAACAAAGCGAGACATGGTTTCGCTGTGGCAAGAATCTGAAACGAGAATAACGCGAATCTTATTTTGAATAGCGGCTAAGGCGTTAAAAATTTCATCATCTAACAAAAAGCCATCATAGGTAACCCACGATTCGTCCTTTCCGTCGGTTTCATCATCAAATTCGCTGTTAAGGAGGTGGTTGGTGTCATTTAATTGCACGCCATGCCCCGCATAAGTGATGAGTAATACACCTCCGTCATGTATGGCGTTTCCTAATTCGGTAATGCTTGAGGCTATAGTTTTTTTAGTGGCTTCGTCATTTTTTAAAGTATGGGGTTCATAGCCTAGACTGGTGGCTAAATTTGACATACTTTCCATATCATTAACACAGCCATTCAAGGGAGGAATGTACATGCCATAATAGTTGGTATCTACTTCATTGATTCCTATGTGGAGGGAAACGGCTTGTTTAGTTTGATTTTCCATGGGTAAGCGATATTTAGTTGGTGGGTATGTTTTGGCTATTTGAATGGCTTTTGTGGCATTTAACATACCGTAGCCAAAATTTTGACTGTATCCAGTTTCATCATAATAGGCAGGAAGTCCGATTTGGTCACACATTTTAGGAATGAGTGCTTTAAGTTGTTTTTGGGTTAAATTCGGATTTACCGAAAGTACAAGTCCAAAAATTCCAGCCGCTCCTGGGCAAGAAGCAGAGGTTCCTGTAAAATAGGAATAGTAGTCATTTTTGGAATAGCCTTTTTTATCTAAGCGATCTGCCACTCGGATACCCGAGTTTATAAGGATATTTTTATCCCGATCAACTTTAAAATCTCCACTAGGGAAGGCGCAAGAAACAGGTTGTCCATAATCGGCATAAATAGTAGGTTGGTCAGCATAGTTGGAGGAGGTGATGGCTATCACTTCATTGGCAGCGGTGTACCCGTCAAATTTGGCAGGTTCATTTCCATTTCCGGCGGCAAAAACAATAATACAACCTTTTCCATTTCGCCCATATTTAGTGGCGTATTCAAAAGCTTTTTTGGTATGATCGGGTAGTGGGTAATAGTATTCGTTGTCACTTTTGTCAAAAATATTGCCGTCGGGTGGGCCCCAACTACATGAAATAATATCGGCGCCATTTTTTGCAGCCCAATAAATAGCTTCGGCCTGTAATATGGAACCTAAGCCAGTAATACGAATAGGAATAATGGAGGCATTGGGAGCAACGCCGAGAGCATTACTATCCGATGAGGCAGCAATACTGGCGCAAGGGGTGCCATGTTTGTCATTTTCGTTGTGAATAGGTAAGCCATTTTCGGCAAGTGTTTTCATGTCGATCGGAAACTTTATTTTTTTCGAAAATGCGGGATGCTTCATTTCAATACCATCATCAATAATAGCAATAGTAATTCCAGTTCCTTTTGTGGTTTTCCAAGCTTGTAGCGTATGTGTTTTTTTTAACCACCAATCATTAGGGAGTTTGGTATTGGTTGTGGCTACTTGTTGTAATGATTTTTGAGGTCGTAGTTCAGTAACTAATTCGGGGTGACAACATTTTACTATACTCGATTGTAATAATGTTTCACAAAAAGTGAAAATATCTTTGTGAATAGGCGTTTCAGTTTCGCAGAAATAACTGTTTACGCCAAAATGTAGTGGATATTTAGTAATTAATTTATGTTTTTGTATGAAAGAAAAACAGGCTTCTGAAGTGCAGGCATCAAAGAATTCGAGGTAAATATTACCCGTATAAATTTGATACACTTTAGAGTTGCTATATTCCAGAATGGAGCCAACATATTCGATTTTATCCGAATGTGCCTGCCTGATCTGATGTTTGATTTTATTCTTCCCTTCTTTACTTCCGTGGAAACGATAAATGGAAACATTAGAATCACTAAATTGAG
The DNA here is from genome assembly GCF_000255455.1 of Aquimarina agarilytica ZC1. GTDB lineage: Bacteria > Bacteroidota > Bacteroidia > Flavobacteriales > Flavobacteriaceae > Aquimarina > Aquimarina agarilytica. Next base: position 57,411 of record NZ_JH621266.1, on the reverse strand, counting down.
ATACCAAAGCTATATTATGTAGTTGATTTTTTACCCAATCGGTTTGTTTAAGTATCGTATCGGCATTTTCTTTTTTGAGTGTTCTTATAATAAATAACTGCTCACTCTCTACAAGTTTATAAGGCTTTGATAAATCACCATTAAAGTAGACAGTCCGCGTAGTATTCATGGTTTTATGAGTGTGAACGGGTTATTTTAACTTGAATGCTTCCTTTGTTGTTCCAGTAAAACCAGCGGTTATCATTAGCAAATAAGGACAAATAGCCAGGTTTTGTTACGTGGTAATTCGTTTTACTTTGACCAATGCTAAAAGTGTGATGTGGGTCGTCTACTATTTTTCGGCGCTTTTTGGTGATGGCCTTTTTATATTCGGTTGGGGTATTAATTGTGGCACATAGTGTAAAATACTTAGCACTTTTGACACGTAGGTATTTTTTTAAGAAATAATTAAATCCATTGGCAGTGGTTTTTTTGAAGAAATCTGTCCAATATTGATCCGGTAATACCTCAAAATTATAATACTCATTAGTAGCAACAATAATAGGAGCGTGTCCACCTAAAACGTGTTTAGCAGCTACGCTTATAATTTCTTCGGACTGAATGTGTATTGGTGTTTGCATGACCAATCATTACTGAATGAATACTATACTTATTAAATATAGAAAAAATAATCATCAGTATAACAATGAGTTATGTGAATTGTTTTTAAGTGGTGTTATAAATATTTGTTATAGTGCTGAGAAAGTAATCGGTTGCACCTATTTTTTTTCGTAACTCGTATTCACCCAATCATTATGTCCCCAATAATTCCATTTTACAGCGGCTAAATCCACATTAGGATCAATCAGTTGTACTGGTGGTTTATTGTTTACTCTGGTGTAATTGGTAACAAATACTTTAATGGGAATATTTTGCTTTGTATATTCCTTTTTTAAGTGTTGGGCAAATTGCCATATCATATCGGGTTTTCCGCCCATGGATCGGATTTGTTTAGGGCTAAGGTAATCCGATAATTTAATGCGTTCTTTCGGATTTTTTTCTCCTTTTTGAATGTAAAAAGTATTGCGCGCCGATTTACTTCGAAGCATCATACGCCAACTCATGCGATGGCCTTCTTCGGTATATAATACATCGCCTTCAAACAACCAATGGCGTAGCGGTAAGGTAATTTGTATACAAATCCAAAGACTAAGTAGAATGAGTATCCATTTATTTGTCGGATAGGTTGTTTTTTTAATCTTTTGAAATTTTTTGTTTTTTGAGTAAAACCATTGTCTAACTTTTTCTGCAGGAAAAAAGAATAAACAAAAACTCAATGCTAAGTAAGGGAAAATACCTATTTGAAAAACGATAGAATTATACAAATGGAAAAAGATAGCAGCCAAAAAAGCAATTTTTCGAGTAGGTTTAAATAAAAGCGCGGGGATCACTAAAAGATCAAAAAAGATTCCCACGTAAGTGATTACATAATGGGTCCATTTTTGCTGTAGTAATGCACCGATGATAGGATAATTTACTTTTCCGGCCATTAGGTTTGAGGCCACTGTGGTATCCAGCCAATCGGGATAAAGTTTGGCAACAGCGGCGTAGGTATACACAATAGCGAGTTGAGCAATAATTAAAAATTTACACCAGTAGGGCATGCTGTTTTTTTGTGTGGTAAACCCTAAGCGTGTATCTAGCGATATGTCTTTATGGGCAGGTAAAAAACACATTAAAATACTTAAAATCCATAGTAGATAATAATGGTTGTTATAGGAACTTTTTTGCATTAAATACGTACCACCCCATAACAAGCTAAATAGTGCAATAGATAGGGTGTAGCGATAGCCTAATAAAACGCCAACGCCAACAATCCCCATAATTATGTAATATACATACATGCCATAACCAGGCAATGGTTGTAAAAAATCTAGATGAATAAAATTAAATGTAAATTGAGGTTCAATTAAGGTTTTTGATACCCAACCTGTAGCAATCGCACCCCAAGATTCCAAACAAATAAGTATCCCAAATATGATTCTAAAAATAATAAGAGGGCTATTATCAACCGATGAAAAAAGGCGTGCACGCATTTTAATTTTTTTATCAAATATATTTATAATTGGGTTACAATTTCAAAAAAACAATTAGTCAGTACTAAGCTTGCAAAACCCAATGAGTAGGTCGCCTTTGGTTGTTTTTCCTATTAATTTGCCTGCAAAATTTGTGGCTGTAATGCCATTGCCTTGACCAGAAAATTCAAGGATAAGGTCATTGCCTTTATTTTGAGTATTGACCACTTTACTGCCTTTACCAAAATTTACTGCTTCTGAAGCCCCAAAACGTAGTGAGGAAATGTCAATATCTTTTTGGGCGTCAAATCCTTTTTCGGATAGGATCCGTAATTTGATGGTTTTTGTATTGGGGGTTATTTTTTCTTTGTTAAGAAGTTTGATACGTTTATGTATGGTAAGAGGAACAATTAAGTTTTTAGAATTATGATTGTCATGAGACATATCATTTTTTTTGGCAACATCTAGAGCAGCTAAAGAAAGATGTGTGGCTCTGCCATATTGATCTTGCAATACATGTGGGCGCTCTAGTTTGTACCAATTTGTGGTAGTGCCATCTTGGTATGTGGTTATCGAAGTATCATAAGCAATACCAGGGTCAAATTTCCAATGAATACCGTCTGGCGAACGTAAATAAATAGCTCGTTTATCAATAAAGGCATTGATTAAACAATGGAATTGCACTTCGTCACGCCACATGGTAGGATCTTCGTAATTTGATTTTCGGTAACGTTCGGGAATAGTTTTGTTTTTTTGAATGACATCAGTAACTACTTTGTAGGGGCCTAATAAGCCATTTTTACTTATAATCATACGCCCAAATTTTGTGATAAATAGCATGTTCCCATTGGCTAATTGTACGCCAGATAAATTACGTTGCACTTGGTATTCATTAGGGTCATTTAAAGCTTTGGCATCATATTCAATGTTCATAATGCCTTCTTTTTTCCAAGGGCCTGACATCCTTTTAGAGGTGAATAATGTCGGCTTCCAATTGATTAATGAATACAAAAGATAGCTTCCATTATTTAGTTGAATAACATCGGCATTATGCCCTAATCCATTGGCAAACGTATAAGCTACTTCTCCAGTAGGGAGATAGGGGCCAGTAGGGGTGTCGGAAACTGTATGTACCACGGTAGAATTTGGCCATTCCCAATGTCCTTTTAAGGCTTTTTCGGGCCAGCGGACTACTAGCATATGGTATTTATCGTCTTTATCAACTATAGGCTTACCTCCCCAATAGGACCAATCTGGGTGTTCAATGCCATTATCTGGATCACGGGGGACAACGTTTTTTGCTCCCCAAATAGTTGTACTTAGTTTGTTGTGAATGGGGATGGGAAGTATGAGGTCTTTAAATGAAGCGCCAACTATACTTTTAGTTTTGGCTACAATAGGTTGAGAAGCCTTGCTTTTGTTACCGCTATGGTCATGTGCATAAATGTGATAAGTGTTTTCAATATTTTTAGCCGGCGTTAAGTCCTCATAAAAGTTGGTGCTAATGCCCGAAGCTATTTTTTTTGGTGTTTTAGTGTTGGGATTGCTTCTGTAAACGGAATAAGCTTTAATGTCCTTGGCTATGCTTTTAGTCCAGGTGAGTTTAATTTCGGTATCATAACTAATAGCTTTGCAATGTGTAGGAGGGGGAGGGGTAACCGTATCTGTTTTACGAATTGTTTGTATAGCAGATGGGGCGGACTCTTTGGTGTTAATGCGCGTTACTAAATAGTTGTAATTAACTCCGGGAGTAATCGTACTATCTATAAATGTAAAATGGGCAGTTTTTCCGATGTTTTGATACCCTTTTTTATCATGAGTAGGTTGACGGTATATCTTGAATGCACTTTTATTATTAGCTTTATCATCATTCCATGAAAGTTGAATGCCTTGATTGATGACTTGGGTATTAAAGTTTTTAGGGCCTGCGATTTCTGGGGCAGTAACTGCAATGTTTACGTAATGGAGGTATATTTTAACATCCTTTTCGGAATAAAAAGTGGCTTTCACAAAAGGAAGTCCTGCTTGGACATCCTTATCGGTTAATATATACGTGCCTTTAAAATGTTCCACAATATTGTCTCCCCCTTTTAAGGGAGTTTTATTGGCTAATATGCGCTCTTGTTTTCCGAAAACGAGGCTTAAACTAACAAAGCCTTGGCAATCATATTCCAAATCGGCACCAAAGCTCCAGCTCATTGTGTCTCCAATTTTAGGCTGTTGGTATGCGGTGTTATTTAATAATTTAGAGGTAGCTATTCCCTCGACATTGCTGCTAAAAAGCGTACCATAATGTACTCCCATTGGAGCATCACCTTTTATAATTTGAGTTGTCCAAAAAGGAGACTGTTTTGCATTACGCCAATAGTCCCAAACACTACTAAAATTGCCATCATTTATGTTTTCAAAAGGAGGATTTTCGCCTAACAAAACAATTTGGGCATTAATTTGTATGTGAGTAAATACTAAAAAAACAATACAACTAAGATACCTTACTACAGAGGAATGATTCATTTTTGGATTTTAGATGCCATGAATTTATAGGTTTTGAATCTAAAATAAGTGAACAATTTATCCTTTTAGTATAACTAATGTTTAATTGTTAAGGTTGAGAAGGACTCTGGCATGCATTGCTCTTCAAAAAATAAAACACATTGCTTTTTAGTATATTATGGATCTAATCTTGGTTCGTGTTTTTTTGAAACAAAGTGACTCTGGATCTTTACAGGAGATTAATCATTAATATTTGTAGTTAGCTATCTGTTTTTTATAACATTTCGCAAATATATTCTCGGGCATAATCTTCGTCTTCAGACATGGCTTTTTTTAACTCTTCCATGGAATCGAATTTCTTTTCGTCCCTGATGCGTTTTAGTAATTCAATTTTAATTTTTTTGTCGTACAGGTTAATTTGTGTGTCAAAAAAATGAGTTTCAATGCTTTGTTTTGTGCCATTTACGGTAGGGTTAGTCCCAATATTCATCATGCCGTAATAGGTTTTTCCTTCGACTAATGAACTTACAATATAAACTCCTTGCTTTGGAATAAGCTTATAGGTTTCAGCAATTTTCATATTTGCTGTAGGGTAGCCTAACGTACGCCCAATTTGGCGTCCTTTTTCAATTTTACCGGTAAGCATAAAATTATAGCCTAGGTAGGTGTTGGCTTTTTCAATTTCTCCGTTAAGGAGTGCTTTTCTAATTTTTGTAGAGCTTACGGCTACATCTTCAATTTCTTGTTTGGATATTTCTTCAACATCAAAACCGAATTCATTCCCGTAGTTTACTAGGTCATTAATATCCGCCGTTCTTCCTTTACCAAAACGATGATCATAACCTATAATTATTTTTTTTGCTTTTAAGTATTTGACCAGCATTTGTTTTACATACTCTTCAGCACTTAGTTGTGAAAATTCTTCACTAAAAGGATGAATTACTAAATGATTTAGTCCGCTTTGTTCTAAAATTTCAGAACGCTCATCCATAGTGTTAATTAACTTAATATCGGTATCCTTTTGTAAAATCATCCGAGGATGCGGGAAAAATGTAAGGATGATGGATTCTAAGTTATTTTGCTTGGCGGCTAAATTGAGTCGCTCAATGATTTTTTTGTGTCCAATATGTACGCCGTCAAAGGTGCCAATGGTAACAGCACTCTTTATTTTATTGTTATAAGTACAAGCGTTTTTATGTTTTTTCAAGAGCGAAAATTTTGTGTAAAATTACTGAAATCTTTACAGAAACTCCCTATTTTATGTATGAAATACGAAATTTTGTAAGACAAGGTTTTCGTATAATTAGATCATATGTGATGATTTAGCATAGTTGGTATTATTTTTCGAGTTTACCATTAAAACTATTCATGGTTTGCGATAAGCCAGCGGTAACAAAACTTTTTATGGCATTACAAGCATCGGGTATTCGAAAGTTTAATTCGTGCTGTTCTTCTTTAGACCATTCTCCTAATACATAATCGACTTGTCTGCCTTTACTAAATTGACTTCCTACGCCAAATCGAAATCGAGGATAGGTACCCGAATTTAATTTTTCTTGCGTGTCTTTTAATCCATTATGTCCGCCAGCACTTCCTTTAGCTTTTAACCGGAATGTACCAAAATCTATGTTGATATCATCGGTAATCACTAACAGGTTTTCTGTCTGAATTTTTTCTTTGGCGAGCCAATATTTAATGGCTTTCCCGCTTAAATTCATATAAGTGTTAGGTTTTAATAAAAAAACTGTTTTACCTTTAATTTTTAATTGGCAAACATCACCTAACTTTTCAGTTTCAAAGGATGCATTTTCTTCTTTGGCAAGGGCATCTAAAATCTTAAAGCCAATATTATGGCGTGTTTCAGAATATTTTGGGCCTATGTTTCCTAAACCAACAATTAAAAACTTTTTCATAGGGTCGATAATTATAGTAGTATTCGAAGATGTAAAAAACTTTTTTAACAGTGAAATCATTTTAGCCTATTTATAGCTAAAATAGTTTTTTAAAAGGAATCTTTAATTTGTAATTGACAGTTATTTGGAGTGTAAATAAAAAAGCACCCTATCAAAAATAGAGTGCTTTATTTGCTTTGGAATAAATGACTTATTCTGCTGCTGCAGCTTCTTCAGTTGCTTCTTCTGCACTTTCTTCAGCAATAGCGTTACGTGAGTTTTTAACTTGACAAACAACAGTGTTATCTGCGTGTAAAAATTCGAAACCTTCTGAATCTAATTGAGTAACATATAATTTGTTACCAATTTTAAGTTCAGAAATATCAGCTTTAATTTCATCAGGTAAGTTGGCAGCTAATCCTTTTACTTTTAAACGACGCGCGTTGAATTTTAAGTTACCACCATTTGCTACACCTGGAGATTTTCCTGTGGTACGTACAGGGATTTCCATAGTGATGGCTTTGTCATCAAAAATTTGTACAAAATCAATATGTAAAATTTTATCTGTTGTTGGGTGAAACTGAATATCCTGTAGGATCGCATTTATGTTTGTTCCGTTATCTAATGCAATTACCACCGTGTGAACGTCTGGTGTATACACTAGTTTACTGAACATGTTTTCGTGGGCAGTAAAATGTGTAACAGTGTCTCCACCATAAACTACACAAGGTACATTTCCAGCATTACGTAGGGCTTTTGTTGCTTTTTTCCCTAAGCTTTCTCTTTGAGATGCATTGATTGTTAACGACTTCATTTTTAAATATATTAAGATTAAATTATTTACATTACAAATTTTGAACTTATAGACTTGTACTCATTTATACTTTTAAGGACATCAGCAAAAAGTTCGGAACAGCTTACTACTCTAATTTTTGAACATTTCTGTGTTAAAGGAATAGAATCGGTTACAATAAGCTCGGTTAATTTTGAATTTTCTAAACGATTATACGCATCACCAGATAAAACAGGGTGTGTACATACGGCTCTTACCGAAAGTGCTCCGCGTTCAATCATTAAATCGGCAGCTTTGGTTAATGTACCAGCAGTATCTACCATATCATCAACAAGGACTACATTTTTACCAGTCACATCACCAATAAGTTCCATGTGTGATATCACATTGGCTTTTTCGCGTTGCTTGTAACAAATAACTACATCGCTTTGCATGGCTTTAGCGTATGCATAAGCTCTTTTGGAACCTCCCATATCTGGAGAAGCCACCGTAAGATTTTCGATATTTAGAGATTCTAAATAAGGTAAAAATATAGTTGAAGCGAAAAGATGATCTACGGGCTTTTCAAAAAATCCTTGAATTTGAGCAGCGTGCAAATCCATAGTCACTATACGTGTTGCTCCTGCGGTTTCCAGCATTTTAGCAATAAGTTTAGCGGCAATGGGCACTCTAGATTTATCTTTTCGATCTTGTCTAGCCCATCCGTAGTAAGGGATTACGGCTGTTACGTGTCTGGCAGAAGCTCTTTTGGCGGCATCTAACATTAATAACAATTCCATAAGGTGATCCGCACTAGGGTTGGTTGAACCTATTAAAAATACACGTCTACCACGAACAGATTCTTCAAACGAGGGTTGGTATTCTCCATCGCTATAAGTAGATGTAATTACATTACCTAATGTTGTGCCATAGGCAGCAACAATTTTTTCTGCAAGTTCCTGACTTTGTTTACAAGCAAAAAACTTGGCTTCTAGGATATTATTAGACATGCGACGAATTCGTTTTCAATAGATTAAAATACAAGCAATGCATTTAAGGCTGCAAATTTAGGGATTTATTTCAATATTAAAATTAATATTAGTGCTTATTTTTAGTTTATAAATCAAAACTTTTTATAAATTTGCACTCTCAATTGCTCAAGTGGTGGAATTGGTAGACACGTTGGATTCAAAATCCAGTTCTTTCGGGAGTGTGGGTTCGATTCCCACCTTGAGTACAGAAGCAAACAACTCTTTGATTACCAAAGAGTTGTTTTTGTTTTAGTAATATCCTAAATTGATATTTTGGTGTTGTAAATAATATTTGGGTTAAACATAGGTTAAACATTTGGCTCAATTTTGATAAAAGTAATTGCAGAATGGAATTGGTTTGAAATCATAAGAGAGGGTAGGACATTTATTATCGTTTATTTGAACTTTATATATTAATGTTCCAAAGGTTATTCTGTATTTCTTTATCTGTGAGCCTTCTTAGACTTGTGCTGAATTTGGACTTCAAGATTTTCCTTATATCCTTGTCCTTGATATTATCTATATTAAACTTTGCTTTCAATCCCCGAGCTGGTTTTATTATTGTAAGTTCAATTTTTTTTACATCACCCAAATATTCCTCTTTAAGAATTTCAGTAATTTCATCTTTGAGCGATTTTATACTGTTATTCAATTCTCTTTCATAAAAAACATTTTTTCTTTTAGAGCCTATTCTTATTAGATCATACTTTATTTCCATTTATGTTTATTGAACTTTTAAAATCTATTCTTAACGCTATAATATATAAATTGTTCCTGTTTGTCATCTCGAATTGATTGATCTACAGATATGATAAGTGAAATAAGTTTCTTTTCTTCATTATAGACCGCAAAATCAACTACCCCTCCTTTAAATTCGAAAAAAACAACATATCCATTATTACCTTTCATATAATAACATGGTCCAGTTCCATTTTTGAAGGAGTTTTTCTTTTCAAAGATTAGTTCTTTTGTAGATTTTAGTATTTCTATCATCGATTATTTAAACCTTAAATTATAATTTTTCAAGAGAATTTGGATCTCTAAAATATTGCTCTCCGGTTTCTAAATCTTGTACCCTAACTGTTGGTTGTTTTGCCACGTTTATAAAATATTCTAATACTAAATATTGACAATTCTCTGCAGTAGTACTAGGTGCCTTACCTTTAATATGCTTTACTCTGTCACCTTTTCTAAATTCTTCCATCTTATTGGAGTTTCATTAATTCGTCTATTAACTTTTGTCTAATATTATTATATACCCCTAAAATATTATCATAAAAGAAGTAACAATATATTGGTACTTCCTTTTCAGATTCAAAGAAATTTTTGGAACTAAGTTCCAAATTTCCATATGTCAAATCAGGATTATTATTAAACCTTTCCAAATTTTCCTCAATACTTACAATGGATTGATTAAATAAAATTTCTCTTTCAAAAACCTTTTCCATTTGAAGCATTTCTCTTCTCATGTCTTTTGCCGTTACTTTTAAATAAGAGTAAGGATTTGCTTGAACTTGATATAATGAAATCAAGATTTTTTGAATCCTATATTTATGTTTTTCCAAATTTTCTTCATTTCGAACTCCACTAATTTGATATGAAAAAAATTCCTCTAATTCCTTTAGACCGTATTTTTTAGCAACCTTTAAAGACTCTGAAATTACTACAGAAAGTTTTTCTTTTTTTGAGACACTACGTTTTATCAAATTAGATATTTCTTCCAATAATAAATCTTTAGTTATAAAACCTTTTAAACTTTTGAACCACTCATATATCCTTATCGTGTCAATTGAAGTGGCCTCAGTGTTTGAACTACCCATTCTATAATATGCCTTACCTAGTTGTAAACCTTTAGCACTAATAGCCGGTGTCAAAGGGAGTTCATGTTTAGTGATTGGAAATTCCACTATTCCAAATAATTTATCATCATAATTGATTGTATAATAAGAAAAATTAGGTCTAGGGAATATTTTGTCTTTTACCTTTTCTTGTAAAATTGAATCATCCAAATTTCCAGATATACCAATTAAGTTTTTAGTACTCGTTTCCCCTTCTTCAATACCAAATATAATATAGGATTTTTCGGTTCGAATTGTATTTGAAAAACTAATCACATCCTTAATAAATTTAGAAATATTATCTCCTCTTCTAAAATCATAAAGATCTCTTTTAAAATCTAAGGTGGAAGATTCAGGTTTACGGATAAGATTTTCAAAGTCCTCAACGGTCATATTTTTTGTTACAAATTTATATTTCGTAATTATTTAATGTAATTATGCTTTTCACACTAAGATCGTTTTATTTAACTTTTTGTCCGTAGATCGGAATAAAAAATGTTCCCAAACAGTGTGCTAGAAATTTTCCAGTTCTACTCTTTCATAATTTCTCTTAATCTTTGTTCATAGAACAATTTGTATTGTAAATAATCCCCACGCTTAATTCGCTTTATTAAAACAGCATTTTTATCACTGCCTACCCTTTTGGTTTTGGAGTTTTTAAGGTATATTTTTTCAACTAAAAATGTATCTCTAAAAATTTTAATAGTATCACCTTCATATATCGTAGCTCCATTGTAGTACTCATTCCAATAATAGTATTTCAATTTATTTTGCCTAAATATTTCTTTAATACCTTGGCGACCCATTTTTTTATCACCAACATAGAATATTAAAGTAGCACTTGGTGTTAGTTTTTCATTGTGTATAGTCTCTTCTATATTCTGAACACCAATTTTTATAGGGTATATACTATCTTTTAATATTACTTTTAAGCTCTTCGTAGGATCATATGTATCGTATAATAATAATTCTGATTTACTGGTGGCGTGCATATCACTAAAGCCAATAGAATTAAAAACCAATTCATCAATTTTATAATTAATTACATCAATTTTTTTAAGAAGCGAATCAGGAACTTTTGAAGTTTCAATAACCTTTATTTTTTCTACAGGCTTTGTAAAATCAGTATTATTTGCATGGTTATATTCATTATAAATTATTGAACCTATCGATACGATCAAAGCGATGCTTCCTACCCAAAACCCATAGATAGAAAAACTTCCAGCCTTTTTATTATATTGTAATTCATCTTTAATTTTTTCAATGACTTCTTCACGAATAGCGTCAATATTCTCTTCAATTTTCTCAACATTTTCAGTATGAGTTTTTAGTTGCCTCAATGATTCGTTTAAGGATTGAATTGAAATACCTTGCGTAGATAGCTCATTTATTTTTTCTTCTATTTCCTGTATAGTCTGTTTGTAACTTTTATCCACTTTTTAAAATCATTCTTTAAATTTTACTATAAACTTCTAATATTAATTTTGTATAATGCTTACATATTTGTAGTAGCTTATTTGAGGTTTATAGTTTTTGAATACTAATTAAGCTAATATGATAATCTTCAGTAGAAACATGCACTTGAATATGCTTGTTATAGTTCTCAGTTTCTAATTTAGAAACAAGATCCAAGATGTCTTTTTTGATGCTTATTTTAGAGTTCTTTAAATATCCTGTTCCGCTATCCTTTTCACCATTTTTCAGATCTAAAATTCTGTAACTATATTCCATCATAATTTTATGGTTTTATTGAAATTTATGAATCCATATTTTTTGAACTTCTGAATCAAACCTTTCTTTAAACTCTCTATCAATATCATTCTGAATTCTCCATATTTCAAATAATGAACTTAAGCTGTTCTTAGGTACTTCTGTAAGTCCTTTTATTGGGACATCATTATTAAATGTGTTTAAGAATTCCATTCTTAGATCATGAATCATTGAACCGATCATGCTTAGGAAAGTTTCTCTATCATCATTGGAGCTCAAAGAAGGTAATCCTTCGAGTTTGGATATGGATTCCTTTAAATCCAATTCTCGTTTATCTCTCATACTAATCTCAATTGCTTCTTTTACATTTTGATTCATCAATTATTAGAAATTTCAATTTTTAAGCTTATTTAAATTTTGGTGAGCAAGATAGAATCTTGCTAAAGGGTTCGATATATTTGTAAAAAGTTTTTCCAGCACTTTCATTGTAGAATGCTGAATAAAAACTCTCAGTTTCAGAGTTTACCTGATATATATATTCTTTGCAAGTGTTTAATTCTTTTCTTCTAAAACAGACAATAGCGAAATAGTAATATTTCCCTTCATTAAAAATTGTATAAAATGTTACCCTTGATATGGCTCTACTGGATCTGCTATAATAATCCGTTCCGGTGCCTTTGGATTTAATTAATTTAATAAAATCAATACACGCATTTTCTGAATTATATCTCTTTTTGTAATTAGATTTTATGTATAGATTTCTATAAATATCAGATACAGATGATTCAACTCTGTTATATTTTATAGGATCAGATAAATAATTTTGACCTTGACAATAAAACATAGATAATACTAACATATTTATCAGTAATATTTTTTTCATATCATCATTTTATTGAACTTTTACCGTCAAGTATAAGATGTTCTAGTAATACCCGAGACAAATCGTTCCTATACATTTCATATTTTATTGTAAACTGTTTTATTATTCATTAGGCTCTTTTACTAATTTATCTAAATCATCTTGTGTGAACTCAATTGATTTTTCTGTTATACCACAAATTGTATTAATAAATGAAATTATAGATTCGTCACTATCGAGGGATATTCCGTTTGCAAATTCATAGGCAGATAATGGTTTTCCTTTTTTTTTGTCATATACATAATTATTAGAACTTTCAAAATCATATATTGACACATATCTTTGAGATAATCCTTCCTCTTTTTGATTTCCTTCAACTACTTTGTCCCAAATACTTTGATTGACAGTCCAAGATGAATTATTTTTTGGTGTGCCATCTTTATTCTTTTTTAACTCATATGTTATTTTATCTCCATTTTTAGTTTTGGAGTATAAGTATCTTGTATCGCTATCATGAATAATATGTTGCTTTATATGAAAATGATTAAATATTCTTTGAAAGAAAGGAATATTATTTTTGGAGCCTGTATTTACAACATAAATATCCCTTTCTGAATGTTTTCTTTCTAAAAGTTCTCTAACTACAATCGCTTCCGTGTCTCCCTCTACTAAAACGACTTCATCAGCAAAAAAGGATTCACAAACGTTAGGATCGAATCTATTAATCATTTGAACCTTGTCTTTTAATTCTTGCGTTGCTGAGAAGACATTTTCTCCAACTTGATAAAGATTTGTATTCGCATCAGAATCTCTCACTAACCTTACTAAGGTTGTATGAGGTTTCGAAATATCTATTAAGGAGGGACTATGAGACGCACATATAAGTTGAAATGGAGAATTTGAACATAAATCATAGAGAACGGAACGCAACAATTTTATAGCCTTTGGGTGCAAATACACTTCTGGCTCTTCGAACAAAATGATAAATTCCTTTTTAATCTCTCCATTTTCATTATTTGTTGGTAATTCATTTTTAACTATTCCAAGAAAATTAAAAAGTGTTTGTCTAATAACACCGTGTCCATGATTAGAGAAGTCTTGTTTAGTATCAGGAAATCTGTCGTCTTTGATTATTACAGAAAACTCTTTCTCTAGAGAACTTGCAAGGTTAAACTCTTGTCCTTCAATTGGGCTAATGTCCAAAGTTAAATTTGGAAATATTTTCCTGAAATTTAAATTTGCCTGAGCACTTTTCCCTGTAATTACTTCCTTTGATAATATTCTATCTTGTAAAGTACTTATTTCATTTAAAACCTTTTCATAAGTTTCAGCTTCTTCATCTTTTAATGTTTTAAGTACGCTTTTTTGTACAGTATCTTTAATAAACTTAGTTAGTTCAGAAGGAGTTGGAAAAGCAGGGATTCTGACTGGAGTGGGTGAGTGTTTGGTCAAATGTTGTTCTAAACCACCAAAACCATCATTTACATATTCATTAGTTTCAGGATCGAGAGTTTGTTTTTGCCCTACTGCATCTACCGTTGTCCAAGATTTTCTAAAGCGAATAAAATTATTATCATCAACCCATTTGTTAAAACCTTTTTTTTCAAATTCTTCATTATCTCCATCTTCTTTTAAGAAAGTTGCTTTGATCTCAATTTCATTAGAATTGTCAAACCCTAAAAAGTCATTTAATGTTGCTTTTTTGTTTGGCGTGATTAGATATTCATAAGCTGATAGTAAGGACGATTTACCTGCATTATTCTGTCCAAAAAGAAAAATTATATCAGAGTCAACCAAAGAAAGGATTATCTCTTCACCTTTAATTGATCTAAAATTTTTTATGCTTAATTCTGTTAATTTCATCTATTTTTTGGTGGATTTTGAAGGTTGTAGACTTGGGGTATTTCCCTGTGTATTTTTATTATCTCTTTGCCGTCTATCAGGTTTTCCTGTTGACTTTGCCTTTCTCTTCGGCCCTCGTTTCAATCCCATAATATCAGTATTTGCTAAAGTATATTAATAAAATACCCCATACCCGGATATGGGGTAACTAGCCTGTTTTACGTTGCTTCTAAATTAGAAAAAATAAATTTAAAAGACTACTTTTTCCCTAAATTTCCTATATCATATGTAAATATTAAATTCAAAAAATAGTTGTAAAATCAAATACATTTGACGAAAATACGAGTTCATTTAAGTATTAAATCGTAAATTTATAAAATGAACCGTTTTATAAAACTTGGTTGATCTTAGTCTATGGTTTATCGCCAAAAGTTCAGTAATATGACCGATTCTAAGAACTTTACTTGTTATAAACACTCCAAGTTTTAGTTTCAGGCTCATATTCAAAGTATTTCTTTGATCCTTGAAATCGACTAGGTGTATAATTAAATCTACCATACTTGTGGATCAATCCCCACAGTATTCTTTTAATATCATATTCACTTTTACGAAAATCCGGGATTTCGTTCAATCTGTAGATGCCCATATACAATTCAGCACTTCCTTTTTCAGTAATAACTGCTATGACCCCTTTCTTTTTAGCATTACTATAAAAATCTTCAAAGACTTCTTTAGTAAGTATAAAGTTCTCTTCTATCAATATTCGGAGTTTCATAATTAGGAATTTTTCCAATACAAAGCTATAAATTTTGGAAATATTCCTAGTTGTTGGAATCAATTACTTATTAACCAATCCTCTTTCACTCTGATTTTCTTACCGGTAAGAATTAAATTATAGTGGTCAATACCACCAATACATACGCCTGAGTTTATATCCCTAACGAAGAAAACACCGCAATGAATCACTTCATTAAAACGAATGTATTGCATAGGATAAAGAATACACACTAAAGCCTCTTTATCTATCACCTCTCCACAGAAGTTTCTGTACTTTTTGGTTAATATTGCCAGACGTCCTTTCCACCAGTCAGTACTTTGAAGATTATATTTTACAATACCGATTCTATGCTGATCAATAAATTCATCCAGCTTTTGAATTATATGATTATGGGTTGTATTCATTACTTTAAAAATAAGATAGGATTCCGTTAAGTAGTTGTTAGCGATTGTATAATTATTTGAAAAGGTTTTTAAAAAGTCCTCCTTTTCTATCCATAACTATGGTAAACAAACTATCTGCCTGTGATCCGGGGTTGTAGAACTTGATCTCAGCTACAGCTCTCTTTCTACGAAATAGATTCCAGGGAGCTTTTCCAGGCTTTTTGTAATAGTAGAAGATATCAAAGTTATGAGTTACATTGTAATTAGCTATCAGCGTATCCAGTTCAGGAACATAAACGCCTTTAAACTTTAGATCCTTATTATTGATTTCAAAATGCTTGGCAGGAAGAGAATTTAAGGAATTGACTACATATACCGTATCATTCCCCTTGACTTTGAAATTTCCTGCTGTTGAAGCTTTGACAGCAGCATAGCTGATCAGGTTACGTTTTAGGTTTCCTACTTCCTTCTTGAGTATTTCCTGTAGTTCTTCAGATAAAACCAATTTTGCATGCCTGGCATCAATTTCTGCAATTTCAGCTCTTGCTCTGTTCTTACCTGCAGCATCCTTCCATTTTTCTATTTCCTGAAATTGTGCCTTTTGGACATCTTTAAAATCATTTATTTTTTGACGCTCTCGTCTCCACTGAAAAAATAGAATTCCCAGTAGTATGAGTAGCGCCACAGGAAGTAGCTTCCATATTGTTTTTAAAAGGTCAATTGTATACGTCATCATAGTTCTAGTTGTTCCTTTTGCCTTGAAGCACTTTCCTGTGCGTCCTGAATTTGTTTTGTACGGATGTTGTATTTAATACCGGTGATTCCATACCTGTTTTTAGTAGTGATAGCATAGTTGTTCTTAAATGTTTCATCGACTTTGACAACCTCAATATTGATTCCTGCATCAAAGAGCGGAGCTGTTCCTCCCCGGATTGTTTTTCCTGTAGTACGCTGGAATATGACTACGAAAATGGTATCAGGGAATTGTTTCCGGAGTTTATCAAAATCCTGTGAAGGTAATCCTGTCTTATTCCAACTGTCGATAATGATCACATCAAAAGTGCCAGCGGCACTGGCAATGGTATTGAAACCATCAGGAAGTCTATCTGCTTTAGATATTCTGTTTCTATTTTGTGGGCTTAAGTATTCTTCCCGCATACGATTGATCAGATCTGATTTCCCACCTATTTCTAAGGTAAAGATGGCTATCTTGTTTCCTATTTCAGCAAAGGCATCTGCCAGCTGATAGGTAAATCTTGTCTTTCCGCCTCCCTGATCGCCTTCTATAGTGATTGCCAGTTCAAACTTTTCTAAATCTCCAAGTAACTCTCCTATGGCTCCGGGTAACCTAAACGTAGATCGGTTTGATACAACAGGTTTTTGATCGAAAGTAGTAAACAACGGATCCTCTCTTGTAATTCCTTTAGGTATACGATCTGTTCCTGTTGATAAAACCATCGGGATATCTCCCAGTCCTTCTTTAGAAGATTCTTTTACAATGCTCTGAAGCTGCAAACGCCATTTACGGTTGATCATAATTTTAACCTTATCAGCTAAAATCATTTCATTGTATTGGTATATCAACTTTTTTTGGATTTCTAGTATGTGAGAAGCATTAGGATCTTCCTTTGTGATCTCTCTATTGGAAACAGCTTTTTGCAAAGCGAAGATGTACTGCTTTAAGTTCTTTTTGGATTGCACAGTTCTGTGCATTTTCAGGAAACTTCTGATGAAGGAAATGGAAACGGATACACCACTTCGTTGCACTTTTGGACTTTTAGCCAGGTAATCATTTAGCTGTTCCAAATACAAGTCAATCGTTTCTTTGATTTCAGTTTCCTGATCATAGAACTCCTGGGCCTCTAGAAAAAACTGATGCCCTTTTTGCAGTAACTTTGGTAATTTATAAATATCTACCTGCAGAATAGATTCCGTATAATTCTCAAATGAAATTTGCTGTTTTTTCATCGGGTAATTATACAAAGGCGGTCAATGACCGCTTCGGGATATGTCGGGTTGATTCGGATTAGTTTACTTTTTAACAAAAGAGAACCGAAGTCGAAGTGCTTTTGACCTAAGTAGCATTGCTACATTTATATCTTTTTCAAACCCGTTTAATGAGTTCTTAATTTTTATGATGTTGTAGTTTGCGGTTAAGACTTCTATTTTCTTTTTGTCCCTTTTACCTTTGACCACGCTTATCGTTTGTTCTATGGAATCCTGATACCAACGATATTGCTTGGTGAACTTTGAAAGTACCTCAGAAGGATAACTGCTCAACAGGAACTTTCCTTTGATGCCGGATAACAATTGCAACAGGTTGGTAAAATCCTCTTCACTATAGCCTTTGTAATGTCCCATATCCGAATTGAAATAAGGTGGGTCAATATAGAAAAAGGTGTCCTCTGTATCTCTTCTTTCTATAATAGTCAGGGCATCATTACATTCAATATCTACCAAATCCAAACGCTCAGCTATTTCCTTGGTAAAGGCATTTTTCTTGTTTAAAATGGTTCTTGTTACACCATTTGATTTTCGTTCATAGGCATAGCCACCATAAATTCGGGAAGAAAAACTCATATTGGTTTGTACCCAAAATGCCCAGGCTTTCTTAACAGGATCTTTTAGTTTCTCGTCTTTTAGAATTTCGGCAGCTTCAGTATGTAGTTTTCTGCTGTGCGGAGTGGCTTGTATCAGCTTTTGAAGCTTTGTAAAATGGAGCTTACAGACCTGATAAAAGTTGACCACATTACCATTCAGATCATTGATCACTTCTGCAGGGCTAGGATTCTTTGCAAAAAATACAGCGCCACCTCCTACAAAGGGTTCACAATACAAGTTATGCTCAGGGATAAGAGATATAATTCTTTTGGCAAGGTTCTGCTTACCTCCGTAATAACTGACCGGTGTTTTATTTAGTTTACCCAAACCCGGAGCCATAGACTCTTTTATATTTTTTTTACAGTTCTTAAAGATGTTGCTGTTTAAAATCCGATGACCGACTTCTTCAACAATGGGAATACTGACTGCATTTCCAATGAGATGGTATCTTCTACTATCACTTAACTCGATCTTTTTACCATCCTGAATTCCATATTTGGTCCAGTTATCCGGAAATCCCTGCAATCGTTCACATTCCAGTGGAGTAAGCCTTCTGACGTGGTGTAGATTACAGAGTAAGTTTTCATATTGAGGATTCGCGGTAATAGCTCCTGTGGTATCCTCATCTCTGGGAACAAATTGTTTTTCCTGAAAGGGGGCATAGTCAAATCCTTTCTTTTGATTAGTCCTTCGGATCTTCTTAGCCTTTGCTGTTCGTTCTGATTTTAAGGGTGTCCATTGTTG
>NZ_JH621266.1:0-38369 GCF_000255455.1 Aquimarina agarilytica ZC1 | reverse complement strand
TTTCTGAACTCCACCTTATTACCTTTGGGATGCTTTCTGCCTCCTCTTAGTGTAAAGATATAGGGCGAGTAATTTCCTTGTTCTCCAACCCTTGTATCTATTGTTGGAGCAATGTTGGCTTCCGTGATTGTTTTTCTAGTGCAATCTTCAATCTTTTGGCAGTTTTTACCGATAGGAAATATTTCTGGTCGGGGTTGTCCTCTAAGTGATCCGACAAGGTAGATGCGCTCTCTGTTCTGGGGGAGAAACCAGGCAGTATTAAGCAATTGCCATTGGAGGTCATATACCCCAAGGTCGGCAAACGATCTAAGTACGACTTCAAAGTCCTTACCCTTGTTACTGGAGAAAAGTCCTTTGACGTTTTCAAAGATAAACAGACGGGGTTTATAGAGGTCAAGGATTCTAATTGCTTCAAAAAAGAGTTTACTTTTGGATCCTTTAAGTCCTTTCCGTCTTCCAGCAACTGAAAGATCCTGACAAGGCGAACCGAAGCTGATGATATCCGGTTTTTCGATGGTGTTTTTTTGAATCTCTTCGATAGGTCCTGCATAGTTGGAATTTTTAAAGTTATATTGATAATTGGCAATGGCAAAAGGATCAATCTCACTGAAGTAATGTTTCTTCAAAGTGAACCCTGCCTTGAGTAATCCCAATGGAAATCCCCCTGTACCACTGAAAAGGTCTAAAAGAGTAAAAGTTTTCATAAGACCAAATTTTCTTCAGCAAATGAGAAATACCCATCTTTGGTGATTATTAGATGATCCAGGACCTCAATATCGTGTAGCTTACCTATATTGGCTATTTTAGTAGTTTGATTGATATCCTGCTGACTTGGCTTCAGACCTCCTGCAGGATGATTGTGAGCCAGAATAATTCCGGTGGCCAAACTCTTTAATGCAATTGCAAAGATGATCCTGGCATCGACGACCGTACCTGAAAGCCCTCCCATAGAATGAAGATGATATCCTAAGATGGTGTTCTTTCGATTGAGATAGATCACAAAGAAATATTCCCGGGTCTCTATAGTCCCTTTACGGAATTGATTTCTCACAAAAGCAACTGTTTCCTCCGGTGATTTGACACTTCCAAGTAGTCTTCTGCTTTTGGTATAGGTAATCTTGATTTCAGGAACAACACCTGCCTTAAATTGCCCTTTGATCCCATAAAGGGAAGTGGATGATTTGGATATCGATTTGTTGTCTTTTGATTTCTGGTTATGAAGTAAAGTTGTAGCCCTTTTTATGGCATCAGTCCATTTTTCATCTTTCTTACGGATTTGTTTAGCCTTTTGGCTGATAAGGGCGACTTTACTGCTTGCTTTCGTTTTTTGTTTAGGTCTGTTTTTGAACTGCTGCTTCATTACCTTTTTTACAGTAATGATAAGAATGAGGTCGCTACTAATTTCTGTTTAAGTTAGAATAAGTCTTAAAAAATGAAATCAAAAAAATTATAGGTTAAGATAATAACTATGAATTACTATTTTTATCACTTCAAAAGGAAAAATTCAAAATGAGCCAAAATATACTACAGTACGAATCTAAAGTATGGTCAACTGCCGACCTTTTAATTGGTGCTGGAATTAAGCAATCAGACTTCCCAAAATATATGATGCCTTACTTTGCAATGATAATGTTGGAAAGTAGATTAGTTAGGCATTACAAAGAGTTATTGAAAGACTTTGATGCAGAAACGATTAAAGACATTGAAAATATAGACGACTTTTTAGAAGAGTTTAAAGATTACAATATTGGGTACAATGATTTAGTAATTAGAAGCCAAAAAACACTAGCTGAAATATGCAGAAACGATAAAACTTTTGATAATGATTTTGATGCCTATTTAAAAGCATTCGACCCAGAAACTAAAGAGTTATTAGGTGTTGATAGAGGTAATACAGAAGAGAAGTATTTAGATATTTCAGGCGTAAGCGGTCAACTACGTAAAAAAGATATTCTTTTTGATACCGTAAAAAAATGGAGTGAGATTGATTTAACACCATTTAATAACTCGGATATAACAACTTTAGAAGAACACATCAAACGTAAATGGGCTGATATTTCTGCCGAAACTGCTGGAGAGCAATATACACCTGATGATATTATATCCTTAATTTCAGAAATTATATTATCTAAAATTGAAGATAATAACGAGTTTTTAACCATATACGACCCAACCTGTGGCGGTGGTAACTTGCTATTTGGTGTAGAAGATAGAATAAAAGAAAAGTTCAACAGACCAACAAAAACATACGGTGAGGATTGGAGTGATAGTTTATACGCTTTAGCAAAAATAGAAAGTCGTTTCCGTAATGATTCAGATATTAAGTACGGTAATACACTTACTAAAATTCATTTCATTGAAAAACAATTTGATGTCATTGTAGCAAATCCACCTTACGGTGTAGATTGGAAAGGTTATAAAAAAGATATTGAAAATGATACTACAGACCGTTTTCACGCTTTACCTTCCATTTCAGATGGTCAGTTTCTGTTTACACAGCATATTTTATCACAATTAGATACCAAAGGGTTATCAGTTGTAGTACATAACGGTTCAACGCTGTTTAGTGGCGATGCAGGTAGTGGTGAGAGTAACATTCGTAAATATTTCTTTGATAACGATTGGGTAGAAGCTGTTATACAAATGCCTACCGATGAGTTTTTCAACACTGGTATTTATACGTATCTATGGGTGTTTAACAAAAACAAACCTCAAGAACGCAAAGACAAAGTAATGCTGATTGATGGTAGTAACTTTTGGGAACCATTAAAAAAGAGCAAAGGTAAAAAGCGCAGGGAAATGGTTTTTGATAACAGAAAAACCATTGTAGATACCTTAACCGATTTTAAAGATACAGAGTATGCAAAGGTCTTTGATAAATGGCATTTTTATTATAACAAACAAGCTATAATGCTGACAAATGTAGATGAAAATGGAAAGACTTTTGAAGACCAATTGCCTGTTAAAAAGAATAAACAAGGCGAAGAAATTAGAGCTAAATCTATAAAGTTAAACCCTACTAAAATAACGCAAGTTTTAGAGGAAGAAACAATTGAGCTTACAGACTTTGAAATTACATCTTACGATACTTCTAAATACAATTCTTTAATAGAATATTATACCGAAGGTTTAAAGCCATTAATTGATAGTTTAGATTATAAAGAAGCAGACTTAAAAGTATTTACAGCTAAAACAAGTTATTATTTTGACAACGATAAAGAAACGATTATTGAGGCGTCTAAAGAAGATAAATCAGAATTAGGTTGTGGTAAAATAGTAGTAAAAGCATCTTATAAAAAAGCAACTAAAACTAGAGAAGCATCCATTTTAATTACGGTAGAGTTAACACCTGACTATGAGAAGGATTATGAAATAATACCTTATAGCCCAAACAATGAAGATAACCAACAAAATATTGCCAGTTTTATGGTAAAATACATCACAAAGCCATTTGCTTATATAGATAATACAATTGGGGTTGAAATAAACTTCAATAAGGTATTCTATAAGCCAGAAAAGTTACGCTCACTTCAAGATATCTCAAGTCACCTAAAAGAGCTCGAAAATGAATTGTCAAAACTTGAAAGCGAATTAGTCGTTTAGTAAAGTCATTTTGTAGCACGAAGCACTATATATGTATGAAACAACAATTAAAAACTTACAACAAATATAAAGATTCAGGCATTGATTGGTTAGGTGAAATTCCTGCACATTGGAATGTTAAAAGAATAAAAGATGCAATTACTAAAATTGGTAGTGGTGTTACACCAAAAGGTGGTAGTGAAACTTATGTAGATGAAGGAATACCGCTTATTAGGAGTCAAAATGTTTATAATGATGGTTTAAGGCTTGACAATGTTTCATTTATAACGAAAGAGGTTCACGATAAAATGAGAAACTCACAATTGCAACCTTTTGATATATTGATAAATATTACAGGGGCCTCAATTGGTAGAACGTGTATTTTTCCTAAAACATTAAAGACAGCTAATATAAATCAGCATATTATATATTTAAGAGTAAAGAAGAAAAAGGTTGACTTTTTTTCTTATTATTTAAAGTCAAATACTATACAAGAATATATAATGAATATTCAGGCAGGTTCTTCTAAAGAGGCTTTAAATATGTCTCAAATTTTAAATATGGGTTTGCCATTTCCTGTTCTAGAAGAACAAACCCAAATAGCTAATTATTTAGATACAAAAACCACAGCAATAGATAAAAAAATAAAATTATTACAACAAAAAATAAAATACTATAAAGCCTACCGTAAAACTTTAATTAATGAAGCTGTTACCAAAGGATTAGATAAATCGGTTAAGCTAAAAGATAGTAGTATTACTTGGATGGGTGAAATTCCAGAACATTGGGAGGTTAAGAGAGTTAAAGATATTTTTTCAATAAGTAGAGGTAGAGCAATAGCTAAAACGGAATTAAAAGATAATGGTAGTTATCCCGTTTATTCATCTCAAACTAAAAACAAAGGTGTTTTAGGTTATATTGATACTTTTGATTTTAATACAGATTTGTTAACCTGGACTACTGATGGTGTTAATGCTGGTACAGTTTTCATAAGGGAAGGTAAATTTAATTGTACTAATATTTGCGGTACATTAATTCCTAAAAGACATCCAAAACTTTCACTAGAATATATGGCTTTTGCTGTTCAAGAAAGCACACAGCATAATAAACGTATAGATACAAATGGTGCTAAAATAATGAGTAATGAAATGGCTGTAATTACCGTAGTTTTCCCACCATTTGAAGAGCAAATTGAAATTGCTAATTATATTAAGGCCAAAACAAAAGGTATATCAAGTGTTTTAAAAAATATTGAATTACAAATATCAACACTAAAAGAGTTACGTAAAACATTAATTGATGAAGTTGTAACTGGCAAAATAAAAGTAACTGCATAATTTATGGATGAACTAATACTACAAGATAAATATTTAATGAACTTTTTTACTAATCCAACCAATGGTTTAGGGTATAAAGAAGTAAAAGCAAATACAGTATCGAAACTTCATTTTGTTGTTGAAGATTTAAAAGAGTTCATCAGCGAAACTACTTTAAATAAAAAAGCGTACAGAACATTATTAAAGAAATTTAATAATAACGAAAAAGAGCTACTTCAAGAATTTCAAGAGTTTTTAAACAAACGTATTGGTGAGTCTATGAATATGGCATTATTTATTAATAATAATAAATCTGTCACATTCAAGGGTGTTAAAATTAATCTCTTTTATCCAAGTGGTAGCATAACGCACGGTGATAAACTATTTGAAGAAAACATATTTTCTGTAGTACAAGAGTTGCCATATATGTACCATTATCAAGGTAAAAAACAGTTCAGTTTTAGACCAGATATTACCTTTTTTGTCAATGGTATATTTTTAGGCTATTCAGAGCTAAAATCAAACTACAATAATCAAACAGCTAGTAAAGATGGTAAAACTAAAATAGCTAACGATTATCAAAAAGCAGTTACTAATTATCTAGAAATAGCAGATGGTAATGATGTAGATAAAAGCATTCGCAAAGACTTTTTAAAAATATTTGAAAAGGCAATACATATAACAACTACAGATGTTCAAGATACGTTTATCATTAGAAACATAGGTAATCACTTTGATACCATAAAAGCTAAAGTTGAAGATAAATCCTTTGATTTTGAAGAGTATAAAACAAAAGTAGCTTACGATTTAAAATCATATCCAGTAGTAAACAGAGAAGCCAACAAACAAGAGCGTTTTGAGGAAGTTTTTAAAGCCTTGTACGGGAAAAAAATGATAGAGCGTGAGATATTGTATTACAACTTTATTGAGCGTGAATTAGTAAAATCAGAAAAAGGAAAACAGAAAGAATATAAGCATAATGATGGTAGGCTAATAGCACCAAGACCAAAACAAAAATTCGGTGCAGATAAAATCATTAGCAAAATTGATGAGTTTTTAGAACACGAAGACGAGCCAGATTATTTCATCAATAAATTAAGACAACAACTAACTGAAAAGGGTTTAGGAGCTTCACAAATTGAAGAATTAATTAATAAAAGGCAGAAGTATCAAAACAACAAAAATGTCTACTCATTGCTACTACAATATGCAGCTGGTTTTGGTAAAAGTAACATCATAGGCTGGTCATCTTTAATGTTGAAAGATTTACGCAAAAATGATGAGTTTGTCTATGATAAAATAATGTTGGTTGTAGATAGAGTTCAATTACGAGATCAGTTAGATAGTAAAATGTATAATATGAATATTGCTAATAGTATGTTCATAGAGGCTAACAGTAAAAAATCATTTTTAGAAGCCTTAAATACAGATAAACGTATTGTTGTAGTCAATCTTCAAAAGTTCAATTCAATAAGAGAGTTTTTAGATGATGAAGTAGTAAAGACATTATCAACTTTGCGTATCGCTTTTTTAATTGATGAAATACACCGTTCCAATAGTGGTACACAGCACGAAGAAATGGTATCCTTATTTGATGAGCTACAAAACAGTTTTGATTCCAATAAAGAATACAGAAAGGAATACAAAAAGAAAAATTTAATAATAGGTTTTACTGCAACACCAAGCGATGTTACATTAGCGCGTTTTGGAGAGTATAATAAATATGCCGAAGCTGAAAAAATATGGGTTCCGTTCGATAGTTATACAATGAAAGAAGCTATTGAAGATGGTTATATTTTAAATCCAATTAAAGGTATTGTTCCTGTTTCTGCTAAAATGTATTTTGAAAAGCCA
Organism: Aquimarina agarilytica ZC1; assembly: GCF_000255455.1. GTDB lineage: Bacteria > Bacteroidota > Bacteroidia > Flavobacteriales > Flavobacteriaceae > Aquimarina > Aquimarina agarilytica. The sequence continues at coordinate 31,617 of NZ_JH621266.1, read as the reverse complement.
GATGATGCAACAGAAGGTTTTGAGGGAGATACAGGATACTATGAGCAATCGTTACCTGATAATCCAGATGCTGGTGTTGATGCTAATGGTAAGAAATACAGAATTAGTAAAAAGAATATTTACGAGAACGAAGAACGTATTGAAGCTATTTCAAAGTTTGTTGCCAAACGATTAGTAACTGCGGTTTATCACAATATTCGTGGTACAGCAAAAGCAATGTTTGCAGCTTCTTCTATTAAAGCAGCTATAAAATATCGTAAGTATATACAGCAGTATTTTAATGAGTTAGTAGAAGAAAAGAAATATGAACGTTTTAAAGATGCACCAATCTATATAGTGTATAGTTCAGATGGCCAAAAATATGAAAGCGCAACAACGTTAAACGGTGGTTTATCAGAAGCCAAAGTATTGCAAAATTTTGCTGTCAAAAAGAATGGTTTAATCATAGTAGTAGATAAACTACAAACAGGATTTGATGAACCTAAATTACATACCTTATTTTTAGATAAAGAGATTAGCGGTATCAATGCTATACAAACTATTTCAAGAGTTAATAGAACAGCAGGTAAGTATAAAAAGGATTGTAAAATTATTGACTTGTCTTACAAGAATGTAAACGTTAATAATATAAAACAGGCGTTCGAGCATTTCAGTAATGTTGTTGTAAGTGATTTTGACCCACTAGGGCAAGAACAACTATTACAAGAAATATACGAGGGCTTAAATCAAGACAATATCTTCAAACAACATTTTCAATCCTTTAAACTCTATCAACAAGGAAAAAAGGAAGATATACTGCCTATTTTAGATTTAGAAAACACAATTACCCAATTTGTAAGAAAACAACCAGAAGAAGCTAAAAAGTTAAAGCATAACATTAATAAGTATTTCAAAATATTAAATCTAATAGTATTTGTAATTGAAATTGATGATAAGTATAGTGATGAATACTTTACAGAGTTTTGGTATAGATATAGTGTCTTATATAATTCATTAACAGGTACAACAGAGTTAATAGATGATGTTGAAGTGTATTTTGATAACAGAATAGGTATAGTTGCACCACCAGAAGAAACATCAAAGCCTAAAGTAAAGCCAAATGACAATGAACCATCAGGCAAACCAGGTAAACAATATAAGTTTGATATTTTAGCAGTAATAGAAAAACGTAATGAAGAGGAAGAAGAAATTGAAGCCTTAATATTAGATTTTCAAAATAAAATAGAAGCCTTTTTTGATTATGTAAATAAGGAAGGTGCTCGTTTAATTGCAAAAATGAAAAGTACTAAAACCGTTTTTGATGAAGACGAAATTTATAAAGACTTTGAAATAATCTATAAAAAATACATCCGAAGAAATCGTAAAACATTAGGTCAGTTCTTCATTAAGGAAACAGAAGATATAATAAATCAACTTTGCGACGATTTTGAAAAATCATTACAAAACAGTCAATAAATTTTTAAATTTAAGGTTCACCCAGTCGTTCAAACAAAAAACGCACCACTTCTGGCCTCAGGAGTTTGGTGCTTTTTTTGTACCCAAACTGTTTTAGTTCATCTAAATAGGTATGTATCCAAGAAGAAAAAGTTTTGGTACAGACATTATACAATGCTGCCAGTTCATATTTGTAATATGCTCTAATTTTCACGGGTTCCTCTCCTTCGTAATAGGTCACTTTCATAATTTCATTTCTTTTTAAGTTCTCCCATCATTGCTTTCCAAATAGATGGTGGAATCAATTCTCTTAAAAATGTATCGAAGTATTGGTTAACGATAATCATTCCTTCTGCTGCAGGGGATTGTTGCAGCTTTTTAAGTAGCCTTTTGAAATTATTGAGATCAGTAGCGCTTAAATTGTAATCATTTCGGTTTATGAAATTGTCTAATTGTTGAAGTTGTGACTTCGTTAATTTCCTTTTTGAGGTACTCAATTCCCAAGCTGTCAGGGAAATCCCTTGGCTATATTTTTGGTTTAGGTATTTCTGGATTTCAGTTTTAGAATTCACTTCCATCTTTTTTAGAAATACACCTTCCATATCTGTAATAGCAAATAGTTTCTTTTTCATTATCTCTTCCTTTTTCTTGGATCATAAGATAATATCCTGATCTGGGGATCTCTCCCTTCTCTTTTTCGGATGCGTTGCACCTCTTTTTCTGCTTCCTTCTTAGTGCGATATATAACTTTGGGTGGAGTAGTGACATCATATTTATCCTCCGCCATTACAGCATTACTAAAGAGCGCATAACCCTTTTCAGGTTTTACTCCTGGTTTCTTCTTATTTGTCTGTTTTCCCTTCAAGAGTTTTTGCGTAACTCTTTCTGCTTCAATTCGGGTTGTGTATATTCCATATATCCTTCCTGGTTGAAGCCCTCCTATAAACTGATTCTTTAAATTAGTTATACTAGTTGGCCGACCTGTGAAAATATCTGCTTTTACAGAATGTTTACCAGGCTTATAGATGACATACATTTTTTTAAGATCTAATTTCATTTGTCTTCTTTTTAAGCGAACCTAATCCTCAAACTTCAGAGATTCAATTGTTTGTTGATAAGGATTTGTATATGTAGGTTCTTTAATCAGTTCTTCTCCCAGAAAATTCCCAACAAACCCACCAATCAGAATAAACGGATAGGTTTCTTTTGGGGAGTATTTTTTAGCAACTATAAACCCCAACATACTCCCGACAAGTGCGAGGGCTGCTTTTTGAGTATTTTTGGATACCTTCATCAGTTTAATCTGTTTAGTAGCATAATCCCTCCTGTGGCCAGTACTGTTCCCCAGGCTACCTGTCTTAGGATTCTTCTTCGCTCATCCCTAAAATCAACCAGGGTTACTGTAAACTTATTACCATATTTCTTCCGGTGGTGTTCAGATAGTTTTAGAAATCCATTAAAGTCATCCGCATTAGCAAAGACCAAACAACCTGCAGAGAAGTCATCAATTACCTGAGTTGTTCCCTGTTTTCTGGCCCTATGGATGTTGATTCCAAAATTTCCTATATCCTTTGTTCCGGATTCAAACCATTTAAATAGACCTTTTCGCTCATAATTGCGGATTACCACAACAGGTTTTGTTTGAATTAGTGCATGATATATTCCACGATGTAATCCAATACTATAGGCATCAACATATTGCCCCTTCTTTAAAAAAGCTGTTCCTTGCGGGTGCATCGGATTGTCCAACCAATACTGTCCGGGATCAGTAGTAGCTTTGAACATATGATACACCCACTTATGATTATCATTTCTATAAAACACGTGGATCTCATCATCAAAACGATTACTCCCTATAAAACGACTACGGTAGCCTACAATATTCAGCCTGTATGGTTCGGTATACACCTTGTACCCTTTACTTCGTAATATTTGTAAACTCTTGGATAACATTGCTATACATACTATTTAGTTGTCGGTCCTAAGGACTTGCCTGTCCGAGCTACGGACAAAGTTTGAGACTACCCAGATTTGCTTTTTCAGTCTACGCTTTCGATATACTCCATCACCCTCCCTTGAACCATTATCGTTTGTATTTCCTTCAACGGAAATCACCCAGTCCTCATTCCATTCATCTACAAAACCAATATGAGCAGGTCGGTTGACGCTGTTGTACCAGATCAGAAAAACATCTCCTGATTGCGGTTTTTGCAATTGAAACTTTCCTCTTTGATAAATCCATTTATCCTTTAAAGCATAACTCGGCACCCAACCGCTTCGTGGCGCGTCCACACCTGCATTTTGGTAACACCAGCTGACAAAAGCAGCGCACCACGCATAGCCCGGACCTAAATCTACACTGGCCAGATACATCTCTACATATGGTCCACGATTGAAGCCTCCTGTTTCACGAACTCCAACTTGGGAATCGTATAATTCTTTAACACACTGTCTTGTGTACTGTTCTTCTTTTTGAATTTTTATCTTACCTATAAGGTCCTGGCCAGTAACGCTACTGCAAACAAAAAAGCAAAGAAGATAAACGTAGATAGTTTTAGTTTTTGCCATGGTGTAATGGTTTTAAAATCGTTCCTGAAATGGTTATCGAGATACTCCTCTGAGGTGGGCCAGATAAGCTTCATCAGTATCCTGACAATACCGTGCAGGATAAATATCCCAATAATAGCAAAGAGGTATACCTGAAATATCCCGGCATCATAGGTTCCTGCTGTAGGATCAATCCAGCGAAGAAATACGGCGCTGTGCATCCAGAGGATGAGTCCTACTGCCAATGAGGATAACTCCCTCCATACCTTAAAGTAGCCACAGAGTGGCTTTAGTTTTTCTAATATGGTTTGTAACCATTGCATTATATTTTTCATTAGTTGTATATTTTTTTGAGTACAATATTAAATCTGCCAATGGCAGTTAAAAAGAGGTTAGGTTTTGAGTCGGAGCAAACACAGTTTCTCCTGACTGTGTCAAAATTCTGGTGACTCCATTCTGCATTCCTGTAATGTAACCCACTACTGTATTGGGTCTGAGTTCAGGGACGATAATAGATCCGTCTATAGCTTTTAATAAAGTGGGTCTTGTGGCAATAGCAAGGTTCCACTGATTATTAATTTGATCTGATTGCCTATCAATTGAGTCAATGGATCCAAGATTAGGGACATACCAGACTCCTTGACTATTTTGCTTTAATCCCATTCTTCTAAACTCCGCACGTATCTTTACTTTTTCCAGTTCCTTATTTTTAAAAGCTACGCTCAGCAGTGCATTTACCAAAGTGGTTACTCGGATCCCATTAATACGAACTCCCTGAAAAAAGGAGCTAACCTGTTTATACTGTTCTACAGATTTTATTTTCTTTAGTCCACTAAGGACACTAAATAAGTTCCTGCTATTGGCAGCATCAATAATCTCTTTGGCTACTCCACTCCAGCTTCCTCCAGATGCCGTATTCTTACCTACTAAAGCGGTAAATACAGATTCCGTAATTACTGAAGGGAATCCTGCCGCCCGAAGTGCTCTTTCTGTTCCCGGTCCAAAGATGCCGTCCACCTGTCCGTTTCTAAAACTGGTTTCTTTGATAATCAGTGCTGCCTGTCCTCCTTTGGCCAAAAGCGCATTTTGTATCATAGCGACCAGTGATCCCCTCACACCTTTCTTCACCGGAAAGCTGACACTGGCAGCAATTGGCAAAATGGGTTTGGTGACAATATCTTCTGAAGGAATCGTAATTGGATCACTAATACCACCTCTGTTTGTAGCTGTTTTGTTTTTAAAGTGGTTATAAACCAGATAACCCAGACCAAGCGCAACCCCTCCACCTAATCCGATCATCAGTACCTGTTTTTGAGAAAGTCTTTTCTTGACTTTTGGTTTTTGTATGCTCTTCTTTGTTTTCGTTTCCATTGAAAAATTCTTTTTTCATTTCCGAGGAGTCGGAAATCTTATAGTTATATATTCTATGGTTTGGTATTTATAATCTCATTGGCTATGGCGAATTCCTGAGTGGTCAATTCATTCTGTAGATCAGCAGCCAGATTCCTTCCTGTTAAATCTCTATATGCCCTTCCCACTTTTCGCATCATACTTTCTGTAGGTATCTCCTCCAGGATCCTAAAGAGTGCTTCTTCATCTGTACCCCATCCAAAGGCATTGTCATTCTCAAAAGCCATCTGAATCCGAATGGCATAGTTCGCAGGGTTTCCTTCTTCCAATGCCTGACTTTCGCGGATATTCTTTTTGAACTTTTTTACCAAAGCACGGATTCCTAAAAAAGTGACAGCTCCCAATCCAGTAGCAAGCAGTATCGTTGTGGTCTGCTTACCTACAGAAACTTTGGGTCTGTTTTGTATTGCCTGAGCTGCAAGAAGAGGAAGTGCCATAATTGTTCGTTTTACTTATAGTTGGCTATGCCAATTTCATTTTTACGAGGTTTCGGATAAAGGCATCATTGAGGAACAATTGCTCCATTTTGATAATGCCTTTAGCGCCAAAATGTTTATCCATTGTTTGAAATGCTTTTGTTACTTTCCTGGCTTCGTCACTTCCTGAAACTTCCATTTGTATGGTAATCGCTGTTTTCATTTTATATTGATTTTTTACTGTTATTGTACTACTGATTTGTTTTGCTTTCCTGCTTCTGTTTTTCTTTTCAATTGATTGAGGTAATACGCTATCTTTTGTAATAGTCCCTGATCATCTTTGATCTGTTCTGCAAGTTGGAACATGAGCTGTAACACTTGCTCAAACTGTTCTTCGGTAAACAGCTCTCCCAGATGTTCTATGACTTGAAGTAAATAGTTTTCTTCTTCTGAGGTATTGCCATTTTCCTTTGCATCAGTCATACCTAGACTACCTAATGTTCCTGCTATACCCTTCATCTGTTTTGGGTATTGCTTGGCTAGTCCCGTGATCGCTCCGGGAAGTAATGCTTTTCCTAACTCTACAAAACTTAGTTTCTTCACCAGAGCTTCATTCTCCTTTTTTTTTTCTTCAAGGTTTTCCTGTAGCTTTTTTAACTTTGATTCTGATGCTGCGTAGCTTTTCTTGAGCTCTTCATAATCCCGTTTCTGTAATTCTTCCTGAAGCATGGAATGCACTTTGTGGTGTACTCCGTTCAGGGCTTCCTGTTGACTTTGGGTGACCTGCTCCAACTGCTCCTGCAGCTTTTTATTTTCGATAGCTAACCGTTGTATGGTCAGCTGGTCTTCAATATTGGTATTGCTTACTCCGGATATTCCCGGAATGGATAATTGACGTACTGTATTTTTATCCTGTGTGGTTTTCAATACTTCAAGCTTTGTTTCTGCCTGCTGCATCTTATGTCTTACATAAGCGCTTTCACTGGTAAATCCTAATCGATCCATCTCTTCATATTGGGCATCCGTTAATCGCACTGACCCGAGATTTCTACGTTTTGCTTCCATCATTTTCTGTTTTTAAAATCACCTGCAGGAATCGTATGGTTCTTTGGTATTTTCTGGTGTTTACAATCTCTATACGATCTCCGTGTTCGTGTACATTTTCTATATTTCCCTGTATATAGAAATTCTCATAGCGTCCATAGTCAGATTTTACTATTAGTCCCCATGCGATATACACAATCAGCCATATCTCGTTATGCCCCTGAAGCTCTAGTCTTCCTTCTGCAGGAATGGTAAACTCACGGTACACCAATCGATACTTTGGATATCCTCGTTCTTTAGCCCGTAGGCCTGCATATTGTATGGCAAATTCCTCACGCATAAGCCTAGCTTATTTTATTATCTCACACCCTAAGGGTGATTTATTATCTCACTCAGATGTATTACAGATTATACTTTTTATTAATTGCCCATTATGGGCCCGACTCTATGAGTAGCCAAATGGTTACTTCATAAGGATATCCTGCCTGTCCCTCATCTTCATAAAAAGCTGTGATATAATCGGTATCCCCTTGTTCATCTACAGGGGTAAGTTCTATCTGATTAGGCAAATCCGGTTCTTTAAACTTCTGTTTCGGGGACAGCTCCTGATAGATGAGTTTGGAATACGTATCTTCAGATAGTATCTGATGCTCTTTATAGAAAACTCCCCTTTTTTGATATAGTGCTAAGGTTCCCAGTATCATAATTTCTTGTTTTAGGTATATTCCTCAAAGGTGATCCAGATGGATCCGGTAAACGGTTTACTGTAGAGCAAATACTGTTCGGGTTCGCATTGTCCGGGAAAAAGAATATTTAGTTCTTTGGCATCCCTTAGCGGTTCTAAAAACTGATCGTCCTGATAGGAGGGTAATCTATCCAAAACAGGATGTGCAAAGTACCACCAGCCTCCGGCTTGTTGTTCCACAAAGATGTCTGGTGGGTAATCTTCATCATAGAGCGTACCTTCCTGTAACTGCAGGAAACTGTCATCCGTCATTTCTGTATCTGTAAACCCGAAATAATAACGTGGTGGTAATGGATCATCACTACAAGGCTTTTTACCGTTTACTGTAGTCAATACTCCAACAACCTTTGCTGTAGAAAAAGGAAGTTTGGCCGATGCGTTTATAAACTGGTTTTCCCTTTCTATTCTGAATCGTATTGGCACAAACTTCCTGCGTACAATACTAGTGTTATTATCGGTTTTAATCAAACATTTCATAGTAAGGTCTTTTTGTAAGGTCTACTTGTCTTTTGATTTTGTGAAGTCTTTGACTGCTTATATGGCTTCCTCGATCAGTAATACAATTGTTACTCGATACCCTCCACCAAACGCTGCACCCTGATGATCCTTATCCTCAAAACGAATCTTTACTGACAGATCTCCCGGCAGTACATCACCTAACTCGAAGAAGCGTTCCCTTGGTGCTACACTAAGTGAAGACATCAGAATCTTGCTCTCGAAACCATCAGGAAACAATTCCTCCCCACCAATCTCAATACGCTGCTTACCACGATAGAATAAGCGGTCCGGATAATCCGACAATAGCTGAATGCCTTTAATCACTTTTGTGTGTTTAGGAAGTTCAAAACTATCTATAGATGTAAGTCCATTCTGCTTTTCCATTTTAAAGGAAAAGACTACTCTGGTTTCTTTTTTATTTCGTTCTTCTTGGATTTTCATAACTATTGAGGTTTACAATCTATCATTCAATACTCGGCTGTCCGCCACGGACTCGGCCTCCGACCTAGGCAGGTACTGTGGCTGTACCTGCAAGTACAACTTTGATCAGTGCTTTCTCCGGAGCATCTTCACCCAGTTCTATTGTAAACTCAAACTCTTCATCATCACGAATAAAGCGAGGGCTTTCTAAAAAGTATGTCCCCACATTCTGCATTGTATTTCCATCAGTTACAAACTCCTGCATCGGACGTTCATCGATGATGATCTTCTTATTGGCGATTAGAGAGAACACACCGTTCTGTAATCCTGCCACATCTTTGATACTACCAAAGTCAGTTCGCTTCATCGTTCTTTTTAATTCAGAATCACTTCCAGGAAGGTCTCCTTCAATCTCAGCAGCTAATAGGATTATTCGATTACATAGAAAAAGACGGTCCTTCTGTAGCTTGGCCTGGGTAACATTGGTAATCCCAATTTCCTTAGCGTCCTGAGTCTCGAACATATCTATGTTGGCACGGTTACCTGCAAACTTGATCGCATAATAGGCAGCGTCTGCAAGCTGTAGTCTTCCCTCTTTGATTCCCGTAGCAACATTAACCATTGCGGGGTCGTATTTCTTTGCCTGATCCCTTAGTGAGATATGGGCATTTACAATTTCTAAGAATTGTGATCTTGAACTTTTTTTCATTGTTTCCATGTGGTATTAAATGTTTCTTGTGTTTAATTTTTAAGAGTCAAACATCTTAATTGTATAGCTGTCGCCTTGCGACTTAGGCTACGGCATTAAGTTCTGTGATGTCTTCACCTCCTTTTAGTTCCATACTGTCTATGCCGTTAACGGTGTTATATCCATTGGTATAACTTTGTTGGATATCGGCAGTGGGCAACGGTTCTCCGGCTTCGATCCTGCGGATGATCTCATCTACCTCAGCAGTATCAAAATCTCCTGTGTCCGCTACTTCTGAACCCATAAAAACCAACGGGCGGTCTTCAAGATTTCCGAGGGCCATCTTTTGAGCCATAGTAGGGGATAGTTTATCCAGATAGAGTTTCTTTCCGATGGCTTTGAGTGAAGTAATTGCTCTATCCTTGGCTTCTTCCAGATTATCCTTAAATCCGTTTACTTCATTGTTACTTTGGGATCTGCCAAAACCATTGGAAAATGCCATACCCACTCCTGCAGAGGTAATCCAATCCTTACCATAGTAGGCTCCCCCGAATATGGTCAGCGCACCAATAGCGAGGGAGTACCTTCCTACAGCGGATCCTGCTACCATCCCAAGTACTCCAGAACTGAGATGCTTGCCTACCTCCAGCAGGCTATCCTTTGTATTTGTTTTTGTTTTCATTGAAAAATCTTTTTTTCATTTCCGCGAAGGCGGAAATCTCATTGTTTACATTGACTATTATTAATTCTATCCTTCTTGAAATTGGACCTGCTTATTACAGCAAAGCTTTGGGGATAAGTTTCTCCGGAGCTTTTCTTTTTACAGTTCTTTTCCGTTTGGCCCTATGTCCTTTGACAAACCTTCCGAGTTCGTCCCGACCCGTAGTTTTTCTTTTTCGTGTTGTTCTTTTCCTGGGTAATCCGGATACAGCTTTGAGTTGTTTCTTCTTCCCTGATCGTACAGCTATGACAATACCGGTTCCCACAACCAAAACTCCGGCTCCAATTAATAGTGGTCTTTTATACTTCTGTAGAAATCCTTTGTTAACTTCGTCTTCATTTTTATTCGATGCATTTTGGTTCGTGGTGACTACCTGAACTGGTTGTTGGGTTTGTACAGGATTTAAGTTTTGTACTGGGTACTGCATTCTTGGATCGCCATAAGGGATAGCCGGGAGTGCAGGTTTTGGTTTACTAAATAGCGTGGTGGCCTGATCTTTCACTTGTTGTGCCTGTCCGAAGATATTTCCTATTTTACTGAGTACTGCGGCTACACTGGCAACAGCTCCGCTGGCTGCTGCCATAGCTGTTCCTGATGCTACGGCTCCTAAACCATCCACCTGTATCTGGTTATTTAAAAAAGCTTCGATAGTATCTACATCTGCCTCCACCACAAACTTTTCAAAAGGGTCATTGTACATCACAGGTTCATCGAGGTTACCCAGATAAAAACCACTGAGCGGAACTTTTCTATCGGTATTTCCTTTACCTCCCAGAATGGCTTTTCTAAGATTGCGACCTCTTCCTCCTGCTAGACGATATATCTTCTCTGCTTTTTCTACTGCCTTTTTTACTTTTTGGTATTTACCTATATCCAAATTCATCTTCTTTGCCTGGGCTTCGGTCAGATATCCATAGCGTAGCTTTTGGGCTACCTTCATCATATCGGCTTTCATCGCCAGTAAAAAACCATTCCTTAGTAAGATGGTGGCAGGGTTCAAAAAACGGTTAAATGTTCGTACCACGGGCTTCACCACTTTCTTGGCAAACTTCTTTAAACCTTTACCGATCTTCTTAAAGAAACCGTTCAGCCCATTAACCACATAGATGTTCTCCTCTGCATCTGCATACATCACCACATTACCGTCCTCGTCCAATATCTCATACGCAATCTCCGGGGCATCATCGATGCCTCTTGGTATATCACTTGAACCTAAAAACCCGTTGATTATATCTTGCGAATTACGGATATCCGTAATATCCAGAGCATCCAATCCCGTGGCATCAAAGCCGTCTAATCGATGTAGTTCCATATACTTTTTGTTTTAAGGTCTAGTACCTTTCGTTATTTTATTATTGCTTATTGAGCTACTATTTTTGTTGCTCGCTTTCCTAGTGTTTCTTACAATGCCAGTGTTTTTCTTGTTAGCTGAAAAAAGTTTCAGTACCCCTATACCTGCAGCAATGGATATCCCCGAGAGGATCAAAAACTGTAAAAGATCAAACTCTTTCCTTTCAGTAAGCGTTTTTACTTTGTTTTGATCCTCCCACCGAAAAGGGGATAACACAACTCCTTGTTTACTAGGTGATGGCTGAGAGGTGTTTGGGGTAACCGGTTTACAATGGTTTACACTGTACTTCGGTACAACCTGCTCCCGTAAGGGAAGCGAAGGTTGCTCCAAAGCATCCAGTCCAATGGCTAATTCATCAACACCGCTCAAACCTCCCAATCCATTTATAGTAAAAGCTCCGTTTGGCTTTATATCTTGTTTCTGTGAGTAGGGTACTTCATAGTTGAAGCGGTCTGCTACGCAATCGATTGTAATGTGTCCTTCTGCTATCGGCACAATGGGATATACGTGTTGGAAATGATCCCTACCTCCGTATTTAGTGATCCGCATCATAAACGGAATACCCAGATGGGTGAGAATACTTCCGATAAACACCGTATAACAGTCACAGTCCACTCCTGTAAATCGATCTGCCCAGGTTCTTGAGGGTCTGCGTACCTGCTCAACACCTGTTTTATCCATTTTGTATTGAATATGATGGTAAACAAACTCCCAGATTTTTTTACACGTGTCCGTTACATTGTGACCTTTAAACTTAGCTGCCAGTCTACGAGTGTCATCCAGAGTTTCTGCAATAACCTCTTGCATGAGATGTAGCGTGTTTTCCAGTTTTGCCTTTCCACTACCAATGATAACGACATCCTTACCGGAACTTACCGGGAACAAATGGTCATATTGGTTTGTAGGGTTGATATGTCGTTTACCTAGTGCTTTCATCAGAGTTGTAGCGTCATGGTTTCTGTTTGTTCGTATGGTAAACCGTTTACACTGGTTATGATCTGTGTTTGTATCTTAATGGATATTGGAGCTCCGGATCGTATCTGACTGACTACTTCTGTTCCCAGAATCTGTATCAACGTCAGCCAGCCCGCGGATTGGATATGCAATTCAAACTCCTTTTGGCTGTTCTCAGGGATTTCAATAGTCCTGTTTTCAATCTCAGAGCTTCCCAGTAACTTATCATTGTGCAAAATCTTGACAAATGGATGTTGTAAACGAAGGCTTACAGGGTTCGGATTTTGCAATTGCACTATTGCCTTTAGTTCAATGCCCGTTAAAGTCACCTTATGGATCCTTACCCGAATGCGGGAAGTGATATTGGTACTGGCACGTTGTAAACGCGACAGATATCTGATTGATAAAAGAGCAGCAATGCTGCCTGCGATCCATTTGAACATTTTGACTCGATTTTTGATCAAATTAAAACCGAAAAAACGGATGAAAAAAGGGTGTGTGACCCCTTGGAAAATAATGGTTGTTTTTTATAAAAATTGTAGTAATTTGGGAGTATACGGAGGGTATTGGAGGACTATTTTACACCTTGTAGCACTTCGCAACACTAATAAACATTAAAAGACACTAATGAACATTAAGAAGATGCAAATTTGCTTTATGACAAAACAGGAATTAAGTCAGTTTTTGGGCATTAGCAGGCAGACCTTGCGCAGAAAAATGAAGGAAATAGAAGAATTGGATACCGGAAGAAGACAATTACTATATCCCTGGGAGGTGCGATTGATCTATCAGGCGTTTGGTGTTTTTGGATAATAAAAATTAAGTAATCAGCTTTATTTTAACAAACAATTCTGACGGAAGAATATAAGTGGTTTGCATTTATAATTCTATTTTTGTTTTGACTATTAAGTCGGTAATTTTACTCATAATATCAATTAGCAGAGGCACTATAGACCTAGTTCTATGGTGCCTTACTTTTAGGTGAAATGTAGATTTGAATTTTATCCTGTAAACCAGTAAACCTAAAATACAACAATTTTGTTAACCCGAATAAATGCCTGAGTCCACCGCAATGAAGAGTGTTTTTTCTCAGGAAGTTTACAGAGCCTTGTAAACCGATGCCTTAGAAAATCATTTTCTAAAAGTAGCCCCTTTGAACTTGATGATGTTGAACATTTCAAAGAGGCGATCATAGATATGCCCGCCATAGAGATCTCCGAACTCTTCAAGAGCATCAGCCAGATCACTGGTAGCATCCCCCTCACGATAGTTACAGGTGATATAGGTTTTAACGGACTTTTGATCATAACGCTTTTCTAAAATATCCCGAATGAGATTTACTTTCCCAAAGTTTGAAGCCATTCGCTCTTTTTTGACATCATCAATATATAAGCCTTTGACATTGGTCAGTCGTTCAAAAAACTGATATCTGGAACTTTCCCTATACGTCGGATCAGCTCCAATACGTTCAAACTCCGTCACCAGATCGTGCGATTTATAATTCTTAAAGCGCATTGGCATACTGTAGTATTCGAAAACCAGTCCTAAGGCTTCTATTACCGTAGTTTTTCCATTGCCATAACCCCCTATGATGAGCAACCCTTTATCAAAATCAGGGATCAGGGATACACCCTTTATTTTGGTGATCAGTCTTTCTCGTCGAAAAAAGGTTAGGTCTCGTGCAAAATATTCAATTATCGGAGCTACATTTGCAAGAGTATCAGGAGTTTCGATGAATTCCTTTTGATGTGCCAAACGATAGGCTATCTTAAATAACCTCCATAACAACGCTTTGGTTATTTTCACTACTCCACCGTTTTTTTGTGTTTTAAGCGTATTTTCTTTAGCTATATTATTTTTCTTGTCGCTTCTCCCAACTTCGTCTGTTTTGTTTTTAAAAACCGATCTAAATTCCTTCATCCCGCCCAGACGTTCAGGGGAGGATGAAGGAGTGTTTTTCCTGTTCTTTTCCATAAGCTATCGGTTAATGAAAAATTTCTTTTTTGGAGGTTGCGTAGTTGAATGAAATTGTTTCAGTTTTGCAATCCAGTCCGTTCGTCTCCAACAACCTGTATACCCTTCCCACCCGTGAATCCGCTCTTGTGAAGCTTTCTTATAAGCCATATAGGCCTCGCTTTGTCTTACAAATTCTTCTAATTCTCCGGTAACATTCATCTTTTGGAGATAGGCGGTCACTTTTTGAAGTCGTGAGTTTCCGTTTTGAGCAAAGAAGGAACTCAACTCTTTCAGGAATTTTTGACTAACAAGTTTTTCAAATTTTGAAATTTCAGGTTCTTTTATATTATTTATATTTTCATTTACATTTACATCTTCATTTACAATTACATTTTCATTTTCTAAAAAAAGCGTTTGCTGTAAATAAAGGGATCCCTGATCACTTCCCTTAGCGAAGCGATCAGCGATTTTTGTGATATAATTTTCTATTTCGGCTTTATTTAACAGATTTTCAAAGATATACGGATAACTGATATCACGTTTTATTTTCTCCTTTTCGGATTTTTTCAAGGTTTTTGACAGTGGATGATGACGAAACCAATTGCCTACAATGGCAAAAACGGCTTTTTTTCCCAGATAGTTTGCTCTCTTTTTTGATTCCATATACATTCTCTTGTTTATAATCGCCCCCTTAGGCGTATCGCTACCTTCGTCGCTGGAGGGGTGCAAAACGCTCGCTAGGGAAACAAATTTTAGTTGAATTTCTTCCCAAATCTCATCAAAATCGGTTTCTGTCAACCTTACCAATCTGGATAGTTTTTTAGGAGTATCCGGTAAAAAACCACGCTGGTGCTGATAGCATAACAATAGGGTATAAGCTCCTATTTCTTTCAGGGACATATCAGCAGTTCCTTCTAAAAAATCATTGGTGTACCACAATACTGCTGGATCTTTTTTTGTCATTGCATTGTCTTTTTTAAAATTGCATATCTGTTTAATATGGGGCAGGGTAATGGAGCACCATCATCCCTGCCTCAATAGTTATTAAGAAATCTTCTGGGATTTCATATAAGCGATTATACTCCGCTTGGAATACAAAATCTTTCTACCATGCTGATACCATTCTATGAGTTTAGCATCACGTAATTCATAAAGGCGGTTTCTGCTTTTCACATTAAGCAATCGCATGGCTTCTCTGGTAGATATAAAATCGTGTGAATCACCTTTTGCATCTATGGCGTCCTCCTTTGCCTTTCTTATCGTTTGATAGACTACGCCCATCATTTCTTCCAGCATTCTATAGTAGCTGTCTCTTTCAAATATGATCAGTTCCATATTGATATCTTTTGTTTTATAATTTGACATTTACGAAGTAGAACAGAAGAGCATTTCAATACGAGACATTTTTGCAATTAAAGGATCCTTAATCCCACAGCTGAAATAGCATCTGCGTTCTACAGGAGTAAAACAAAGAATTAGTTTGGTTATAAAAGTGTTGTAAACATGTTTACAACACGCTGACACAAAACGTATTCAATTAATTTACAGTGAATTATATTTTTTTATTAAAATATGTTTAACAAAGTTTTACCTCATTTTACGGAATTTCACACCAATGTTGCTCACCTGAGCTCAGTAAAACCGTTTAAAAAAGCAACATAAATAAACACAAGTGTTTATAGGGGTTTGGAGAGTTTAGTTAATTTTTTAACACTTGTGATCCTAATTTACCTTGTCAATTTTCAACAATCTCATATTTTCGTAAGACAAAAAACAAGCTCCAAAGTATTAGTGATGGCATTATATTACGTTGATGTTTCTATTCGAAATGGGGAGGGTCCTGAATGGTTTCAAAAGAAGTTTGAAGTAGTCCTGGAAGACTTTGATTTTGAAGTACCAGAAGATGAGCTGACAGAATGGGTAAAGGATGAAGTGCGCAGGAAACTGAGAAGCTCGGACGACTACAAAAACTCCGGTGACAATTGGATCATTACCGATGTCACCAAAGTTTCTTCAGCGGATTTAAATTAAATCTTACGTTTCCTCGAGATGATCCAAACGGTATAGCATATCCCTTAGCATTTTACTCACTGCATCTATAGTACCATTATTGACGCTGTAGTAACGACTGCTGAGACTCTCCACAGAAATATCTTTGGCGGTTTTGGTGGTAAAGGAACTTGACAGAAATTCAAATACCCGTTTCTTTGATCCGGTTAGTAGCTCAGATTCAAAAAGCAATCGGGTGATCAGTGATAATTCTGAAATAGATACATCCAAATGTTTCTTTTTGGCTACAAGAGGTGATGAGATAGTTTCAGATTTGGCCAGTTCATATTTTCTCTTTGTCAGTTTTATTTCTTCTTCAAGCCAGACAAGAAGACGTTCTTTTAATGAAGGAAGCTCAGGATTGTATTTTTCAGTAGAGGTGACACTAACAGTTACTACGCTTTTCTTTAATAGGTAAAGTTGTAATAACTGCTCTCTTGGAGCAAGACCATCCAGCTCTTTTTTAAAATGACGTTCTATATAGAAAAACAGATTAAAGGTATTGTACTCTAAACTGATAAGTATCCTGAAAAGACTATCCAGAGAAGGATTGGGTTTTTTCTTCAATAGCTTTTTAAGCACTTTGATAAAAGTACCCATATACAATTTCTGTCGATAGGTAAGGGTTGTCAGTATATTATCCCTTACACTGACCAGTGGACCTACAATAACGAGTTTCGCTTCTTCAGGAATATCACAAGCCATAAGCTTTGAGATGATGATTTCCGCCAGCTTTTTATGGGTGTAGATAAACCAAAGCCTTTTCTGATGTGAAACAGGCAGGCTGTGATCCAGATATTTATAAAAAAACTGATCCAGATAATCCAGAAGGTTGTCCATAGTATGGTAGACCATTTTAAAAATATCTGTTACGGACGCTTCGGATGATACCTGATATTTGAGCAGGTCATCCTCTGAGGACAGATAATTACGTTCTACGATCCTGCAATAAGTGAGAAGTAGCGATTGATGGTTGCGCACCATAGTAAGCACTTTCTCCTCTCCCAGGTGTAGGATGTATACATTACGGTGCAGTTCTCTTTTTACTTGCTGCAAAGTGTTTTCCAGCAGCTTTGTGTAAAACTGAAACCGTAGCTTTATAAAATCTTCATTTATATCTAATACATTTTCTTTTCCTAATAGCGAATTAATAGTTGTACAATAGTATTCCTTACTTTTTTGGTTGGTCAATGGATTGAGGTCCTCGTGAAAGATCCGATAGAATATATCTATAGATTCCATAGACAATTTGTGATTTGTTTGTTGTTTTCCTTGTTTAAAAGTAATTTCAGTACATAATATCAGCGTTTGAAGGATTTGTAAAAATTTGAGTGTTTGTGTCTCTAAGTAAAGTTTATTTTAAGTAAGATCAAGAATTAAGAACCTGTCGGTAATGGCATCTTTTTCAGCAGGGCGGTGTTTCTTTAGAAAAATTTTGACCTTTGATTCCAGTGGGGTATTTTCAATGTTCTCTAATAAATTACGTTTATTCAGAATTAATAGCTCCAAAGGAGCATATTTAGTTTTAAAATAGTATCGGTTAAAAAGTGAAAAACGGAAGATGCCTCTTCGCTTTTCCTGGTACAAATGAAGCCAGGCATTAGAGCCTTTGAATTCACAGAAGTTGCCATTGGGTAAGATGGTAAAGTGAAAAGGATCCACATCTTTCTTTTGATCCAGATCCGCTTCAATGATGCTTTTTATGGAGTATTTAGTGATGGGGCTTGAAGCGTAGAACAATAGAACCTCAATCTTCTGAAGCATATCAAAAACGTCGATCTTGTTCATCCCCTCAAAATTTTTCATTACTTTTAAAAGTAAATGATGTTCACTTTTCATAATATTTTAAATTTTTAAAGTGTGTTAAAAGAGCAGTGACATTATCTATATCAGTGTTGCCTACACCCGATTATATATATTATGTTCACCGCTCTTTAACTCAACCCAACTTAATTAACTCCTTCTTTATTCTGTCTAAGGTTGCTCTATATGTAATAACCTTATAATTTCTATACTGGATTAATGGATTCATTTTTTCAAGTACAGCCCTAATTTTAAATTCTTCCGTATCTAAAGTTTTGGATAATCTGATTACAATATTCTTCCTTTCATTCTCTTTCAAACTTTTGTAGTAATGTTCAACCATAGGCAAACTTTTAAATTTCTTTAGCTTTTACTAATTTTCTTAACTGTTGAAAGAAGCGTTCTATTAATCTTAAATCCTCAGTAATAATCTCAGAAGAGCCTTTCATTTCTTGTTTAAAAACTACTTTCTTGTTATAGCTTGTAATAAGTTCAGAAGGAAGATCAGCATCAATTAAGTACTCGCCATTTTCATTTGGAGTTTCTGATATTCTAGAAATTTCTCCTTCTAAAACCCCAAACTCACTGTCTGGGTAATTGTGAATTCTGACAAATACTTTTTGACCAATTTTAATTTTTCCAGAGTTCATTGCCGGGGTATTCAACTTTGCCAAGAACTTAGAGTCATCAACTGGTACTACTGTAAAAATGAGATCTCCTGAGTTAACCGTCTGGTTGACACTCCAATAATTCAAAAAGCAAACTTTCCCTTTTATATCAGAGATCAATACATATTGAGATTCCCAAGCTTTAATTGATTTTTTAAGTTGGTTAAAGGATTGTATAACTTTCTGTAATAAACTGATATCGTCCTTTGCTTTATTAATTTCTGTTACTCTACTATCAGTATTTAGTTTTTCAAGCGACTCCCTGATTTGAGATATTGAAACTTTTAAGTTTTCGTAATTACCTTTTGCCTTAAGTAATCCTAACTTTTTATTTTCATACTCCTGAATGGATACAACACCTTTATCGAACAAGGTTTTATATCTGTTAACATCTTTTTTTAAAAGTTCTAATTCTGTAGATGCAATATTTTTTTGTCCTAACACAGTATTTAACCTTCTCTGAAGTTCAATTCCACTAACTATACTGGCTTGTTTTTCATTTTTATAAGGTTGGAGTTTAGTGTGAAGTATATAATCAGAATAGTTATTTTCAAATAAGAAATAGTCTGTTGCTATGTCTCCTAATGATAAGATAGGGATTTCATCAATTGGAAAATAAAATGAATCACCATTTAAAGAGGTTGTATCTATTATGTTTTTTAAGAAAAATACATCTTCATAGCTGGCATTATTTTTTATAATTGCTAAAGGACTATTTTCTTGGACAATCTCATTATCCTTTATGAGTATAGCTTCAAACTTTTCAGAATGTCGGGCGTATACCTTTTGAGGCGGAATACTAGTGGTTAATGTACATTCTGAGACTATAGTGTCCGGATACTTTATCATATATGAAATGCTCAATACCATAATAATGATTATTAAAATCATTAAGCTTCCCCATCGTATCATCCAATTTGGTGTCTGCGATAAAACTTCTTGAACTTCTTCGCTTCTAAGTGTTATGTCATTATTTATACTTGGCATATTAACTTCCTAATTCTAATTGATTCTTTACCAGATTATAATAATTAGCTTTATTCTTTATCAGTTCCTTGTGGTTGCCTACTTCTACAATTTTTCCTTTTTCAAGAACAACTATCTGATGGGCATTCTTAACGGTACTCAGTCTGTGTGCTACAACTATCACGGTTCTGTTTTCAAAAAATCTATCCAGATTTTTCATAATCACCTTTTCATTATTTGCATCAAGAGCACTTGTTGCCTCATCAAAAAAAAGAAACTGCGGATCTTTATATACTGCCCTGGCAATTAACAATCTTTGCTTCTGCCCGGTACTTAAACCTACTCCTTCATTTCCGATTTTAGTGTTATATGATAAGGGTAAGGTTTCAATAAAATCTTTGATATTGGCGACATTAACAGCATGATAAAGCTTTTCCTTGTCAACATAATCTTCACCAATAGCAATATTATTAGCTATCGTATCATTAAAAATATACCCTTCCTGCATTACCACACCACAATTTGATCTCCAGACATTTTGAGAAATATGCTGTAGTGATGTATTACCTACAGAGATAATCCCTGTATCCGGGTCATAGAATTTTAATAGGAGCTTTAATAACGTAGTCTTACCACTACCACTTGTCCCCACAATTGCTGTGACCTTGTTGGCGGGTATAGAGAAACTTAGATTTTGTAATACCGGTTCAATTGAACCCGTATAACGAAATGATAAGTTTTGAATAGTAAAGTTAGAGTTACTTATTTCCGTTACCTTTTCGCTTAGATTAATTTCCTCATCCTCTTTATTATGAATCTCACCTAATCTTTGTAACGATATTTTTGCATCCTGAAGTTCTTTTATAAAATTGATGAGTTGTGCTATTGGAGAATTTAATTGCCCAACTATATACGTTATGGCTAACATCATTCCCAAAGTAATATTTCCGTCTATTACTAATTTTGCAGAAAGAATAGTAATAAAAATGTTTTTAAGCTCATTAATAAAGCCCGAACCTACACTCTGATATTGCTCTAGGGATAATCCTTCTATCGATATTTTAAATAATCTAGCCTGTAAAAATTCCCATCCCCATCTTTTTTGTCTCTCCGCGTTATGCAATTTTATCTCTTGCATGCCATTAACCAACTCTATAACTTTGCTTTGTTCCTGACTTATCTGTGAAAATCTTTTATAATCAAGGTCTGCTCGTTTTTTTAGGAATATTTGAATCCAACCAAAATATAGTATACTCCCCAGAGAAAAGACTCCAAAGATTTTAATGCTATAAAAAGCCAATACAACTCCAAAAATCAAAAGGTTTACCATAGAGAATAAAACATTCAAAGATGATGTAGTTAATATTCTTTCTATACGTTTATGATCATTGATCCTTTGCAGAATATCTCCGGTCATTCTCACATCAAAAAATGAAATCGGCAAATTCATTAATTTAATAAAGAAGTCCGAAATCAGTGAAATGTTAATTCTGGTACTTAAGTGCAGTAGTATCCAACTTCTGATAATCTCAATCCCTGTTTTACCAAGGAAAAGAAACACTTGAGCAAAAAGAATAAGGTAGATAAAATGTATGTCCTGATTTTTAATCCCTACATCCACTATACTCTGGGTAAGGAATGGTAAGATTAACTGTAATAAACTTCCTGCTATTAACCCAATAACTATCTGTAAAAGAAATTTCTTGTAACGGAACACATATTGCGAAATAAACGAAAAGCCAAATTCCTTTTCGTCTTCCGCCAAATTAGATTTATTAAGTTTTGGAGTAGGTTCGAGTAACAAAGCAACACCCTCCTCTATATCCTCAGTGGCATTATTACCTATCCAATACTTTAAAAATTCTTGTTTAGTATACTTTAATAAGCCATGAGATGGGTCGGAGACATACAAAAATGATTGATCCATTTTATAAAGGACTACATAATGCTTTTTATTCCAATGAAGTATACAAGGCAATGGTAAATCTTGTAATTCATTGAATGGAATTTTGACTCCCAATGAACGAAAACCTATTGACTCAGAGGCCAAACTTAGACCTAACATACTACTACCGGTTCTTGTAGTCTCGCACAAGTTTCTGAGCGATTGTATAGGTATTATCCTTTTGTAATGCTTCGCTACTATTTTAAGACAAGTTGGTCCACAATCCTTAAAATCAGCTTGCTTATAATGAGGAAAAGATTCGGCTAATCGGAACATCTTAGTTTATTTTTTGAAAATGAATACCCTAGCCTACTTAAGTAAGCTTATGGATAATTAAATACTATTTTAAAAAAAATTAAATTGTTATCCCCTTAGAGACAATTAAGTCTTAATCCCAGATTTTCTCTAACAATTCATTTAGAATATTCTCTTTTATACTTATCCCATTTGTATGAGTGATGGAAATCCCACTTTCTCCCAAAGTTTTATATTCACTTTCACCCTTCCATAATGAAAGAAAAGGATTGTAATTACACTCTTCTGAGAAGTACCATTTCCCCATATCATTCTCAATAGGCTCTCTTGGGTCAACGCACATAAATTTGAATTCGCAATTATTGCAAATAAGCGTATTCTCTTTCTTCACATTCCAATGTTTTTGAAAATCTTCAGAAAGAATAATGTCATTGAATTGATCTTCATTTAGTTCCCGAAGAAGGCCATAACTTCTTGAACTATAGATGCCGTTTTTAATATTACCCTTACCATCTATGTATACCTTTCCGTTAAAATAAGAATGATAGTTTGATGACTCTAGAAACATTTCTCTGTTGACCTGTAATTTTTGAGGTTGCATTTTTTTTGAGAACTCTTTAAAAGATATGGGTATACTTAGAACTTTATAACCATTGACCGACAACTCATCTATATATGAAGATTTGAAAATAAAAATAGATAATGGTCTTTTGAAATATCTAAAAGTCTTAAAGTCGTCAATTGTAAAGTGCCTATTTTCCTCCGATATATAAATATTAATAGAATTAATTTCCAAATCTAATATTATATCCAAGAGATTTTCAAGTCTTTCTGGATTATACTTTTCGAAAAGTATAGAAATGCAACTCAATTCCAATGAAGATAACCACTTGAAGAATTTTAAATCAATTGTATCGTGAATTATTATACTGTTGATATTGAAAGGAGAGTCATATTCTAATTCTAGTTTGGGGAATAAATGTTCTTCATCAGAATTGTCAATTTCAAATATTACTTCCTCTTCAAGTAAAAATTCTTTCCATTCTTGAGATATAGTATCATTATCAAATGATATTGCTTTTGTAGATTCTATTTTATCATACAATTGATTAGGTATAAAATAGTAATCATTACGAGTTATATCATAAATTATTGCTCTGTTGTATCCTTTAACTGGTACGCACAAAGCATTTCTTAAATACAATTGCGTATTCATATTACAGATTTATAAAATGGATCAATAGTTAACCAGTCTGTTTTCAAACTTTTTGAAATTCTTGCTTTTACAAGTACTGATAATCTATTTGATTTAGTAGTTGAATATAAATGAATAGGTGCTTTTCCGCTTTTAATTTCTTCCTTTATGTTTACTCTTGCTTTCATAAATAATTTGCTATTTTTTTCTCCAAACTATAGTTACACGGATAGGATACCATACCAAATTGTCCAATAGGATTAACATCAATAAGATTATAGCTTCCTTCTTTACAAATTATAGTATCAAATGATGCACAATCGAGTTTGAAATGCTCCATAAGACCTAATACTTTTTCTTCATACCACCTTGGTAACTTAAATGGAGCTTTACGATTAGGTTTTTTATGATCATACTTTCTGAAGTCAATTTTCGTTTGAGCGTTTTTTTGAGAAAAGATGACCATAGAAAAGAAGGAGCTGTCAAAGAAAAATGTTCTTATCTCATACTTTTTGGGGATATATTTCTGAAAAAAAGTAGGAGTAAACCGCTCTGGAAGACTCATAATTTCTTCATCATTGATCCTATGAGAGTATGAAGCAAAGGTGTTTTCTGAAGTATAATATATAAATGGGATTCTAAGAGCTTTAGAAATAATTGGATGTCCATTATCTTGAACGAAAGAAACTATTTCTTGTTTTGATTGAGTAACTAAAAACGGAAAATTTATCAGTCCATTACTCTCACAATATGATAAAACATCTAGCTTATTTACATGATGATGATTCCTATTATTAATGCTCCTCTTCTTATTTAAAAGATTGTGAATAAAATTTTGAACTTCTTCAGATTCTGTTTTTCCGTACATATCAATAATAGAACTCTCCTCATCCACGTCTACTGGAAATATGTCTAAATTAAAATTTCCTCTTCTATACCAGACAGAATCAAAATCATTTAGGCTATAAGTCTTTCCTTCAAACTGAAATGTAAAATTGTTATATGTCAATGATTCTAAAATAACCTTATCTTCTTCATTTAGTCTTAGAAATGGTTTTTTAAAGTGTCTCAGCCATCTAATTACTTCACTTGTTGAGTGATCCCGTTTTGAAGATATAATTAGTACCATAATGTCATTGTTTTCTATCTAGAACTGATAATGTATAATCGTATTTAATAGCTCCTGGAGCTTCCTCATTGGGGTCAGGTATTTGAGCCAAATGAATCAAATTAGAATCCATACCAAGTTTATCGACTAGAACATTTTTCATAATTTCCAAATGTTTGCTTATTTCCTCTTTTGAATAAGAATTGGATTTTGAGGGCTGGATACTTATCAGGTACTTTCTTTTTTTATTTTGAAAGAAGGGCAAGTTGATAGTATTTTTATCATAAACATCAACTATAGAGTATAATTGAAGCAAGGATTTATCAATTTCAAGATTATTATTATCGAAAAATAAAAAGCGTATGGGCTTTACATGTGTCTTTGTGTTTAAATTCGTGAAAAAGCTTGTACAAATGGAGATTGGAGCCTGCCAACTGATCTTTCCTTGATTTGCTTTTTGAATTGCGCTTTCAAGTATATATGCCCTATCCTTTTCATTGGCGTGTATTGCCAGAATATCAAAACTAAGTTGGCTTCTTCGTTCAGAAAACACATAAGCAGGAGGTATATATGGATAACCTTTTTCTTTGATATAATCAATAATAAATTTTGTATTATAAATATTAATACTGTCTGCATACGCATAATCAAGACTGTCTTTTGACTTTCTAGCTTTATTAATACTACTTTGATCTAAATAAAATCTTTCTTCAATACTTTTAAAAACTGCTGTGTCCTTATCCTTCCAAAAATTACTTCGAAGGGCTGGATAGACATCATTTAATCCTTCCAAGAAATGCCTGTATTCAGTACTGTCAACTTTTGTTATATGATATCCCGAGGCTAGCATCTTGATAAGATACTCCTTGGCTTGTTCTGAATTGGACTCTGCACAATTTACTTGGGAGAAATAATGCTGGGATTTAAATTCTGCTAGCTGTAATTTAGAAGCTAAGAAATTGACTGAATCACATTGATTGTGATGTCGATGAACAATAATTTTATCAGATATATTCTTATCTTGTATCCAATCCAAAAAAGAATTAGTATTTGGTTCATTAAACTTACAAGAGATAAATATTATCTGAAGAAACCCAAAAGCAAGTATTTTGTACCCTATGTTTATAATTTTAATTTTCATTTAGATGCTATTTTAAGAGAAGTTATGGGGTGTTCCCATAACTTCTACTAATTTAGAATAATTCCAATTATTCACAGTCGCTTTCAAGACAGGTTTCTACAAGTGTACCACTTTCATCGTAAGTTTTAGTTTCGGTATCACAATCATCTTTGCCTGTCGCTCTAGTTTCGCTTGTCCAACTCAAACCTCCAAATATTTTACCTAGAGATTGTGTGTCCATTCTTTTTTCTAATAATTTAGAATTGATAGATTTCATATAATTAAAATTTATAAAATTTGTCCTACTCTATTATTGGTTTTTCAGAAATCACCATCTTAATATTTAAGCTATAGCTGGGTCACTACATGGATCACAACCTATAACGACGGTTGTAGACCCGCCACAATCGTCCTCTCTGGTAACTTGAACATCGCAATCATCAGGACCTGTAAATATTCTACATTCTCTAAAAGATTCCCCTCCAATTACTGAAGACATTGCTTTTGCATCCATTTTTTTCGCAAATAGCTTTGAATTTAAATTTTTCATTATGTAAGTTTTAATTTACCTACTCTTTTGAAAAAAGGCTTTTCGGTTTACGCCTTAGTTACGTAACTTAAATTGATCAAGTCAAATATAAACTTGGATTTAGCGTTAATCCTAAATCAACTAACTTCAATTTATAAATTGTTCTATCTCAATTTATAAATTGAGATAGAACAATTAGATCATTCCCCCTTATGATCAAGAGTTTATATTTTTGCATTAATCCATTACTAAATTTAGATTTGAATGAAATTAAGTAGATTCTCAAAAGTCATTATTCAATGAACCTAGATGAAATTATTTTTAGAAAAGCATATTTTTTAGTCCAACTATTTTTCTTAAGTAGTTTAACTTTTGCTCAAGATTCTTTAATTATACCCGATCATATCAGAGGAAAAGTTATTCCTATATCAAAAGCTTCTGATTCATTAGAAAATAAAAATTTTAAAGAGTTGGAGGCTCTGTTTAAAGAAAATACAGCAAATAGATCAAAGGCTAGAATCTATGCTGAATATTACCTTTATTTAGCCAAAAACAGTAAGGATACTACAGAAATAGCAAATGCTTTTAATTTCTTAAGAAAAGTCAGTGATTCGCAAACGGAACTGAAGTATATAGATAGTATAATAGCAATAACCAGGAATATTAAAAACACAGAATATCCTGCTATGGCTTATCTTATTAAAGGGAGTTACTTCCATTTAAAAAATGAATACAATGAAGCCTTAGAAAATTATCTCATAGCTCAAAAACATGTGGAGGATAATTCAAATCCCCGTCTGCTTTTAGCAATAAAAAATAATATGGCCGCTCTTAAAAAAGCCGTAGGAGGAAAAAAGGAGGCACTAAAAATCTTTTTAGAAAATCTAGATTTTATTAAGACTCAAGACACTGTAAGCGAATATTCTAGAGCATACATTACAGCCCTATATAATATAGCTGACTCGTATCATAGGATGTCAATGCCCGATTCAGCTAGTAAATATGTAAACAAAGGTTTAAATAAAAGCAATTACCATAGCGAAAAATACTTGTATCCAACTTTTCTATTGCTTAGCGGTATAAATAATAATCTATTAGGAAACCCACAAAATGCTCTGGATTCTCTTGCTAAAATGGAGAATCTTATAAAAGATAATTTTGAAGGCAACGTGAATGAACGCATTTGTTATATTCAAATTGCGAAAGCACTTCACAAGTTAAATAGAGAGAATGAAGCATTCAAGTATCTAAAAAAAGTTGATTCCATGGTTAAACCAGATAACTATACCCTCGAAACAAGAGATGCCTTTGAACTATTGATCAATCATTATAAAAAAAATGGTGATCTGGAAAATCAGCTTGAAATAATGAGTAAACTAATTCATATGGACACTCTTTTCCAGAGTAAAAATTTGAATATAAATTCTGATATATCAAAAAAATATGATAACGCAAAACTAATAAAAGAAAGCAACGAGATCATCAGTGAGTTAAGAAGAGATAAGAAGAAAAACAAAATAAGCTTAATAATTTTAATTATCTTAATAACGATTTTGTCTCTTTTCTTGATTAGATATTACCGCCAACAAGTAATCTATAAAAAAAGATTTAGTGAATTGATGATGGAAAGCAAAGTTCCTTTAGAAAATATAGATAAAAAAAAGGAAACCTTTGACACTGAATTGCCAGCAGATATAATAAATGATATTCTATTAAAATTGGGGAAATTCGAATCATCCAGAGGTTATTTAAACACGTCAATTAAATTAAACTCTCTTGCAAAACAATTGGATACTAATTCATCATATCTTTCAAAGATCATTAACATTCATAAGGGTAAAAATTTCGCAAATTATGTTAACGATTTAAGAATAGACTATTGCATAGAAAAACTTAAGACTGATAAAAAGTTTAGATTGTATGCTGTTAAGTACATCGGAGAGGAAGTTGGTTTCAATAGTGTGCAATCGTTTTCCAGAGCTTTTTATAGAAGAACTGGAATATATCCGTCCTATTTCATAAAAAACATTCAAAAAAGCTAATCAAATACAAATCAATTGATTAAATAAAAATATATGCTATCAATTTATAAATTGGAACTACATAAATAAAAGAAAAATTCCTTTAACTAAATGAAAATATATATTTGTGGTAAGAACTTTAAATCCTTAAAAACATGAAAACAAATCAGGAAAACAAATTAATTTTAGAAAAAACCTCTATAACAAAACTCACAACACAGGGACAACAGAGAATTCAGGGAGGTAATAGTACTTTGATCTGTGATAGTACTTGGATATGTGATCCAAATATTTCAAATGGGGGTCAAGGAGGGGTTGATCCTACAAATACAATAGGAGGTGGTAATAACGGTAACATTTAATGAATTTGCAAAATACTGGATTTAATCCAAATCCAGTATTTTTATAACAGATATTAGAAATTTAAACCACACATTATGCTGATGCCTTTGAATCCAATTAATATTATTTTTTGGTTCTTGTTATTTACAACAAGTGCTTATACCCAAAAAGTCAAGAAGATACCAGTACAGGAAAAGCATCATGGTATAAGCATAATTGATGATTATAGACACTTAGAGAATCTGAAAGATTCGAGTGTACTCAATTGGCTAAAAACTCAAGACAGTATCGCAAAAGATGTTCTAAAAAAAATTTCAAATAGAGATCGTTTAGTAAATTTACAAATTGAATTAGCCAATTTAGATGGCGAAGAAATTAATCAAATTAAAGTAACACAAGCGAACCGTGTCTTTTATTTAAAAAGAGATGCAGGGAATGAACAATTCAAACTTTATTACTGCAATGCTGAAACCGAAGAGATACTCTTATTTGATCCTGAAGATTATAAACCAGAATTAAATCAAAAATATTACATCAACTACATTAACCCAAGCTGGAATGGTGATAAAGTAATAATTAGTTTTGCTAAAAATGGAGATGAATTTTCTGAGATTAGAATTCTAGATTTGAATCAGAAAAAATTACTACCCATCGAGATCAACAATAGTATACCTACCTTTATAAATATGTATTGGTTACCAGACGATACTGGGATTACTTATTTGGGTTTTCCTAAAGATAAAGGAGGAAAGGAAGCTTATTTGAATGGGAAGGCTGTAGTGCATAAACTTAATGGTGATATTAAAGAAATATTTTCAAAAAATAATAATCCAGAGATAGATATAAAAGAAGAAGATCTACCAGCATTAGTCATAGAAAATCCTAATGATAAATTCATAGTTAGTGCCGTAGCCGGCGCAACTCCTTACCATGACTATTATTTCAAACCCATTTCAGAGATTGAAAGTGAAACTTCTTGGACACCTCTATTCTCAAAAGAAGATCAAGTAACATCATTTTATCAGAAAAATGATAGTATTTTTTATCTAACTTCTAATGGAGCATCTAATTTTAAGATTTGTAAAACTTCTTTACAGGAATTAAACACTAGAAATCCTCAAATTGTAGTTGACGAAGACAAGGACGAAGTTATAACGAGTTTTAGACTTATTAAAAAGGGAATAATATATACTACTACAAAAAACGGAGTTCAAGCTAAGTTGTATATAGTCAAAAACAATAATAAAACTGAAGAAATCAAACTCCCTTTTGCAGCTGGTAGACTGGTAATTTATACAAAAGGTAGGGAACAGGATTATTTATCAATTAAAATAAGAGGTTGGTTAAATAAAGAAAGGAGGTTTGTATATAACTTTTCCAATAATAGATTTATTCCAGAAGACTTTATTGAATATCAAGAAAATGAATTCACGGAAGAGATGATAGTTGAAGAGTTAGAAGTAATGTCAAACGATAGTCTAAAAATCCCGTTATCTCTAATCTACAAAAAAGATCTAATACGAAATGGCAATAACCCAACATTCATTATTGCATATGGAGCTTATGGTGTTTCTATAGAACCAATGAATACTGCTAAGGTAATGAGCTGGGTTCACGAAGGAGGAATTTTTGCAATTGCTCACGTTCGTGGCGGTGGAGAAAAAGGAGATTCATGGTATAAAGGTGGTTACAAAAAGACCAAGCCTAATAGTTGGAAAGATTTAATTGCTTGCACCGACTTTATGATAGATAAAAAATATACATCAAGTGAAAAAATTGCGGTAAATGGTGCAAGCGCAGGAGGTATAACAGTTGGAAGAGCAATCACTGAAAGACCAGATTTATTTTCAGCAGCAATAATAAATGTTGGTTTTATGAATACTGTTAGAATAGAAAATGGCCTTAATGGGGAAAATAATGCTAAAGAATTTGGTACCGTAGATATTGAAGAGGAATTCAAAAGCTTATTAGAAATGGACTCCTACCATCACCTAAAAGAGAACACCCACTATCCAGCCACATTAATTACTACAGGTTTAAATGATTCTCGAGTCCCACCGTGGCACTCTGCAAAGTTCGTAGCAAAAATTCAAGATTCTCAAAAAGATTCTATTGACCCTATTCTTTTTAAAGTAAATTTTGAATCTGGTCACGGAAGTGGAAATTCCAAGACAGAAAGAATTGAAAGCACTGCTGATATTTTGAGCTTTGCTTTTTGGAGAACAGGCCATCCAAACTATAAGCTAAAAAATTAATTCTCTGTGATCTATTCGCAAAATTGGTATGCATTTTATAACTCAATTCATATTGAGACAAAAAAAAATGTTACAATTAGATTTAGTGCCACAATAAAAACGGAAAATCTGGTTAGTAATAGCCAAGCAGCTTTATGGATAAGAATTGAAAATAAAAATGCCGAAATAGGCTATTTTGATAATATGTCAAATAGACCAATTACTTCCAGTGAATGGACTAAAATATCTTTATCTGGAAATATCGACGAGAATTTCAATTATATTTTTTTTGGAGGGTTATGTAATAATTACGGTAATTTTCATTTTAAAGATTTTAGATTGGAGGTAGAATCGAATAATGGAGAATTTTATAATATTGACCTAAACAATTTAAATTATAATCTCTTAGAAAATAACGCTAATGGATGGAAACAAGGAATTGGAAGTGAACCAAGTAAATTAATAGAAGAATATAGCATTCTAGCTTATAAAGAAAATAAATCTCTGGATTCCTGCCTATTAATAAGTGGAAGAGAATATCCTGAACCCACAGATTATTCTTCTAGGATATATCTTTTAATAAGATCCTTAGAAAAAGTTAGCAAAAAAATGATCCGAAATGTTCAGAATTCTTCTATTGAAGAACTTGATTTTATCCCTAATCTGAATATTAACAGTATTGGCAATATATTGATTCATATAACTTCTGTTGAATTTTATTACCAAAGATTGACCTTTGAAAATCGCTTGTTAGATGAAAAGGAAAGTAGACAATGGTTTAGCGCTATCAAGATGGATGAAAATTGTCGAAAACAATTCAAAAATTACTCGATAGAATATTATTTGAATGAATATAGAAAAGTTAGAAAACACACTTTGGATTTATTCAAATCAAAAGAAGACACCTGGTTAGATTTAATTCCTTCAAACTCGCAAGAGGATAATTACAGTTGTTGGCTTCACGTGATGGAACATCAATCTTATCATTTAGGCCAGATAGTGCAACTATTCAAGATTAAGAAATAGTAGTCTAAAATAAGTAATAAGAGAATAAACTTCATACTTTCAATAATTCTTTTTAGTACAAAATTTTAATACAGTTAATACCTCGCGAATTTATGCGTCCTAAGTAGTAATAACGTAACCATCCGATCAACTACACTGTAATATTTTCTTGATATCCGGGAAGTAGTTCTTC
>NZ_JH621265.1:6766-64631 GCF_000255455.1 Aquimarina agarilytica ZC1 | reverse complement strand
AATCCAAAACTTGAATTTATCAAATTTTGGATTTTTTATGTATAATTTATGAGAATCAGGCATTCTCTGAATGCGCCTGGATATCAGTAAAAATCTAAAACGTAGTTGCTCGGACGGATACTCAAAAACAAAAAAAACAATAAATAATATCCTACCGAAATTAATCGCTTATACCTCAACCTGAATTATTTATATTAGACACTAAAATAATTTTGATACAAATGGAATCCCTGGAACTGTAATTTGTGCCGGTGTAGCTCCAGTAATCTGAAATACACCTAAATAAGTGTTATTTGATGTTAAAATCTCTAACCAACCTGTAGCCGTGTATTCGAAAAGTCTATTGATATCAGTATCATAAACCATATTCCCTTCAGTAATTCCTGTAATGGCTAATCTTTCGGCTGTGGTAGCCATTGGTATTCCCATAAGTGAATTAGCATCTATTTGAGCTACCATTTCATGTAAAGAAAGTATAACTATTGAAAAGTGTAATAATATTTTAACCACTTAATATTTTTTGTATAATTCTCATATACAATATATTAAAAAATACCAATAAGGTGAAATTAAAACACTATTTTAAAATGTTCTTTTAATTGGTCCCGTTAAATCATCAATGTCTTTTTGTACATCTTTAACTGTTTCGGTTATATCCTTTGTAATAGGATTATTTTGAAGGTCAATATCTTGAGCACTATCGGTAATTTCACGTTTGATTTCGTTAGTCGCATCTTTTATCTGACGCATCCCTTTTCCTAAGCCTCGAGCTATTTCAGGAATTTTATCCGCACCAAAAACCATTACTAATATAAATACAATAAAAGCAATTTCGGCTCCACTAATAAATAAAGGAATATGCATCATACTGCAAATATACTATAGAGTTTTAAAAAACTTGCAATATAAAAGAGAATGTTCATCACAAATTATGGCGACTTTTTTGAATAACTCAAAAAAATCGCCAATAGGAAATACCTTCTAAAATTTATACGCTGTACCTTTAAAATAAAAAACTATTGCTTCTTTTTGAACTGGTCAAAAACACTAGTCGTTTCTTGCTTAGGCCAAGTATTATTCGAAGTATCAATATCAGCCGTTTCTGCTTTAGGATCCACTTCGATTTTAACTATTTTTTTAACAGCAGGAATAATTTTACTTATTTCATTATCATTTTTACGCCAAACCTGTGCTGGATAAGTTATAGTTTCACTTGTACCATCATCATAGGTATATTTTACAATTAAAGGCATTACTAAACCTCCCGGCTTATTGAAAATAACCTGATAAAAGAAATTAGGATTTTTCATCGCTTTTCTTTCTTCTGCAGTAAAATTATCAAATAAGAAATCTGATAATTTTTGAGAATTTTCAATTATAGATTTATTTGTGTCTACGTTTTTAAAATCCTCACTATCTTCTGCAACAGCGTATACCAAAGGAACTAAATCTTTTTCTTGCATATTCCTTTCCTTTAATATATCTCTCATTTTTTTGTTTGGCTTATTAGATATATAATATTTTTTTACTTCTTTGATTCCAATATCTGTAACATCTGTAGTGTAAAACCAACCTCGCCAAAACCAATCTAAGTCCATTGCAGAAGCCTCCTCCATAGTTCTGAAAAAGTCCTCGGGTGTTGGATGCTTAAACATCCAACGGTTTGCATATACTTTAAATGCATGATCAAACATTTCACGCCCCATAACTGTTTCTCGTAATATATTTAATGCCGTAGCTGGTTTACCGTAGGCATTATTTCCTAATTGAATTACATTATCTGCCTGAGTCATAATTGGTGATATTTCACTTTGATCACCGCTCATATAGGGTATAATATTTGTTACTGGCCCTCTCCTACTTGGATAGCCTTCTTCAAAATCTTGCTCAGTAATGTACTGTAAAAAAGTATTCAAACCTTCGTCCATCCAACCCCATTGACGCTCATCACTATTTACTATCATAGGAAAATAATTATGTCCCACCTCATGGATAATAACACTGATCATTCCATTACGAGTACGCTGACTATAGGTCCCATCTGGCTTTGGTCTTCCATAATTCCAGCAAATCATAGGATATTCCATTCCTTGGTTTTTTGAATGTACCGAAATAGCTTTATGGTAAGGATATTTAAATGTCATTCGACTGTAGGTCTGTAATGCTGCTTTAACTGATTTTGTACTGTATTCTTCCCACAAAGGATTCCCTTCTTTAGGATACATTGATACGGCCATTACCTTTTTTCCTTGAACATCAACAGCCATCATTTCGTAAATAAATTTACGTGAGGATGCAAAAGCAAAATCACGCACATTTTCTGCTTTAAATTTCCATGTTTTTGTCGCTGTCTCTTTTGTTTTTTCTGCTAGCTCTGCCTCTTCTTGACTAACTATTATTACTGGCTTCACATAATTCTCCAAAGCTTCATTATACCTCGTAAGCATTTTTTTAGTAAATACCTCTTTTCTGTTTTGAAGTACCCCTGTGGCATCTAATATATGATCCTTCGGCACGGTAATCTCTACTTCATAATCCCCAAAATTCAATGCAAACTCACCATCTCCCCAAAATTGTTCATTTTGCCAACCTTCTTTATCATTATACACACACATACGTGGATAAAACTGTGCTATTACATACAAACGATTATCATCTTCTTTAAAATACTCATAACCAGAACGCCCTCGCTTAGCGACATGATCATTAATTGTATACCACCAATTAATTTTAAAGCTTATTTTTTTACCCGAAGCTAAAGGCTTTGGTAAATCAATACGCATCATGGTTTGATTTATCGTGTATTTTAATGCTTTACCTTCGGCACTTTGTACAGATGTTATGTTAAATCCTCCGTCAAACGGCTCTGTTAAGTAAGTAGCTGCAAACCTTGCTGGTGGTAAATAAGGTTTCATTTTATCACCATCTCTTAAAAGTGTTTTGGAATCTTTGCTACGTTTATTTTGGTCTAACTGTACCCACAAAAAATCCAATTGATCTGGCGAATTGTTGGTATAGGTAATGGTCTCTTCACCTGTTAACTTTGTTTTTTCATCATCTAATACTACTTGTATTTTATAATCTGCTTGTTGTTGGTAATATTCATGACCTGGAGCACCTGAAGCATTTCTGTATACATTAGGTGTAGCAAATTCATCATACAATTGCCTAAATTTATTTTGATTGGTGTGTCCTTTGTGTGAATTAGAATCCTGTTGTGCTACACTACTAAATGTGATTAGTAAAATGCATAAATAACTTAATTGCTTCATATATAAGTTCTGTTAATAATAAACTGTCCCCGAAGGGTTTTCTGCATGTAAATGCATACTTTTTTTTCTGTTATTGTTGGTTATATCTATCGTATTCTGTTGTTCTGAAAATAAATCTTGTAACATCCTATTTTCAACATCAAATCGTTTTACTTTTTCCTTGATACTAGCTTCTACAAATAGATACAATAGTTCATTTTTTGCTTCACATCCTAAAAATCGAAGCTCCAATGGCTGCCGATTTACTTTCAGTTGGATTTTTTTTGTGACGTAATCTTTAATAAACTCCTCTTCTATTTTATTCAAGTTTTCAAAGTCAATACTACTTAATTGGTAGCGCGCTTCCAATACATCTTCAAAATCATCCACAAAAACTTGCGTATATACTTTTATCAATTGCTCCTGTTGACTAATTTCAATTTTTGTGATGCTCGCATAATATTTATGCGCCGAAAACGATAGAAATACTGTTAATCCTATTAAAAAAGTAATAGTAAAAAAACGTCCTGTAAAATTGCCTATTTTTAACATAAATTATGATTTCTATCCTATGAACCAAAAACTGCTTTACATTCTATTAACGAGTATTTGCTTAGGATGTGTCTCTAAAAAAAAATTAGAAAAAAATAAAAATACAATTTATACTAAGGTTACACCAAAAAATGTAAAAATATACGCACAGACTAATAAAAAATCTTTAGGACCATGCGAACCTAGTATTTGTATTGACCCTACAAACCCTAATAATATTGTTGCAGCAAGTGTATTGGATTATATACATACATCAAAGGATGGCGGACTTACTTGGACTACTAAAAAACAAAGTTCGTCACATGGCATCTGGGGAGATCCTGCAATTGTTGCTGATACAAAAGGTGATTTTTATTATTTCCACTTAAGTGATCCTGAAGGTACTAATTGGAAAAGTAAAAAAATATTAGATCGTATTGTGATACAAAAAAGCAATGATAAGGGAATTACCTGGACCTCTGGAAAAGGAATAGGATTAAACCCTCCCAAACAACAAGACAAACAATGGGCATGTGTTAATCCAAAGAACAATCATTTGTATACTACCTGGACTGAATTTGACAACTACAATAGTAAAGATCCTAATGACAAATCCCGTATCCTTTTTTCCAAATCAAATGATTATGGAAACACTTGGAGTTATCCAAAAAACATAAGTATACATGAAGGTGATTGTATGGATGATGATTATACTACCGAAGGAGCTGTCCCATCCACCGATGGTGAAAATATTTATATTGCTTGGGCTTTTGATCACCATATATGGTTTACTAAAAGCAGTGATGGTGGGAATACTTGGTTAACTAAACCTACAAAAATTGCTCCTCAAAAGTCGGGTTGGCGTTTTACTATTCCGGGAGTTAAAAGGAGTAATGGTTTCCCCGTTACAGGTGTTGATACTTCAAATTCCCAACACAAAGGAACTATTTATATAAATTGGTCCGACCAAACTGCCCCCAATAATACAGATATTGTTATAAGTAAATCCGAGGATCAAGGTAAAACTTGGAGCGCTCCACAAATAATACACAAAAACAACAACCCAAAACACCATTTTTTTAATTGGATGTCTATCGATCCTTCAACTGGATTTATTTATATTGTTTATTATGAAGAAGATGCTGTAAACAAAAGCCTAGTTAGTGTTCAGCTTGCGGTATCAAAAAATGGTGCAAAAAGCTTTAAAAATTATACCATTTCCGAACAATCATTTGACCCAAAAGGAGCAAACTTTTTTGGCGATTATAATAATATTGATGCCTTAAACGGTATGATTAGGCCGATTTGGACACAAGTTGAAAATGGTTTAGTAAGTGTTTGGACTGCTTTGGTTAAAGATAACGAGTTAAAATAAGATGGGCTCAGATTTTAATACTTTAATTCAAAATGTTAAAAAAACTAAACAACCTATAGCTTTTTAAGATATAAACAACTTAAACAAAATATAAATCATAAATTTAAAGTTATACTATAATAAAACTTTAATTAACAATTTTAAAACTGTAATTTCGCAATTCTCTATGAGAGGTACACCAATACTTTTTCGATGAAAAAAATATTTCTTGAAACTCACAATATCAACAATTTAAAGTCTGGATTTGGCCAATTTAATTTAAATTTAGTCAAAGCTTTAGCTGAAGAAACTGACTTCCTGAAAGATCATAAAATCATTTGTAATTACAATAAAAATAAAGTAAAAAAAGAACTTGGCGACTCTATTTTTTATAAAAAATATAGGCAGATTACTCGCTATCCTCTTTTTAGGGTGAAAACAAAATTTGATTTATGGCATTCTGTAAATCAAAACACTAAAATTGAACCTTTTTTAAAATCAACTCCATACCTACTGACAATACATGATGTTAATTTTATGGAAGAAGATTCGGGTGAACGATTAGATTTTAGAATAAAACAATTCAAAGGTAAAATTGCAAGAAGCAATGCTATTGTGTATATATCCGAATTTGCAAAA
Organism: Aquimarina agarilytica ZC1; assembly: GCF_000255455.1. GTDB lineage: Bacteria > Bacteroidota > Bacteroidia > Flavobacteriales > Flavobacteriaceae > Aquimarina > Aquimarina agarilytica. The sequence continues at coordinate 58,856 of NZ_JH621265.1, read as the reverse complement.
AGAAGTACACACCAACACTTTAAAATACCAAATATACCTGAATATGTGATATACAACGGTAATACTTTCAACAATGTTAATAATTCAAATAAAGATTTAAAAACATCGCCTTTTAGTCCTCCATCCAATAAACCTTTTATTTTTTCTATAGGACAAATGGTCGAAAAAAAGAACTTTCACACACTTATAGAAATGGTCAAATTTTTACCTGACCTTAATTTAATACTTGCTGGTGATATTAGAACAGAATATACCGAAAGACTAAAAAAAATAATCATTGATGAAAAATTAAGTAATAGAGTTCACATTGTGGGGCGTATTAATGATGACGAAAAAATTTATTACTACAAAAACTGCTTAGCTTTTACTTTCCCTTCCTTAAGAGAAGGTTTTGGATTACCTGTCTTAGAAGCTATGACTTTTGGGAAACCTGTTTTTTTAGCTAATAAATCATCGCTGCCTGAAATTGGAGGAAAACACTCCTTTTACTGGGATCATTTTGATCCAGAATATATGGCTGATATATTCACAAAAGGAATGCATGATTTTAACACAAATGAAAACTTCTATATAAATGAATACATTAAACATTCTAAAAAATTTACATGGGAAAATGCAGCTAAACAATATATTGAAGTTTACAAAAGTATTTTAGAAAATGCCTAAAAACCTTTAAATTATCATTCTAAAATTCAATTAATATAAAGACACCTTCAAAAAAAGATTAAAACTTTAAAAAATCTATTCCATATCCAAATCTCTGAAAAATCAAAACACTTCGCTGCGTTTTTTGTTCTAACCCTAAAGGACTATGTTGAAATCTAAAAAATACTTTACTTTATGGAGCTTTCAATACTCATAACGATCTGATAATGTGGAACACAGGTTTAAATCGTATAATTATATTATTTCATTTAAACCATAAATTTTATCGAAATAACAAATAAACTACAAAATAAAACTAGTTTCTGTATCATATAATGCTTTAATTGAATAATTCGGCAAATATAATTTTAACTCACTTACATGCACTACTTTTCTAATAATAAAAACACTTATTACTTATAAATATTCAAAATAGTACCATCTGTTTTAAATAGAATGTATTTTTGAGCAATTTATATGTTTATTTGAATGTCAAACTTTATCATTATTGCTATTTCAATACTTTCGGGTGTATTGTTGAATAGGTTCAAAGCACTTCCTAAGGATAGTTATAAAATAATAAATCTTTGGATTATATATGTAGCGCTTCCTGCAATTGCTTTGCGCTATATTCCAAAAATGAAATGGGATTCCGATCTATTGCTACCTATTTTAGTGCCCTTAGTCGTTTTTTTGGCTTCCTTTTTATTTATAGAAATCTTAGGAAAGTTTAGCCCTTTAAATAAAGAAACTAGAGGAGCGCTTGTACTTACAGTAGGATTTTCTAATTTATCATTTTTAGGTTTCCCTTTAACCGAGGCTTATTATGGTACAAAAGGCTTGCAATTAGCTATTTTATGTGACCAAGTCGGGTTTATTACTTTATCCAGTCTAGGACTTATTACCGCAACTTATGCTTCTACTGGAAATACTGCTAACTTTAGTTTTTCTTTACTTATAAAAAAGCTTTTAAGTTTTCCGCCAACATTAGCATTTATAGCTGCCTTTATACTTCCTAAATTTATAAACTTTAATCACATTGATGTCATTTTAGAAAACCTGGGAGCTACCATGGTACCCATGGCTTTATTTTCGGTTGGACTCCAACTACAATTTAAACATTGGAAAGCAGACAAGTTTTTACTCACTTCAGCTTTATGCTATAAACTCTTACTCGCTCCTTTATTGGTTTTAATAATTAGCTGGCTTTTTACTATTGATAAATTAGTAGCTCAAGTTAGTGTGTTAGAAGCTGCTATGGCGCCAATGGTTACTGGAGTAATTATTGCTACTGAGTTTGGCTTAAGACCCAAATTATGTAATATGATTCTTAGTTTTGGTATTCCGATTTCATTCTTCACTACCTACATATGGTATTATTTTTTATAATATTATGATTATCTCTTCTTTTTTATTTACTCATTATTTTTTTTAATAAAATCTGTAACCATCTATATTTTTATTGATGCACATATCATAGATATAACACTTTTTTATGCCCCCATTATTTCCAAATTGTTAATGTCGCTACAAAATCATTTTTTTAATTAACTAAATGATTTCTAATTTAATTTCCATTTTACGTTTTCATTTTTCAAAAAAATAAATAGAAATCAAACAAATTGACTCTTTTGGTCTTTACTACAGTGAATTTTGAACAACTTAAGCTTTAAAATCATTAAAATTAACAGTACTTTAACGACTTTTTTAAATCTGTTATCTATTTCTTTAAAATTATTCTTTTTTTTTAATACCTAATTTTAAGCGCAATACTTAAACAACAAATTATTACACTTAACATATCAATAGTAAATACAATAATGTTTTACCTTATGGTTTTTTTAAAATATTTTTAAAAAAACAAATCACTCAAAACCAATATATTAAATACAAAAAATCAAAGTATTAGTATACATTTTAAAAAAAAGAATACATAAATCATATTCAATATAATTCTTACAATAATCCTTATTACCTCCTACAAAACATCATTTTTCACTCTTTATTTTGTAGGAAAAAACCTTCATTTTAAATATCTAGATTGTGTAAAACATCATTTGTGTATACATTTGAATTTCGTATTTGTTCCTGTTTTGGTTTAATGAATCTTATTTCTAAGATCATTGCAAATAGAAATAATTAACGGTTACACAACATAAAATAAGGGGCTTACTTATAATAGTTGAATATCAAAAGTAACTAAGTATGAAGAAGTTTTTTTTTATATATCTTCAGTTCCAGTCCATTTTATTATTTTCAAATAATTTAATAACAAATAACTTTTGTTTTCAAGCTCCAAGAGATGCTGTTGAGGATACTGATAAAGTGTGTTTTGACAGTAAAAACAATGTTATTGAAATCCTTAGTAACGATGAATTTGGACCTGCTGGTCCAAATTTAATGAATCACATACAAATAACAGGAAGTACCAATCAAGGAGGAATAATTCAAATTTCGGACAATGGAACTCCTAGTAATCTGTTAGATGATGTTCTTTTATATGACACGCCTACAGGTTTTTCAGGTATTGATAACTTTTCATATACTATTATTGATGGTGATGGTAATACTGACACAGCAACAGTTGAAATAGAAGTTATTAATACTCCAGGCTGTACCACCATTAAAGCAAATAATGACGAACTTACCATAGATGAGGACTCCAATAACAGAACGATTATTGTGTTAAACAATGATACTTTTGGCGTACGTGGTCCTAGTGAGAGTCCTATAACCATTACTGCTCCTCCAACCAATGGAACCGCTTCTGTTAATGATAACGGAACACCCAATGATCCAACTGATGACACCCTAATATACAAACCTAACGCAGATTACTTTGGCTCAGATGAAATTACTTATCAAATTTGTGATTCAAAAAATAACTGTGACACAGCCATAGTAGAAATTGAGGTAACAAATCTCAATGACACTCCTAATGCTTTATTTGACACCTACGACACCATTAAAAAAAATGCAAATGAAGCTCCATTAAGCGTATTAACAAATGATACTTTTGGAGGTGATGGCCCCAGTAATTCGCCAATTACTATAAAAAACGCTCCTACCAATGGAATAGCAACTGTAAATGTAAACGGCACACCTAGTGACCCCACTGATGATCAAATTTTATATACTCCAAATATTGATTATGTTGGAAATGATACATTTACTTATGAAATTTGTGATGTAGACGGCGATTGCCGTAGTGCCAACGTGCTAATTATAATATCTAATAGTTTACCTAAAGCTTTTGACGATACCTTTACTGTTAATGAAGATGATATTGATATCAACTTCGATGTATTAATGCTTGGAGCTACTACTAATCCAGATACTTTTGGAGGAGATGGACCAGGCACTACACCTATTGCAATTACTATTGCTCCAACTAATGGAACAGCTAGTGTTGATGATAATGGCACTCCTAATGATCCTACAGATGATCAAATTGTATATACGCCAAACCCTGATTTCTTTGGGAATGATACCTTGACCTATCAAATTTGTGATCTTAATAATGACTGTACTACTGCTGAAGTTACTATTACCGTAAATAGTGATACTAGTGACACACCGACAGCAATTAATGACCCCGCTAGTGTTAATGAAGATTCTACTGATAACCCAATTGATGTATTAGACAATGATACTTTTGGGGGAGATGGACCAGGCACTACCGCAATTGCAATTACTATTGCTCCAACTAATGGAACAGCAAATGTTGACACTAATGGCACTCCTAATGATCCTACAGATGATCAAATTGTATATACACCAAATCCTGATTTCTTTGGGAATGATACCTTGACCTATCAAATTTGTGATCTTAATAATGACTGTACTACTGCTGAAGTTACTATTACCGTAAATAGTGATACTAGTGACACACCGACAGCAATTAATGACCCAGCTAATATTAATGAAGATTCTACTGATAACCCAATTGATGTATTAAACAATGATACTTTTGGGGGAGATGGACCAGGCACTACCGCCATTGCAATTACTATTGCTCCAACTAATGGAACAGCTAGTGTTGATGATAATGGCACTCCTAATGACCCTACCGATGATCAAATTGTATATACACCAAACCCTGATTTCTTTGGGAATGATACCTTGACCTATCAAATTTGTGATTTAAATGGGGATTGTGACACCGCTATAATCAATATTACTATTGACAACGACACATTTGACACTCCTGTAGCTGTTGATGACACAGCAACTTTTGACGAAGATACTTCTGACAATATCATTGATGTATTAGACAATGATACTTTTGGGGGAGATGGACCAAGCACAACCGCTATTGCAATTACTATTGCTCCAACTAACGGAACAGCAAATGTTGACACTAACGGTACTCCCAATGATCCTACCGATGATCAAATTGTATATACACCAAATCCTAATTTCTTTGGGAATGATATCTTGACGTATCAAATTTGTGATTTAAATGGAGATTGTGACACCGCAGTTGTTACTATTTCTGTTGCTAATAACACCTTCGACACTCCTGTAGCTGTTGACGACACAGCAACTTTTGACGAAGATACTTCTGACAACATCATTGATGTATTAGACAATGATACTTTTGGGGGAGACGGACCAAGTACAACCGTTATTGCAATTACTATTGCTCCAACTAACGGAACAGCAAATGTTGATACTAATGCTACTCCCAATGATCCTACAGATGATCAAATTGTATATACACCAAACCCTGATTTCTTTGGGAATGATACCTTGACGTATCAAATTTGTGATTTAAATGGAGATTGTGACACCGCTATTGTTACTATTTCTGTTGCTAATAACACCTTCGACACTCCTGCAGCTGTTGATGACACAGCAACTTTTGATGAAGATACTTCTAACAACATCATTGATGTATTAGACAATGATACTTTTGGGGGAGACGGACCAAGCACAACCGCTATCGCAATTACTATAGCTCCAACTAATGGAATAGCAAATGTTGATACTAATGCTACTCCCAATGATCCTACAGATGATCAAATTGTATATACACCAAACCCTGATTTCTTTGGGAATGATACCTTGACCTATCAAATTTGTGATTTAAATGGGGATTGTGATACCGCTGTAGTTTCAATTACTATTAATAACACAACCGATAGTACACCTAAAATAAGCTTATTAAAAACAGGTATTTACGTAGATGCCAATAATGATTCCTTTATGAATGCTGGTGATATTATAGAATACACTTTTAGCATTCGCAATGCAGGAAACGAAACCTTAACTGATATTACTGTTACCGATTTATTAGCTGGTGTTAATTTAACAGGAACTACTTTCTCATTAGCTCCTGGTGAAGAAAATGACACTAATTTTTCCGCTACCTATACAATAACAGCTACTGATATTTCTAATGGCCAGGTAACTAATCAGGCTATAGTTATTGCAACTACACCTACTGGTAATTCGATTTCTGATGATTCTGATGACCCTAACAATCCAAACGATATTGATCTAAATAATGATGGCGATCCCGATGACCCAACTATTATTGAATTAGAAGGTCAATCGGAAGCCGATATTATAGTTTATGAGACGTTTACTCCTAATGGAGATTCAGTTAACGATGAATTTGTTATAAAAAATATAGAAAATTACCCTATAAATACATTGAAAATTTTTAACAGGTGGGGATTGAAAGTTTTTGAAAAAAATGGATATGGCCAGCCTAATTCTCCTGGGTTTTCTGGACATAGTCAAGGTAGAGCTACTATTAAAAATAGTGATCAATTGCCTGCTGGAACTTATTTCTATACGCTAAACTATCAAAATTCAAACGGAGATCCTAAAACTAAAGCTGGTTCATTTTACTTAGTTAACTAAATTATAAATATATTATTTCTTAAAAGAAATTAATTGATAGGAAAAGGAATATGAAGCAACTTACAACTACAATAGTAACTTTAGTTATACTAACATTTTTTTCGGTTACTGCTCAACAAGATGCTCAGTATACTCAATACATGTATAACACAGCGGTTATAAACCCCGCTTACACCGGCAGTAGAGATAAAACAAGTGTTTCTGGTTTAACCCGAAAGCAATGGGTCGGCTTTGAAGGAAGTCCTGCTACTCATACCATAGCCTTTGAAACACCTTTTGATCGTTTTAGTAATTTTTCATACGGTTTTTCGGTTTTTAGTGATATCATTAGACCTACTACGGAGACTAATTTTAATATTGACTTTGCCTATAGAATACGAGTTAACAATAAAAACACCGCATTCTTACGTTTAGGATCAAAAATTGGAGGAAATTTATTAAACGTTAATTTGACACGTCTTTCCAGAGAAGAAGCGATGGACAATGCACTATTAAGTGATATAAATAATAAGTTTAGTCCTAATTTTGGATTAGGTGCCTATTACCATAACGAAAAGTTTTATGCAGGTTTAAGTATCCCTAACTTACTGCAAACAAGTTTTTTTGACGAACAAAGTGCTTTTTCTAGTTCGGGAACCACATCGCTTTTAGCAAAACAGAAAATTAACTATTATTTTATTACTGGCCATACTTTTGACCTAAGTTATAACGTTAAGTTTAAACCAGCATTACTTACTAAAATGGTTATTGGAGCTCCGTTACAGGTCGATATTTCTGCTAATTTTTTAATTTTTCAAAAAATTACACTAGGAACTGCATACCGTTGGAGTGCAGCTGTAAGTGGTCTATTTGGGTATCAATTATCAAAATCACTAATGCTTGGGCTATCATATGATGTTGAAACTACAGAATTAACTAGTACAGACACCAATTATGGTAGTTTTGAATTTGTTTTGAGATATGATTTAAAAAATAAATTAAACCTGACTTCGAAAAGAATGTTAACCCCCCGTTTTTTCTAGCTTATGAAAAAAATATACATTTTTACGTTACTAATTAGTCTTAGCTTTTGCTCACTAATTATTGCTCAAAATAGTAATGATTTAATTACTAATGCTAATTCTGAGTTTGATCGTTTTGCATATATTGATGCTCGAGAAATTTATATTCAAGTAGCAAACAAAGGCTATAAATCAGCCGATTTATATCAAAAAATTGCCGATTCTTATTATTTTAATGCCGAATTTAGAGAAGCGCATACATGGTACGATAAACTTGTAAAACAATTTTCTGCATCCATTAGTCCCGAATACTTATACCGTTATGCCCAATGCTTAAAAAGTGTTCAAAAATTTAAAAAAGCAGATAAAGTAATGGAAAGGTTTGCTTCAATTACTAAGGAATATGACTCCCGTGCTTTTAATTTCAAAACAAATCGCTACTATTTAGATTTAATAGAAAAAAGGTCTGGAAAATTTCAATTTAATCCTTTTGATTTCAATAGTGAATTTTCGGATCATTCCCCTAGTTTTTCTACCAATGGAGATTTAATTTTTGCTTCATCTAGAGGTGGTGGTGAAATTTCTGTTTGGGATAAAATGCCTTTTCTTGATTTATACAATATAAACTTAGAACAAGGCACACTTAACAACGATATTCATATAAAACCATTAAAAGGAGATATAAATACTCCTGTACATGAATCATCTGCTGCCATTACCAAAGATGGTAAAACAATGTATTTCACCCGAAATAATTATTTAAAAAAACAACTTAATTCCAGTGGCTCTGGAACCGTAATGCTAAAACTTTATCAAGCAGAGTTAGTTAATAAAAAATGGACCAATATAAAAGAACTCCCTTTTAACAGTGATGATTATTCTACAGCCCATCCTGCACTAAGTCCCAATGAAGACAAATTATATTTTGCCAGTGATATGCCTGGCTCATATGGTAATTCGGATTTATATGTAGTCACAATTAATGAAGACAAAAGTTTTGGAAAACCTAAAAATTTAGGATACAATATTAATACCGAAGGACGAGAAACCTTTCCTTTTGTTAGTAACGATGGAAATTTATATTTTTCTAGTGATGGACATTTAGGCTTAGGTGGCTTAGATGTATTTATTTCAAAAGTAGCCCGAAACACTTATGCCAATCCATACAATATTGGAAAACCAATAAATGGACCTTCCGATGATTTTTCATTTATTATTGACAAAAAAACCGATATTGGTTTTTTTGCCAGTAATCGAGTTGATGGACAAGGTAGCGATGATATTTATAGTTTTAAACAGATGGCGCCTTTGGATATCAATTGTCAGTTATTTATTGAAGGAATTGTAACTAATCAAAAAACAAATGAAGTGATTCCAGATGCCTTGGTTAAATTATATGATAAAGACATGAATTTGACAAATCAAGTCACTACTGATAAAAATGGGTATTATACCTTTGCGGCCGACTGTAATTCTTCATTTAACCTAAACGTTTATAAAGTTGGTTATCGTTCGCAACGTACCCCCTTAAAAACATCTAAATATAAAGGAGATGTAGTAAAACAAAATTTTGACTTATCAAACGATAGCTTTAAATCTAGAATAGCTAGAATTGGTGATGATTTAGCTAAAATACTACAATTAAACACGATCTACTTTAATTACAATGACTATGAAATTAGAAAGGATGCCGAATTAGAGTTACAAAAAATCATTGCAGTATTACAAAGTAATGACCATATAAAAATTGAAATTAGATCGCATACAGACAGTAGAGCTAATGATGAATACAATTATGATTTAAGTAAATTAAGAGCCAAAGCAACTAAGGAATACTTAGTGAATAGTGGTGATATTAATCGAAATAGAATTTTTTATAAAGGCTACGGCGAAACCCAGTTAGTAAACAATTGTGCTAATGATGTTGATTGTAGCGATTTTGAGCACGCAAAAAATAGACGTTCCGAATTTATTATTTTGAATTCTGGAATTATTAACACCGCAGCTTCCGATAACTAAAAACCCAATAAATCAGTACTTAATTATAATATGCATTATCTAATTTAGATTACTATAATTAAGTACTGATTAAATAATTCTTTTAAAGCAAACTGTATTGACTAGTTATTTTATTAAAAATAGATAGCAAACTACTACTTATCGAAATCATTTTTTGTACCGGCATTTTATTATCTGTAAAATTTTTCTTGTTTGTTTCAATACTTTCAATAGCACTCATAGCTAAAGCTATATTTTGATCAATTTCCGAAGTATTTAATTCACTTACTAACAAATCATTTATCGCTGTATTAATTTGATTATATACAGCAACATAACGGTTACAAGCTATTTTTGATTTTTCTCCTTTTTTAAAAAATTTACAAGCCGCATAGTATAAACACATTTTTTGCGAAAGCATACGTTGTTTCCCTGCTTTGTTAATAGTTTCAATTTTTAATTGCTCACCATTACTTTCAAAATTTAACTGCTTGTTAAATTTTGAATCTTCTTCAATAGCCAATACCAATGAATGACACTTACTCAACAAAGCCTCGGATTTACTAAGTAATTTTTCTACGTCTATCTGTGACTTACTAACTAAATCTTTGTATTGCACCCAATCCGCATTTTGTTGTCTAATTAAAGCCTTTACCTTTGAACTTTGTTCTCTTGAATTACTTTCTAATATTTTTAAATTTCGTTCAAAAAGTTTCATACTAGCCACAAATTCATTCGAAAGCTCATTTGTTGCTTCTCCAATAGACTTTAGCATTCTTACTTTAGCTATTTTTTGTGAAAGCATTCGTTGTTTTCCCGAAAGGTTAATCGCTTTCTCATAACTTATAGTTCCATAAGTCGTATTTTGTCCATTTGAAAAATAAAAGGCTAAATAAAAAAATAACCCCATAACAATTTTTATGCACTTCATATCCTCTATTTTTATTGTTGTTTTTTCTTACTTTTAAAAGTAAGAAATTAAAATTACAATCACTGCAAAAACAAATACAAACACTTAATAATTAGTGTTTTATAATAAATCAACCCCTATTTTTATCAATTTAGAATCCCATTAAAAATAACATAAAGTGACAAAATAAAATGACAAAATAAAAAAAGCCTCGATATTCGATAATTAATAACGAGACTTTTAAAATTGGGGACAAAAAAGTATATATAAAAAGTACTAAATCAAACGTAGGTATTGAGATTATTTTTACAGCAAACTATAATGTTCTGTAACTTCACTTAGTAAAGACTCTAAATTTTCTGTTGTTGAAATTACTTTTTCTAAAGGCACTTTGGCACCAATAAAGTTTTTTCTTTTCTTATATAAATTATCTATCGACTGTTTAATATCTGCCAAGGTATTGTATACTTCCGATGTGTTTAATTCACTTCCTTCTAAACCAGATGTGGCTCCTATTAACTCGTCATATAATTCCAAGTAAGTTTTTGAAATTATACCATCTTCATCCTTTTTTCCAACCACTTTGCTTGCTGCATAATACAAACACATTTGTTGTAATCTCATTTTTTGATTTTCAATAAAACTATTTGCTTTTGCTTTCACTTTATCCTTCTTTCTAAAATAAGTCAACTGCTTTTTTCTTTCTGCATCATTTTTTATCACAACCAATACCTTTTCACTTATTTCTAATAAAGACTTAGATTTTTTTAGGAGCAGGTTAGCATCCATTTTTGGTTGGCTCAATAATTTTTTATAACGAAACCAAGATAAACTTTGTTCTCCCAAAGCAGTTTTAACATTTAAACTTAGTTCTTTAGAATTGAATTGTAATTTCCTGAAATTTTTATCAAATAGTTTTATTGTATTTTCAAGCTCTTTTTTATAAACCGCTTCAGGCATTTCTGCAATTTGTAACATCCTCGCCTTAGCAATTTGCTGTGTAAGCACCATCTGTTTTTCAGAAAGTGCAATAGCTTCCTTATAACTCATATTCCCAAAGTCTGCGTTTTGAGAAAATGTGTTCATACTAAATAAGAGACTAACTAACAGTACATTTAAAATAGTTTTCATTTTAGTTTAGATTTGGGTCATTTAAATTAGATAATTCAAAAGTAAGAAAACAAATAGGTTAAAACCAAATAAAAACGCATATAGTCCTAATTTTCTTGCATTTAATCGATTAAATGTCAGTTTTTTAACTTATTTTTTAGATTACAACACTAAAAACCCACATTAAAATCTTAATTCAAAAATACAAAGCATCTGATTAACAATACTTTAAGTTAGTAAAAAACTATAAAAATAATGTCACTAACCTTTTAAATGCATAAAAATTCGTTTAAAAGACATTAAAATGATTTATATGTATGATTTTGTTTAACGATAAGAATAATATTATACACAACGAATAAATTCAATTAACGAAATTAAGTGCCTTTAATCGTTTAACAATGTTTAATTCTTACAAATAACACACAAAACCTACATTACTTACATAAAAACAATAAATAGCGATTTCCCCCATTTATTTTTACTTCCAAAATACTTAAGTAGAATACTACGATTTACAAATCGTACAACTTTTTACAAAAAAAGGCTACCCTATGAGGTAACCTTTATATACTTACTTTCAAATAAAAAAAACATTAACTAAGCAATTCAAAAGCTTGTTTTGCTATTTCGGCTTCTTCATTTGTTGGTATAACTAATATTTTAACTCTTGAATCTGCCGCTTGTATTTCTCTAATTTCATCGGAACGAATCGCGTTTTTTGTTTCGTCTAATTTGATCCCAAAAAAGTCCATGGATTCACAAGCGGTACTTCTGGTTTCCGAAGAGTTCTCCCCAATTCCAGCAGTAAAAATTATAGCATCTACTCCATTTAAAGCACTTACATAGGCTCCAATAAACTTTTTAATACGATAGGCATTCATCAACAAAGCTTCCTGACTTGATTTATCACCACTGTTTGCCGCTGCTTGAATATCTCTATTGTCACTATAGCCTGTTAAACCATACATTCCACTCTTTTTATTTAACAAATCATTAGCCTCTTCTAAGGAATACCCTAAACTCTTTATTAAATAAAAAACCACCGATGGATCAATATCCCCACAGCGGGTTCCCATAATTAACCCGTTCATAGGTGCAAAACCTAACGAATGATCAATACTCTTACCTTCTTTTACAGCTGTCATACTACATCCATTCCCTAAATGGATACTTATGATCCTTTTTGAATTTTCTGCTCCTAAATAAGCACGAGCTTGCTCAGTTACATACTTATGACTTGTTCCGTGAAAACCATACAAACGAATTTTATGATCTTTTAAAAACTCATTAGGAATTGCATATTTATAAGCCTCAACAGGTATGGTTTGATGAAAAGCGGTATCAAAAACGGCTACTTGTTTTGCCGTTTTAAAAATTTCTTCAGCGACAAGTATCCCCTCCAAATTTGCTGGATTATGCAAGGGAGCCAAATCAAATAATTCTTTAATTTCCTGCTTTACTTGATCATTCACCTCTACGGTTTTCGAAAACTTACTCCCTCCATGAACTACCCTATGTCCAACTGCTTTTATATCACTAGTACTTGAAATTACTCCAATTTCTGAATCTAATAAGTAATTTGCAATTAACTCTAAACCAACTTTATGATTTGGTATTCCAGTTGTTTTTTCATGTTTTTTTTCAGCTACTTTATAAACTATTCTAGCATTATCTAACCCAATTCGTTCAACCAAACCAGAACAAACTACATTACTCGATGGCATTTGAATTACTTGAAATTTTATCGACGAACTCCCAGAATTAATAACCAGTACTTGCATATTATTTTTAACTTTTAAAATGGATGATTTTGTTGAAGTTTATTTTTTCTATTTTTTACCTAAGTCTACCTTTATAACTGAACTTAAAAATCTTGAGCTTGTATCGCTGTGATAATTACCGTATTGTAAATATCAGCAACCGTGCAGCCTCTACTCAAATCATTAACAGGTTTATTTAAACCTTGAAGCATTGGGCCTATTGCCAAAGCTCCTGTTTCTCTCTGTACCGCTTTATAAGTATTATTCCCTGTATTTAAATCTGGAAAAATTAATACACTTGCCTGCCCCGCTACCTCAGAGTTCGGCAATTTACTTTTTCCTACTGCATAATCAACTGCAGCATCATACTGTATCGGTCCTTCGATTTTTAAATCGGTACGTTTTTCTTTGACAATTTTTGTGGCTTCACGTACTTTATCCACATCCACTCCTTTACCAGAATCCCCCGATGAATAAGACAACATAGCTATCTTAGCTTCAATACCAAAATTGACTGCCGTATCGGCAGAGGCTATAGCAATTTCTGCTAATTGAGCTGCATTTGGATTTGGGTTAATGGCACAGTCACCAAAAATGGATACCCTACCTTCTAAACACATAAAAAACACCGAAGATACCACAGATGCTGTAGGTTTAGTTTTTATAAATTGTAAGGCCGGTCTAATGGTATGCTGCGTGGTGTTTACTGCCCCTGAAACCATTCCATCTGCATGACCTTTATAAATCATCATAGTTCCAAAATAAGATACATCCGCCATTAAATCACGGGCCATATCCATATTCACATTTTTGTGCTTACGCAACTCATACAACGTTTGTACATAATCATCAAAATGAGGGGAATTCACAGGATCAATAATAGTCATTCTTTTTAAATCAAAAGGAACTCCTAATTTTACTGCTTTATTTTTAATTTTTACTTCATTCCCTAATAGAATCACATCCACAACTCCCGAAGCCAAAAGCCTTGAAGTGGCTCTAATAATCCTTTCATCATACCCCTCTGGTAATACGATTCGCTTTCTTTGCGTTTGCGCACGCTTCAATAAATTGTATTGAAACATTCGAGGAGTAACTACGGTACTTTCAAAAGTAATTAGCTTATCGGCTAAGCTATCTATATTTACAAATTTTTCAAAAGTAGCTATTGATGTTATAATTTTTTGAGTATTATCGGCATAAATACCCGATTTAATATTACCAACTTTATTGGTTACTTCAAAAGTACCTTCTTTAACAGAAATAATAGGTAAAGAAAGTTTTAAACCTTCAATGAGTTTTAAAATACTTTCTTCTGGTATAATTCCTCCTGTTAAAATAATTCCAGATATTTTTGGATAATTACTCGAAACACTAGCTTGTAATGCTCCTAAAATAATATCGGCGCGATCCCCCGGAGTAATTACTAAACTGTTCTCTTTAAAATGGGTTAAGTAATTATGTAGTTGCATAGCTCCCACTCCAAAACTACCTGCTTGGTTATTTAAAAATTCTTCACCAAATAAGACTTTACCTTTTAAATGATCAACTACTTCTTTTATGGTAGGATCAACTAATGATTTGATGACTGGGATAACAATTTGATCAATTTCAGGCGACATCCGTTGATTTAATTTATCAGTAATATCCTGTATTAAATCTTCGGGAACTTTATTCGCTATTACGCCTAGTACCTTTACATTTTTTACTTTAAAAGTATCACAAGCTAGTTTTAAATTCCCAACGGTTTCAGACACTTTTTTATGTGCTCCACTAGCTACTATTATTGCAGGAATGCCTAAATTTTTACAAATAAGAACATTAATATCAAACTCAATAATACTTCCAGTATCCGAAAAATCTGTTCCTTCTACAATAACTACATCATAATGATCTTGTAACTTTCGGTATTTTTCAATAATCAGATCAAATACCTCTCCTTCTTTCCCTTCATTATATTTTTCTAATACTTCGGAACGTTTATAAGCATAAGTATCTTCAATAGCGATATCTAAATCAAAATGAGATACTACAGTTTGGATGTGATTATCAACATGATTTTCAACACTATCATCAATTATAGGTCTAAAATAACCCACTCTTGGAGTTCTTCCTAAAAAGGTTCTCATTAACCCCAAGGTTACTATTGATTTTCCACTATGTCGCTCACTTGTAGCAATGTAAAGTCCTTTCCCCATTTTTTTAAAATTATGCTCAAAGATACATATTATGCTTTCAGAGGTTTAAAAACCTCCATAAAAAATATGCTAATTTTTAAACCCATTAAGTTTAAATAAAGTAATATTTTTAAATAGAAACAACTAAATTCACAATATTATATTCGTTCGGTGTTTGTTATATTTGCGCTCTATAATTATTGTATACATGAAAATTTCATATAACTGGCTAAAACAATTTATCAAAATTGATTGGGATGCTGAAAAAACAGGAGAATTATTAACCGATTTAGGTCTTGAAGTAGAAGGGATTGATACTTTTGAAAGTATTAAAGGTGGACTAAATGGAATTGTTGTTGGCCATGTTTTGGAATGTACACAACATGAAAATGCAGACAAACTTAGCGTAACTAAAGTTGATTTGGGTAATGATCAGCCGGTGCAAATTGTTTGTGGTGCGCCTAATGTAGCCAAAGGACAAAAAGTTGCTGTAGCTACCATTGGGACTAAATTATATACTGCCGAAGGAGAAACTTTTACCATAAAAAAAGGAAAAATACGAGGCGAAGAAAGCTTTGGAATGATCTGTGCCGAAGATGAACTTGGTCTTGGCCAAAGTCATGATGGTATTATTGTTCTTGATTCGAATTTAAAACCCGGTACTCCTTTAGCCGAAGTATATGAAATTGAAAATGACCAAGTATTTGAAATTGGTTTAACGCCAAACCGAGCAGATGCCATGAGTCATTGGGGAACTGCTCGTGATTTAAAAGCTGGATTACAACAAAAGGGAATTACTTTAGAACTTATTAGCCCTTCGGTAAGTAGCTTTAATATTGAAAATCGATTACACAAAATTGATATTAAAGTTCAAAAACATGAACTTGCACCTAGGTATTGTGGAGTATCTATTACTGGTGTAGAAGTAAAAGAATCACCCGAATGGTTAAAAAATCGATTACAATCCATTGGACTAACTCCAAAAAATAATATTGTCGACATTACAAATTATGTAATGCATGAACTAGGTCAGCCCCTACATGCTTTTGATGCGGCTACAATTTCGACCGGGAAAATTAATGTTAAAACCTTAGCTGAGGGAACTAAATTCACCACTCTTGATGCTGTTGAACGTAAGCTTAGCGCAGAAGACTTAATGATTTGTGATGGTGACACCCCTATATGTATAGCTGGTGTTCTTGGAGGTGCAAATTCTGGTGTGAATGAAACCACTACACAATTATTCCTAGAAAGTGCTTATTTTAATCCTGTAAGTATTCGTAAAACGGCTAAAAGACATGGTTTAAACACCGATGCTTCCTTCCGTTTTGAACGTGGTATTGATCCAAATACAACAGAATATGCTTTAAAACGTGCTACCTTATTAATACAAGAATTAGCCGGTGGCTCAATTACAAGTGATATCACGGATTTATATCCTAAAAAAATTGAAGATTTTCAGGTATTCCTATCTTTTGAGAATACTGCAAAACTTATTGGAGAAGAAATTCCTAAGGAGACTATAAAAAGTATATTATCCTCACTTGATATAAAAATTAACAATGTAACCGAAGCTGGTCTAGGTTTAACCATACCTGCTTACCGTAATGACGTACAGCGTGAAGCTGATGTTATTGAAGAAATTTTACGTGTATACGGCTACAATAATATTGGCTTTACTACTAAATTAAATGCATCCATAGCCGGTGTAAACAAAATTGAAGACTATAAAGTTCAAAATACAATTGCCGAACAATTAGTAGGACAAGGTTTTTCCGAAATTATGGCCAACTCATTGACTACTCCTAAATATATTGAGTTGGTTAGTGAATTGAATGAAACCGAAAATGTCAACATCTTAAACCCATTAAGCGCAGACCTTTCGGTAATGAGACAATCATTACTTTTTTCTGGTTTAGAAGCTATTAGCTATAATATTAACCGAAAAAACGCCGACCTAAAACTTTTTGAATTTGGAAAAACTTATCATAAAGCAGCGGAAGAAAATATTGAAAACAAACATTTAAGTTTGTTTGTAACAGGTAACCAACATGATGAAAGCTGGTTAAGCCCACAACAAAAGAGTAGTTTCTTTTTCTTAAAAGCTATTGTCGAACGTATTTTTGAACGTATGGGTGTTCAAAATTTACAGACAGTTCCAACAACCTCTTCGGTATTTTCTGAAGGAATTAGTTTAAACCAAGGAAACAATGTACTAGTTGATTTAGGGGTTGTTAACCCAAAAATAACTAAATCTTTTAGTGTATCGCAACCTGTTTTATTTGCTGACTTTAATTGGGGTACAATAATTGGCAACCTTAAAAGTAAAAACATTAAAGTAAGTGAAATTTCTAAATTTCAGGCTGCACGTAGGGATTTTGCGTTATTACTTAATGACACCATTACCTACAAGCAAATTCATGATTTAGCTTTAAAACAAGAAAAGAAATTACTTAAAGAGGTGAGCCTTTTTGATGTATACCAAGGTAAAAACCTTCCCGAAGGAAAAAAATCATATGCAGTAAGCTTTAAATTACACGATAAAAACAAAACACTTACCGATAAACAAATTGATAAAATAATGAATAAGCTACAGCAAAGTTTTGAAAAAGAACTTGGTGCCGAATTACGCTAACTAATTTTTTCTATAAAAACTTTAGCTTGAACTGCTTTTTTTTAGCTTTTCAACACTTAATAAAAACCTATAGTAAGCTTTTACTGTAGGTTTTTTATTATCAATACAATTTTAACTTTTGTGTCATACGCGTTTTAAGTAACTTTATGTAAAACTAATGATCATGAAGTTTCGCGTTGATTTAGCTCAAGAATTAAAAAAACAAAAAGACATTCCTGCCCACAATGCTTTTTTACAAGAACTTGAAAATATATGGAAAAAAAGTCATGAGACTGATATTTCAATTCTAGATAGACTTCAACAAAAAGTAACAGACAACACACCTGGTAACCACTTTGACGTAAATGCACTCAATCCTGATCATATTTATCATATAAATGACATAAAAAAAATATGTATCACTTACAGACTTCGTTTTTTAAGTACCCATTATTTTAAAGGAGATTATCCAGTTGAAGCTATTTCAAAAATAAAAGATTTAGAACGCAAGCACGAAACTGCCTTTTTCAACTTTAAGGTAATCGCACCTTCAAGTTTATTCAAATTAAAAAATGCAGATGACCCATTGTTGTTTATTCCTATAGAAAATGATTACTACTATTTTGTTCATAAATGGGGAAATGATGTGCATCCATTACGTAAAATTTGGGCTTGGTTTTTCAAAAGTTTTGAGAACACCTTGTTACTTTGTTTTTTTACCAGCCTTGTAATTACCTTACTCATTCCGGAAGGAATGTTTTCTCCTGCTCAAAACCCAAGTATCGGTTTTTTTATTGAATTACTTTTTATGTTTAAATCTGTGGTTGCTGTGGTATTATATTATGGCTTTGCCAAAGGAAAAAACTTTAATACAGCTATTTGGAATAGCAAATACTACAATTAAACCTTCTTAACACGATTCTGCTATAGTTATATGCTACATGCTCATGTATGTAGCAAATCTTCTTTTTTATCACCACTCCACTATTTTCTAAATTGAACCAATATAAAATACGGTACTTTCATATTTTAAAAAGCATTTAAACGTTAAAAAAAAGTGTTTTGTCGATTAAAAATATCTTTATAACGAATAAAAGCAATTCAAATATTCAAAATAAAGATATTAGCAAACCAAACAAACACACATTAAACCATTCTTTTAAAATGAAAAAAACTACCCTATTACCTATTTTACTCTTAATTAACTTTTTAGCATTTTCTCAACCTTCCATAAACAAAATTGAGACATCAAATTATAGTTATAGATCTGTTGAAGTCAAAGAAAAGGTGGACTACTCCATATGGAATTCTTTATTGAGTATGTATGTTAAACCAGATGGATTTGTTGACTATAAAAGTTTAAAAAATAAAGAGGCTAAACTTGACGAATTTTTGGCAATCCTTTCTAATACAAAAATTAATAATGACTGGACAACAAATGACAAAATAGCCTACTGGATTAATGTATATAATGCATTTACATTTAAGCTTATTGTTAAAAATTATCCTGTAAGCAGTATAAAAGATATAGACAATCCATGGAAAACCGAATTTTTTAAAATTGATGGTGAGTCAATGAGTTTAGGACATGTGGAACATAAAATTTTACGAAAATTTAATGAACCTAGAATTCATTTTGCTATTAACTGCGCTTCTTATTCATGCCCTAGAGTAATACAAATTCCCTATAAAGGAAAAAACCTTGATCGTCTATTAAAAAGACAAACAACCGAATATATTAATGACAGAAAAAATAATGAAATTACGGGATATACTTACAAACTGTCTAAATTATTCTCATGGTTCGGTGGTGATTTTAAAGAAGAAAATCAAAGTATTACCGATTTTATAAATAAATACAGTAAAACAAAAATTCGAAATCAAAAAAGCAAAGGTTATGTTCAGTATGATTGGAGACTTAATTCTATCTAATTACTTTATATACAAATAAGGGACAACAAAAAAGAGTGTTTCAAAAATCTATATTGAAACACTCTTTTTTGTTATTACAGAACTTAGGGGAATCGCTCTATTATTTCTGTAAAGGTAAAATTACTTTGTCAATAATATGGATCACACCATTTTTTGCAGCCACATCCACTGCTGTGATTGCTGATTCTCTACTGTTAGGATCTGTTATTTTGTTTGGAGATAAATTAATGGTAATCATTTCTCCTTGAAGTGTCATTGGAGTTACACCATCAGTTAAATCTTTAGACTCCACCACTGATGTCAACACATGCATTTTTAGAACAGCTTCTAAAGTTTCTTTTGTTAAATCTGAATAAGCTACACCTAATTCTGTCAATAATGCTTGAAATGCGGCATCAGTAGGTGCAAATACTGTAAATGTTCCATCACCTTCAAAAGTAGTAAACAAGTCTGCATCCTTTAAAGCCATTTCCAATAAAGTAAAATCAGCACTTTCTTCAACAATTGCTGCTATTGTTTTAGGGTCTTGTTTTGGCAAAATTACCTTATCAATAACATGGATGATTCCATTTGTAGCTTCCAAATCAGCTAGACCAACCGTAGAAACTCGCATATTTGGATCTGTAATAGCGACTGGATTTAAGCTTACTGTAATTTTTTCACCTTGCAGTGTTGTTGGTGCTGCTCCTTCTTCCAAATCTGTTGATGCAACTACGGATGTTAATACGTGCATTTTCAAAACAGCCTCTAAAGTTTCCTTAGTTAAATCGGCATACTCCACGCCTAATTCCGTTAATAATGCTTGGAATGCTGTATCTGTTGGTGCGAATACCGTAAAGGTTCCTTCCCCCTCAAAGGTACTCAACAAGCCCGTATCCTTAAGTGCCATTTCTAATAGTGTGAAATTTTCACCTGACTCCACTATGGCAGCTATGCTTTGCTTTTCATCTTTCATATCAGAATTATCATCATCATCACTACAGGAAAAAGTAGCCATAACTATAATTGATAAAAGAGCAAATTTTAAAAATTCTGAGATCGTTTTCATAATTAATGATTTTTTGTTTCTGCTAAGATGTAAAATTATACTTTTATTTTGTTTAACATTTTGTTAAAAAACATAAACAAAATAGCAATACGTTGTTTTACAAAACAATAGAAACAAAAAAAAAGACAACTTGTCCAAAACTTTGGCTGCTTCTTTTAGTGTATCTGATTTTTACAATTTATACGATTTACTGAAGTGCTTAATTTTAGGTAGCTTTCAAAACTCATAACAAAATTCTGATACCAAATTAATTATGGATAAGAGTCTAACTGGGTATTAAGAGCAAAGTTGTATCAAACTAGGCAGCATCTACATTAACAATAACTCGAACACCACTATAATTTTTTATACTCTCGAATGTTTTTAACAACTTTAAAAGATAAGATTTAGTTTTAGCTACACTTTGTCCAGGTGGTATTTTTAGTAAAATATTTTTATTGTATTGATTCCGAACACGAGACACAGCTGGAAACTCGGGGCCAAAAACATTTTTTTGAAAAGAATTCCTTAAAGCTTTGGCTAACCAATCTGCTGCTTCATTTGTTTTATTAAAATCTCGGTGACGCAAAGTAAGCTTAATCAATTTACAAAAAGGAGGGTATTGATATTGCTTTCGTTCATTCATTTGATCCTTCCACATACTCGAGTAATCATTTACAGATACTTGCTGTAGAATCTGATGTAATGGATTGAAGGATTGAATGATCACTTTCCCTCTTTTTTCTGACCTCCCCGATCGTCCAGCCACTTGACTTAACAATTGATAGGTACGTTCATGTGCTCTGTAATCAGGAAAATTAAGTAAACCATCTGCATTCATAACGCCAACCAAATTAACCCGTTTAAAATCCAAACCTTTAGCTAACATTTGAGTTCCTACTAGAATATCAATTTCTTGGGCTTCAAATTTTGTTATAATCTTTTGATGTCCATATTTCCCTCTAGTGGTATCTTGATCCATACGCGATACTACATGCTTTGGAAACAAGCCTTTTAGCTCTTCTTCAACTTGCTCGGTACCTAAGCCTTTCGTAGTTAACTGTGTGCTACCACATGCACGACAAGCCAATTGTTCTGCTATTTGATATCCGCAATAATGACAACGTAATTTTTTAGTATGCTTATGGTAAGTTAGACTTACATCACACTGTGTACATTGGGGTACATACCCACAAGTATTACAACTTTGTATGGATGAAAAACCACGTCTGTTTTGAAACAAAATTACTTGCTCCTTTGCATCTAACGATTCTTGAATTTCTTCCAACAAGCGATCACTAAAATGCCCTTTCATTAAACGCTTATTGTATTTTTTTTGTAGATCAACAAGTTCTATATCCGGCATTAAAATATTTTTATGCCTTTTTATTAAAGTAACTAATCCATATTTTCCGCTTTGAGCATTGGCATAAGTTTCTACACTTGGTGTAGCAGAACCTAACAGTACTTTTGCTTTAAAACTATGCGCTAATACTATAGCTGCATCTCGCGCATGATAACGCGGGGCCGGATCAAATTGTTTGTACGTTTGCTCGTGTTCCTCGTCAATTACTATAAAATCTAATTCCTGAAAAGGTAAAAATAAGGCTGATCGGACTCCTACAACTAAAAGTGGTTTTCCCTTTGAAGCTAAAACCCTATGCCATGCCTCAACACGTTCATTTGCCGAAAAACGTGAATGATATACAACTAAATAGGCTCCAAAAACTACTTTTAATCGTTCAATAAGCTGAGTGGTTAAGGCTATTTCGGGTAGTAAAAATAAGACTTGCTTATTTTTATCTAATGAAGTTTTTATAAACTTGCTATAAATCTCAGTTTTACCAGATGAAGTTACTCCATGAAGTAAACATACATTCTTAGTTTCAAAAGCCATTTGTAACGATCCATAAGCTATTTTTTGATGCTCATTTAACTCATTTGAAGTACTTGTTTGATTTTCGGCGTAATTAATTCGGTCTATTTGTTCTTCAAAAACAACTAGTATTTCTTTTTTTACTAAACTATTTAAACTGGCAGTTGTCGCTTTTGCTAAACCTAATACTTCTTTACTACTTATTTTTTCTTTTTTCCCACTTAGCGTGAAATAATGTAACAAGACTTCGCGCTGTTTAGGCGCATTAGATAACTCTTCTAACACCTGTGGTAACTTTTCTGGAGTTATACTCGAATGTAATTTTACCCATTTCTGCAGCTTAGGGGTATATTTTTCAACTACATATTCCTCTAACGTAATTATCTTTTTATCGAGTAACGAATAAGCTACAGGTAATACCGTTTTTTTACCTAAAATTTTTACTAGCTCTTGAATTTTAAGACTGCTCGAAAATTGTAAGGCTTCATAAACTAAAAATTCATCATCCTTTAAAGTACTAACATCTACCTCAACATCTTTGTTTTTCACTAAAACAGTCTCTCCTTCCAATAACAAAGCCGAAGGCAATGCTGCTTTTAACATATCACCCAGAGTGCACATATAATACGCGGACATCCAATTCCACAAGGCTAATTGACTTTCTAAAACCAGGGGATGCTCATCTAAAATACAATCAATTTCCTTGGCTTCATATATTTCGGGATCATCATTATGAATACCCACAACAATTGCTGCATAAAGCTTTCGCTTCCCAAATGGAACCGAAACACGCATACCAATTTGTAAAAAATTTGCCTCAGCTTCATTTACTTGATATGTAAATGTTTGTTTAATAGGTATAGGCAATAAAACATCGATAAAATAAGTCATAAGTAAACTTAAAGGTACTAATACTACTTTATAGATGTTTGTTTAATAACAAATCACCTATTAAATGCAGTTCATTTTAGTAAAGACTATTCAACTTTAAAAATTAATATTACTTCAATTTTACTTTTACAAAAAGAAATTCCAAACTAAACCAAAACGAATTAAAAAATCTCGCGAAGGAAAACCTGGAGCTACCAGCTCTGTATTTTTTTTCAATAAATGCTGTGCATTTTCTAATTTAAAAAATATACGAGTTTGACGTACTTTGGCATTTAAAAAAACGTCTACCATTGGATGATCACCAAATTTTTGAGTGCTTTGCACATAATTTTCGGCAATTAATGGATCATAACCATCGGTAAAGTAACTCGTAAAGTATTTAAAATTTAAGCCTATTTGTACAAACATCGCACGCTTAAATATTTTATTTTGGTAATACAAAGAATTACGCGTTACAAACTGAGGTACATTGTAAATTTGTTCAATATCATTACCAATAGCTTGCTGAAATAATATAGTATTAGCCAATCGGAAATTTTTAAATTTAAACTCACGAAAAGCTTTTAATTTAAACAAATTAATTACGGTACTTGTCTGTATGGGAGTAGAAACACTTGTAGTCTCTTCAACTAGACTCCCACCTATACTGGTTGAAGGAAAAGGAACCTCCCTCCTTCCAAAATAAGTATAATCACTTATTATGCTATATGAACCTTCTAAATTTGCTATTTTTTTAGCATCAATGTTTGCCGAAAAAGTATTTGTTATTACATTTTTAAAATCATTTTGCCAATTGTATTCAATAAAATTACTTTGATTTAATAAGTAATTGTAATTGGGCGCTTCAGAAGCTAAACGGTATCCAAATTTTACACTAATATCATCCTTGTATTGATAGCCCGCTTGCCCAAAAAAGTATTGATTTTCATACTCTCCAGAAATAGTAGATTGCGCATCCCCTTCTAACAAAAAACCTTTATACTTGTTTTTATAATGTGCCACAAATGAAAGTACATCTCCGGATAATCTATCCTCAATAACTCCCGTATTGATAACTATTGGATTGGTATCCTCATTTTCCAACCTACTCTGAATAATCACTTTATCATATCCATAATTATAGCTACTGTACTTAACAAAAAAACTTAACTCACCTAAATAATCATTTGAATATTGTAAGCCTAATTGATTTGTTAAATATTCCAGTTCGGTTTTATCCCTAAAACTACCTGTATTTTCGGCTTCACCAAAAATAGCTTCAGTCGCATTCTCTTGTGTAAACGTATATTGCTTTGTTGTGTATTCTAGTTTATGTCTAACGGATAATTCATTAGTTTGTAACGTATCTTTCATAAAAATTCGATACTCGTGATCTAAATACAAACGTTTTCCTTCCAATTCATTTCCACCCGATATAAATGAAGGATCAAATGAACTACGATTATCAAAATTCTCATTTGCTTCTAAAAACTGTAGTAAATCTTGACCGCTAAGTCCTCCATTTTCTTCATTAAAAATGCTTTGATCTGCAAAATGAAAATTTGTTGTATAACGTTTATTAGGCATAGTATAGCTCAAAGTACTCCGAAAAGCACGCGTACTAGTTAATGAATTTATATAATCCCCTAATGAACGAATCCCTTTGTAGGCTATTGAAAAATTAACATTTGGTGATGTATTTACGGTTAAAAAAGCATCCAACTGCTGTCCTTGATCTACCGCTGTTTTATAGTATAAATCTGTAAGCGGCGTGGGTACACTGTAATAATTAATATCCTTTGCTTCTAAATAAGCTAAATGCCTTGTTCGCGCCCCAAAATGTGGCATTACCTCAAAATATTTTTCTTGCTTTGCTAATTGAACATAAGGACTTCCGACATTAGGAAATGGAACAAATTCAAAGTCGTCTTTCCTTAAATAATTGAACTTATAATCTTTTTGTATACTCAAAGTAGTATCTAAATAAGTCGTATCTCGCTCTGCAGAAATAATTTTATACAATTCAATAGGAGGCTTTTTTTTCTTCTCCTTAGGTCCAGAAAATTTTCGTTTGGAACTACTATCCTCTTCATTTACAGAATTTGGATCAGCTGTCCCTCCCGAATTTACTTGTGCTTTTCCCGCTAAGGAAAATACTATTATAAAAAATAATAAACTGAATTGTTTCATACTACTAACTATAGATACTGAAACCTGTCCAGCATAGTGACAAAAATATGTTTTTTATACATATATTAGGCCCTTCAATTTTGTATTTTGCTTATACTAAAAAAACATCCCGATTTACTTGAATGTGGAACAGACGAAGCTGGTCGAGGCTGCTTAGCTGGTCCAGTAACTGCCGCCGCTGTATTACTCCCTGATGATTTTAAAAATCCTTTGCTCAATGATTCCAAAAAATTGACCGAAAAAAACAGAAATATATTACGTAAAATCATTGAAAAAGAAGCTATCTCATTTCAAGTTACTCATGTTTTTATGGATGAAATTCAAAAATTAAATATCCTCCATGCCTCAATAGCTGCTATGCAGCGCTCAATTTTACAACTCCGCCCTACTCCCGAATTTATATTAGTAGACGGTAATAAATTTACTCCTGTTACAAACATTCCGCATGAGTGTATTGTTAAAGGTGATGGTAAGTATGTAAATATTGCAGCCGCATCTGTACTAGCAAAAACCTACCGAGATGAGTATATGCAAAAAATTGATATGGAATTCCCCATGTATGGCTGGAAAAAAAACAAAGGATACCCAACCAAAACCCACAGGGATGCTATACGCACTCATGGAGCAACAAAATATCATAGAATGGGATTTAAACTATTACCAGAACAATATACTTTACCGCTTTAGAGCATAAAAATTCATATAGAACGAATAAAAACGAACTGTTTTACGTTTCAATTAAAAAAGTTTAAATCACTTCTGTATTTTTGTAAGGAATTACATATGTTTTTTAGTTAAAGAATAAAGCTACAGCAACACCTATATGTCAGCACAAAATAGTATCCCTAAATACAAATCGACGTTTTTAAAAACACTCTTTTTTACTAGTTTAATCATCTTTATAGTTGGATGTACCCAAAAAACTACTAAATCAAACTCCCCTATTCCTTTTATTCCTGCAAATACTAGTTTTGTTATTAAAGGAAATAACTTAAAACAAATACAATCACATTTTAGCAATAACTCACTTATAGCTGAAAACAAAAAAAATGTATTAGTTAATTACTTTAAAAACATCGGAGGATTTAAACTTTTAACTCCCAAAAAACATGACTTTTATTTATGTTATTCTCCTATTGGAAAAACAGACTTAGGCTATACTCTAATAACTCCATTAAAGCATAATTTGCTTAGCGCTGAAAAAATAAAAAAATATACTACTGGTAATTTTACTTATAACAATACAGAGTATAATGAAGTAACTATAAATGAAAAAACATTTTATACCACTACATTGGATAGTACTTGGATTGCTTCGGACAATAAATTGCTAGTTGAAAATAGTATTAGACAATATCAAAACAAGCCCAAAAACAAAAGCACTAACCCTTACACTGAAAGTTTTAAAGTATTGGAAGCCAATAACAACTCCTTTTCGGTTGTGGTTAACAATAAAAATAATTTGGACATTATTCAACGATTATTTCCAAATTATGATACCAGTACTTTTGAAACAAAAAATTGGAGTGGTTGGACTGCTGGTGATTTTAAAGTAGATAGTAATACCATTACTTTTGATGGGGTATATAGAGCTAAAGATTCTATTTATGATTTTATGAATCTTTTTAATAACACTAGAGCTCAAAGTAATCAGTTAGCAAAAATTACACCTGCAAATTTTAAAAGTTTTACTTCGTATACTTATGACAACTATTCACAATTAAACACTAATATTACCCAATATAATCATAAAGATGCTGATTTAAAAAATGATGTACTGGATGATTTTTTAACGGAAACAGATGAATTTGGTGTCATACGATTATCCAATGAAAAAGCACTGGCTTTTTCGTTAATTGACGAAACACTCGATGTGCCATCATACCTGCCAACTGAAGAGAATAATGAAGCCTTTAGAGACTTTACCATTTCGAAATTAGAAGAATCTATCAATTTTAATGAAAAGTTAGCCCCACTTATTCAAAATTTTAATGATGCCAATTATTATATACAAATTACAAATTTTGTTGTTTTTGCCAATGATAAAAATGTATTAAAAGATATTATAACAGCTTCAAAAAATGAAGATGTCCTACCTAGCAAAAATTGGTATACTAATTTTTCAGATCAAATTGCAAACCAGAGTAGCATACTTCACCTCCAAAACACAAAAAGCTTAATTCCTAAATTAGCTTTAAATGTAGCTGAAACATATACTGAAAGCTGGAAAAAAACTAACAATGCCGATTATAAACTTGCTGCTATCCAATGTACAACTGATAATAATTTCACACATATACATCAAGTAATTTCGAAATCAGAATCGAAACGTTCTGATTTTATTAAAGTAGGTCAAACAGCCAGTACCGTATTGGAAAATAACATTAGTGGTACTCCACAATTTGTAAAAAATCATTTGACCAAAGGCATGGATGTTATTGCACAAGATCAAAACAATGAATTAACACTCATTAATAATACTGGGAAAATTTTATGGCAAAAGGAAATAGGAGCTCCTATTTTAGGTAAAATTCAACAAATAGACATGTACCGTAATGGACGTTTACAACTAATTTTTACTACCCCCAATAAATTACATGTACTTGATAGAAATGGAAATAATGTAGCACCTTTCCCATTAACGTTTACCTCCACCATTACCCAACCTGTGGCAGTTTTTGATTATGATAAGAAAAGAAAATACCGCATTGCAGTTGTTTTAAATGATAAAATTAAAATGTTTGACAACAAAGGCCAATCCGTGAAAGGCTTTCGTTTTAAAAACAATGCAAAAGGTCGTATTACTCATCCTCCAAAACACATAAAAGTTGGATCCAAAGATTATATTGTAGTAAATGAAAGTAATACGGGAGTCCATTTTTTAAGCCGAACGGGTAAAAAGCGTATTAAAATAAAATCAGGAGGTACTACCGAAACCACTAATGAGTGGTATTGGTATAATAACTCATTTGCCTCCCTTACTGCTGATTTAAAATTAACTCAAATTACTACTTCGGGTAAGCTTAGTAAAACAAACCCTCCTATTGGTATTGAAAACACACAAATTGATGCGACATTAAAAACTTGGGTTTCCTTTGCTGAGAATACACTAAGTATAAAAAACAAAAAAATAGATTTAGAATTCGGAGTATATTCTAAACCTAAAATATTTTACCTGAATAATAAAGTTTACGTGAGTATTACTGATACACAAACAAGTAAAATTTATTTATTTGATAGCAATGCTAAACCTATTAATGGTTTTCCCATTTATGGTAATAGTTTAATTGACATGAAAAATGCCGATAAAGACAATGCTTTAGAAATCATAACTATTGGAGAAAAAAATAGTCTGCTATTTTATGAAATGAATTAAGGTTATTTAGTTAACTATTAATAGTATTTACCATTGAAATACAGTTATATTCTGTTTTGTAAAAAAAGACCCCGAAAATAGCTATTAAGAGCTAAAAACGGGGTTTGAATTTTCTAATATTTATGAAAATACAGCAATTAGTGACTTTCAGCATAAATTTTCATTTTATGTGTTCACAAAATTTCTTTCTTAACATTCAACATTTTTAAAGATTAATTGTGTCATTCAAAATGCACTAATCAAAATATTAATATGCAATAGAAAATTTATTCTATATCGAAATCGCTGCTAAACTATACGTTTCACTGTACTTTTAATTTAATCATAGAGATGCAATGCTAAAATTAAAAAGGAGTTTGATGTGTATAAAACATTCAATACACATTGCGAAGCTCCATCTCACAATCCACTATTAAGCATTTTGTTTTTTAATTAAATTCAAGGCAGAGCCTTCGTTGTACCAATCAATTTGTGATTGATTATATGTATGATTCAACATAATGCTATCACTACTTCCATCGGCATGAAGCACTTCTAACCTAAGTTGTTTTCCAGGTGCAAATTCATTTAAATCACTAAAATTGAAGGTATCATCTTCTAATATTAAATCATAATCAGCTTCATTTGCAAAAGTAAGTCCTAACATCCCTTGTTTTTTCAAATTGGTTTCATGAATACGCGCAAAAGACTTTACAATTACTGCTGCTACACCTAAATGACGTGGTTCCATAGCCGCATGCTCTCTTGATGAACCTTCTCCATAATTATGATCACCAACCACAATACTTTTTACACCAGCAGCTTTATAGGCACGAGCAGTATCTGGTACAGCACCCAAATCACCTGTCAATTGATTTTTAACCAAATTCGTTTTTTTACCAAAGGCATTTACCGCTCCAATTAAACAATTATTTGAAATATTATCTAAATGCCCACGAAAACGTAGCCAAGGACCTGCCATAGAAATATGATCTGTAGTACATTTTCCAAAGGCTTTGATTAATAATTTGGCTCCAGCAATCGTATTTCCAATGGGTTCAAATGGTGTTAATAATTGTAATCTTTCAGATGTTGGACTCACATTAACTTCCACACCACTTCCATCCGAGACAGGTGCTAAATATCCATTGTCCTTCACTTCAAAACCTTTTGGAGGTAATTCCCATCCAGTGGGTTCATCAAACATTACTTCATCTCCATTTTCGGTAAGTAACTTATCTGTTAATGGATTAAAATCTAATCGCCCAGAGATCGCAATTGCCGCAGTTAATTCTGGCGAGGCAACAAAGGCATGCGTATTAGGATTCCCATCTGCACGTTTGGCAAAATTTCTGTTAAATGAATGTACTATACTGTTTTTTGGTGCATTTTTAGGATCACTATACCTCGCCCATTGACCTATACAAGGCCCACAGGCATTTGTAAATATTTTGGCATCTAATTTTTCAAAAATACCAAGTATTCCATCTCGATCAGCCGTATACCTTACTTGCTCCGAGCCTGGATTAATTCCCAATTCTGCTTTCATTTTAATTCCTTTATCAATGGCTTGCTGTGCGATTGATGAAGCTCTAGACAAATCCTCGTAAGAAGAATTGGTACACGAACCAATTAACCCCCATTCTACTTGCAAAGGCCACTCATTTTTGGTTGCCTTCTCTGTCATTGTCTTACCAACTGCTGTGGACAAATCTGGCGTAAAGGGTCCGTTTAATAAGGGACCTAGCTCCGATAAATCAATTTCAATCACTTCATCAAAATATTGTTCAGGATTAGCATATACTTCACTATCCCCTGTTAAATGCTCTTTTACTGCATTTGCAGCATCCGCAACATCGGCACGATCGGTTGAACGTAAATAACGCTCCATAGACTCATCATAACCAAAGGTTGAAGTGGTTGCTCCAATTTCGGCTCCCATATTACAAATAGTACCTTTACCTGTACATGACATAGATACTGCCCCAGGTCCAAAATATTCAACAATAGCTCCCGTTCCTCCTTTTACAGTAAGAATTTCAGCCACTTTTAAAATAACATCTTTGGGTGCCGTCCAACCAGATAATTTCCCAGTTAACTTTACACCAATCAATTTTGGAAATTTTAATTCCCAAGCCATTCCTGCCATAACATCAACAGCATCTGCACCACCAACACCTATAGCAATCATTCCTAATCCACCTGCATTTACTGTATGTGAATCTGTACCAATCATCATTCCTCCAGGAAAAGCATAATTTTCCAATACTACTTGATGAATAATCCCTGCTCCTGGTTTCCAAAAACCGATTCCGTATTTATTGGAAACTGATTCTAAAAAATTAAATACTTCACTACTTACACTATTCGCGTTTTTTAAATCGGCAATAGCACCTTCTTTAGCTTGGATTAAGTGATCACAATGTACAGTTGTAGGTACGGCGACTTTATTTTTTCCAGCCTGCATAAATTGCAATAATGCCATTTGCGCAGTAGCATCCTGACAAGCAATACGATCAGGAGCAAAATCCACATAATCTTTCCCTCTAGTAAATGTCTTAGTAACTTTAGCTTCCCACAAATGAGAATAGAGAATCTTTTCTGCTAATGTCAAAGGTTTTCCTGTCAGTTTACGCGCTGCATTAACACGCTCCGCAACTTGGCTATACACCTTTTTAATCATGTCTATATCAAATGCCATTTTAAGTATATTTTTTGTTCATTAAGATACGAATTAAAAATAAATTTTGTCGTCACATTTTAATTATTCCTACTGCTTTGTATCATATCCTAATGAACATATAAACACCTATGAATGATTCACATATTACATTTTTAATTACTTCATAACTTACACAAACACAAAAAGGGCCAAGCTATTCACTTGACCCTTTTCTATTTTATTGAATTAGTTAGTTATCCTACTAATTGCTTTTGCGATGGTTTAAATTTAGTTAAAACAATTCCCTCAACAGCAGCTTCATACTCTTCCATGGTTGGCGTTCTACCTAAAATTGTAGATAACACTACTACTGGAGTTGATGATAATAAAGATTCTCCTTTTTTACCATCAGCATCTCTAACCACTCTTCCTTGAAATAAACGTGTAGAAGTAGCCATTACTGTATCTCCTGGTTCTGCTTTTTCTTGGTTACCCATACATAAGTTACACCCTGGACGTTCTAAATACAACATATTTTCATACTTGGTACGTGCTAAACCTTTTGGGGCACTATCATCAAACTCAAAACCAGAATATTTAACCAAAACATCCCAATCTCCTTCTGCTTTTAGCTCATCAACGATATTATATGTTGGAGGCGCAACAACTAAAGGTGCATTGAATACAACCTTACCTTGTTGTTTCTCAATATTCTTTAACATTTGAGCTAAAATTTGCATATCTCCTTTATGAATCATACAAGATCCAATAAATCCTAAATCTACTTTTTTAGTTCCTCCGTAAAAAGATAATGGATTTATACAATCGTGTGTGTATCGTTTAGATACATCTTCATTATATACATCTGGATCA
Source organism: Aquimarina agarilytica ZC1 (assembly GCF_000255455.1). Classification (GTDB taxonomy): domain Bacteria; phylum Bacteroidota; class Bacteroidia; order Flavobacteriales; family Flavobacteriaceae; genus Aquimarina; species Aquimarina agarilytica. The sequence continues at coordinate 25,982 of NZ_JH621265.1, read as the reverse complement.
GCAATCATTGGCTCAACAATCTTATCTAGATCAATAACAACTTCTTGATAATATTTAGCATCTGCATCTGGCTTTAATGCCGATTTAGTTCCTGTTTTAATTTCGTTGATACGGTTATTTGCTTTATCAACCAATCCTTTAAGATCTTGTTTAGGGTTATCCATACCCTTATCAATCATAATTTGAATACGATCTCTAGAAATTTCTAATGATTCAATTAAAGTATCATCTTCAGAAATACAGATAGATGCTTTTGCTTTCATTTCTGCAGTCCAATCTGTAAATGTAAATGCTTGATCAGAAGTCAACGTTCCAATATGCACTTCAATGATTTTTCCTTGAAAAACATTTTCTCCTTCAAACTGATTTAGCATCTGCTCTTGAGTAGCATGAACAACATCACGGAAATCCATATAAGGCTTCATCTCCCCTTTAAAGGTAACCTTTACCGACTCTGGAATTGGCATAGTAGCCTCCCCTGTAGCTAATGCTAAAGCAACTGTTCCCGAATCTGCACCAAAAGCTACTCCTTTTGCCATACGTGTATGGGAATCTCCACCAATAATTACATCCCAATCATCAACAGCAATGTCATTTAACACTTTATGAATTACATCAGTCATCGCGTGATATTTCCCTTTGGGGTCACGGGCAGTAACTAATCCAAAATCATTCATAAAATTCATTAGTCTTGGAATGTTAGCTTTTGACTTATCATCCCACACTGAAGCTGTATGACACCCTGATTGGTAACCACAATCAACAATTGGAGAAATAACTGTAGCAGCCATCATTTCTAACTCTTGAGAAGTCATTAAACCTGTAGTATCTTGAGAACCTACAATGTTTACTTCAACCCTAACATTTGAACCTGCGTACAATGTTTTACCTGGAGTAGTTCCTACTGCATTTCTGTTGAATATTTTTTCAACTGCTGTTAAACCTTGCCCTTCTATAGATACTTCTTTTGAAGGAGCGTATACTTGAGGGACGTCTATTCCTAAAACTTTACAAGCAAATGTTTGCAATTTTTTACCGAAAACCACTGCGTAAGAACCTCCTGCTTTAATAAACTCCATTTTTGGTGGTGTTAAAGCTGTAGAAATATCTTTTAACTCTTTGTCTCCTTTATATAATTTTTTCTCTTTTGTGTTAATTGTAAGCACTGTACCTGTAGCTACAGAATATGCTTCTTTTAAGATTGGCTCTCCATCTTCATCAACAATGGTATTCCCTTCTGCATCTTTCTGCTTTACCCAGTTCTTTAAATCGATACCAATACCACCAGTTACGCCAACCGTTGTTAAAAAGATTGGTGCAATACCATTAGTACCAGCAATTACTGGTGCAATATTAATAAAAGGTACATAAGGACTTGAAGGAATTCCTGTCCATAATGCCACATTATTTACTCCTGACATTCTTGAAGATCCTACTCCCATCGTTCCTTTGTCAGCAATTAACATCACACGCTTATTAGGGTGTTGCTTCTTTAAAGCTAACAATTCTTGTTGCATTTCTTTATTATGCTCAAACATACACTGTCCGTGCAATTCACGATCTGATCTTGAATGCGCATCAGCTCCTGGTGATAATAAATCTGTAGATATATCACCTACACCAGCAATATAAGTTACTACTTCAATCTCCTCTTCTATTTCTGGTAATTTTGTAAAAAATTCTGCTTGAGCATAACTCTCTATCAACTCTTTAGCAATAACATTACCTCCTTTATAAGCTTTTTCTAATTGCTCTGTATCTGATTCATATAAAAATACTTGAGTCTTTAATACCTTAGCTGCTTCATTAGCAATAGCAGCATCGCTACCTAGAGCTAAATCCAACAATACTTCAACAGAAGGCCCACCCTTCATATGTGATAATTGTTCAAAAGCAAAAGCAGGTGTAATTTCTTTTACAATAGCTTCTCCAAGGATTATTTCCTTTAAAAATTTAGCTTTTACAACAGCTGCACTTGTTGTACCTGGTAAAACATTATATATAAAGAAGTTAATAGAATCTTCTCTATGTGCATTATCAGCATCCTTGATTTTAGCTATAATTTCAGTAAGTAACTCACCTCCGTCAATTGGCTTAGGATGTAGGTTTAACCCCTTTCTCTCTTCAATTTCCTTGATGTAATCTTTGTAAGTATTCATATAAATAGAAGTCTTTTCAATATCAAAGGCTTGGTTTAAAACAAAAACACATATAATCAAATAGAAGACTACATAAATTTTTGATTATTTTAAATATCAAACACCTTTTTCTATGTTGTTTTACTTTTTAAAATTTAATAAAACTATCGGTTATTAAAGTCGATTTTTTACCCAAACATTACGTGGTATATTTAAATAAAAAACGTTTGCAAATATGCTGATAAAAACAAGTATATAACAAATGATTTCTGTTATTTAGAATGATTCCAAAAACAAAGTCATGCTCCATGATTAGCTTAACTATTTTTATTTATCAACTCATTAATTTAATGATCAAAAAAGACACTCAATTAATGATTTAACAAATAAAGCCAATCAAATAAAGAAATTGATAAAAATGATAATTTTTAACCTATTTTAACATCTTGTTACTTTTTCAAAAGTAATACCTCAAATAGCATCTGTAACTACATAAGCTAATGATTTGCTCTATTTTTTATAATAACACTAAATCAACAACTCTGGAATAAGATTACAAAACACACACTAAATATATGTAAGATTACGGAAAAAGACAGCCCAAAATTAATCAGGCTGCCTTAATAAAATTTTCAAATATGTATTAACTCTAGAGGAGTACTAATTGTTACCGGCTTCCTGCATTAACTCTTCATCTGTTTTTATTTCGTAGTTGGCACAAAAACTATTTATTACACCACAATTTTTAGGAGTAATTAAAACACATACATCATAATTTTTTTCTTGCCCTTTGAATGTATGTAAAAATTGAAATAAGTTTCTACCTGCTTCTACTGCTTCTCCATTAACAAACCATTCATAAATTACTCCCTCGTAATAAGTAGCAATCAAAGTTACTTCTTTACCTTCTGTTCCTCCACTTACGTCAAAAGTAACTTCCCCATCAACTTCACATAACTCTTCCTTGTCATTTTCCTCTTCTATAATTTCTTCTTCATTTTCTGTCTCCGAAGTATAGGTTTTGCACACTTCCTTAGCGGAAGGACATTCTTGAGTTTCCATCATTAAACAATACTGATCTCCATCTTGAGCATCATTATAGACGAATATACTTTCTGATGAATCAATTGTCTGACCATTGATTACCCATACAAATCCAAAAGGGTCTTCATTCTCTGTTTTTGTCAGCTTCACTTCATGGTCTCCAATTTTTTCAATTGTAAAATTTAAAGCAAAATCACAAGCTTTATTTTCATTTCCATTATCTTGATCTTCTTCATTTCCATTTTCATTAGCCTCATCTTCTTCGTTTTCATTTCCGTTTTCGTCATCCCCTTTATCTTCAGTTGGCTCCTGTTCTTCATTGTTTTCAATTTCATATACCTCACAAACTTTAGTTCCTTCTTCGCAACCATCTTTGGTTACTAATACACAAACATCAAACTTTTCTTCCTGTCCTTGAAAAGTGTATAGAATTTGAGACGCTGTTTCATTTGTAGTTACTTTTTGATCATTTACAAACCATTGGTAAGTGGCATCTTCAATAAAAGGAGCTACTAATGTCACTTCTCTTCCTTCAGTTCCTCCGCTTACATCAAATAGCAAATCTACTTCCAAAGTACAATCTACTTCTTTTTCACAAGCAATAAATGACATACAAGCTGCCAATACAAATACAATTTTTAATACGTAATTTTTCATAATTAGTGTTTTATTAATTTGATATGTATTAGTAACAGGCTTATGAATAATTACCCTACCCTAGAAAATAAAAAAAGCTCAAAAAAAAAATTTTTTGAGCTTTTTACTTAAAGTATACCTTATTTAAAATCAAACAGTTGACAATGCCTGTTCAATATCCTTAATAATATCATCAATATGTTCTAAACCTAGTGAACAACGTACCATCCCCGCGGTAATACCACAAGCCAGCTTATCCTCTTCTGCCAACTTAGCATGAGTTGTTGAAGCTGGATGCGTAACAATAGTTCGAGAATCTCCTAAATTTGCAGATAGTGAGCACATTTTTATACTATCAAAAAAAGTTTTCCCTCCAGCTACACCACCTTCCACTTCAAAGGCAACAATGGTACCTCCTAATTTCATTTGCTTTATAGCAATGTCATAATTAGGGTGAGATTTTAAAAATGGGTATTTTACCCACTTTACTTTTGGATGTTTTTCTAAATATTCGGCTAATTTTAATGCATTATCACATTGCCTATCGGCACGCACCGCTAAGGTCTCCAAACTTTTGGATAACACCCATGCATTAAAAGGAGACATTGAAGGCCCTGTTAGACGAGAAAACAAATAAATTTCTCTTATTAACTCTGCATTCCCCACAGTAACTCCACCTAATACTCGTCCCTGTCCATCAATTAATTTTGTGGCCGAGTGAATCACTAAATCGGCCCCAAACTTTATGGGATTTTGTAAGTAAGGAGTAGCAAAACAATTATCGACTATTAAAAGAATATTATGCTTTTTAGCTATTTTACTCAAGTATTCCATATCCAACACATCCACTCCCGGATTAGTTGGTGTTTCGCAATAAATGAACTTCGTATTAGGCTGAATTAAGCTCTCAACCTTAGTTACTTCATTTACTCCAAAATAACTTGTTTCAATATTCCATTTAGGAAAGTATTTAGTAAACAATCCATGGGTTGCTCCAAATACCGAACGTGCAGAAACTATATGGTCCCCAGAACTTAATAAAGCTGCAAATGTAGAATAGACCGCTGCCATTCCTGAAGCAAAAGCAAAACCTGCTTCGGCTCCTTCCATTTGACATATTTTATCAATAAATTCTGAAGTATTTGGATTACTATACCTGCTATATAAATCTCGTTGTTTTTCTTCAGCAAAGGAGGCTCTCATCTCTTCGGCATCATCAAAAACAAAACCTGATGTTAAATACAAGGGTACTGAATGTTCCTTATTTTCAGTACGCGCTACCTGACTTCGTACTGCTATAGTTTCAAAATGTTTATGCTTCTCCATTTTTTTCAACTTTTTCGCCGTTAACTACTACACTATAAGTTACCGTAGCTGTTGGTTCTAATGTTTTAGAAACCGAACAATATTTTTCAAATGATAATTCTGCTGCTTTTAAGGCTTTTTTTGGCGATACTTTACCTTCTATAAAAATGGTTGCATGTATCTCTGTAAACGGCTTAGCTTCTCCCATTGGAGTCCGCTCACCTGCTACTTCCATTTGATAGCTTGTAATTTCTTGTCGTTGTTTTTGTAAAATGCCTATCAAATCAATGCCACTACAACCAGCTACCCCCATTAGTAACAATTCCATAGGGCTTGCTCCTAAATCATCTCCCCCTTGTACTTTTCGTTTATCTAAATCAACTACATATCCACGATCATTTTTAACTTGAAAATGGAATTTTTCGTTTACTCTGTTTAATGTTACTTTCATAAATTTGGCTTTAGGCTTTTCAGTTATCTGTTATCAGCTTTATTTATTCTAAAAATCTTCTATCTATAGTTTTTACTTAAATATCGGTTCTAAAAAACCATCTAATTGATCATATTCTATTAAAAAGGCATCATGCCCATGGATGGATCGAATTACTTGATGGGTCACTTTTTGACCAGTTCGTTGTCTAATTTCGCGTAATTGGCTTACAGTAACTTTATCCTCTTTTAATGTAAATAACGCATCACTATCCACAGTTACTACATGGATATCGGCAGTTATGGCATACACGGCTTCCTTAAAGTTATTATATCCAGATGAAACATCAATGGTACTTAGTATATAATTTAATTGTTTGTAAGCACTTAATTGAAAACGTTCTTCTAATTTTTTACCATGATATTGTAACCAGCTTTCAATATTAAACATTCCCAAACTTTCGTTTTTGGTTCTATTGAATTTCATAGTAAATGATTCCGGTGTTCGATACATTAACATGGCATGCATACGAGCATCTTGCAATGGATTACATGAGTTTAATAAAATAGCATCTTGTATTTTAGTATTCGCAATTACCCAATCAGTAGCTTTCCAATCCGTTGCTACTACTACTAAATTTTTAGCTAAGTTTGGTTTTAACACCGAAAGCTCCCAAGCAATTCCTCCCCCTAGTGAGCCTCCTACATTAGCAAATAAACGTGTTATGTTTAATTCTTCTAGCGCAAGCGAAAACAAACGAGCAATATCCTTGGCTGTAAAAATTTTATAGTTATCATATAAATTTTCTGGTTTCCCATCATATCCATTTCCTGGTATATTAAATGCTACTACAGTGTATTTATTAGTGTCTACCACTTTTTCTGCCCCTACCAAACTATTCCACCAACCACGGGCACCACTTACTTGCGAGTTTCCCGTTAATGCATGCGTAACCAATACTATTGGAGCTGTTCCTAATTTGGGTCCAAACAGTTGATATGATAAATCGACATTAACTGTTTCACCTGCATAGGTGATATAATTTTCAATGGGTATGTAAGTAAGTTCTGAGTTCAATCCTTGCTTATTTTTACTAATAAGATGATGTTCAAGCAAGGTGAGATTATAAAAAATAATCTGTTGTTATCTATCCAAATAATTTAGGTAGAATTTAGCACCTTCTTTAATTACTCAAAGGGTTGCTAAGGTTTCACAGGGTCTAATCCCTCAACCTTTCTTGATAACATGCATCATGTAAATGAAACTTAGCTGCAAAGATACGTATTAATTTGAGTTGTAGAAATTTTTTTATTTCTAGTTTATTTAAATAAATGATAACAAACTTAGCCTTAACTTCTTTTAATTTATTTAAGAAAAAATTATCAACTAAGCTATTCGTTAAAACCAAAAACTTAGTTACATTCAACTAATAGTTACTGCTTTACAAAAAAGAAATTAACTAACCTCAAAATACTCTAAATACAAAACTCTTTTATGATAAAAACACTTATCCTAATGCTACTCATTTCGAATCTTTTTAACATAAATGCTCAAGGTATTGTGCTTGACCATTATACTCCGTTAAAGGATATTAATGGAAACACCATTGATCTGCATGAATTTGATCGATTAATGGATACCAATAAGTATACATTTAAAACTCATATCACTAATGATAAAGTACTGAAATACATTCAGCTGTTAGAAAAAACTGAAGCAGACATTTTACTTGAAAAAAAAGTTTTCGTAAAAACAGATAAAACCCAAGATACTATAGCGCCTAATTTTATAACTAAATCATTAAAGGGAAACACCTATGCTTTAGAAAAATTGAAAGGCAAAGTAGTTTTATTACATTTTTGGAACACCCAATTTAAACAATCCATAAAAAGTATATCAGTAATCGACTCTTTGTACGAAAAATATCAAGAAAATTCTGATATAGTACTATTATCTATTGACTTTGGAGCTCTCAATTCATTAAATAAATACTTAAATGAATACCCTCACAATTTTGAAATAATTAGTAATGGCGCTCAACACTTTAAAAAATACCCTGTTGCTTTTCCTAAGTTCATTTTAATTGATAAAAATGGAAATTACTTATTTCAATCTAAAGATTTAAAAAATATAGCGCATTCATTAATTGAACTTATCGACATAGAAACTAATAAAATATAACTCTAAATGAAATTTTTCTTAACCTTAATTCTCATAGTATTTACAAGATTAATTAGTACGGCACAAAATTTATATGTTCAAGAAAATCATCCTATAACTGCATCTGATTTTTATACTAAAACCAAAGTTGATAGTTCCTTTATTTCAAAAATTAACAGAAAATATGCCAATACTTGGATGTATATCGATTACAACACTGGAGATGATAACTATTGTAAAGGGCATGATACCTATCATAAAAAAAATAAAAACAGTTTTACTATCATTAATAACGACATAACGAAAACTGATATTTGGGTAGAACTTTTAATTATAAATGGTCAAAACTCTCACTCTATCGGCAGAAAGTGTTTTGTAAAATATAACGAGTCCTTTACCCTTAAAAATTTAAAAGAAGGCTTATATAATATTGAAGTCATTCATGGAAATAACTGGAAACAACCTTTAAATAATTCTGGCTGTTTAGGTCGTTTTGCAATAAATGAGTCCGTTACCTCATGGGTGTGTTCAAAAACCTATAACATTGAACGATTCAGCCACCATAAATATATTAGCTTAAATGAAAAGCACAACACACATTATGATAAAAAATTCAAAAAACTGGTTTGTGATTGATAAAAAAATCAAAAATAACTACACCACATTAGTATCTTCCTTTGCTTTAAAGGGAGTAATGATTAATCGAGATGCCTTGTCAAAATTAATATAGTTATATACCCAGTTAAATAACGTAACTACTTTATTACGAAATCCAACTAAAAAGATAAGATGTATAAACATCCAGATAAACCAAGCAAAAAAACCTCCAAAACGTAACTTATTAATATCGACTACGGCTTTATTACGCCCAATAGTTGCCATAGAGCCTTTATCAAAATACTTAAATACTTGTAAAGGCTTTCCATTATGCAAAGCCAATAAATTTTTAGCCAAATGCTTACCTTGCTGAATAGCAGGTTGTGCCACCATTGGATGACCACGTTCATAGCCATCAGTTTGCATTAAAGCAATATCTCCAATAGCAAACACCTCCTTGAAACCTTCAACCTGATTAAATTCATTTACCTTATAACGATTCGCTCTTTCAATTAATGCTTCACCATTAATACCTTCAATCGGAGCTCCTGTAACACCTGCTGACCATACAAAAGTAGCTGTCCTAAGTTTTAAATCCGTATTGGTTTCTACTAAATGATTTTCATAATTAGTCACAAAAGTATTTAAATGTAAGTGCACCCCTAATTTTCGTAAAAACTTTTCAGCATTTTTACTTGCTGCAGGACTCATTGGGGGTAAAATTCTATTGGCACTTTCAATTACATGAATTTCCATTTCAGAAAAATCCATATCTGGATAATCCCTTGGCAACACATTTGCCTTTAATTCCGCGAGTCCCCCTGCAAGCTCAACACCAGTAGGCCCTGCTCCAACAATAACAAAATTTAGTAATTCTTTTCTTAATTCAGGATCAGGAGTTATAACCGCCTGCTCCAAATTTTCGAGCATTAAACTTCGTAATTTGAGCGCTTGTGGTACACTTTTCATACGCATTGCATTACGCTCAATAGTTTTGTTTCCAAAAAAATTGGTTCGTGCTCCAGTTGCAATAACTAAATAGTCATAATTTATAGATCCTATATTTGTAGCCACTTCTTTTTTTGAGGTATCCACATGAGAAACTTCGGCCATTCGAAAAAAAGTGTTTTTCCCTTTTTTTACAATCTTACGTAAAGGATAGGCAATAGATTCTGGCTCTAACGAAGATGTAGACACCTGATATAATAAAGGTTGGAACGTATGATAATTTTGTCTATCCAATAAAACAATCTGAAAATCTTTACGAGTCACCAACTCTTTTGCTATGGAAACCCCGCCAAAGCCTCCTCCTATTATAACTACTCTTGGTTTGGTAGTATCGGGTATATTTAGTGTTAATGCCATAGTATAATATACAAAATTTACAGTACTAAACTCGTTTAAAAATAAGTTTAATACTACTGCAAGTAGCTAATTTATATACAAGAAAACAATAAAAAACACTTAATTATTTGCGATAACATTATAGCTAACAATTAGACTAACTGATCTGAAATAAAAAACTAGTAACACAAAAGATATTTATTGAAGTATTGATCACTTATCGGGAGGTTATACAAGTTATTAAGTAATATTTAAAAGTCTAAAAAAACATAAAAAGAAGTGCTAGTTTAAAGTTTATCTTTTAAATTTGCACTTTAATTTAAGGGATAGATTTGACTGATTGCAACCCTTGGTGATTATCACTAAAAATATGCTAAAGCCAGTGTAAACTTCTTTTGTATATTTCGTCTTATCTACTTTTTAAATCATTGTCTCGAAGAAAATCTACGAGTCATTTTTTAGCTAAATTTTATATTTCGGGAATTCCTGAAAAATATAACTCCACAATGTGGATAAAACAGTAAAATTAGATGTCATATTTATTTACCTCTGAAAGTGTATCGGAAGGACACCCAGACAAGATTGCTGATCAAATTAGTGATGCTTTAATTGATAATTTTTTGGCTTTTGATCCCGAATCAAAAGTTGCTTGTGAAACTTTAGTTACTACAGGTCAAGTGGTTTTAGCTGGTGAAGTAAAATCGAGCACCTATTTAGATGTTCAAAAAATAGCTCGTGAAACTATTAATAAAATTGGCTATACCAAGGGTGAATATATGTTTGACGGTAACTCTTGTGGAGTACTTTCTGCTATTCATGAACAAAGTGAAGATATTAATAGAGGAGTTGATCGTGCAACCAAAGAAGAACAAGGCGCTGGTGATCAAGGTATGATGTTTGGTTACGCTACGCGTGAAACAGAAAACTTTATGCCCTTAGCACTTGATCTTTCCCATAAACTACTTATTGAGCTAGGGAATTTACGTAGAGAAGCTGATGCTATTCCTTACTTAAGACCTGATGCTAAGGCACAAGTTACTATTGAATATAGTGATGACAATATACCACAACGTATTGAGGCTATTGTTGTATCCACTCAACATGATGATTTTGATGAAGATGATGCAATGTTAGCTAAAATTAGAAAAGATATTGTTGAAATTCTTATTCCTAGAGTTCAAGCTACACTTCCTGCTAATTTAGCAGCGTTGTTTAATAGCGATATTAAGTATCATATTAATCCAACAGGGAAATTTGTTATTGGAGGTCCCCACGGAGATGCTGGTTTAACTGGTCGTAAAATTATTGTTGATACTTACGGTGGAAAAGGAGCTCATGGTGGTGGGGCATTTTCAGGAAAAGATCCTAGTAAGGTAGATCGTTCTGCTGCATATGCAACGCGCCATATTGCTAAAAATTTAGTTGCAGCAGGGGTTGCTGATGAAGTTTTAGTACAAGTTTCATACGCTATTGGAGTTGTAGAGCCTATGGGTATATTTGTTGATACCTATGGTACAGCAAAAGTAAATTTAACTGACGGAGAAATTGCTAAACTAGTTTCCAAAATATTTGATATGCGTCCAGCTGCTATTGAAAGTCGTCTTAAATTGCGAAATCCAATTTATAGTGAAACAGCTGCTTATGGACATATGGGACGTAAAAACGAAGTAGTTACCAAAACTTTTTCGCAACCTGACGGTAACACAGTTACTACTGATGTTGAATTATTTACTTGGGAAAAACTTGATTATGTAGATAAAGTAAAAATAACTTTTGATATCTAGTATCACCTATACATATTAAAAAAACACTTTAAATTAAGTTTTATTTTCATTCAACTTTTATAAATACACTGAAATAAAACAACTTAATTCATTTAATCTCTAAAGGAGTAATTCTTTTAGAGATTTTTTTATGCCATAAAAATTTTAGCAATATCATTATACATACACATAAGTAAACTCATTTTTTCAACTATTAAATCATTTAATCTATTTTTTAAGTATTAAAACGATAAAAAAAGATCATTATTTAAAATATAAACATTATTTTTGAGGTCTAATTCCTACTTTATTTATGAACTTAAAAGATCTCATTTTTTATTACCAAAATCGATTTTTTGGAAAAAAAGAAAATTCAGAATATTTAAAAGAAATTGACCAAATTAGAAAAGAGGCTAGTTTAGATGACATAGAAGATTTAGACATAGAGGATAATGAAAAGTTAGCATCCTAGACAAGAACAATACAATCAATTTCCTTTAATAAACTACCACAATCATAACAATAGGATTATTAGAGGTTATCTTAACACTAAGTATAAGTCTATTATTTAGCAAGCGATAACTCTTCTTTAATTAAAATTTAAAAACTAAGACTTACCACTTCCAATTTTAATATAATCATAGTCCTACTCCAAGAAAACGATATAGTATTTTTAACTGAAAAAAACTTAGAAAAATATGTATTTTAACCTATTTTTTTGTCATTAATGGATTTTATGAGTATTTTTTTGTAAATTTATAACTACATTGAAATAAAAATAAGAATTATGGATTTTTCAAACTTACATTTTTACTATTTGAATCGTTTTTCAACAGATAAGAATACTTCTGAGATTCTTAATAAAACATTAATTAAAGAATTAAAAGATATTGTTACTGCTAATAATATAGCTTCGACCAAGGAAGAAGATTCAATCAATAACAAGATTGCTTCGTAGATATAAAATTGTTTTAATAATTCCTACAAACTACTTTACCAACGTATTACCCCTTACTATGTATTTATTTTTCTCCTTATAATATCCGATACTGATACTATTTTCTAGGTTAGGAATTTAAATATTAGGCCATTTAAGTTGATCGTTGAAAATTATTGACGAATAATACATCGGTTTGCCTTAGTATATTTTTTATTTCGTCTCATAAGACCAATATCAGATATACAACTAAAACTTAGCAATATCCACTTTACATAAGGATATGACTTATCTCAGTTATTATAAAAAAGTTCATCCTACTCTTATAGCAAAATGAACTTTTCCAAAAAAATCTTATTCTTGGACTTAAAAATTAGCGTCCATGCACAGCAATTTGAAATCTAGAAACTTTAACATATGGAAATCCATTAGCTACTCTATTATTCCAAGAGTCTAAAGATACACCTCGGAAATTTGGCCGACGACCTGCAACTACAGTAAGTCGAGATAAACGACTTGTACTAGATCTAAATCGCATTCTGGAAATTCTAGTATTAACGAAAACATTGACAGGTGTTCCTACTCTATTAGAATAGTAAAATACTTTTCGATAACTTCGCACTCTTTCACTATTGAATCTAAAAAATTCAACAACTGCTCTGATACGTCCATTTTTTTCAATACTTTCATTTTCTAAAATTTCTTGTTTTTCAAATGACAAATCCAATTGTTCATTATGCATCAATTGTTCCGCTTCAGTATCATATAAATAATAATCTGTTTTTTTAGGAGTACTATTGACAAAGAAAAATTCGGGTTGTTTTATTAAACTACTTAATTTTTCGTTATTCATAACCTCTGCTTTGGTATAGGTTTTTCCTTTGTAAATAAGGTTGTCAAAATCTGACTTATCAATATCACCTATTGTTATCTCTTCATTTGCAGAAACATTAGATTGAACTTGTTCATCTGGGATATTAAATGACCCAGAGTCATTCTCCTTTTCACAGGATACTAACATCAATATAGCACTAAAGGCAACTAATAAAATTTTAAAATTTTTCATTGTTAATGATTTTTAAATTAATGATTTATGTTATACTATATATACGTTTACCCTCCTATTTCACCCCACCCCCTTATTCATAAAAAATTAATTCATTATTAAAAAGCAAAAGTTGCTTTTGAAACCACAGTTTATATGAAGATCATCTAATTTTAAACTAGAATTATATCAAATCACCTAAGAGCATATTGAGTTTTATAACACCAAAAGAAGTGATAAAGAAATAAGGAAGTGCCCCTCTAATTTAATATTTAATCAAAAAAATAGATTTAGCAATAATTAAACGTAAACTTAGCTCGCTAAGGATTAGGAGTCAAAATAGCATCAATAATTTTTAATGCATCATCTCTAGAGTTTTCAATAAAATAAGCACTGGTTTTCATTCCAGATTTTATTACACCCGCAACAAATACATTAGGCAAACTTGTTTCCAACGTAATCTCATTATGCAATGGTATTTTTTGAGCATCTGCCGAAATTGGAATACCTAATTTCCTAAACAAAGAATAATCTGGCTGATAGCCTGTCATTGCTAATACAAAATCATTTTTTAATATAACTTCTCCTTTAGGAGTTTCCAATACCACTGAGGTAGTCTTAATTTCTTTAATATTGGTTCCAAAATAAGCTTTAATACTTCCTTCTTTAATTCTATTTTCAATATTTGGCTTTATCCAATATTTAACTCTTGTATTAATTTCTCTCCCCCTAATAACCATGGTTACCTCAGCATTCTTATGATATAATTCCAATGCAATGTCACATGCAGAGTTAGCTGCACCTACTACTAATACTTTTTTACCTACATAAGGATGAGCATCATCATAAAAGTGTTTTACCTTAGGTAATGATTCCCCTGCAACATTCATTAATCTAGCGGTATCATAAAAACCTGTACTTACAACTACATGTTTAGTTTTCAAAACACCTTTAGGAGTTTCAATTATATAATTATCATTAGCTAACCTATCCAAAGACATAGCTTCACAAAAGGTAATCACATTTAAATCCCAGGTATCTACTACCCTGCGATAATACTCCAAAGCCTCTGCTCTTGTAGGCTTATCATTGTGCGAAATAAATGGTACATCTCCAATTTCCAACAATTTAGAAGTGGAGAAAAAAGTCATATTAGTCGGAAAATTATATATCGAATTAACCAACACTCCTTTTTCCAAAATTAGTGCTGACAATCCTTTTTTTTGGGCTTCAATAGCACAGCATAAACCTATGGGACCAGCACCAATTATAATGATATCATATACAGAATTCTCCATAACTAATTATCTATTTCTCCAAAAAAACGGGGTAAATAAAATCAGTACTGTAAAAAGCTCTAAACGACCTATTAACATTAAAAATGAACACCACCATTTACCAACATCTGGTAATGAATTAAAGTTATTCACTGGACTTAATTGTCCTAAACCAGGCCCTACATTTCCTAAAGATGTGGCCGCTCCACCTATAGCCGTCTGAAAATCAAGTCCCATTAATCCAAAAACTAGTGCACCTATTATAAACGATAACATATATAAAATAAAGAAACCTAATATGGTAAATACAATTTCACGAGTTACCGCTCTAGTATTATACCTTACCGGTAATACCGCATTGGGATGTAAGGTTCTTTTGAATTCTAAAAAACCATTTTTAATAGTAATTATATGTCTCACTACCTTGATTCCTCCCGATGTTGACCCTGCGGATCCCCCTGAAAACATGAGCCCAAAAAACAATACCGTTAAAAATGGAGTCCACATGGTATAGTCCGCACTAACAAATCCAGTAGTAGTTACCACTGCTAATACTTGAAAAATAGCATGCCTAAATGAGCTTTCCGCTTTACCCCACACCATTGGATGATCAATTGTCGAATTGGCTGGATCTGCCTGAAAATAGATAAATAATGCTACGATAATAGAAAATCCTAAAACATACGTAGCATAATATCGAAACTCCTCATCCTGTAATACTTTTTGAACTTTTCCCTTAAAAGCAAAATAACTTAGTACGAAATTTGCCCCTGCCAAAAACATAAATACAATGATAATCCATTGTATTAACGGATTATCATTCCAATGTGCTGCACTTGCATTTTTTGTTGAAAAACCTCCTGTTGACAACGTACTCATCGCATGATTAATCGCATCAAAAAAGTTCATCCCTGCTAACTTGAGTAATATCGTTTCTGCCACAGTATAGCCTACATAAATTAGCCATAATCGTTTTGCTGTATCCGTTATTCTAGGATGCAGTTTATCGGCACTAGGTCCTGGGGCTTCTGCAGAAAATAATTGCATCCCACCTATACCCAATAAAGGCAAAATAGCAATAGCCAATACTATAATCCCCATACCGCCTATCCAATGCGTTAAGCTTCGCCAAAATAAAATTCCTTTTGGTATAATTTCAATATCATCTAAAATAGATGCACCGGTCGTAGTATAGCCCGACATGGTTTCAAAAAAAGCATTCGTAAAATAAGGAATAGCTTCCGAAAACAAATAAGGCAATGTCCCACTAAATGACATAAAGACCCATCCAAAAGTTACCACAATATACCCTTCTCTTTTTCCTAAATCCTTTTGATGTTCACGAGTAAAAAACATGAAACTTAACCCCGTAAAAATCGTAAGCATTGAAGCTAAAGCAATTTTTATGGTTACTCCGTCATGATACAAGAAACTAACCAATGTAGCCAACAACATAAACCCACCATTACAAACTAATAGCAGCCCCATGATATAAAATATAATTTTGTAATTTAATCTTGGCATTTACACAAAAAGTTTTTCTACTTGAACAATGGCTTTGGGCAGGCAACAAACCACTACTTTATCGGCAGGTTTAATTTTAAAATCTCCTAAAGGTATTAAGCCTTCATCTCCCCTAACTACTCCTGCGATAATTGCCGAACGTGGAAAATCAATTTCTTTAATAATAGTATTAGCTACTTTCGAGGTATATTTCACTTCAAACTCTAATAATTCGGCATTCATATTATTCAATTTGGTCATGGCCAACACCTCACCTCTACGGACGTATCTAAAAATTGAATTCGCTGCTAGGAGCTTTTTATTGATTAACGTATCCACACCAATGGAGTGTGATAATTGAAAATAATCCATATTTTCGACCAAAGCAATTGTTTTAGCTACTCCTTTTGATTTTGCAATTAAGCATGACATAATATTTGTTTCCGAATTCCCTGTTACCGCTACAAAAGCATCCATGTCATGTAAATTTTCTTCTTCAAGTAACTCTACATTACGGCCATCCCCATTTATTACCAATGCTTTAGGAAGGTTATCTGCTAAATCAAAGGCTTTATCTGCTGATTTTTCAACCAACTTAATATTAAATTTATTCGCACATAAATCTTTTGTAGCCTTAGCCCCAATTTTACTTCCTCCTAAAATCATGACATCCTTGATTTTAGTTTTTTCCTTTCCAGTTAATTTATATAATTCATCAACTCCCTCTCGCGAGGTTATAAAATACACCTGATCCCCTTCTCTAAACTCAGTAGATCCCCTAGGGATGATGGTAAATTGTGTTCCTGAACGCTGAATAGCAATAGGAATAAAATGTAGTTCTGGAAATATTTTTGCAGCTTCCTGAACTGTTTTTCCAACAAAAGGAGCTTCAACCGAAAGGGTCGTTCCTACCATTATTAATGCGCCATTATCAAATTGATACGTATCATCAAATGCAGATTGATTTAATAATAGACTAATTTCATTAGCCGCTAATGTTTCTGGCGAAATCAACTCATCAATTCCAAATTTTTTAAAACCAATATCTTCATCATTGTCAATAAACTCAGTATTTGATATGTTAGCTATGGATTGACCAACTCCTAACTCATTGGCAAGCACACCAATGGTAATATTTGCTGTTTCAACACCTGTAACCGCAATAATTAAATCTGCTTTACCTACATTGGCATTTTTTAATACACTAATTGATGTTGCATCACCTTTTACAGCACGAATATCTAAATGATTTTCGGCATATGCGAGTGCATCTTTATCTAAATCAATAAGTGTAATATCTTGAGATTCAAACGAAAGTAATTTTGCTAAGTGAAAACCTACTTCACCAGCTCCTGCAATAATAATTTTCATGCAATGCTAATTTTTAAAAGTGCTCGATAAGAAACAAATACACTTTTAACTCTCAACAAATATAATGCAATTACCAAAAACCAAAACATATTAAATTCATATTATATTTAAACTATATCAGATTAAAAAAATCAAATCCTCTTTATCTCATACGTTTCCAAAATCCTATATTTGCTTAAATTTTCAATTATGCCCAAAAATGTTACCCCATATAAAAATTCATCAGCAAGCAAAAAAGAGCAAGTAGCCTCTATGTTTGATACTATTTCTGGTCATTATGATGGATTAAATCGTGTCATTTCTTTTGGTATTGATATTAAATGGCGTAACAAAGTGGTTGCATTAGTTAAAGAAACCAAACCTCAACGTATTTTAGATGTAGCTACAGGTACTGGGGATTTAGCAATCAATTTAGTCCGCACGGGTGCTTCTGAAATTATTGGCCTTGATATTTCTTCGGGCATGCTTGAAGTTGGAAAGGAAAAAATTTCTCAAAAAAAATTAGATTCCACCATTACAATGGTATTGGGTGATGGCGAAAAAATAGAGTACCCAGATAATTACTTTGACGCTATTACTGTATCTTTTGGTGTGAGAAATTTTGAACATTTAGAACAAGGACTTTCTGAAATTTTTAGAGTACTGAAACCTGGAGGTATTTTTGTAGTCTTAGAAACCTCTGTTCCTACAAAAACACCTTTTAAACAAGGCTATGCGTTTTATACCCGACGTATTTTACCTTTAATAGGAAAGGCATTTTCTAAAGATAAAGTGGCCTATCAATACCTTTCGGAAAGTGCAGCTGTTTTTCCTTACGGAGAAGCATTCAACAATATTTTGACAAAAATTGGGTTTAAGAATACAGTAGACCACCCACAAACTTTTGGTGTGGCTACTATTTATACCGCTACCAAATAATGATGAAGAGAATTTTAGCCATATGTTTTGTATTTATTTGTGCTCAGCAAATTGGAGCTCAAGGAATGTTTACTAAGGAACGTTTATTAAACAGAGAAAACCACGATAAACAAAAATACCGATGGGGGTATTATCTTGGTTTTAACTCTCTAGATTTCAAAATTGATTATACTGCCGACAGAATTAATACACTAAAAGACGGAATTACACCTACTACACCCAGTACTCAAGATATTGTTACAAACAAAGCAATGGGTTTTAACGTAGGATTGATTGGAAACCTTAGAATAAATGATTATTTAGATTTAAGAACTGAGCCTGGTGTTATTTTCAACACACGTGAATTATACTTCCCTAATTTAGGCCCTAATGAAAGTGATAAAATAAGGGAAATTAAAACTACTGCAGTTCATTTACCGTTACTACTAAAACTATCCACTAAACGATTAAATAACTTTAAGCCTTTTGTAGTTGGCGGTGTTTCTACTTCTATTAACCTTTCTAGTAATGAAGATAACCCTGATGATAATAGCTCTGGACAGTTTAGAACAACCACTAACTTTTATTCCTATGAATTAGGCTTTGGAATCGATTTCTTTTTGCCTTATTTTAAATTCACACCATCAATAAGAGGTATTTTTTCAATGACA
Source organism: Aquimarina agarilytica ZC1 (assembly GCF_000255455.1). Classification (GTDB taxonomy): domain Bacteria; phylum Bacteroidota; class Bacteroidia; order Flavobacteriales; family Flavobacteriaceae; genus Aquimarina; species Aquimarina agarilytica. The sequence goes on along the minus strand of NZ_JH621265.1, from coordinate 6,864 downwards.
GACGAAACTATACCAGATATGGATCCAAATAGTAATTATACCGCGCAAATCGACAAACTAAGTACTAGAGGTATTTTTATTAATTTCACTTTTCAATA
>NZ_JH621265.1:0-6700 GCF_000255455.1 Aquimarina agarilytica ZC1 | reverse complement strand
TGGTAGTTGGTAGTTGGTAGTTGGTAGTTGGTAGTTGGTAGTTGGTAGTTGGTAGTTGGTAAAATTGTTTTTTATTTTTTTGCTTTTACTTAAATTAACCTCATTTTTATCAAAAATTTACTAACCTGTATAAGACCTAAAATAAAGACTTACACCCCTCTTCTAAATTCGCTTAGTAATATAGCTGTTGCTGTAGCTACATTTAAACTTTCGGTTTGTTGTATAACTCCAAAACGAGGTATAGCAATTTTCTGGGTGATCTCTTTTTCAATGGTCGCACTTATTCCATTAGCCTCATTACCCATAATTAATAAACCTTTTTTAGGAAGTGTAGCTTGGTATACATTTTCACCATCCATAAACGCACCTATAACAGGTACATCCGCCTCTTTAATATATCCGCTAATAGAAGTATAAATTACAGAAATCCTAGTTAATGATCCCATAGTTGCCTGAACTACTTTTGGATTGTAACAATCAACAGTTTCATTGGAGCAAATTAATCGCTCCACACCAAACCAATCACATAAACGAATTATGGTTCCTAAATTACCGGGGTCTTTTACATCATCTAAAACAACTTGCAAACCTTCATGCTTTACTTCTGTTTTAGCAACAGGGATTTCAAAAACAGCAACTGCTTTTTGAGGAGTAGTTAAAAATGACAATTGAGATAATTCTAATTCCGAAACCACTTGTCTTTTTTTCTCTTCTATTTCATGAAACAAATGAACTTCTGCGTTAAGCACAAATAAATTTTTTAACACATAATGTGTATTTAAAAACTCTCTAATTACTTTTATCCCTTCAACAACAAATAATCCATGCTGTTTTCGATATTTTTTTTGCTTTAAACTACGTATTAGTTTCTTTTGGTTTTTGCTAACCATACAAATAATGTACATTTGATTCCAGTAACTACACTCAAGTAATTCATTGAATCGATTTTTTACAAAAATATCACTTATTCTGGTACTACAACTTATTATTTTAAGTTGTAATACGGTAAAAAAAGTTCCAGAAAATAATCACCTACTTACTCAAAACACCATTCTGGTCAATGGCGAAAAAACTAAAAACAAAAAACTTTATAATTATTTAGTACAACAACCCAATAAACGATTATTAGGAATCCCGATTAAATTAGGCATTTACAATTTAAGTAAAGAAAATGCGGATTCTATTTACATAGAAAAGTTAAAAAACAATCCTAAAAAAAGAACCCGTTTAACCAAATTACTTTCAAAAAAACAAGTCAATAGACTTGTAAACAGAAAAATAAATTTTAATGATTGGTTAAAAAAAACAGGAGAAGCTCCTGTCATTGTTGACAAACAAAAAATAGAAAAATCTCAAAAAAAACTTGAAGCCTACTTTTGGAATAAAGGTTGGTTTAATGTTTCTTCAACCCATAAAATTTCACCTAATGATAGCTTAAAAGCTAGTGTTACCTATAATATTACTACCCGAATCCCATATGAAGTGGATAGCATTGGAGTTCGTATAAATTCGGCAATAGCAGATTCTATCTATAAAAAACACCAAAATAAATCACTGCTAAAAACCGGAAAACAATACAATACCATTGAACTTGAAAATGAACGAAATCGAATTACAAAACGCCTACGCAACGAAGGCTTATTTCATTTTGAACGCGATTTTATCAAGTTTGAAGCTGACACTATTAATACTAATAAAAAAGTAAACCTTACGCTAGATATAAAAAATAGACCCGTTACTTTTAACGACTCTATTTCACAAATACCCTTTAAAGTACACTCCATTAGCAAAGTAAATATTTTTACCGATAGTGCTATAAAAAATAAATCAAAAAAACCGCAAGATAGCACTAGCTACAAAGGCTTTGAGTTATTTAGCTATGATAAGCTAAAGTTTAAGCCCAAAGCAATTACGAATGCCGTTTTTCTTACTCCAAACACCATATACCGTGATAGTTTGCGAACGCTCACCTATAATTCCTTAAATAGTTTAGGTGTATTTAAATACCCAACAATTACTTTTTTGGAAGATCGTCGAGACCCTAAAGGTGAAGATTTAATTGCCAACATATTTTTAACACCCCGAAAAAAATATGCCATTGGCTTCAACTTCGATGTTTCTACATCCATTATTCAAGATATTGGTTTAGGTTTTGGAGGCTCATTATTAATTCGGAATGTATTTCGTAGAGCAGAATCTTTCGAAATTTCGGCACGTAGTAATATAGGATCTTCAAAAGATGTCGCCGATAGTGATGAGAAATTTTTCAATATTTCGGAACTAGGCCTTGACGCCAAACTAAGCTTCCCTAGAATCCTATTTCCTTTTGGAACCGATAAAATCATAAAAAAATCAAGCGCTCCCCAAACAAGTATTAATATTGGTATTACTACACAACAAAACATAGGTTTGGACAAAGAAAGTGTTTCGGGTATTTTTAGATATAAATGGAAACCTAATAGACGCTTATCCAATCAATTTGATCTTTTTGGCTTACAATATGTTCGAAACTTAAATGCCGAAAACTATTTTAATGTATACCAAAACTCATATAATAGACTAAACGATATAGCTAAAAATATTCTTCCAACAGATAGTTCCTTTTTTAATGAAGATTCAAATTTAGAAATACCTACAGGTGCCGACCAATTCATAAACAGTGTCATCAGTGGAAACACAACAATTAACAATTCACAGTTTAGAGAGGTAAGTAGTATATCCGAACGTAAAAACCGACTTACCGAGGACAACCTTATACTAACAACTAGTTACAGCCTAATTAATGATACTCGTAAAAACCTATACGACGAAAACTTTTCTCGCTTTCGTTTAAAAATAGAAAGTGCCGGTAGCTTTTTGTCAACCATAGCCAGTATTACAAACCGAAAAAAGAATGAGGACGGCAACTTTGATCTTTTTGGAGTGGAATTTTCTCAGTTTATCAAATTTGAATCAGAATATATAAAACACTGGGATTTTGGAGATAAAAACATTTTGGCTATTCGTGGTTTTGGTGGTGTTGCTTTTCCATATGGCAACTCCAATTCTATTCCTTTTTCACAAAGTTACTTTGGAGGAGGATCAAATGATAACCGTGCCTGGACTCCTTATGACTTAGGGCCTGGTAAAAGCGGCGGTCGTAATGAATTTAATGAAGCAAATTTTAAGTTAGCATTCAATGCCGAATATCGCTTTAATATCGCAGGAGCATTAAACGGCGCTTTATTTACCGATGCTGGAAATATTTGGAATGTTTTAGATCGTTTTGAAGATGAAGAAGATGTTACTTTTTCGAGCATTAAAGATTTATCCGAAATAGCACTCGGCGCTGGCTTAGGAATGCGTTATGATTTTAGTTTTTTTGTATTACGCTTGGATGCTGCCTGGAAAATTTACAATCCGGCAAGGATAGATACCAAACCTTGGTTTTCCGAAATAAACTTTTCAAAAACAGTATTTAATGTAGGTATCAATTATCCTTTCTAACTAAAAATCACCATATCACCCTCCCCTTTTAAAGAAAAAGAAGCTCTTTTTTCAAGTCATCAGAATATAGTCCTTATTACCTACTAACCTTTAATTAAGCACACCTAATAGTTCAACTGGGTTAAAACTGGATTACTAAATGCTTTTTTTCAATAGAAATTCATTACTTTTATGCCCTTATAACAAATAAAAAAACTGATGAGTCATAACATTAAACCAGGAGTAGTAACCGGAGACGATGTACAAGCGTTATTTAAATATGCTAAGGATAAAGGCTTTGCAATGCCTGCTGTAAACGTAATTGGATCAAATACAATTAATGCAGTATTGGAAACTGCTGCTGAATTAAATTCACCTGTTTTTATTCAATTCTCTAACGGTGGAGCACAGTTTAATGCAGGAAAAGGTCTTTCTAACGAAGGTCAAAAAGCTGCTATTGCTGGTGCTATTGCTGGTGCAAAACACGTACACTTAATGGCAGAAGCTTATGGCGTACCTGTAGTAATGCACACAGATCACTGTGCTAAAAAATTACTTCCTTGGATTGATGGATTACTTGATGCTGGTGAAGAGTTTTACAAGCAAACGGGTAAGCCATTATATTCTTCTCATATGATTGATCTTTCTGAAGAGCCATTAGAAGAAAACATTGAGATCTGTAAAACATACCTTGAGCGCATGAGCAAAATGGGAATGACATTAGAAATAGAATTAGGAATTACAGGTGGTGAAGAAGATGGTGTTGACAACAGTGATGTTGATGTATCTAAATTATACACACAACCTGAAGAAGTTGATTACGCTTATACTGAATTAAGTAAAGTAAGTGACAAATTTACTATTGCTGCAGCATTTGGTAATGTGCACGGAGTATATAAGCCTGGAAATGTAAAACTAACACCGAAAATTTTATTAAATTCACAGGAGTATGTTACTAAAAAACATGGAGTAGAAAAAAATCATATTGATTTTGTATTCCATGGTGGTTCTGGATCAACAGTTGAAGAAATTAGAGAAGCTATTGGATACGGTGTAGTTAAAATGAATATTGATACAGATTTACAATTTGCTTTTTGTGATGGTATCCGTGACTACATGGTTGATAACGAAGCTTATTTAAAAACTCAAATAGGAAATCCTGAAGGAGCAGCAGAACCTAACAAAAAACACTATGACCCAAGAAAATGGTTACGTGTTGGAGAACAAACATTTGTAACACGTTTAAAGAAAGCTTTTGCTGACTTAAATAACGTAAATACATTATAAACCCAAGCGGTTTTAATTTGTATTTGTAACCTATACTTTAAAGAAAAGTCAGACTAAGCCTATTGATTACCTCATGTAAATGAGCATAAATCAGTTAAAGCTTACTAGTCTGACTTTTTTGACAATTAATTTTAAACAACAACTATGGCTTGGTTTAAAAGAAAAGAAAAAGGAATACAAACTCCTACTGAAGAAAAAAAAGATGTACCTAAAGGACTTTGGTACAAATCCCCTACCGGAAAAGTTATTGAGGCTAAAGAGCTTGAAAAAAACTTTTACGTAAGTCCCGAAGATGGCTATCATGTCCGAATTGGAAGTGCCGAGTACTTTAACATTATGTTTGACGACAATGATTTTAAAGAACTTGATAAAAACATGACTTCTAAGGATCCTTTAAAATTTGAGGATAAAAAGAAATATACCGATCGCTTAAAACAAGCACAATCCAAAACAAAACTTAAAGATGCTGTTCGTACTGCCGTTGGAAAATCCAATGGTAACGAACTCGTTATTGCTTGTATGGATTTTGCTTTTATTGGAGGATCAATGGGTAGTGTTATGGGCGAAAAAATAGCGCGCGCTATTGATTATGCTATAGCACACCAACTCCCTGTAATGATTATTTCAAAATCAGGTGGCGCACGAATGATGGAGGCTGCGCATTCATTAATGCAAATGGCTAAAGTTTCTGCTAAGCTAAGTTTATTAGCTAAAAAAGGACTTCCATATATATCACTATGTACCGACCCTACAACAGGAGGAATCACCGCTTCGTTTGCCATGCTAGGAGATATTAATATTGCCGAACCTGGTGCTTTAATTGCTTTTGCAGGACCTCGTGTTGTTCGTGATACAACCGGAAAAGAACTTCCTGATGGATTTCAAACATCTGAATTTTTGCTTGAGCATGGATTCCTAGATTTTATTGTTCACAGAAAAGATTTAAAAAACAAAGTAAACAATTACTTAAATCTTATTTTAAATAGATCTTTAGTTACTGTTTAACTGCATTGAATATTTTCTGAATTAAATTCATATTATAAAACCATTTTCTGTATTAGAAAATGGTTTCTTTTTTTTCTAAAATACATACATTCCCTGCTAGATTTATACCTGTAGCTAAAAATGAAAATAACTGCATAGCACTCCGCAACAGCTCTTTTAATTAAAATCTAGCTAATCGCATTAAATCATCAATTTCTTTTACTGTATTTTCAAACAGCAAATGATATAATTAAATTATATTGCAGATCATTCTATTTAAACATATCAAATGCGAATTATATATTTAGTACTAATTTCCATATTACTCTTTTCTTGCAAAAAAGACACTAAAAATCCTCAAGGTGCAATAGATCACCAAAAGTCAACTACTTTAAAAACTGACCAATATAAAATTGAAGGAGCCTTCAAAAAATTTAAAGACAGTACCATGGTCGGCCTATTCATTAACAACGACATTGTTGATTCTACGTATATAATTAATGGAAAGTTTCAATTTGAAGGGGACTTTACAGAAATTACCGATGCTAGAATTTTAGTTAAAAAAACTGACTTCTTTGCCGATTTTTGGATTGAAAACGGAATTATTACACTTAAAAACGAATCTAGGAATCGCTTAAACACCGAAATATTAGGAGGCAAAGTACAAACAGAAGAAAATAGTTTAACCGAAAAAATAGTTGCTGTTTCCAAAAAACGTGATAGTATATATAAAATTTTATCAAACCCAAATACCGATTTAAAAATAAAGAACGCCTCCAATGCTTATTTAAAGGTAATACAAGAAGAAGAAAAACAAGTCTGCTTTTCTTTTTTAGATACCCATCCTAACTCCGTTGTTAGCATGCGATTATTAAACATTTTTAAAGGAGTTTGGGAAAAAGATATTATACGATTTTAATTTAATATTTTCGCATAAAAGCATTAATATAATGGTGATTGCTAG
>NZ_JH621264.1:11288-70513 GCF_000255455.1 Aquimarina agarilytica ZC1 | reverse complement strand
GAAATACGTGGCACGGTTTACTCCGAAATTACTGGCACAAATCGAAACGGAGTATCCAAATGAATTTATATTCTCTTTTGTTTTCAACAGTTGGTAAGCTATAATACATCTTCAGTAATAGAAAGTAGCAGAATAAATCTTAATTTACAGAGATATACTAATTTGCAAAAAATGAATAATAAATTTAGTTTATCTAGACTATCTGGAGTTTTTAATGAAGCTTTAATACGTAATGAACCAACTATAGCTTTTGAAATTCAAAATGGTAAAGGTCGATTTCTCTTTATGATGTTCTTCGGTGAAGAAGATAATGATTCAAAGGATCAGTTATTCCTTTTTATGAAAAACACCATGAGAATGATACAACTTAAAATGTATGGCAATCACAGTAAAGGGCAATTTGATATCTATGTTAATCATAGAATTGTAAATTGGATAAAAGAAGAATTAGGGATTTTAAATAGTAATTCTGGTAATCCTTTCGACTTAGCTTCCTTTTTCTCAGATATAAATTTTAATATACCCCAAAATCTACCCTTGACTAATAAAATAAATATACTCAGGGATAATTGGGAAAATATAAAAGAAAAAGTTCCTGAAAATATCATTGAAGAAAGCGATAAAAAATATTTAATAGGCCCCAAAGTTTTAAAACTACCGAGAAGACCGAGAGAAAGAACTTTAAGAAAATTATATTTATATTCAAATGAAACTCCTGAAAATGTCGAAAATTTAATCGCTTCTTTAAAAAGGTTAAATATCACATTGGCTTGGAGTAAGGATAAAAATTTTTCTTCTACATCTATTAATTCTATTTTCAAAAAAATATCGTAATCTTTAAAGACCTAAAATCAAATTCGGAATACTAAAAAATTAAAGAAAGCATAATTTCATAAATAAGATTGATTGAATAGTCCAGAATTAGTCATACAATTCGAAGTATTGATCACGGGTTTTTCTCATGATTATATAATTGAAAACATATTAAAACTATCAAAATATAGAATCTACATACTTTTCACAATCGATTAAGGCTAAACTTAAAATACTTTTCCAGTAATTAAAACCTAATTTTCTTCTATTCAAATTATGCTTAGCCTTAATAGAGTCAATTATATCTTGTTTAGGAGCTAAATGTCTATTAGATATTATTGTGTGCTCTAAATCTGAAATCACTTCATTAGAGCTTAATTTAAACCTACTCAAAAGACCTAATTTTAAATAATGGCTTTCTATTAAAGAGAATAAATCTTCTTGAATTCTATTAATATTTTCCAAATAAAACTCAAATTCTATTTCTCCTGAATTAAAAGTCAATTTCACAAATAGGTATTGAATATCTGGAATAGTATCACAATAAAGATTTAAAAATAGAGTGCCACTTTCATCACGCCAAAATCTATTTTTTTTACCATTACAAAATGAACAAGATGGGAATAGATTTTTAGGGTGAACTGAAAATTCACATATCTCTTCCTTTGGCACAAAATGATCTAACGTATTTACTTCATTTATGGAACAGTTCTGACAAGTGTTATTAATTATATTATTTTCATCCGTGGTTATTTCTACTTTTAATTTTTGAAAAGGCTTTGTTCCATATTTATAAAGCTTTAATAAATCTTGCTTATCCCTACCAGTATAACCAATTGGGTTGATTAATGCTAATTCTCGATTACTAAATTTATCATCATAATTATTAAATAGCCTTTTAATATTAGGTTTAAGTTTTTCTATACGTAATTTGTAATCAGGATCTGAAGAAGAATTTCTTTTTGAACTTAGCACATCATCAAAAAAATCATGAGGATTTATTAAAGAATGTTTAATATTTTTCATCAAATAGACTTTTTAAATAAATATCTGCGTTAATACTCAAAGGGATATCGTTATTTTTCAACTGTTTTTTAATATCTATATATTTTAAACCATCAGATACCATTTTCTTTAAAATTGTTTGATATTGCTTAGGAATACTTTTATTTCCAAAAACCTCTGAAGTAATTACAGATAAATTTTCACCAAAAGATTCTAATCCAATTTTTCTAATTGAAGAATAATCATTTTCTCTTTCAATGATAAAAACGTTCTTAGAAATAATTTCACGAATAATGAGGGGCGAATGAGTTGTTATAATACAATAAGATTGAAATTCTTCTACAAGTTGATAAATTGTATTTATTAATTGCGAAATAGCATTAGGATGAAGATGAGTTTCTGGCTCATCATAAAGTATTATAGAATCAAATCTGATATTAGCAATGATCTCTGTTATTATATATAAAATTATACTTTGTCCAGAGCTTAACTGTTTCCTAATTTTTGTAAATGAATCAATATCGAATTTGTAAATTTCTGGTTCAGGAAGAAAATTATCTTCTTTTTTAATGAATTGATTTATGATTTCTATTTCTAAAAAATTACTTAAAACATCAATCCATTGGCTTGTCCTACCTTTCTCATCTATCTTTTTTCTGGTATTATGAAATCTTAATAATAATGCCCTATCAGATAATTCTTCTTGTTTGTCATTTTTTAAGCCACAGTAATGATAATTAAAAGAAGCTGATTTAGAGGGTATTTCAAAACTATCAAAAGCACTATAAGATACTGCTATAACATTACTAAACAAAGGTGTTTTGGGTTTGAAAGAACTATCAATCTCATTACTAATGTCTAAGGGTAATGATGTGATAAGTTGAGTCTTTCCAGTACCATTTTTACCTATTATAGCAAAAACTCTATCAAATGAATATTTAGAGTTTTTAAAATCAAATTCTATTTCAATTGTGTTACTAGCAAATTTGGGGGAAAAATAATATGTAAAAGAATATAAATTAGAAAGATCATAGTTATAAACTTCATATTTCGCTTGTCGTAATAACCTTTCAGCTTCATTACTTCTAATTAAACACGAATTAAAATTATCTTTATTCTCAAATTTTTCCAGTTTTTCAATAAAAAAAGCAGAGTCATTTATAGCATATAAAATACTTTCGAATTTGTTTCCAAAATAATTACTAAGTTCTTTATAATAAAAAATACTTTGCCCTAAGGAACAAAAATTTATCCCAATATTATAAAATGGACTACCTAATTCATCTATAGTATATGGGTTATTTATGTGTACTATTCTTAACGATCCAAAATTAACTACTTCATCATTTTCATAATACAACAAACTAAAACTCCCCCAAACACCGTAATCATTCCATCTATCATTATAGTCTAACAAAAAATAAGGGGAATTTTCTGGTGTATTTATCTTTTTTTTGTGTTTTGAAACATAGAATGGAATTTTATTACCTAAAGAAGTGTCTAAGTGATTATTCTTATTTGACAGCTTACCTAATTCATATACTGGGATACCATCTTTATTATCAATAAAATTATAACTAAGATTTTCTTTTTCTAAATAAGGCTGAATTAAATAAACATAGTTCATTACTCCATCTTTAGTTAATCTTATATCGGGGTGAATTAGATTATTAAGAAAAAGTTCATACACAGAATCTTCTCCTAATAAATTTAATCTTTGAACAAATAGGTATTCATATTCCCAATCTTCATTATTGACTATATGTTGGTAGATATCATCATAAGCATTAGTAAAACGGATATCGGTCGAAGGCATAGATTTTAAATCCCAAATGGATTCTAAAAAAAACATAATGCTATCATCATAATAAAAGTCACTATTAAAGGGTTTTTCTTGCTTTAAAACCAGTTGTAAAATCTGGTTTTTTATTTGAATGCTTAGTTTCATTTTAAACCTAATCTTTTTGTAGTGAGTCTTTAAAAAAAATATTTTCTCTAATATAATATTCTTCTAAAAACCTTACAATTTCAATATGACTTGCAAGTAGTGGGTGGTTCAAAGTTTGTTATCTTATTTAAACTTCCTGCCATACCAAAGCAAAATTCCACTCATAGGTAAGGAAGCACATATTAAGCTTGTAAAAAAGGCTATAAACTTTCCTAAAATACCACCTATAGAACCTATGTGTATGTCATAATTCATACGTATAACTTTATCTGCAAAATCTGCATTTTCGTATTTGCCATAAATACTATTAGTTTCAATTTCTTCTAATGTATTTTGATCGAAAAATAGATAGTCCATATTGTAATATAAGCCTTCAGAATTACTCATTTCTACCAATATTGAAGTACTATCATTAGCTGGATAATGGAGCTCAAAAGTTTTGGCTTCTTTATGTTTTTTATATAATTGAGGTATCAGCTGATCATAAGTATTTTGATTATTTGCTGTAACTATGTTTTTACTGTTTGGAGTTACAAAACGAGGATCTTTATTCCCTCCCGTAGCTTTATAGGCTATAAAGTAAAACCAGTTAAAAGCCATTACACAGCCTGTAAAAGCAAAAATTAATGAAAAAGAAGAAACATAAAAACCAACAATGGTGTGTAAATCAAAATTCTTTCGTTTCCAACGGGTGGTTTCTTTCCATTGAAATTTAAAACGTTGCGCTCTATTTTTTTTCTTTTTGGGCCACCATAGAAAAAGACCTGTAATTAATATTGTAAAAAATAGTAATATCGAATAAGACACTACTCTGGATCCAATTGCTTCTGGTAACCATAATCTCATATGCCCCTTCAATACAAAAGCAAAAAAACCAGAATCGTGATCTATACGTTTCAGAACTTCACCTGTATAAGGGTTTAAAAATAAACTTTGATAAAAAAGCTTAGGGGTGGCTTCATAAAAAATTACTTCTAAGGCTTCATTTTTAGCACCATAAACCACTCCATGGATTTCTTTATTTGGAATCTCTTTTTCGGCAATAGCCTTAATTGTAGATGCTGATAAAAAATTCACTTCTCTAGAAGTCACATTTTTATATGTGTCACTAAAACCTTCGATTTCTTCTTTAAAAACCCAAAGGCAGCCTGTAATAGCTACTATAAAAAGAACTACACCTGTTACTAATCCTAGAACTTTATGGATTTTTAGAATGGTTTTACGGAGGTTCTTTTTTTTCATAGTAAGAATTAAAAATAGAAGCAAGTACCATTAAAAAGGCACTTGCTAAAATTATTGATTGATCTAAGTCTATGTTTAGGTGTTCTAATTTTGATTATCAATTTTAAAGATTCCTTTAACATACAATCCATTAATCTTTGCACCTTTTGTAGCTGTTGCTGTTGCTGGATCAATAATGTATATGTGCGCTTCTCCATCTGCAACTGTAGTGGCTCCAATACCAATAGGATTACCAACACGTGCGCTTAAATAAGCTTTACCATCTTCTACAAAAAGAGGTGCTGTATACCTATTTGCGTGTGCCGAAATACCTTGAACATCAGTAACTGTTTTGTTATTAAAATCGATTATTGCTAATTTGAAAAAAGGACCTTGCTCAGCAAAAAACGCCCATTCAGGTAAACTATCGTCTTTAATAATTCTTGCTAATGCTTTCCCATTACCTATGTAATCCATCCAAAATATTTTTCCTCCGTTAGGTGCATTTTCAACATCAAAAAAGTAATCTTTATCAAAGTCTGTACTTCCATTCTTTATCCTTATAATTCCAGATGGTTTAGTTCCGTCTGCTTTAGCTCCTTTTGAAGATGCTGCATAAGCATAAATATCTCCTGTCTCTGTTTTTTCTATTCCTGTACTGTGACCATTTATACCTAGTACACTTAATCGGTCATCTTCAATTAATTTATCAAGTTTGAAACTAGGGTAATCAAATACAGCTATATAAGCCTTATCTGGAGCAGCCTGATTGTATTTATTATCTGGAAATAATTTATGATAAGAAACAAACAGTTTTCCATTTCTTAAAACCATTCCAGTTACCCATGGTAAATAAGGAGGATTTTCTAAAGTTCCATCTCCTAAATTACTATCGATAGGATGTTCAACTGTTTTCTGTAGCTTACCTGTCTTAGCATTTACGATATAAAAAGTACGATCTGGAACAGATGTAAACATAGTTCCGGCTTCATTTGTAGGAGCAACACCACTTAATTCAACCCCTATTAAGGTTTCATCATCTACAGCTGAAAAATTATCAAGAGTAGCTTGGTAGGTAAAACTAGAAACCTCTTCTAACTCACCATTATTGTCAAGTTGAAAAGCTATTGCCTTTTTATCTTCAGAATAACCTGGAGAGAAAACAGTATTCCCTGCTTGGTGAAAAAACCTCCAAGCTTTTAATGGAGTACCTTTTCCTTCTATTGATATTTCTCCTTTGGTAAGAGATTCTATATTGGGCAAACTTAATATATAGTCTACTGAATTAGAACCTCCTATTGGTAAGGCAGAAAAACCTAAAACATACTTAGAAATTTTATTTCCTGCTATAGGTGGTGTTTCTGGTGGATTACCATCATTTATAATTTCACTTTTTTCGTCTTCACAAGCTATAAATGCTACAAGCAATAATGAAAACAACATTGCTTTTTTTGTTAATTCTATAATTTTCATGGTATTAATTTTTAATTGTGTACTTGTTGATTTTGAAAAAGGTTATGTCTGAATTTTATAAAGAAAGCCCTACCTGGTTTTTGTATTGTAAAATTGTCGTAAAGTCTTCCGTTTGTGAGATTACTTATTAGAAATGATATATTGTACCGACCATCTTTTAAACTGTATGAAACATTCAAATTATGTGAAAGCTGTCGAGGTATAAATAATCGTTCTTCTGAATTACCATCTGTAAAAGACTGAAAAGGAAACTTTTCTACATAAAAACTATTTAAATTTATATTGAGAATATCTGAACTCTGAAATAGCTTTTTGAAATTATATGCTAAACTAAAATTCCCAAAAGCAAACGGAATATTGGGAATCCTTTGATCTATGTTTTTATCTTCTATATATTGATAGGTTACATTTCCACTAACAGATAATTTATTAAATATTCTAATTAATATTTCTGTTTCAAAACCTGTATTTAAAACTTTTGATAAATTGATGTATTGAGCTACATTTCCTCTGGAAGACAGGAATAATAAATTATTTGTATCTCTTCTAAAAAAATTAGTATCTAAATTTATCTTAATAAGCCTATTTGAATAATTAAATAATAGCCCCGCATTTGTGTTTTTACTTTCTTCTGGTAATAAATTTGGATTAGCAATTAAGTTATTACCATCTCCAAAAAACTCATACCCTTCTGGCACTCTAAGCGTATTTTCATGTGATAGTTTTACTTGAAGTCCTTTGGTAATTTTATAGGAAGAAGCAAATCCATAACCAAAATCTTTGTATCGATTTTTAACAATTGAAAATCGAGTATCAATATTATCATTAAATATATCTTCGTCTACACTTTTAGTATTAATAAAAAAACTTTTGCCAAAAGCTGTTAGCTGTAGATTTTGGTTGAAAAGATTAAATGTATGAGAAGCTCCTATAATATGTTTGTTAATTTTATGTGGAGTTTTAAAGGGTGTTGTAAAAGCATTTAGTGGATCATTACCGCTTCTTTCTAAATAGTTATAAGTATAGTTAATACTTGAAGTATTATTCTTATCCAATTTATAGGTAGAAGATGTATTTATTAGTCTTCGACTATCATCTAAACTTAAAATACTTTTAGAACCACCTCTTTCTCCTCTTGTCTTATCGTTTCTTATGATAAACTCACCAAACCAATTGTATTGCCTAGATGATGTATCAATATTTACAGCTTTTATACTTGCAAGTTCTCCGTATGCTTTTATTTTTAATTTTCCATTTAATAATGAATCCTTAAGGAAATTAATTGATGCTCTGAATACCTCTTCGTTTCGTTCCACTTCACCAAAAGGGATTTCAGGATCCTGAGAATGCTGAATCTCATTTTCATTAGCTGCAGCTGTAATCCCCACAAGAATTTTATCGGCAAACTTTTTATTAATAAATCCTACTCTAGCCTGTATCATTTGCGATTCATAGGCGTCATGAAAACGTTTCGCTGTTTTTTTTCTCAATCCCGTATCGTTGCCTAACTCATCACGAATAGCAAAACCTTCTTTTCCGAATTCATTTCCATTTATGGTATAATCATTATCTGAATAATTAAAAAATGATGAAAGCTGGAATGCAAATCCTTTATCGGTATAATAATGCCCATTTAATGTGGCGCGATGTGTGTTAAAAGAGCCTATATCGTAAGAAACGTCCAGAAAGTTTTTTTGATCTTGATTGGTAATAATATTAATGGCTCCTCCTAAAGCGTCAGCACCTAAAAACAAAGGAACTACACCTTTGTAAACTTCAACACGATCTATTAAAGTGGCAGGGAAATTATTGAAACTTAAAGCAGTACCAAGATTGTCCTGTGGAATGCCATCTACAAAAAATTTCACCTGATTTCCTGAAAATCCATTAAGCGAAAAATTAAATTCAGAACCAAGCCCTCCGCTTTGTCTAATGTTAATCCCTGGTATCTTTGCTAATACGCTATTAATATCTACACTTACGTTTTTAAGTTGTTTTATTTCTACAGCTTCTACTTCAAAAGCTTGTTCTTTAATAAGATCTACTTTTGTTTTTCCATCAATCACAACTTCATCTAAAGCAGTAATATCTTGTTGTAAAACGATTTTCAAAAAATTATTAGAAGAGGTAACTTGAAAAACTACATTTTTACTTTTATAGCCGATAGCTTTAATTTGAAAGGTGTATTTCTTTAATTCTAAATTTTGAAAATTAAACTTTCCGTCAAAATCACTAACTGCATAGTTGTTTTGTTGCTCTAAAACCTGAATTGTAGCACTTGCAATAGGTTGAGATTTTTGATCTAAAATCTGCCCCTTTAATACTGTTTGACAAAACAAAAACAGAGGACTTAATAAAATAGTTATAAATATTAACCCTTTGTTAATTTTCTTGTTGTTAAGGCACAATTTTTTAAAAATCATTCGCTTTAAATAAAGTATTATTTATATTTGATCTAAATAAATACAGGTACAAAATTAAGCCCTATAAAAGGATAAAAATGACGTATGCAGGATAAAAAAAGACGTAATAATTACAATGCTACACTCTTAAAATCTGAAAGAGATTGTAGGGGTTTTTGGTCCTCTTTACTGTTCGAAATTAGCGCTACATCCACTTGTGGTATTACTCATAAAAAGTATCGGTTTAAAGAAGCTTACGGTAAAGGGTATTTTGAGTTTTATACGTTTGACGGATTGTATTTAAGTGTTACTGATGTAAATCTTGTAAAAGACATCAATGTATTAGGACATAGAGCATACAATACACTTGAATTATCTTTTTTATTAGAAGGAGAGCAAATAATTACCCTTGATAATAATTTTGAAGATTTAATTTACGAAAGTGAAGAGTGTTACTTATTATACATTTCTGAAAATTCAGGGGCAATTTCCTATCATAAGAATAAACCTTTTAGAGAAGTTAAAATTCGAATGGATGACAATTTTATTAGTAAGTATAATTTAAATGGAGCATATGATCTCAAAGAAAAATTCACACTAAGTAAGATAAAAAACTTTTCAACAACAATATGCTCCAAAAAACAAAGCATACTGTCTGAAATTTTAACTGATACTAAGGAAGGCCTGTTAAAAAGACTATTCTTAGAATCAAAAGTTTTAGAGCTACTCACTTTACAACTTGACACTACCGAACGATCTTTAATTAAAAATATAAATAGAAACACGATTAAAAAGATGTATGAAATTCAGAAAATCATTCTTTCTGACCTTTCTACTCAACTCTCTATACAAGAATTGTCTCGCAAAGTGGGTTTAAATGATTTTGTAATAAAAAAAGAGTTTAAGCGTATTTTTGATCAAACGATTTTTGAATATGCTTCAGATCAACGTATACTTCTTGCCAAAAAATTATTAAAACATAGCAAAAAACCCATTTACGAAATTTCAGAAACTGTAGGGTATAAAAATGCAACTCATTTCTCCGCTTTCTTTAAAAAAACAACAGGGAAAACTCCTAAAAAATATAGGGATGCCTTGTTATAGAAAATTTCAAAGTTTTCTCTTGTTTTACTTTTATTGCTTGCGGCAGAAAAAAATCACATATCTTAATTACGCTTTCCTAGTAAACTACCTCGGAGCAAGCCCACGAGGCATTCGTTTGAAACAAGCTTTCAATTTCGAGGCAAGCCTAGAGGTATTATACCCTTTGGCGGTGCCGATAAAATTCCTAAAATTTATACAAAAGAAATATTTTGTTGTAGTTGGTTTGTTAATATGAACATGAAATGTCTGATTAACCTTAAGTTTAATGTATAGTCATTGCCTTAGATTTTCTTAATTGCGTATTGCCGAGTATTTCCATTCTTCGCAAGTCAAACTTTTTTACTTTAAAACAAGCTTCCACCCAGATATCAGTAATTTCAAGAAGTTCTTTTTTATGTAACGGGAATATTTTCTTTGTACATAAAGCATGATGATATTCAAAATTAAAATGTTCATTTAATCTTGATACGAAATTGAATGCTGCTAGCTCTCCTTCTTCTTCTTTTTTAGAAAAGACAGTATTTATAAGCCCTAAAGATTTTAAATAATTGACTTCAAAAATACGTCCACTTTTTAAAATTTCTGATGCATCACCAGTACTTAGTTTTCTGTATAATAAACTATAAGCACCCATACCTGGGAAAAGATTAAATTTATTTTCAGGTAAACCAAATTGCGCATCATCCACAGCTAGGATATAATCATGAGCTAAAGCACATTCAAAACCACCTCCGTAAGCTTTCCCTTCGACCAAAGCAATGGTTAACACAGGAAGATCGAAAGAAGTGTAAATATTATAAATAGCATCAACACATAAATGCGCATATTGTCTTAGGTTTTCAATATTCCCTGATTGAATATTCTCAAGAAAAAAAGGCAGATCTCCACCCATATTATAAATACCTTGATGTTCGGAGCCTGAAATGACAAATTTTAAAGGACGGTCAGGATGAGAAAAGTATTCTTTTACCCACGAACAAAATTCTTGAAACTCTCCGAGTCCGTTTAAACAGAAATTAGGCATTCCAGTATTTTTTATTTTCCAAAATAGCGTTTGCTCTTTAGGAAAATATTCCAGATTAATACAATGAAACTGTCTCATCCTCGTAGTGTTTTTAAGACTAATTCTTCTTTTTCTCCTTCAGATAGAACTTTCTTTTTTGGAAAAAATAGCTTATCCAAAATGAATTTCTGAACAAGAAGCGTTACCCCAATTGTAAGTGGCAGTAGTGCTAAAATTCCCATCACTCCATATTGCTGATATCCAAAAATGCTCATTCCCCAACAAATAAAGGTCCATTGAATTATGTAAATAGTAGTTACCCGCTTGCTACAATAGAAGAAAAATTCGAATACCTTATTGTAGCTTATTTTAGTCACCACAATATTTGCTATCCAAAGTAACACAAGGTTAAAACCTGCCAAGTAAATAGTCCCTCCAGGCCCTAAGTGAAAATAATCTCCAAAATGATATTCAAAATTATACACACACAAACTTCCTCCAACAATCATAAGTAGTACACCTGTTATTCCCATTCGCTTAAACATATACTTAATACTTGTGTTTTTTTCTTTATACCATAATCCAAAAAACATCCCAATAAGTATAAAAGAAAACCATGGAAAAACGGCGAAATAAACCGTCCATTCTGCTCCCCATAATAAATCAAAGATGTAGTCAATTCCTGTAATACCAGGACGGTAACCGTGTACTATTTTTGTGGTAAGCACAATTACCAGAGCTATAGCTAAAGGCACATATTTATTTTTAGAAAATCGATTAATTACTCCCATAAACAGTAACGATACTCCTGCTAACTGTAAAATATCACCTGTTCGAAGCATATACATCATATTACTAAACGTAGCCGGAGCTTTCCAACCATAAGCCTCAATAAAGTTATCGGGTACCATCCCTATAGCTGTGGGGATTACAAATTTTAGAAAATTCATAAAATATCCCATTGCTAAAATATACCCTGCTCTTTTTATAGAAAGTATAATGCTTTGGTTTCTTGATAAGGTAAATGATACTCCCATAGCAATTAAAAACATAGGGGTTCCCTTTCCTATAAAATGAATGACTTCTCCCAACCAAGTGTTTGATTGTGTGGGCACATTGGCATACATCCAAAGGGTATGAACGATAATTACCATTAGTACACTAATGCCTCTTGCAAGATCAATAGCAAGAATTCTATTTTGTTTGTTTTCCATGATATTTAATTTTTAAACCCTTTACCTAGTTATGTTGTAGTTGAGGTTTTGGTATACGAAATTTTGTTAAAGGATTTTTTAAGGTTCCGTGAAGTTCTAGACTTTCTATAGGATCTGCTAAATCCAGCATTTGTTTGGTGTTTTTGAGTTGCAATCTATTTAAGCAACAGCGATCGAATTCTGATGCAAACAAATCGTATTGTTCATATTTAGATTGAAATTCGGGATGTGCTTCTTGATAGTTTTTAACACAAATAGCTACTTGATTCCAAAATTCATCTTCTGTACACGAAGTATGTTTGTGAAGTATTGCTGATAAAAACCTAAAGAAGGAATCAAATACATCGGTAAAAATAGAAAGCACTTTCATTTTATCTGAAGTTTTTGTGAATAAACGATCTACATGTTTTGGAAGCACCATATCTTCATTAAATACAATAACTTCTTCTGTAATATCTTTCATTAAAACTTTGACAGGAATATGATTTTCCATGACCATAATTAGGTTTTCGCCATGAGGCATAAATACAAGTTCGTACTTATAAAAGCAGTGTACTAATGGAGCTAGATAACAATCCAAATATTTACTAATCCAAGCACTAATAGTTAACTGGGACTTATTAATTAAATGTGAGATCAAAGCACTGCCTTTAGTATCTACATGAAGGAAAGACGCCATTGCCATTAATTGCTGATTGGATTCAATTTTACTATGAGGACTTTCTCTCCACAATGCCGAAAGCATTTTATTATGTGCACTTGATTTTCCTAAAGCCTCAAAAGTTAAGTTTCGATAACCCACTGTGGCGACTTCTCCTAGCATGGTAAATTTCTTTTCTAATAAATATGCATCATTTTCAAATAGGCTCGTAATCCATTTAGTAATGGGAGGTGTACTTTGCATATAATAAGGAGACAACCCCCTCATAAAGCCCATATTTAATATAGAAAGCGCCGTTTTAGTATATAGTTTTTTAGGATTTGAAATATTATATAACGTTCTTATAGACTGTTGTGCAGAAAATAAATCATTACTTTTTCCTAGATAAACTAAATCAGAATTAGCAATATCAGTTGCAAAAATGTGAATTAGTTTATTATTCCATTGCCAAGGATGTACAGGAATAAAAATATAGGATTCAATATCTAAATCTAATGATTCAAGTCTATTATTAAATTTGGCAATTATTTTAGCACCAAGCTCATTATGCATTAATGTATTGTATGTATAACCTTCTATCGCACTAAAAGTAGTTCGGTCTTTTTTGCCTGCCAGCCAAATAATCTGAAATGATTGATCGGCTTCTGGGGCATATTTACCGTATTCATCTATATTAAAACCAATACGGCCGTTATTTGCTACAAAGCACGGATGTCCTTCTGTTAAGGCATGTTCAATTTCTTGGAAGTCTTGATTTACTAATTCTTCAGATGTATATTTTTGGTGTTTATATTTATAACATGCACTAGAAAGTGTACTTGAAATTTCTTCTAAATAAGTTGGTAACATAGTTGTGGGAATACCTAAAACCTCTTTAAATTCAAGAATGAATTCTATAGCATTAACAGGAATAGAAATTTCGTTTTTTTCTTTTCGCAATGTTTTTTCATCTACCTCCCAATGATCTAAATATAGTCTTTCAGCTTCAAAAAAATAGGTAATATCGGTATTCTCAACATCTAATTTGTAGGTGTTTTTTTTAGTAGTAGAGCTAATTAACTTTGGTTGTAAGAGTAGCTCATGTGAAAATTCGCTAATTGCCTTTTTCACCAAGCTTTTATTCACTTTGTTCCAAATTTTAGCTTTCAGATGATTTACTTTGGGCATCTCCGCTTCTTCATTATTTGAAACTTGAATAAGCGCATTCCTATAACTATTGCGATCACAAAATGCTAATGCTGCTTTTTTATGAGGTAATTGAATTTCTGAATGATACTTAAACCCTGCTTTTTTATTAAGCACATGAATTTTATCATTATTTACATCAGGCTCAACTACTATTCTTTTAATAGCAATATCACTAAAAAAGTACTCTAAAATGGTTGTGAAAATATACCACGTAAAATGGGGTATTTTCCGTTTAAGTGGGGCCACTAAAACATGCATACCATAATCTCCTTCTCTACAATCATAGTACTTAGCTATTTCATCTTCGGAAGCTTTATATTTTTCCATTAAGAAAATAGGGCGATTTTTATACATGCCTATAAATGCTTTATGATCGTTTGATTGTCTTAATGCTTCGTATTCTTTGCATACTTCTTCAATAGTACTTTTTTGCATTCCCCAATATTGAGCATAAGGCAATGTTACCCAACTATGAAGTAATAAAGCATCCTTTTTCAGATCCAGTTCTCGTAACTGAATTTCTCCAAAACCATCAATAATTTTCGAATAAACCATTACGAGATATTTTAAATAGGTTGTTTTACTGCTCCTTCTTTTCTGAAAGAAGCAATAGGGTTTCTTAATATTCCGGCAAATTGTAGTAAGGCCACAGGATCATCTAAATCTATCATTTGTTTATTATCGTTAAGCTGAAGTCTATTAAGACATGAAAGATGAAAGTCTGGAGCAAATAAATCGTACTGAGCAAACTTAGCTTTGTGTTCAGGATAACGATTTTGGTATTCGTGTATAGTTGAAGCTACTAATTCCCAAAATTTATCTTCTGAAAAATTAAGATGTTCTTCTAAAATAGCCGACATAAAACGAAAGAAACCATCAAAAATATCTGTAAAAATTGAAAGTAATTTTACATCTTCAGGAACTTCAGCATACATCCGTTTTAGATGTGGTGGTAAGCTTACTTCGGGACTTAAAATACAGGCTTCTTCAGTAATATCTTTAAGTAAAATTTTAACGGGAATATTATTTTCCATTACCATAATAATATTTTCGCCGTGTGGCATAAACACTAAATCAAAATGGTAAAAACAATGCAGTAAAGGGCTTAAATAAGCTTTAAAATAGTTGCGCAACCAATCCTCTATTGATAATCCAGAAATAGCTATAAATTCAGGCAACAAGGCATCTCCTTTATCATCAATATGTAAAAACGAAGCCATAGTGACAGGCTTTTCATTTTCATTAATAGCAGAAATAGGACTTTCTCTCCACAACGAAGCTAACATTTTGTTATAATCATTGTGTACTCCAAATTCTTCAAAATAAGGGTTGACATAGCTTACAGAAGCAATTTCACTCAACATTCTAAATCCTGTTTCTTGTATAAAAGGATCGGGGTACAATAGTTCTTCTAACCAAACAGCCATTTTAGGAGCAGTACCTAAATAGTAAAGTGGTAAGCCTCTCATAAAGCCCATATTTAAAATAGACAAGGCTGTTTTTGTGTAGAATTTGGTAGGGTAGGAAGTGTTGAATAACGTACGTATAGATTGCTGTGCCATATACTGATCTGGGCCATAGCCTAAGCAAACTAAATTTTGAGTGGCAATTTCTGGAGAAAAAATATTAGCGAGCTTATTAAACCATTGCCACGGATGCATCGGAATAAATAAATAATCTTCAGGATTTAAGCCTTTATTTTTCAATACTGTATTAAAAGTATTAATCGTATCTGAGTCTAATTCTTGTTTTATAAGTGTATCGTATGGTAAATTTTCTAAAGAGGCATACACTGCTTGACTCTTATGACCTGCTAACCATAAAATATGAAATGTGTTTCCCGCTTCAGGAGCATATGATCGATAATCACTACTATCAAAACCAATACGTCCATTGTTAGCTATAAAACCCGGGTGCCCTTCGGTCATGGATTGTTCTATAGTTTGAAAATCGGCATGAGCTAATTCTGAAACCTCTGGATTTCCTTTAATAACCTTAAATGCGCTACCGTAAAGTGTACTAATAATTTCTTCTAAGTAAACAGGCATTTTTTTAACATCGATACCCAATTGTTTTCTGAATTCTTTAATAAAAACAATAGCATCTAATTGTACAGCTATTCCTGATACCTTTTTTTGTAAAGAATTTGTTTCGATTAAAAGGTGCTGTAGCGCTAAAGGTTTTGCTTTAAATGTATAAACTGTATCAGCATGGTCAGCGTGTAAACTATAACTTTTCCAGCCATTAGCTAATACTTCAGTTATAGTCGGTGTAATAAGCAATTCGTGACTAAATTCACAGATTGACTTTTTAATTAAAGCTCTATTTACGGTTTCCCAAACTTTAGGTTGTAAGTGAGCAATAGATTGCTGTGGTGAAACCGAATTGTCTAATGTATTCATAGTGCTTCGTTTATTTATTTTAGATATTTTTTTTAGTTTTTGATACTGTGTTTTTTCTAAAAAAGCTAATTGTGCTGTTTTATGAGGAAGTTCTACGACTTTATCCAGTTGAAAACCGATACGCTGACACAACGCAAACATTTTTTTATTTCGAATATCGGGTTCTACTAAAATCCGAGAGATTAATGGATTTTGAAAAACAAAATCCATTATAAATGAGAATAAATGCCACGTAAAATTGGGTTTTTTATCATTAGAAGGTGGCGCAACGATTACATGAATTCCACAATCTCCTTGTTGAGGTGTATAATATTCATTAATTAGATCGTAATTAGGATTATAACGTTCTAAAACAAAGGCAGGTTGATCTTTATAGGTGCCTATAAAAATATCATAATGCTTTCGTTGTGAGAGTTGTGTATATTCTTTTTCTACTTCAGCTAGTGTAGCATTTTGCATTCCCCAAAAAATAGCATAATCACGATTAACCCAATCGAGAAGCATTTCACTATCCGTCGTAACATTAAAAGCACGAATACTTAAGTTTCCAAACCCCTTCACAGACTGATTATATAAGATATGCTCTTGTTCTTTCATTTATACGTTTTTCACTAATTATTTGGAAGTTTTTTTAAGGAGAGTAAATACTTCCTTGTTTTAGGAATAGTTATTTTAACTTTAAAGAGAAGTATATATGCCAGTGTAGTCAATAGAAACCCTATAATTGCGATTAAAAAAGGAATTTTTAACCCTTGGTTTTCGACCAAAATTCCTACAGAAAAAGAAGCTATTAGGACTCCGAAGCTTTGGCAAAAATGTACTTTACTGTAGTCTAAAGCATAAGATTCAGGAGTACTTACTTCAAAGAGTAATACATCAAATTGTACTACTCCTTGAAAAATAGCCCATCCATAAATTATACGGCCGATAATAACTGTCGCTTCTGTTGGAATTCCTTGAAATATCAATCCGATTACTCCTAAAAGCAATACTGAAACTATACGTTGCCCCTTAGATTGGTTTCTATTATTTAACCATAAAGCTATTAATGCTACAAAACCAGGTATGGCATAGATAAGCCCTGAAATTAACTTACTATCGAATACTGAGATGTTTTCCCAATATCTAGAAAAGAAAGGACGAATTAAGAAGTCACTGAAATACAAAATCATCGTAATTAAACCTACCTTTAGAATGAAACCTTTAGGCATTAATTTTTGATCAGTATCTGTTTTCGTTTCTTCTACTATTATGTTAGTGTTGTAACGTTTACTTTTTAGCAAATAAGAACTCATTCCCATTTGAATAAAATCACCTAAAGCCATAAATAAAAAGATATTACTGGCATCAATTAGATCTACTGTAAGTCCACCAATTACAGCTCCTAAAATTCCGCCTAAATGTACTACGACCGATAAAAGACCAATTGTGGAAGGATGTTCTTCTTTAGTAATTATTTTTAAAATATAAGGGTAGACTAGTAAGTAACTCCCTTTAAACAGAATCATGATTAGTGATACCGTCCAAAAATTAACATAAGAAGTAGTCCAGAAACAGTATAATGCTAAAAGCCCAGCAATGAATTGTGTATAAATTAAAATATTTAGCTCTGCTACTTTCTTAGAAACGTATGCCCAAAAAGGAAAAGCAATCATAACCATAAAACAAATAGCACCAAAGTAATAACCTACGTGTTTAGGATCGGTGATTCCAAAACGAGCCTCAAAAAACTGGGGATAAAAAGGATGTAATAAGTAATCACTCACTACAGCTACTAAGGTCATTATGATAAGTAGTTTTTTCATTAAAGAGATTGTGGTACTTTAATTTCTTCTTCTGCGGTAACCCCAAATTGTTGGAAAGCAATACGCTTTTCTATGGCGTAATGATCCTTTCCTGTTATTTCCTTAATGATATAGGAGTTACGATAACATGCCATTCCTAAATCGGGAGTAATAAATCCATGGGTATGCAATTCTGCATTTTGTACAAAAATTTCATTTCCTTCTACATCAATACTGTAATTACGGTTCACATCATACCTACCTTGATCATCCCATTTAATTCGATCTATAATACTACTGATACAATGGGGTTGCTGGTAAGCATAACCTGTAGCTAAGACTAAACCTTCTGTTTTATATTGATAGTATTTGTCTTGTTCTGTCTGATGCAATTCGAGGTAAAAGCTTTCTAATGCAGGGTCGTAATCTACTTTTCTTAATTCTGAATTTGTACGGAGATTAATTTTTACATCACTTATTAATCTTTTAGCATACATAAGGTCAAAAATTTCACCTATTAAATCCTCATTGATTCCCTTATATAAATTCTTCTGATTTTTGTTTAATTGATCTCTTTTCTTAGCAGGTAAATTGTAAAAGTAGTCCACATATTCAGGAGAAGTCATTTCTAGCGTAAGCTTAGCATATTCCATTGGAAAAAAGCGAGAGGAACGTGTAATCCAATTTAATTCATAACCATATACATCTATTTCTTGTAAGAGGTCGTAAAAAATTTCAGCGGCACTTTGACCACTTCCTACAATTGTAATGGACTTTTTTTGCTGTAATTGTTCCTTATTTTTTAAATAAGATGAAGAATGAACTGCTGTTTTCTTCAAATTTTTACAACACTCTGGAATATAAGGCTGTGTACCTGTTCCTAAAACAATTTTTTTCGTTTTAAAAATACTTTTTTCAGCAGTTTTTGTATTCGAAACGATTACTTCATAATATGCGCCATTTTCATTGTATACAATTTCTTTAACCTCTGTTTGAAATTGAATATTTGATAGATTTTTAACTACCCATTGGCAATACTGATTGTACTCGTTACGCAGTAAAAGAAAGTTTTCTTTGATGTAAAAAGAATAAATTCTCCCTTGTTGTTTTATGTAATTTAGAAAACTATAAGGATTTGTAGGATCAGCTAGTGTTACTAAATCTGCCATAAAAGGGATCTGTAGTGTAGTGTATTCCATTAGCATTCCTGGATGCCAATTGAAACGTTCGCTTTTATCTAAAAAAATACCATTTAGATTTTCTATAGGCTCTGTTAAGCAAGCCAAGCCTAAATTAAAGGGACCTACGCCTACGGCAATAAAATCTAGTATTTCATTTTTATTTATTTCCATCGTTTATGTCTTTCTTTAGTTTGAGGTTCTGTATTCTTTGCCTTTTTCTTTGATCATATCAATAATCTTTAAAAGGTCTTGAATGGTAGAAGAGGGGTTAAGGAGTGTGAATTTTAGGAAAGTTTTTCCTTCATATTTAGTGCTTGCTACAGAAGCTTGACCTGTTTTAAAAAGTGTGTTTTTAATATATAGGTTTACGGTATCATGCAATTGATCATCTTGAATGCCAAGTACTTTATACCGAAAAACAAGCGTACTTAATTCTGGTTTGTGAATTAATTCAAAACAAGCATCATCTTTCAAACTATGGTATAAATCCAAGGCTAAAAAGTGTACTTTTTCTAAATATGAAGCTAAAGTACTTTCGCTAGTCATTTTTAAAGTAAACCATAACTTTAAAGCATCAAATCTCCTTGTTGTTTGTATTGATTTTTCAATAAGATCAGGACATTCTTCATTTCTATTTTCTAAAGGATTTAAATAATCTGCGTAGTACGAAACATATTGAAAATGCTGTTTATTTTTAGCTAAAAATGCACTAGAACATACAGGTTGAAAGAAAGTTTTATGAAAGTCTACAGTTATAGAATCAGCAAGTTCCATACCTTCTAAAACTTCTTTGTGAGTCTCAGTTAATTTATAACAGCCTCCATAAGCACCATCGATATGAAACCAAACACCTTCTTCCTTAGCTATTTTTCCTATGACTTGAATAGGGTCAAAACTTCCAAAATCAGTAGTTCCTACCGTAGCAACTATGGCTATTGGAATATTCCCTTTTTGCTTTTCTCTCTCTATTTCGAAAACTAAAGAAGAAGTGTCCATTTTCATTCTTTCATCAGTTTTTATAGGAATAACAGCATCATATCCCATACCTAATAAAGCGGCATTTTTCTTCATGCTAAAATGAGCTTTCTCTGAACAAAATATTCTGAATTTACTTACTACTTCTGACCATCCGTTTTGCTTAATATTTACTCCAAAATTTTTATATGCATAATGATCTCTAGCCATTAGCAAAGCCATGAAATTAGATTGTGTTCCTCCACTTGTGAAAACCCCATCAGCATGGCTATCATAACCTATAATAGTATTTATCCACCGAATCATTTCTTGCTCAATTAGGGTAGCGGAGGTACTCTGATCCCATGTTTCAACAGCTGTATTCACTGCTGAAGCAATCATATCTCCAACTAATGCTGGAATGAGAACTGGACAATTTAAATGTGCTACGTAATTGGGATTATGAAAAGAAATAGCATGATCTAAGTACAATTCCTTTATTTCACTAAGAGCTTCATCTAAACTTAAGGCTATTTCTGCTTCAGCTTTAATCATTCTTCCTTTTGATCGAAGATTGGATGGTGTCTCACCACTATAAAAGTTGTTGTTTTCTAGAAATGAGTCTATACAGCGGGTAGTTTTTTCGATGTACTTATTATAAACCTCTTTAGAGGCAGTACCAAAAAAAGAATCAATTGTAGTTGCTTCTTTAAGAATAGTTTGAGGCTGTGCTAACATTCTGTTTTTATTTAATCTAAATAAGTTTTTTGCAAATTTAGATTAGATAAAAAGGAATTATATGACGAAAATGGGATTAAAAATGACGGGGATTGGTTTTTGGGTATTGAATAAATATTTATGCAAATAATTAAACAAGATTAGAAAAATTTATGCGGTTTGGATTGTAGAATAGTTAGTGATTTATTGAGTAGGTAAAATATAAAATTTATAATTTGAATTGATACTTAATTATATATGTAAAAACACTCATTACAAGCAAGTTATCCTGTTGTGTATTTAGAAAAAGTTGTTCAGGCTTCTAAAAAGGATGTAAATTGAAGTCCATGTTATAATTATGAAGCTCTTATGGCTTAAACTCAGATATTAAAAGAAATATCTTCTCTTATAATTTTTTCTTTTAATTTTAAATATCTCTTAGTAGGTCTATCGTTATAATATTTTTTGAAATATTTGGAATATAATAGTTCCTTGCACTTATTGATATTAAAATTAGGGCCATATATTTTTTCAATATGTCTCCATTTTTTTGATTTTATTTGTGATGAGTACATTCCATTTGGGACTGCAGATCTATGTATGAAATAGTCATTTACTAAATAAAGCTTTCTACATCTCTTTAGTGTGAAAGGGCATAAAAAGTAGTATATACTGCCTTTCCCTAGATTTGAAGGGACTGAGACTAATTTAATATCGTAACTAATGGTATTTTCTTTAGATAAATAGCTTATGGTAACTTCAGGAGAGATAGTACTACTGATATTAACAGCTATTTTCACCTTGGCTAAATTAATTCCATTAACTTCCCAGCTTATAATACCAGATTTGTGTTGATTGGATTTTAAATAATTCCATTTTTTTAGATCAGTTATATTAATGATTAAACAATTGTCGAATATTAAAGGGTGTTTTGTAAGTTTTGGCATGGGATTTTTTCTTTGAAACCTAAATCTTTAGAGAATGTTAATGTTTTTATTTAAAACCGATTAAGAATTAGAATTTTGTCTTTTACTAACTACATGCTATTTGCATATATCGTTAAACTAAATTTCCAATTACTAGCTACTAGTTTAGTCTAAAAATAACTAATGCTAAGGCAGATAGCCTTGTATAATACCATACCCCCCCCTTGCACAAGCTCTAGCCTATAATATCCATTTACTTTTTTTCCATTATTAAAGTCTCTTCTTTTTACCAATAATAACCGACCTTATAATATCAGTTTCTACTACAACTACATGTTTATTTTTATTCAATCTAAGCCTTCCTGCTAAATAAGGAAACGTTTTCTTGATGAAAGAAATATCCTTGTACGTTATATCTGCTTTTATATTGTCAATAAAGTATTTACTAGTATTTCTCACCTCCAATAAGCCTGATTTTTCTGCACATTTCTTGTATTTGTTAGCTGTAGAGTTACTTACGCCCAAACATTTTGCTATATAGCTAATTGGTATTGCATAAAACCCTTTAGGATAAAAATAGTGGTTCGTATTGGCATCGCCTATTTTAGACACCGACCTTCTTTTTTTCTCCGAAAAGCGTTTTACTTTCATGTAATAAGTAATTAAAGCAGCACAACAAAATTCCCTTAATGATATAAAATTATTTAGTTCATATATTACAGCTGATTTTGTAACTAGATTTAATTTTTTATGTAAATTTTTATAACTAGTTATTCGGTATGATTTTCTTTTATTATTTACTGTGATCCATCCTTTTTCAATAAGCCATTTGATAGCATCTCTAGTCCATCTTTCTGACATTTTTAAATCTTCAGCCCATTTCTTGTATGCTTCACCACTGTATTGAATATAACCGCTTGAATTATGCTTTAAATATATATATAAAGCTAAATGATTAACTCTTCTGTTAACCAAAGCATACTTACATAGCATTATTGGGATCGTAGTGTAGATAGGCTTCATTTCTTAAATACTTAATCGGTTTGATTTATTATTTAATGGAAATAAGCCAGCTTCTTCTAATACTGGTTTTAACTCATAAATTTTCTTGAACCCTAAATAAATTTGGTTCGAGAACTCTCCTGTTCCCGCTACTGCTTAAAGCCTTTCATTTTTTGAAAGGCTTTTTTTATGCGCTAAAATTAGTTTTTATAGGTGTTTGATTATTCAGATAAAAATCAAACAAGCCTGTATTTAAGATTAATTCTGGAGCTACTTTACTATAACTAGACTCAATATTCACTTTTATAAAATAATTGAGTCTTCTCCTGTTTCTATTGCTTTTCATTTAAAAAGCTTTGTTGCCTATAGTTAGTACATTTACAGTACTAAGAATAATTTGTAAAGCCTAAAACAAAATTCACGCACAACAACTCTTAATATCAACATGTTAAAAATTAATTTTCACTGAAAACGGGGTAGTCTTTGGTCAACTGATTGTGTAGTTTTATGCTAAATCATAACTCTAAATAAAAACATTATGTTAGGTATTAAACAAATACTGCTCACCTTGTGCTGTTTATTTTTCGGAATACAATCATGGGCTCAGATACGATTGGGAAATAATTCAAACACCAACGGCATTCCAGATGGTTGGAAATCAAATTTGATAATAAACTTATCCGACAAATACACCAATAACTCAAACCAGCAAGAGGAACTAACAATTCAAAATTTTTCATTTTATGCCCGTCAAAAAGCGGATCCAATCACCCCTTTTGTGGGCATTTTATTTTTCGATGCAAATCGTATACAAGTGCTTTCTATAGGAACTACCAGATATTCATCTGCATATAATGTAGGTCAAAACACATTTCCATTTGCAAATGGAAAGGCGAAAAAAATTTATTTGAATCCTGGAGAAACAGTAGTAACAGGTTTTTTAGATGCACGCTCAGATGGTTCTGGCGGAAATATTGGTGCAGTAATCCCATTTGACAGATCTGGCAACACAGACAACATTTGGTATGTAGGCGAACCTACAGGAAACCAATCCGGAAGCATAAAGCTTTTCCATAGAATTAAATACACCGATGGACAACAGCTTAACCTAAAACGAAACTACCATTATAACATTACTTTTAAGGTAGCTCCTGCTATAGTTCCTCAGGTATCTCTTATACAGTGGTTTTCTGAAGAAACTATTGCTATGGCACCAGGTGAAGAAGCCTTGATGTCCATAACACTATTCCCTTTTGAAGGAGCTGATATTAGCAGAAGCTATACCACCTCAAATTCAAAAGCTGTAAAATTTACCACAGACAATGGCCATTACCAAATAGTAAAATATATTAATGATACACCTATAACTGTTACGGGAGCTTCTATTGCAAATCCTGAAATGGCATTTACAACCACTATAACTCCTGTAAAGAGAAAGCCAGTATACTCCAATAGTGTCCCTTCAGATAATATGATTTCAGCATCAAATTTTGATTATGGTAATAAAGGCACAAGCTTTTATGATACTAACACTCTAAGCGCTAATCAAGTTGAAAGAAAAGCGGTTGGCACTCGTCAACGCACATCTCCTAGTGGAGGTTTAGATGTTACAGACATAAAAAATGGCGAATGGCTGGAATATACGCTAGATTTTAAAGAAGATGGAAAATATAATATGGAACTAACATATTCGGGAACTAATGGAGGCCTAGTAACTATATACAATCAGACTACAGGCACAACCTCTAATCGTACGCTGCTTCCAAACACTGTTTCAAATCAAGAATACTCCTCAAAATCTATATCAATAGGAACCGCTAATAAGGGTAAAAATATTTTACGTGTGTATTTTGATCGTGGTCAATTTCATTTTAGTGGCTTTAAAATAGAAAAAGAAATAACCGAAACTGTAGAACTCAGCGATTTTAGTCCATACATAATCAAACAAAATATACAAGAAGCTGGTTGGTACAACCTCACCTTAAAATTGGCGGCACCATCTGGTGGCGGATTGTTTGTAGACATCCCCAACAAAATAGGTGGTGGCACATCTAGTTCCTTCACCCTACCAGAAACAAATTCTCCCTCCGATTTTCAAACAGTAAGCTTTCCCATTGGAAATTTACCTAAAGGAGAAAATGAATTTCGATTATTTTATGATGGAACCTCTTGTTTACTGGGAGAATACAAAATAGAAAGAATACCCACACAAAATAAGTCTACTAGACTAGGAAACACAAGTAGCGCTGGAGGCACTTCTGATTCTTGGGATTCAAATTTAGTGGTTAATACTTCAGATAATTATATAAACAATACAGGAATGCAAGAAAAAATTGAGATTAAAGATTTTTCATTTTATGCTCAAAAAAAAGGAGATCCTATTACTCCGTTTGTAGGCCTTTATTATGGCGGTGATAACATTCTAGTTCTTTCCATAGGAACCACTAGAACATCCTCAGAATATCGAATAGGAAAAAACACCTTCCCCTTTAAAGATGGTGGCGAAACTGTTTATTTGAATTCCGAAATTTCTTTTTTAAGAAACGGTGATATCGATTTTTTGGGTAGTCAAATTGTAACTGGTTTTTTAGATGCCCTTCCAAATGGCTCAGGGGGAGGTAATGGATCTGTTATTCCTTATGATACTAAGGGTTCTACTGATCAAATACTATATATAGGTTCTCCCTCTTCTGAAGAATCAGCTGTGATATATCCGTATCGCGAAATAAAACATACCTCTGAAATTATAACACAACTAAAAAGAAACTATCACTACAACATTTCTTTTGACATTCAAACAAATACTATTATGCAACTTTCTCATTTGAAATATGCTAATGATGATTCTTCTAATGATCCCAATAGGATTATTCATGCTTACGAAGGTGAAGAAGGGCAATTTGACATTGTTCCAAGACCCCTTGATTTAAATAAAAATGGGAAAGTTATTTACGCTTCTTCCGAACCCAATCGACTACAATTCAACTCTAACGTAGGACATTACAAAGTTTTAAATTACGGAGATGGTTCTCCAATAGCAGTACGCGCATTTGCCGAAAGTAATCCGGATATTTTTGTTACAGAACTCGTTTACCCTATTCCTGCTAATGCACCAAGTCTTCCTGGCACTGTAGAGGCGGAAGATTTTAATGAAGGTGCTAATGGCAAAACTTATTTTGATAAGACTCCAGGAAATACAGGAAAGAAATACAGAACCAATAGCGATGTTGATATTTTTGACTGTAGCGAAGGTGGTTATTCTGTAGGCTGGATGGATAAAGGTGAATGGCTGAATTATACGGTTTTTGTATCAGAAAAAGGAACGTATAACGCAAATGTTCGTTATTCCACAACAAGAAATCGAGGAGCTATTCGTATAGAATTTGATGGCGTTAATAAAACAAATACACTAACATTAACTAATACAGGAAGCCCAAACACCTATAAAACAGTCACATCAAAAGAATTCTCGTTAGATAGCGGTATTTATACGGTAAGAATTTATGTTGAGGATTTTGGGATTAATATCAATAAAGTTGATTTCCTTTTAGAAGGAACTTCTGGTCAGAAATTATTCAATGTTGTTACTACTGAAAATCTGGATTTAGGAATAAAAATTTATCCTAATCCAGCAAAGGAATTTATTATTATTGAAGGTGGTACTTTTAATAAAGCTTATCGAATTTTAAATCTTAACGGAAAAGTGATAAAAAAAGGAATATTAGAAAAAACGAATTCTATTAATTGCGAAAGTATTCCAAGGGGAATGTATTTACTTGAATTCAGAAATGTCGAAAATCAGGAAATTATTCAAATTGAAAAAGTGATGTTTGAGTAATACGATTTATAAAAAAATATTTCGCATATATCTCGTTTCATTTTTACAATTCATACGTTAAAAAATGAAATAATAACTATGACAGTTTTATTTCCCTTCAAGCATCAACTGGCTTATCACTATCGTGCTGCCTTGTCTTTGACTTGCAAAAAATAATTCAACATATTTATACGAAAATCAGAAAAAAGGGACACTCAAATTTTGTTCTCACCACTACTTAAAGCCTTTCAAATACGAAAGGCTTTTTTTTATAAACTAAAGTTAGCCATCATATGCTCTTCTTTAGATTTCTATTCCACACTTCTTAAGCCACTAAAACAAATCCTTTAGCCATTTTAACACATTAAATTTACGCTCATTAAACTGCATGGTTAATGATTCGTCACAGCTTATGGTTTCCATATTCTCATCAATGTATTGAATCGTATCATTAATATCCATAAACTGTCGGGCTACTCCTAATGTTTCAATAAAACCTGAACGAGTTAAAATATCCCTCACTGGCCCTATCATTCCACTAAAAAGAAGTTCCACGTCTTTCTCGGTAAGTTCTCTATATAAATCTTCGAGTGTATGTAAACCCGAACTATCAATCGCGTGAATATTGGTAGCATGTAGTATCACATATTTTGGTAATTCACGACGTTTTTCTAGTAATCGATAAATGGCTTCTTTAAAATAATCTGAATTCCCAAAATACAATTGATCATCAAAACGAATAATTAAATAATCTGGGTGACTTATTCCATTTGGAAATCGATTTAAATTTCTGTAATAATCGGTTTCTGGTATTTTGACTAATTCGGCAATATGCGGCTTAGAACTGCGATATTGCAAAAATATAAATGATAGCAACACCCCCACTAAAATACCCATCTCAATTGTATGCCCCAAAGTAACTACGAAGGTGACTAACATAATTGAAAAATCATCAAAACGAATTTTAAAATAGCGCTTAGCTTCTTTTATTTTTATTAAACTCACTACGGAAACTAAAATAATTGACGCCAATACTGCCTTTGGTAAGTAATATAATAAAGGAGTTAAAAAAAGTAACGACATTAAAATTATAAAAGCCGTTAGTAGTGTTGACACTTGAGTTTTTGCCCCTGCATCTTCATTAATTGCGGAACGACTGTAACTCCCCGAAGCTAGATTCCCTTGAAAAAAGGTTCCTAATACTTTTGATAATCCTAAAGCTATTAATTCCTTATTGGCATCAACCGTATAATTTCGATGCTTCATTTGAAAAGATTTTGCAATCCCTATACTTCCTATATAACCAATAATGGTTAAAATAAACACTGTTGGCATTAATTGCTTTATAAGTCGCCATTCAAAATTTGGCATATATAATGAAGGTAAGCCCTTGGGAATATCTCCTATGATGGCAATACCCATGGCATTAAAGTCTCGAAAATAACTTATTGCAATAAAAACCACCAATAAAACTATAGCCGACGGAAAGCTTTTTTTCCATTGACGCATTAGCACTAAAAACAGCAGAGAAACTCCAGATACTAGTAAAGTCGGTATATGGGTTTGTAAACTATTTTTACACACATACACCACAGAGGAAAATGTAGACATCCCATTAGGTACTTCCATACCTAAAATACCTTTAAGTTGTGATGCTATTATAATAAATGCTGCTGCAGAAATAAAACCCGAGATTACAGGTTGTGCCAAAACACTTACCAAAAATCCCATGCGCAAAAAACCCATAAATATTTGTAATACCCCCACCAACAATCCGGTCAAAAGTACTAACTCCACAAAGTAATCCGAAAATGGAGTAGCAAGCTTACTAATCCCCGTCATTAACAAAATTGAGGTTACCGCTACTGGACCAATACTCAAATGCCTTGAAGTCCCTAAAAAGGCATAGATCAACAAAGGAATTAACGCCGAATACAACCCATAAATTGGAGGAATACCAGCCAAAAAAGCATATGCTATGGCCTGCGGTATTAAAATAACCCCTACAGTTACCCCTGCAAGCATATCATGTTTTGCTAAGCGCTTAGAATAATTGCTTAGCATATCCAGTAAAGGAAATATGTGTTTTAGCTTTTTTATAGGCTTATTTATCTATTTTGTAGATCCGCGTTTTACTATACTTGTAGTAATATATTTTGTATCTGGCAAGTACCTGTCTGCACGCAACTCTAATTTATCAATTAGTATTTTTGTTGCAGTTTTCCCCATACGTTTAGCATGTTGAGATACAGTGGTTAATCCAGGGTAAGAATGTTTAGCCAATAAACCATTACTAAACCCAATAACAGAAACTTCATTTGGCACATTTAAGCCTAACATATTAGCTGCATTTATAGCGCTTACTGCAGATGGTTCATCCAGACCAATAATACCATCAAATTGATGCTCTTTTAAAAAATTAGAAATTTCAACTAGGAAATCACTATTCTGTCTTAATTTTAGATAATGCAGTTCGCGTCCTTCAATTTCAAAAGCTTCTTTTACTCCTTGCAAACGCGCTTTACCCACACTTAATTTATGAATACCAGAAACTACACCAATTTTCTTACATCCTTGTTTTACAAGCACTTCAACTGCACTCTTAGCAGCTTGGTTATCATCAACAACTACCTTATCACAATATACTTCATCCGATACACGATCAAGCATTACGATAGGAATATCATCCTTTAAAATCTCGTTAAAATGCTCCACTAAACCTTTTGATTGTGTTTCTTGCGAAATCGCTAAAATAAAACCATCTACACCATTGTATGACAGCATATCTAAATAATCTACCTCCTTTTCATAAGATTCATTAGTTATTACTGTAATGATCTTATAGTTATTTTTAGAAGCTTCCATTTCAATACCCAAAAGAATTTTGGCAAAGAAATTATTTAATATATCGGGAATAACTACACCGATACTCCTTGTTTTGCTACTTTTTAAGCTCACCGCCAAAGCATTAGGCTTATAATTATGCTCTTTAGCTAATTTTTTAACTCGGTCAATAGTTGCTTGACTTATTTCGGGATCATTTTTTAATGATTTAGAAATTGTTGAGATGGACAAACCCAACTCCTGTGCTAATTGTTTTAAGGTGACTTTTTTTCGCATTAAGGGGTCGTTTTAATTTAATAGTAAAGATAAGAAAACCCTGATATACTGTAATACTTAAAAAACAAAAAAGCGCAAAACCTAAGGTTTTGCGCTTTTTGATATAAAATTAAAGATAATTTATCTTTTATCTTCCGTCGTCTACTACTCTAATATCTAAAGCATCAATAAAAAGTTTTGCTGCCCCATTACGTTCTCTAATAACTGGCACAAATTTACCAGAAGGACCAGGCCCATCTACTTTTAATTCTTTTGAAACTAAAACCCATTTATTCTTTTCTAATCCGGCTAAATCTTCATCAAAACCAACCCATGGGTCTAAACCTGTAAAGAAAAAACCAACTTTGGAATCTACTCCTGTACTAATCGAACTATCATCGAGATATACCCAAAATGATACTAAATAAGTTACTTCTGTTGGACCTACAAAAGAATCTAAACCATCAGCAGTATTGTCTTCAGCCAGTCTGTGTATGCCAAAATCACCACCTAAAGCTTCTGTTGTAGAAAACAAACCACTTTTCTCTCCAGTAAGACTTTTCTCAGAACTTATCTCAAAATTATCAAGTTGCGTCGCCCATGGATATTGAATATTCCATCCATCCTCAAAACTTGATAATAAGGAGTTAGAAACAATATTAGATCCTGTCATAAACACCTCTGAATTTTCATAAGCACTTACTATAAATTCACCATCTGCCGTTTTTAAATCCATAGAATTATATGATAATTTAACATTATCCATTACTATTGAAGGTATACTTTCAGATAAAGTCAACAATATATCATTAGAATTATCAGGATTAATTGAAATATTTTCAACTTTAATTGATTCGACAATAGACTTTAATTCTGAGTTAGAAATTTCATCAGCTTCAATAGACACATTGAAATTATCACTATTAACCACTGAAATATCCCCTAAAGGCTTTGCATATGTTATATTAATCTCAGAACCATCTGCAGAAAGTTTAATAGGATCTTTACCAACACGTCCTGGTACAATCAAACTAGAAACATTAACTTTTAATGATGACATATCTACATCTTTCAATGGATAGTTTCTGTTAAGAACTAACTTT
The DNA here is from genome assembly GCF_000255455.1 of Aquimarina agarilytica ZC1. Lineage (GTDB taxonomy): Bacteria > Bacteroidota > Bacteroidia > Flavobacteriales > Flavobacteriaceae > Aquimarina > Aquimarina agarilytica. Next base: position 39,496 of record NZ_JH621264.1, on the reverse strand, counting down.
ATAGTTTCTTCAACACCTGTAACAGGATATACTACATTAAATTTTCTTCCTATATCATTAATTACACTTACTTTACTTATGGGATTTCCTGATTCATCTAAAATAGTATCTCCCTTATCATCAACAATAAATCCTCCACCAAAGTCCCAATCTAATACAACTTGGTTTTCACCATCAATATCTGCATGAGTTAACCCTAACTCAGATATACTCCCTGCAGAAACGCTTATAGGTAGATTTACTGTAGCTTCGGTAGGTGAATTTATTTTAGAAACCACTCGATTTCTTATTTGAATTTGATTAAATGCTCTTTTAACAGTCCCATCTTTAAATGTTTCCGTCAAAATTATAGGAAAACCTGTAACCTCTCTTCCACTTACTGTTATATTTCCTCTATTAAAAACATAATCTAAAGGTTCAAATGAACCTTCTTGAGTTACAACTTCAATATTTAAACTAGGGTCTGATTCATCTTTAGGCTGAGGTATATTCCAAACCCTTTTTGCTACTAATTCATCAGAAGACTCACTCGATATAAATACCTTATTACCTACATAGACAAAACCAACCTCGGGCAATCCTGAATTATCAACTAATCCAGAATTCCTATCAATTGTAATCGTATTTTGTGGATTATCATCTGGATCAAATTCAATTTTAATAACAGTGTTTTTTCCTTCCGGTCCAACTGTCTGATCTAAAGGTGCCTCTTCACAACCAACAATAAATAATCCTATTAGCACACAAAAGGCACTTAATTTTCTAACTATTTTTATCATAACATAAGTATTTTATAAATCAAAACAACCTGCAGTGGCATTTCCTCCGCCATACAGACAATTCTGTTTTAAATTAGGATTCAGTGAAATTTGCTCTTGAGGGATTGGCCAATGTGTATGCCTTTCTAAATTAAAAGCTGCCCTCACAGGTAATTGATTCGCAGAACCGCTATTTACAGAGTTAGCATGTAACTTACTTATAACCTCTTCTAATTTTCCCGTTCTAATTAAATCATCTTTTCTCTTACCTTCATAACAAAGTTCTTTATTCCTTTCTAATAGAATTCTATCTAACAATTGATCACCAATAATAGTATCTGGCACTAAAAAAGCATCTCTATCTACTTGAACTCTATTATTTGTAACTGCATTGTCAAGAATTATTCTAGAAGTACCCGCTTCAGAACTAGTAGGTAATGTGTAGACAATTCTATTTTCAGAATCTCCAGATCCTTTATCAGGATCAATTAAATCAGGGATTCTCTCTAATTTAAATTGATTTAAAGATCTAGAAATTACCATATTTACATATTCTCTCGCTTTGTCATCTTGACCTAATGCAACAAGCGCCTCCGCCTCCATTAATAAAACATCAGCATACCTTAAGAAAGGAAAATCAATAGTTCCATCACCACCTGGATTTGGATTAGGTAATGGTTTTATATATTTAAACGGGCTCCATCTATTTGTATCTAAATTTCTATCAGTTAAATCTTTTAAGGGATTTGATTCAGATGTCCCTCTTGCAACTTGTGCTATAGCATCAAAATTTTTACGAGCAATATTGTGCACGAATCTTTTATCTGAAACAAAATTATCTACACCTATTAATCTTACTTCATCAACAAAGTTTAATGCATCTGCAGTCATAAAAACCTTATCTTGATTTGCGTTGTCAACAAAAGGTAAAGGCAGGCCATTACCATTCATATCTGGATTAAGTATATTATCTGTTATAAACCCTGGGTCATTTCTTAAATATTCTAATGCAAAATTAACATTAGCTCTATATGCTCCAAATGATCCTCCATCTCTCAGGTTTCCTTCCCCTAAAAAGTCACCAAAATCACTTCCAACATTACTATTAGGACCATCATAACCTACTGAAAAAATCACTTCATTATTGGTTTCATCGGCAAAAACGTCTGCATATTCAGCTTCAAGCACAAAAGAACCGCTTTTGATAATATCACTAAATAATTCTTCAGCTTGTTCAAATCTTTTTAATCTAGATACAGGATTTCCATTTTCGTCTATACCTCCTTCTACACCACCATATTCTTTTGTGGTAGTCATCTGTAAATAAACCTTACCCAAAAGTGCTTGAGCAGCTTCTTTTGATGCTATATCTGCACTGGAACCAATTCTTGAATTCCCATTATTCATTGCAAATTCTAAATCTTTAATAATTTGCAAGTAAACCTCTTCTGCTGAACTATTAGCTACATTTGCATCAGATTTAACTGTATCAAGTGCCGTATTTTCATCAATATTCTTACTAAGAATTATAGGAATATCACCCCAAATTTTCACCATATCGAAGTACAACATTCCTCTTAAAAACAAAGCTTCTGCAATTACCGGATTAGCATCTTTCGACTCCGGAGAAAACTCATCTATTTGTCCTAAAAAAGCATTTATCTGCTTGATGGCTATATAAAACTCAGTCCATGTCTGCCCTATCAAAAGTGTACCTGCTTCATAATCATATGAATACAAAGGATTATATTCAACCGGAAACAATGTCCCACTATGCGTATCAACTCCAACGTCTGACCATGTTCCTAATAGCCCCCCTTGCCTATATAAAGCATTAGACCTTAATGATGCATATATACCGGGTAACCTCTGTGTCTTTAACTCATTGAAAGTACTAAATGAAGCTGAAGTTGTATTGTTTTCAGATGTAATATCATCACAGCTATTCATGGTAATGCTTAAAACAACCCCACTAATACATGTAATTAATTTATTTATTTTCATCATTTTTTTTTTTAAAATGTCCCTTTAATTCCGATTCTAAAAGTTCTTGCTTTTGGATAAGCATCAAAGTCAACTCCTTGTGTTAATCCTGAGTTAGTACCTCTAGATACACTCACATCAGGATCGTAACCTGAGTAATCACTCCATACATGTAAATTGTCTGCAGCTCCATATATACGTAAACTAGATAAACCTATATTTTTTACGGCTTCTAATGGTAAATTATATCCTAAACTAATGTTTTGCAATCTCAAAAAAGAACCATCTTCTATATAATCAGATACCGTTGCAAATCCCTCTTGTCTTAAACGACCTCTTAAACTATGCACACGGGTTTCTGTATTACTAGGAGTCCAACGTTCTCTTGCAACACCGTACTTATTAGCAAATTGATTAGTATTAAAACCAGGAAGAAGATTTTTATTGTAGATATCATTTCCATACTTCCAATTCAATGCCACTGATAAATCCCATGATTTGTATTTAAAATTATTAGTAATTCCACCAAAATGATCTGGATTAGCATCACCTATAATTGTTAGATCAGACTCATCTATTCTACCATCTTCATTTAGATCTTTTAACTTTTGCTGTCCTGGTCTGTTTTTTGCTCCAGCTGAAGCAACTCCATCCTTTAGTGTGTAATTAACTCCATCTATAGTAAAATCACCCCCAAATACTAACAAATTACCCGTACCATCCTTTGTATTAGTTCTATATAGATTTGCAGACTGTTCTGGAGTCAAATCTTCAAATTCCTCAAAATCACTGTATTGATAAACTCCATCACTAACAAAACCATAAATAGAATTTAAAGGAGATCCTTCTCTAACTATAAAATCATTTGAAACTGTTCTAAACGCAGATGAAGAAACTAAAAATTCATCTCTAACTCCACCTAATGACACCACCTCATTCTGAATAAAACTTATATTAAAATTTGTACTCCATCTAAAATCTCCTGTATCTACATTAACACTACTCAAAGAAAATTCATACCCAGTATTTTCTACTTCACCTGCGTTTTCTAACACAAAAGGAAATCCTGCTTGGCTCGCAGTAGGCTTTTCTAACAATAAATCTGTTGTATTTTTAAGAAACCAATCTACACCTATATTCAATCTATTATTAAACAAACCTATCTCTCCTCCTAAATCATATTGCGTTGTAGTTTCCCATGTTAAATCAGGATTCGAAACTCTTCCCAAGAAAAAACCATTCGCTCTACTTCCATTTCTTACACTTGCAGCATTGATGGAATTAGGATTTCCTCTGAAAAACAAATCCCTATCAATATTATAAGAAGTTCTTGATTGAAAAACTCCAATTTTATCATTTCCAGTTTGGCCTACACTTGCTTTAAATCTTAGATTACTCAAAAACCCTACATTATCAAAGAAAGACTCTTCAGATGCATTCCAAGTCAAACCAACTGAAGGAAAGAATCCCCACTGTGTTGATCCAGGAAAAAATCGTGATGACTTATCTCCCCTAGCCGCAGCACTTATAACATATCTTTTATCAAAAGAATAATTAAAACGAGCGAAAATTCCTAACAAACCATTCTCTTGTCTATCGCTTGTCGCCTCAAAATTAACTCCAGCAGCTAAAGCATCTAAATTAACAGAATCACTTGCAAAATTTGTCGATCTAGTCGTCTGTATTCTTGTTTCACTTCTAATAATACTCGACCCTAAAACCGCAGCAATTTTATGCTTTCCTCCTAATAATTTATCATAAGTCAGCGTATTATTATTTTGATATCTAGCTTGTGAAAACTTATTAAGAACTGCTAATCCTCCACCTATAAACTGTCCTAAACCAAATGAGCCTGGAAAAAACACTCTTCCATCATTATTGTAGGTATTAAACGAAAGAGAACTTTTGAATTTCAATCCTTCTACTAATTTATATTCCAAATAAGTTGAAATAAAACCAAATAATTCTTCTCCTTCATTAATCGTTTTGTTCACTTGTAATACTGGATTAATAATAAACCTTCCATTAGCTCTTGTTACAAAACCAGTTTCATCTCTTTGTACCCCACTCGCTCCTTCACCTTGTCTACCTGTATCAAATCGACCTTGTACTGGTGTAGCCAAGGCTAAATTAGTAATCACACCAAAAGCACCACCTGTACCAGAAGCATCTGGTGTTGCCGAAACAATTCCGGATCTATCTGCTCTACCTCCATTCACCTGAAATCCAACCTGTAATCTCGAATTCACATTTCCACCAACATTAACGTTTGACTGAATTCTCTTGTAATCAGTATTTTTAACAATCCCTTCTTGATCAGTATAACTTAAACTACCACTAAACCAAAAATCAGAACTACCCTGTCTTGCTGAAATACTATACTTATTAACAATAGCTTCTCTAAATATCTCATCTCTAAAATCCCTCACATTAAAACGACGTAAACCATCTGGACCTACAGCATCCAATGCTAAATCTCTTCCATTATTATCCCTAAAAGCTGTTTGCTGAAAACGAGTATCTCTATTTGTTGGATCAAAAGGAAACGCTTCTCTAAAATAATCAACATACTCCTGAGCTCCTAACAAATCAATATGCTTAGAAATTGTCTGAACTCCTGTACTCGCATTAAAATCAAATGTCAATCCAGTATTCGATTTACCTGTTTTGGTCTGTATAATAACAACACCATTAGCACCTCTTGAACCATAAATTGAAGTTGCACTCGCATCTTTTAAAATTTCAATCGATTCAATATTATTTGGATCAATAGTAGATAAAGGACTTGATTGCGCAGCGCCTGTTTCATCGCTTCCTCCCACACCTATAGGATCACCATCTATCTCAACCCCATCTACAACATATAGAGGCGCACTACTTGCATTAATAGAAGTAGCACCTCGAATTTGTATTGTTGCTGCATCACCAGGTCCACCTTGTGAAGTTGTAATTTGAACTCCTGCCGCCTTACCTTGTAAAGCTTCTTCAAAAGAAACGGCTTGCACCTTGTTTATATCCTCAGATTTTAACGAAACTTGCGAACCTGTTAGTTCTTTCTTTTCCAATGTACCATAACCAACTACAACAATCTCAGAAAGATTATTAACATCCTCGACAAGAGACACGTCAACCGTTGTGTTATCAGTTACTTTTACTTCCTGAGTTACATAGCCTACATACAAAAACTGCAACACATCACTTTCTTCTGCTTCGATGGCATATAACCCATCAAAATCTGTTACCGCCCCCACGGATTTGCCTTTAATAGTTACACTCACGCCAGGCAAAGGTATACCCTCGGCGGTAACCGTTCCTGAAATCGTTTTAGTCTGAGCCGAAACAAAACCGAAACTCAATAACATAATTGAGGTAAACAGTATGGTTTTTAACAGACTAACTAATCGAAAGTTGTTTTTCATAGTTTAGTTTAAAAATTTAATTCGTAAGACACGAAACTAAACATTTAATAAGACTATTTCAAAAAAAATGATGTTAATATTAAAAAAACATCACTTATATTGGCTACTGCATTACATAGATATTAACATCTTTTCAACAATAACTCCCTCAACTACACAAACTTAATTTTCCTACAAAACAATAAATGACTATAACAATTTCGTTAAAATATTTTTGAACAATCACAAAAATAGCATTACTACCTATTTTTCAAATGAATAGAATTTCATTTTTCTATTATTAATACCTATTAAAACCGACGCTCCTTTTTTATTAATAGTTATAGCCTCTAAAGATTTTACATTGTCACTCACGCTAAAACCACTATTAGAATCCAGCACATCAAATTCTCCTTTCATAGTCGCTTTAGCTTTTAACATTAAACCTTGGGAAGCATCTGACGGAGTAGTTTCTAATTCCACCCCAAAGCGATTACCCGCTAACAACACCTCATTATAACCATCCTGATTAAAATCAGCTATTAAAAAATCATTCACCGTTGAGAATTGGGCTTCGGTTGGTAAGCGGCTTATTTCGTATTTATTGGCTTCACTTTTATTTTCCACATATACACTTTCAAACATGTTCACTTGTAACTCCTCCCCTTTATTATCTCCTAAAATTGTTTGTATATCTGCTTTTGCAAAATCTGCAAATGTGGGGATTTTTTGAGCCAAACTTGGAATTTGTTGTGTTGCACATTCTTTACCTCTGACAGGAACTGTTTTATTATTTATTTTTTTAGTCAAGAAAACATCAAAAGTTCCATTTTTATCATAATCAGAAGCCACCACTCCAAATGGCTTTTCCTGTGATGCTTTAAATTTATAATTCAAACCTAAATTCCCCACAAAAAAGTCCAAATCCCCATCTTTATCAAAGTCATTAACCTCAATACAATTCCACCAACCTTGTGTATGTTCAAAACCAAATTCACTTGTCTTATTTTTGAATACACCTTCTTCATTTGCAAAAACTGTTATTGGCATCCATTCTCCAACTAAAATCAATTCATTTTCACCATCATTATTCAAATCAACCACAGCAGCATCAGTCACCATACCTAACTTTTTTAGTTCGGGTGCTATTTTATCTGTTACATCAACGAATCGAGAATTTGTATTCTCTAAAATATAACTTTCAGGCGCACTTGGATACTTCCCTGGCACATGACGCCCCCCTACTAACAAATCCAAATCACCATCTTTATCCATATCAAAAGGAATTACACAAGATCCACTTGATCTTATTGGTATTTCAAATTCAGACTTCCTAAATACCCCTTTGCCGCTATTTATATACAACCTGTCTCTATAAAATTCACTCCTCACTTCCTCTTCATTACCTCCACTTACTATATACAAATCCCTATCATTATCTCCATCAACATCAAAAAAAGTAGCGCTTACATCTTCATGATGTTTATCCAAGTCAAAGGCTAATTGTTCTTTTTTTTCAAATATCCCTTTTTGATTCTGAATAAATAAAACTCCTGATTGCCCCATTGCTCCTCCCGCAAAAAAGTCATCCAACCCATCTCCATTTACATCTGCTACTTTTATCACTGGCCCTTCTTCCGAAAGTTTATGGGGTAATAAAATTTGCTTGTTATAATCATCATAATCATTTTCTGCATGTTTGTAATCAATTCCTAAATGCTCACTGGATAATTCTTTAAAAATTTGATCTTTAGATGCTTTTTTTGATTTTCTAAAAATTGCTTCCTTATAAAAAATATCCAGTTGCCTATTCGCTCCTACTTGATGTACTAATTGACTTTTTCCATCGGGCCATTTTACCAATAGTGAATCTATTTTTTGAGCAACACCTAAACCAAAATGAATAATAGGCTCCACACTAGACAAGTAACCTCTAACTGTTTTAAATTCTTGATACTGTTTTTTATTGTTATAGAAAATAGTTGCCTTAGCACCCAATCCGAAAGGATTCTTTTTAGGGCCTTTTAACTTTATTCTTAAAAAATTATTTGAAGCTGTTTCTGAATTATTTTTGTATACAAAAGCTTTGTCATCTATATTATTTATTACAATATCTAAATCCCCATCATTATCCAAATCAGCTGTAGCCATTCCGTTAGAAAAACTTGGTGTAGCCAAACCCCATTTTTTAGCTGACCTATCAAAACTTAAGTCTCCATTATTTTTAAATGCATAATTGGATAGTTTTTCTGAGGGATATAGATTTACAATTTCACTTATAATTTGTGCTTTAGGCTTTGTAGCTGTACTTGGATCTGAAGTATAAGCATCAAATTCTTTTTTTACATCTTTATTCCAAATATCTCTTTTGTAACCATTAGTTACTAATACATCCCTCCATCCATCATTATCCAAATCTGCCCCCAAACAACTCCAACTCCAATCGGTTTGCGCCACTCCTGCTAATTGCCCTATTTCTGAAAAAAAGCCTGATGCCGAATTGAGCTGTAATACATTATGCATGCTCTGCCTATGTATTCCCGACTTTAACGCCTTTGCGTAAGCATCCACTTGCATGGATGGCATATTTACTTTTGACCTGTAATAATCTTCTGGGGACATATCAAGCTCAAAAATATCTTCCAAACCATCATTATTCACATCAAAAACATCAACCCCCATACCATAATATGCTACATGGTTTGTATGTTCCCTTATTGATTCTTCGAAAACTCCTTTTCCCTTATTTTTATATAAGTAATCATTTTCATTGTAATCATTAGCCACATAAATATCAATATTCCCGTCATTATCAAGGTCACTAGTAACTACGCCTAATCCATGCCCAAAATTTTTAGTTATTCCGTTTAATTCTGATTGTTCTGTAAACTGATTATTGTTATTTATATATAATTTGTCTCTGTAATTTGGAAATGTATTTTCGCGCCCCGCTAACACCTGCTCAAAGCCAATAAAAAAATTAGCGGGCCTATTCATTACATATAAATCCAGATCATTATCATTATCTGCATCAAAAAAACTAGCCATCATTGAAAATCCAGCATCTGCTATATGATATTCCTGTGCCTTTTCCTCGAATTGCCCATCGCCTTTATTTATATATAACAAATTTGCTCGCTGCTTTTCATCATCTTTCCACCCCCCTTTACAAATGTAAATATCAAGTAAGCCATCGGCATTCACATCGGCCATTACCACTCCATTATGCCACGAAGTTTTATTTTTGATTCCGGCTTTTTGTGTAATATCTTCAAATACAAAACCTCCTTTGTTTAAATACAGTTTATCTTCAACTTGATTTCCTGTAAAATAAATATCCGAGAGCCCATCATTATTTATATCTCCTACAGCTACTCCCCCTCCGTTATATGCATAATTATATACGCCAAAAAAATTATTATAATCCTCGGTAATATCATTTGAAAAATGAATCCCTGTTTCTTTTGCCTCTAAAGTCGAGAATAACAAAACTGCTTCTTTTTTTTTGTCAGTCATACAACCGAATAAAAAAAGAGCACCAATACCTAATAAATATGTTGATTTCATAAATAAAAAAAAGGAGTTGCTTTCACAACTCCTAAATTTAAGTCTAACAAATTAATTATTCTATAATTCTTATGGCAATATTGTCAATTAAAATACTTGAGGGATTTGCATCTTGAGAAATCAATTGTATATAAACTCCCGACCTAAAATCACCTGAAATTTTATTAGATAACTCTTTTGTCAAAGTATTCCATTCTCCATCTGCTTTTAAACCACAACAGTTCACATTATTAAAGGCTTTAAACATATCCGAAAATTTACCATCTTCATACAACCTAAAGGTAACTTGCGTGGTTCCGGCAAAATCAGCAGGAATTTTATAATCGAAACTTAATTCTAATCTTTGCCCTTCCTTTACATTCAAGGCATCGGCAAGACCTACGGTAAAATTATTTCCCTGTTTAAAACCTGAAACGCTTAACGCTGAATCACTATCATTCCCCGGTGACACAAGACCTAAAACAACATCTGCCGCATTATTTCCTGGGGTTCCTATTTCCCACTCTAAGACTCCCCCTTCAAAGGAAATATCTTTTTCTATTAAATTAGGATCATACAACATCACTTCTTTATCCATAAACGATTCTGAAACCGCATTGACACCATCGGTGGAACTTAAGGTGGTTATTTCATAGGATAACGTAGCCATTTGAGAATTCTTAATATCCGTTACAGGTTTTAATAATACGCTCTGTGGACTTGACTCGCTCACCATCACACTTTCCAATGGCACTTCAACACCCCCTACCTTTACATTAAAATTACCCAAACCTTCTAATGTTTCTGGATCAAGTGCTCTTGAGAAGCTAATCACAATCTCAGCGTTTTCATTTTCTGTCAACGATTTAAATTCAAGCGGCTTGCTACTTGGTATTACTTTATACTCAAAAAATGTTTCTTCCCCATTTTGTGGAAAAAAAGGAATTTTTAAATCGCCAAAAGGCAATGCTGAAGTACCCCTAAAATTAAATTTAAACTCCCCTATGTTATTAAACGTAATTACAGGATTCTTTTCACTTGAAAAAGCGGGCGTTTGACCTGGAAATTTCCAAGCAAATTTTTCTAATTCCCCTGTAGTCTCTTCAGTAAATTGAACTTCGGTTCCTGCCTCAATTACAAATATTTTTGACGCAACATCAAACACAAAACCTGTTGCCTCTGGGTCAGTTGGCTCCGATTTAATTGTTCCTTCAACTTTACCTAGTATTTGTAGTTTTTCAAGGGTTTCTTTTCCGCCACTTTTTAAAACAACATCAAGCTCACCTTCTTTAAGGAATTTTACTATAATTTTTTCACTTGTATTGGTTCCTTCAATAAAATCAACACTCCCTTCTGGAAAAATCCATTCCCGACTATCTGAGTCAATAGTTCCATCTAAAAATTCTACATCAAAACCAATACGCGATTTTAATGTTCGATCATCTGACTCAACAATCCCTGTAATTATAAATGGTGAAGCTACTGCTCCTTCGGGCACCTTAAAATCATCTCTAGTAGTACACGAAAATAATAGCACTACCACTAAACTGTATAATTTAAATTTCTTCATAACTATTATTTTCTTAATTCTTCAATTGCTGGTATTGGAAAATAAATTGCTCCATTGGGATCACTTACTATATTTTGAGCAGCTGTTTCAAATTCATTTTTAGCTCCCCAATGCACATACTCATAATTATTCAATTCTTCAATACGGGCTACTAAGTCTGGCCTTCGAATAAGATCCTGCCATGAAATACCTCTGCCTTCAAAGGCAAATTCCAATATCCGCTCTTCATCCCATAAATGCTTTAAAATATTTTCTGCATTTAAAGCCCTAATAGGAAATTCTTTAGGGTTTATTACCCCCGTAGTCCTGTTATTTTCTACTTGCATGTAAGTTCGAGGTGCTCCAAATAAAGTTTCTAAATCAATAACACCTGCTCTTTTCCTTATCCTATTAATATACAAAACTGCTTCATTTACATTTCCAGAACCTTCAGCTTTATCTCCACTACCGCGTAACAATGCTTCTGCATACATTAAATACACATCGGCTAACCTCATCAATCGTTCATTGATTGCAGATACGGCAACTGCAGGTTCATTGGCTAAATTCCAATTTGTAAATTTCCTACATATAGAATTTGAGGTTCCTTCACTTAAATTATCCTCTCCTAATTTTAAATCCAAATTATAAAACTTGGTATTATCACCCACAAAAGCAATACTTGAGTTACACCTTTTTGAAAATCCAGTAAAATTTTCTGGTGATTTATTAGTTACATCTCCATCAATATAATTTTTAGGATCATTTTCATCAACGATATCACTTTTAAACAATTCTGTTATAAAATTTGACGTATGGGTAGTACCCCAACCTCCATTACCCCAGTTAAACTGGTAACCTCGGGTAGTTGTTTCATTTACCGTTGCTCCTTCTCCTCCTCCAAAATTAGGTTGAACAACCGGAGGAGAATCTGAATAACCTACCTCAAAAATTGACTCTGAATTAAATTCTCCTAATGTATTTGTATTATCAACAAAATTTTCAACTAAACTATATTCATCTGAATCGATAACACTTTTAAATTCTGCAGCAGCTTTATCAAATTCATTTTCATATAAATATACTTTACCCAAATATGACACTGCTGCCCCCCAAGTTGCTCTACCTATAAATTTTTCTTCCCATGGATCTAGTTCAACCGACACTCCCGAAACAGATATCATTCTATTTCCTTTTAGTAATGGCAAATTGGCTTTAGCAAAATTAAAATCATCCATTACTTGTTGCAACACTTGACTCCTTGGTGCATTATCATATTGTTGGGTTTCTTGAATTGTATTTGAACTCACAGTAATTAAAGGAACCGAACCTTGGTTATAGGTTCTCATCAACCAAAAATAAGCTAGGCCTCTCAAAAAGTGAGCTTCACCTAATAAGGTTTGCTTTAAACCAGGAGTTAATACACCTTCTTGTAAATTATTGATTCCGGCAATACTCAGGTTTGCTCTATCAATCATTAAATACAACTTACTAAAAGCTCCTAATACAATACCTCCATCGACACTAAATGACAAATTATTTAATGAGGCTATATCACCCGTTTGATTAAAATGAGGTGCTTTAGCCGTATGACTCATTGCCTCATAAGATCGCGTGGCATTACCTCCACATATATCGGCATCTTGCATAGCGCCATAAATTGCAAATACACTTGCTTGGGCCGTACCCCTATCGGACACAAACGAATTTGCATCGGGAGTATTTACATTTTTTGGCTCTAAAAATTCCTCTTCATTACAACTGACTAATTGAATACATACAAACAATACAGTTATACTTTTTATTATTTTTTCCATAACTAAATGTTTTAAAAGCTTAATTCTAATCCAAAAATTCCTCTAGCTGATACTGGCTGATTCCCTATATCCAAACCTCTTGTTGCTAAACCATCCCCTCCTACTTCGGGATCAAAGCCACTATAATCAGTGATGGTTAATAAATTTTGAGCAGACACATAAATCCTACATTTTGTAATCCCAACATTCTTTAATACCTTATTAGGCAATGAATAGCCTAACTGGATACTTCTTAATCGTATAAAATCTCCATCTTCTAAAAATAAATCAGAAGCTGAACTCACATTTGGATCACGACTTCCATTAGTTCTTGCTGCTGCAATGGTTGAATTAGGATTTGCTGCTGAAAATTGATAGGCAATATCTCTATGGTTTGCAAAAGCATAGGTTAAATTTTTGGGTCCATTAAACACCTTATGCCCAAAAGAACCAAACCATTGCATTGAAAAATCAAAATTCTTAAATTCGGCATTAAAATTTAATCCTGCCTCAAAATCAGGAGTATTATTTCCGGCAAAAACACGATCATCATCATTAATAACACCATCGCCACTATCCAACACTCCATCTTGTCCGGCTTCAAACTGTACATTCCCTTCGGCATCCAACACAGGCTGTCCATTCACATCTACAACTGGTTTTAAATTATCCTCTGTTAAACGATCTACAAATCGTACATCCCCTAATTTAAGTTCATTTGATTTTTTTCCTAAAACATTCGAAACCTCTCCTTGGTAAGCTTCTAAATCTTCTTCATTTGTTATGATCCCATTGGTAGGAATTAAGAAAAATGCCCCTGCTCTATATCCTGGCTTAATAAATGTAACAGGTGTAGATACCACACTGTTATTAAAAGGAATGGGGGTACCTCCTTCAATCAAATCTGTTGATGTACCACTTAGTCTTAAAACTTCATTATCATTTTGCGTATAGGTCCCGGTTACTCCCCATTTAAAAGCTTTTTTTCTGTTTTGATAAGACACCGCTAATTCAATACCCTTATTTCTTAACTCTCCCGAGTTAACTACTATTGTTCCTCCATTTACTCCCCCAGATGGTGGTGTAGGTATTCCAAACAATAAATCCTCTTTATCTACTATATAATAATCCGCACTTAAACTAAACGCTCCATTAAACAGCCCCAAATCTAATCCATAGTTTTGGCTGATACTTGTTTCCCATTTTAAATCTTTATTCCCTATACCTGTTCTAGATGCACCCAATTCTGATCCTCCATTAAAAACAGGGTTTTGATTAGAGCCTAATGGACTCAAAAAAAGAAAATCTCCAATACGGTCATTTCCTACTCCACCATAGCTTGCTCTAAATTTTAGATTTGAAATTTCACTCAATAAATTTGACTCCGAATCAGCAATAAAAGACTCTCTACTTGCTAACCATCCTGCAGAAACTCCCCAAAAATATCCTACCCTATTTCCTGGTGCAAATTTACTCGAACCATCTCTCCGTCCATTCGCTAATAATAAATATTTCTTATCATATTCATATTTTAAACGCCCAAGTAAACCTGTTGTATTCGTTGGAAAAATATTTTGTTCTGACCGACTGGTTATTGCTGCATTAGAAATTGTTTTTTGTTCTGGACTTAAAAATGTATTCCCTTCTACTCTTAATTCTTCCCATGTACGTTCCTCTGCAGATGCACCAACTAAAAGCCCTACTCTATGAGATCCAAAAAACTTATCATAATCTAAGGTAAATTCTCTTAAAAATGATTGATAGGCTGTATTGTAATTTTGGATGGTGGCCTCTTGAGTTCTAGATTCATCAATTAAACCCGTAAATTCCGAAAAAATTTCTTGCTTTGGTTGAAAAAACCTTGACTCATTTGTAGTTCTGCTCCCCCCTAAATTTAATTTGGCTTTTAGGTTTTTTAAAATAGAATATGTAATACCGATATTAGATCCAAATACAAATTCATTTCTTCGGTTATCTTGAGCAAATTTCCTCGCTAAATTCCCTATAGGCGCATCAAATGTTTCATTAATAGTACCATCTGTACCCAATCCAAATGGAGCTATCACATTTGTTTTCCCTATTTCAAAAGGTCTTGTATAAGGCGCTAAAACCAAAGCATCCCCCAAAAGTCCCCATGGTGCCAATTGTCTCTTTCCAAAAGACACATTCATAGAACTCCATACATTGAACTTACCTTTATTAAATCCAGCATTCCCTCGTAGAATTGTTCTCTCGAATTTAGAATTTTTAAATTTACCTGCCTGCTTGAAGTTATCTAATGAAAGATTATAATTAATATCTTTTCCTGCTCCAGAAATCCTAAGGTTTGCGTTAGTTAATTGTGCTGTTTCTCTAATTACAAAGTCTTGCCAGTCTACATCGTATTTCAACGCATTTCTATTTCTTTGTAGTATTGAAAAATATCTTTGATTCGGTGTATTATTATCGTGTATTGTTCTATGTATTAGAAAAGCTTCACTTGTATTAACCACATCAACTTTAGAAGTCACCCTATCAAATCCTGTATAAGTAGTAAAGTCTATCGACGTTTTTCCCTTCTGTCCTCTTCTTGTTTGAATTAATATAACTCCAGACGCTGCTCTTGTTCCATATATGGCTGTAGTACCTGCATCTTTTAGCACCTCTATACTTTCAATATTATTAGGACTAATATTTGGATTATTATCAAAAGGAACTCCATCTACAACATACAATGGTGTTAACCCGGAAGTTGTTGGATTTTGTTGATTTAAATTAGGATCTCCAGGAAATGCACCTGCTCTGTTAGAGGAAATGGTATTCACACCTCTAATTTGTACAACGGGACCTTCGCCAGGCTCGCCACCTGAATCTAATATAGTTACTCCGGCTACTTTTCCTTGTAATGCTTGCTGGAAACTAGAGGTACTAAACTTTTTTACCTCATCACCGTCCACCGATGATATCGCTCCCGTAACTTCACTTCTTTTTTGACTACCATAACCCACAATTACCACTTGGCTTAAATCGGTAACATCTATTTCTAATACCACGTTAATTTTTGAATTATTTCCTACCTGCATTTCTCGAGACTGGTAACCAATAAATTCATAAATTAATTTATCTCCAACATTGGCTTCAATAGTATACAATCCATCAAAATCCGTTACCACTCCTTTATTTTTACCCTTTAATTTTACAACCACCCCCGGCAAAGGTCCATCGGCACTAGAAACTGTTCCCGAAATCGATTTCGTTTGTGCTGATACAAAACAGATATTTAGCCATATTACAATTGCAAACAGCAATTTTTGCTTACGGCTAATTAAATAGAAGATGTTTTTCATATTTGAATTAGATATTAAGTTAGTTCTACCAGCACCAAACTTACACCTACAATTATAGTATTAATAATATATATGCTTTATTAGATACAACATATGATTAAAACATTTAAAATATTATCAAAAATTCATAAAAAACACTAATAAATTACCACATCACAAAATTAAAATATAACACTACACAATAATTAAAACACTGAATTAACAATGTATAAAAATCATGTTCAAATTTCTCTAACCTCTTTTTAAAATCCAAAAACACAAATTAATAGTAGAGTTCCTATAGATAAATTAAAATGGGGTACTTTTTTCATTTTTAACCATTTGAGCTATAAAATTATAAACTAAAACGATTTTTATTATGATAAATAATGATATTTTAGCTTTCATTTAAAATTTACACACAAAACTATGGGGATAATTTCTTTTATTGGGTTCACTTTACTCGTTGCTGTAATTGCATGGTGGTCAACCCGAAGTACTGATGAAAATTCATCGGATGGCTATTTTTTAGGAGGACGAAGTTTAACTGCTGGTGTTATTGCTGGTTCATTATTACTTACCAACCTTTCAACCGAACAAATTGTTGGCTTAAATGGAGACGCTTACTCCAATGGAATATTAGTAATGGCTTGGGAAACTTTAGCCGCTATTGCCATGGTAATCACTGCCGTTTATTTATTACCTCGATATTTAAAAGGGGGAATATCCACCATTCCTACTTACTTAGAAAGAAGGTTTGATGTTACAACCAAAGCCATAACATCTGGACTATTTTTAACTGGATATGCCATTGTATTACTTCCAATTGTTCTTTACACAGGTTCAGTAGGAATTAGTACTATGTTTGACTTTCCTTCATTATTAGGTGTTAGCGAAATACAAGCCATTTGGATTACCGTATGGGGTATTGGAATTATAGGATCTATTTATGCCATTTTTGGTGGTTTAAAAGCCGTAGCAGTATCCGATACTATTAATGCTATTGGATTATTAATTGGAGGACTTTTAATTCCTGCTTTTGGTCTTATGTCCATTAGTGATAATGGAAGTATTTTAAACGGTATTACGAAATTAATGGCCGAGCATCCCGAAAAGTTTAATGCCATTGGAAGCAATGAATCTGCTATCCCTTTTTCTACGATTTTCACTGGTATGATGTTGGTTCAATTGTTCTACTGGGGTACCAATCAACAAATTATTCAACGTGCTTTAGGTGCAAAAAACTTAATTGAAGGACAAAAGGGGTTGATTTTAGCTGCTTTCATCAAAATTTTAGGACCTATTATTGTTGTACTTCCTGGAATTATTGCTTTCCACAAATATGGAGGGAATTTAAGCAGCTCTAGTTTGGCCTATCCAAAACTTGTTGCCGATGTACTTCCTACTAGCTATGTAGGCTTTTTTGCTGCCGTTTTATTTGGAGCCATTTTAAGCTCATTTAACTCTGCACTTAATAGTTGTGTTACCTTGTTTGGTATTGACATATATAAACAATTCATCAATAATGACGCAACCGAAAAACAAGTAGTAAAAAAAGGGAAAGCTTTTGGAACCGGACTAGCTATTTTTGCGATGTGTATTGCTCCTTTTTTACATTATGCCGGTAGTATTTTTGGATACCTACAAACAGTAAACGGTGCTTATAGTATTCCTATTTTAACTGTTATTGTTATTGGGTTTTTAACCAAACGAGTTCCTGCTATAGCTGCAAAAGCTGGATTAATTTTTTCTTTTTGTTTTTATGTGATATACATTATTCTTTCTAAAGGTTTAGAAATGGATTTACCTCACTTTTTACACATCCAAGCCATTACTTTTGTTTTAACTGTGATCATTATGCTAGTTATTGGTAAACTTAAACCCAGAGCTACTGACTATATTCAACAAGACACTAAAGATGTGGATTTAACTACCTGGAAATATGTTAAACCTGTGGGCATAGCTATTTGCATTATCGTAGTTAGTACTTACATCATATTCCAATAAAAAACTATTTATAGTAATTGACACCAAAAAGCCAGCTGAGTAGCTGGCTTTTTGGTATTTTCATGTGTAATAAACAGTATAAATTTACTACTCCATTACGAGCTCTGCATCAATAACTACCTCAACTTCTTCGGCAATTTTATAAAACATTAATGAAGGTATTTTTATATTAAAATCCTGCAAAAATAACTTAAAACTAGATTTTAGATTAAAACTTGTTGCTTTCTTAATCAATTTTACAGGAATCAACAGCTCCTTTTTTACACCGTGAATCCTAAACTCTCCTAAAACATCAAATGCCGATGACTTATTAAAAAACACCTCTAAATTATCAATTTTAGCCTTAAAACTTGCCGTTGGATATTGATCACTTTCCATATAATTCTCATTAAAATGCTCTTGCATTAATGTATTAGGAAAGCTAAAATCTCTTATTTCCAATAAAGCAACAAGTGCTCCATCATTTGGTCTTAATATTACTTTAAGTTTTTTGTTTATTGCATGTATAGGCTCTAAAGCTGTTTTAGCGGCATCAAACTTTATACTACCTAATGTAGTTTTATAGGTTTCTTGCGCAAATAATACACTACAACCTATTAGAGTTTCTAATAAAATAAAAACGAATAAGCAGGTATACTTACTTCTCCAATTTACCATCCTTAATCCATTGTTCAAATGTTTCTACAAATGAGGAAGATAATGCTCCTTCAGATGCTGGTGGCATAGTCCCATTATTTATCCTCGCAAACATTTTATCCGCATTGGCATTTACTTGATCAAAACTAACAAAAATTGCCCCTGCTGGGGCACCAAAACGAGTAGGCATACCATGACATTTTAAACATCTACCTTCAACTAATGGTTTTATGTCATTTTCAAAGGTTAATTTAACTGCCGTATCTGGAGTATCTGTGTTTGGCATGTCCTTAAGATCATCTTCACTTTCACCACTACAACTCATCAAAAAAAAGGCACCAATTAACGAAAAAAAGAATAATTTCATAGTTATTTATTTTAAGGTTTAAGTTTTAGTCAAAAAATCGACTTATCCTTACAAACTAGCAAGTATGAAATTTATTGCATTTTCCCTAATCCTCATTATTAATTTACAAGTTTTTTCACAAGAAGATCTTCTAAAATCATTAGAATCCACAACTACTATTTCTAAAAAGATACCCATTAGCTCAACATTTAAAAGCTATAAGCTTATTAATTTTGAAACTACTAAACTTGTTCCTAAACAACACTTAGATTTAATTATTGCACATCGCTTTGGTAGCGTTAAAAACGGAATTGATGATTTATTTGGTTTAGATCAGGCATCGACCAGAATTCAATTTATTTACGGACTAACTGATGCCATTAACCTTAGCTTTTCGCGAAGTAAATTTGAAAAAACTTATGACCTTGCCGCTAAATACAAATTAAAAAGTCAAGAAAAACATGGGTTTCCTATTACAATTGTTGGGTATAATTTAATTGCTGTAAATACAGCTTTGGATAAAGAACTCTCTGTTTTACCCAAACTCAGCTTTGAAAACCGTTTAAGATATGCCAATCAACTCATTATATCTCGAAAAATTAACCCTAAGCTTTCGCTAGAAGTTATACCCACCTTTTTTTATGATGGATTAGTCCAAAACCCAAATCAAGAAAATGCTCAATTTGCTATTGGCATGGGAGGTAAATATCAAATTAGTAAACGTTTTGGTGTTATTATGGATTATGGATCGCATTTAAATAGGACGAAAAACACTAACTTTAACAATCCATTTTCCATTGGAATGGAAATTGAAACTGGAGGCCATGTATTCCAACTCCACTTCACTAACGCTCAAGGGATGTTCGAAAATGCTTTTCTGGCCAATGCCAATGGAGATTGGAGTAATGGCGATTTCTTTTTTGGATTTAATTTACATAGAGATTTTAACTTTAAACCCAAATCAAAAAAACCTTAATAGTTAAACATGTTACTTTTACGCCTACGTTAAACCCGAATTATGCATTAAAAAATCTATTACGTCTGCGATTTACTTCAAATACTATTGTATATCTCAGCCTCATGACAAAGTTTCAATGCATAATTCGGGTTAAACTTTACTTTATAGATAAAATCTACTTAATCAAAGACCTATACTATTTCACAATACGTTCGCACAATGCCTTAGCAGTGGCAATAGGCCATTTTTCATTATGCAAAAAACTTTCTGATATAGCGCCTTCGTACAATACATAAACCTGTTTTGATAAAATTTTACACTCCTTATCTGTTAAATCAGGTTTATTTGTCGCAATTAATTCTTCTAAAAAAAGTAAAAAATTTTCCTTGTGTTTTTGTATAGCCGATTTTAATACTAAGTTATTTTTAGGGATATCCGAAATTGTTTTAATGCGCCAGCACCCATTGAATTCATGAGAATCATACAAAATTTCTAAAAAATCAAAAACACTGATTACGCTATGATTTCCAAAAGATTTTCCTTCTAAAAATTCACCAATATCTCTTAAAAATTTTTCATTCTTTTTTTCTAAAAATGCTACACAAATAGCCTCTTTCGATTCAAAATTATCATAAAAAATAGGCGCTTCAACTGATACTTTTTCAATAATCTCAGTAATACTTGTTCCGCAGTAACCATTTTTATAAAATAGTTCCGATGAAACTTCAATAATATGTTGCTTTATTTCGTGGGGGTTCATAATACTAATATAAATAAAAAGTCAAGAGATTTTATCTTAAAAAAAGACAAACATTATTGCTTTCCCTAATTTTAACATTCTACTAAAAATCACTACTTTATTTTAAATAAAACAATCATTTTAACATCGCTTTTATTTGAAAATTCCATGTTATGGAACTCATTTAAAAAACTATTTTTGCAAAAAAGTTTGATATGAGTACAAACAATCTTGAAAATGAATTTTTTGGAATTGGCATTCAAAATGGTAAAACTCCAGAAAATTTAGGAGTACTTTGGCGTAGTGCTCAAAACATGGGAGCTAGTTTTATTTTTACTATTGGTAACCGTTATGCCAAACAAGCATGTGATACGCATAATGCTGTTAAGTCCATGCCTTATTATCACTATGATACTTTTGATGATTTTTTTAAACATTTACCTAAAGGCGTCCGCTTAGTTGGTGTTGAACTTGATGATACCGCTCAAGATCTTGAAACTTTTGAACACCCCAGAAGGTGTGCTTACCTACTTGGAGCTGAAGATCATGGCCTCTCAAAAAAAGCTATTGAAAAATCTCACTTTTTAATTAAATTCAAATCAACACTAAGTCTAAATGTTGCCGTTGCCGGAAGTATTATTATGTATGACAGGGAGGTTAGAGGTTAGAGGTTAGAGGTTAGAGGTTAGAGGTTAGAGGTTAGAGGTTAGAGGTTTAAATAAACAAAAAACTCAATTACTCTCCCTTTCTTTTTTAAATAATTATAAACACTAAACAAGCAATTCAAAATAAATTCCTTTAACTTGTTAAGTTCTGTTGTAGCAACTGTCAACTGTCAACTGTCAACTGTCAACCATCAACTGGCGACTTAAAAAAGTTACAACTTGATTAACTTAAATGAAGCTCCAGATTCCATATCACTTACTAGATACATCCCTTTTGACAAATGAGAAACATCTAATTGATTGATTTCTTTTTGAAAAAAAGCGGTTATTAATTGTTTCCCAGACAAATCATATATCGCTATTTTTAATACTTTCTTTTTTAATTTTATAGTTAACAAATCCGATGCAGGATTTGGATATAAAGTTGCACTTGTTAATTCAAAATCTGGAATTGATAATGGAGTCGCCTCAGTAATAGTTATCTTATTAAGGTTCAATAAAAACATAGCTGCTCCTTCAAATTCAAATATCAAATTTTGATCACCTTGCTCTAATAATATTTCTTTATTTATGGTGATCCACTGTTGCCATCCTCCTGTATTTCCTACAACAAGACTGCCTAAAACTTTATTATTACTCCTAATCCTAATAGTCCCTCCTACTGAACCAGAAGCCACTCTAAAGTCAAATGAATAGGTTCCACTTTTTTTAACATTAACCACGTACTCCACAAAATCATTATTATTTATAAAACCAAGGTTTAAGCCTCCTCCTGTATCAGAAGTCGGTTCTGTTTGCACACCTGCTTGCTTAGTAAAACTTTCTGCTTCAATAACTCCCGGAATAAACTGTTTTTTTACCTGACAAACTTCCCCAGGCAAATTATAACACCCATTCCCCGAGGGCCCTTTTTCAATATCCCAGTCCACTCCAGCTACCCAAGTATCTCCCAACTCGTAAGCTCCAACATCGGGATTTTTTCCTTTAAAATCATCTGTTATCCCACTAATAACCCTTCCAAAATCGATAGCCTTTGCATTTGGTTTTAATCGATAATCATTGGCTGCCCAATTCACATAAGAATCCTTATCAACTAAATTATTTTGTTTGTCGGACTGAGGCTCCCATGTTGCTTCATCTTCCTGCCCTCCAGCACTAGTCCCTTCCTTATCGGTGATATTATTCCAAACTTTAACATTAGTAAACTTTGTGCCTGCTTTATGCCACGCTCCCATTGTAGCTATATTTTTTGCGAATGAATTATTATACACATTAATATTAGTCCCATTCCAATTGATTTGTACACTTGTCCACTCTGTATTCCAAACTACATTTCGGTAAACATTTACATTACCTGCATCATTATCCAAATAAATTCCCGCAGCTTTATTGAGTTTTCCTCTGGATTCGGCATCATGAAACCAGTTATGATGAATTTCCATATTTAAATCGGAACCAATAGTATAAATCAACGCACAATCATCGGCTATTAAATTACTTTTGGACACATCATTATAAGCAATAGTTGAGTTTTTTGTAATAATTTGAATGGCATCTCTACCTCCATTTTTTATTACATTTTTACGAATCAAACAATTTGAAACTCCTCGTGACAAAACTGGAGCATTATAATCTCCTAAATAATTAAAATCATGTATATAATTATTACTAATTTTTGTGCCATTTCCTTGATCATAAATTCCTGATCCAGCGCCATAAGCAAGTTCACATTGTTCAATACTATTATTTTTGGCATTCCATTTTATATGAACACTTCTGCAATCGGCAATAAAAGATTGAGCAACTCCTCGGTAATAATCCCCATGAAAACTACTCACTTTGTACAATCTATTTCCTGTACCATCCAATTCAATACGCCCACCTAATACGGCTAAATTATGCACCTCCACAAAATTCCTTTTATTCAAATCAATAGTGAGTTGCCTGCGTCTCATACTTATCTGGTCTTTGCTTGGTTGCCCTCCTCCGGCATGTACAAATACCGTTTTTGTGTTACTATCAAACCACCATTCATTTTCATAATCCAAAGCGCCTTTTACTCCTTCTAAAAAAAAGTCTCCCCCATCGGCTGGTGGGTGTGCCTCTATAATCCAATCATCTTTTTTATTTACTGTAAAATTAACTCTTCCAGAACTTCCTCCTGTTATATATTCGCGCCATGTGGTCCAACCAGATCCACCTCGATCTCCATAAAACATAATATTCCCTCCTGTCCAATCTATATTCGGAATATCCTTATTCAACAAAAAAGCATTTTTTAAGTTGGATGAATTAGAACCTCCTTCACTACGCATAGAATTTAACGAAAATGGATCTTGATCTGTATTATTGGGCCAACGTGCTAAATCCATTACACTGCCATTATTCATGAACATGTTATAATCTTTCAAATCCCAATCTACCTTGGTTTTATATACTGCCCCTGTATCCAACTCCCAATCGGTTAATAATTGCATTGCAGATACAATTACTTTTTCATTCTCACTTGCCTTAAAAATTATTGGATTTCCGGCATTCCCCGAGTTTTTGGGCTTAATAGTTTCAAAGTAAGTTCCTGCTCCAATAATTACCACATCACCCGCTTGAGCTACCTCTGCTGCTTTAGAGATACTCA
Organism: Aquimarina agarilytica ZC1; assembly: GCF_000255455.1. Classification (GTDB taxonomy): domain Bacteria; phylum Bacteroidota; class Bacteroidia; order Flavobacteriales; family Flavobacteriaceae; genus Aquimarina; species Aquimarina agarilytica. Next base: position 15,175 of record NZ_JH621264.1, on the reverse strand, counting down.
GATATGGAGCGGCCTTTGTTCCCGCATTAGCATCATTCCCTTTTTTAGAGACATAAATATTTTTGGATACCCCCAAAAAGAAATTACTTAAAAACACTATGACAAAAAAGCATTTTAAATTCAATTGAAAAAAGCGAATCATAAAAATTAATTTTCCCTAAAATAGCAAAAGGATTTTCTTACACCTGTTTAAAACCGCTCATTTGTAGTCTTTTTCACTAATTATTTACACAATTTCGACAATAGGTTTTTATTAATTGCCAAATAACTGCTGGCAAATTATCATTAATTTAATTTAACACACCGTACACCTCAATTCTTATTCATTTAAATAAACTCAAAAACCCCTACCTTTGCAGCACAAATAATTCCCCATGGAAAATCACAAAGCTGGATTTGTAAATATTATTGGAAATCCTAATGTTGGAAAGTCTACATTAATGAACGCTTTAATAGGCGAAAAACTATCCATTATCACCTCCAAAGCACAAACTACACGTCATCGTATTTTGGGTATTGTGAATAGTGACACTTTTCAGGTAATTTTTTCTGACACCCCTGGAATCATCAAACCGGCCTATGAGTTACAACAATCCATGATGGATTTTGTAAAATCTGCTTTTGAAGATGCCGATGTACTTATTTACATGGTGGAAATTGGCGAAAAGGAATTAAAAGATGAACAGTTCTTTAATCGTATCAATAGTTCCAAAATCCCCGTATTGCTATTAATTAACAAAATTGACAAATCCAATCAAGATATTTTAGAAGAGCAGGTTACTTACTGGACAGAAAAAGTACCTAATGCCGAAATTTTACCTATTTCGGCACTGGAAAAATTTAATATTCAAACCGTTTTTGACCGTATTGTAGCTTTACTACCTTTTTCGCCTGCTTTTTATCCTAAAGACCAATTAACAGATAAACCCGAACGCTTTTTTGTTAACGAAGCCATTCGTGAAAAAATCCTTTTACACTACAAAAAGGAAATTCCTTATGCTGTAGAGGTGGTTACCGAATCCTTTGAAGAAGATGAAAAAATTATTCGGATTAATGCCGTAATCATGGTGGAGCGTGAAACTCAAAAAGGAATAATCATTGGTCACAAAGGAAGCGCTATTAAACGTGTAGGACAAGAAGCTCGCCAGGATCTAGAAAAATTCTTTGGGAAACAAATACACATTGAACTTTTTGTAAAAGTTAATAAAAACTGGCGTAGCAATCAAAATCAATTAAAACGCTTTGGTTACCAACAAAAATAAGTGTCATTGACACTCTTTTTATTTAATATTCAATGCAATCTCTACAGTTTTACTACTTAGTACTAAATACCATATACTTTGTACTAATTACTAAAATAAGATGTACTTTTGCACAAAATTTGAAATCCTCAGTATGAGTACAATAGTAGCTATTGTAGGTCGTCCAAACGTTGGAAAATCTACTTTTTTTAATCGATTAATTCAGCGTCGTGACGCTATTGTGGATTCGGTAAGTGGTGTTACAAGAGATCGCCACTACGGAAAATCCGAATGGAATGGTCGTGAATTTTCATTGATTGACACCGGAGGTTACATAGTAGGGAGTGACGATGTTTTTGAAGCCGAAATTGACAAACAAGTTGAACTTGCTATTGACGAGTCCGATGCCATTATTTTTATGGTAAACGTGGAGGATGGAGTTACTAGTATGGATGAAGATGTTGCCAATTTGCTTCGAAAAGTAAAAAAACCTGTGCTCTTAGCTGTAAACAAGGTGGATAATGGTATGCGTTTAAATGATGCCATGGAATTTTACAACCTTGGTTTAGGTGATTACTTTACCATTGCAAGTATTAATGGTAGTGGTACTGGTGAATTATTAGACGAGTTAATTAAAGTACTTCCCGAAAAGGAAGAAGATAATCGCGAAGATGAGTTACCACGTTTTGCTGTAGTAGGTCGTCCAAATGCTGGTAAATCATCATTTATAAATTCCCTTATTGGAGAAGAAAGAAATATTGTAACTGATATTGCAGGAACTACTCGAGATGCTATTGATACGAAATACAATCGTTTTGGTTTCGAATTTAATTTAGTGGATACCGCCGGTATTCGAAGAAAGTCTAAAGTAAAAGAAGACCTAGAATTTTATTCCGTAATGCGTTCCGTTCGTGCTATTGAACACGCCGATGTATGTTTATTAGTTGTTGATGCTACCCGAGGTTTTGATGCTCAAGTACAAAACATTTTTTGGTTGGCAGAACGTAACCGAAAGGGCGTGGTTATTTTGGTTAACAAATGGGATTTAATTGAAAATAAAGGAAGTAATACGCCTAAAGAATTTGAGGCTCATATCCGTAAACAAATTGCTCCTTTTACAGATGTTCCTGTTGTTTTTATATCTGCTTTGACCAAGCAACGTATTTTTAAAGCTATGGAAACGGCTGTAGAAGTCTATAAAAATCGAAGCAAAAAAATAAAAACTAGTGTAATGAATGAAATTATGTTACCTATTGTGGAACATAATTCGCCTCCTGCATACAAAGGGAAGTACGTAAAAATCAAATACTGTATGCAGTTACCTACACCGCAACCACAATTTGTGTTTTTCTGTAATTTACCACAATACGTTCGTGATCCTTACAAACGTTTTGTTGAAAACCAATTACGTAAGGAATTTGATTTTAACGGTGTACCAATTAGTATTTACTTCCGAAAAAAATAATTTTCTCTAGAAATTTATATAAAACAACCCCTCATGAATAGTACTCATGAGGGATTTAATAATTAATAATAATCCCAAAAATCATAGTGCTCTCCTTCAATATTTTCTTTTTTATCCCCTAATGCTACAGCTCTTTTTTTCATTGCTTGTTGCATTTCCTTTACCACATTTTTATATTCTGGAAAAAAGGATAAATCCTGAGTCTCCCAAGGGTCTTTTTTCACATTAAATAGCTGCGTTACTCTGGATCCCGTATAATATTCTCCTTTTTCTTTAGAATAATTTTTAGCTCTTACATATTCAATAAGTTTAAAATCCCCTTCGCGATAAGCACGTTGAAATTGCCTATAGGCATGATACGTACTCTCCCTATGACTTTGTGTTTTCCCCTCTAATAAAGGCACTAAACTTTTCCCCTTTACGGAAGAAGGAATAGCCACACCAGATAACTCACAAATAGTAGGAAATATGTCATGGATATAGGTGAATTTTTTTATGCGTGTTCCTTTTTTCTGAATTACTCCTCCCGAAAGAATAAAGGGTACATGCACTCCATCTTCGTCATAAATATTTTGTTTTCCCATTAAACCATGATTTCCAACCGCCAAACCACTATCACCAGCAAAAACAATTAATGTATTTTCATAATTCCCACTTTTCTTTAAACTTTGAATTACTTTTCCTATTTGAGTATCTAAATGCGTAATGGCCGCATAATAATCGCTTAAATGTTTTTGAGCCACTCCCTTTGTTCGGGGCCAAGGAGCCAAAGCTTCGTCACGCAAGTACATATGTCCATTATCAAAGGGATGCTGTTCCGCATATGACGGCGGCAGACTCATTTCGGCTTCAGGGTAGCCTTTTTTAAACTTTTCAGGAGCTTGCCTTGGATCATGTGGCGCATGGAAAGCCAAGTACATCATAAAAGGCTTTTTTTTCTTGTATTTTTTTATGAATTTAGAAGCACTTTCTGCAAAAATTTCGGAAGTATGTGGTCCGTCTTTTTCAGTACCAAAAGGACCTTTTTTATCGGTAGCAGCTAATGGTCGTTCCTTTCTATTTCCTTCTTCATCAAAAGAAATTAAATAAGCATCTTCTTTTTTAAATTCCCCTTTGGTATCCCAATCCCAAAAAGGCATTCGGAAATGGTCTACTAAATACACTCCAAGCCCCATAATTTT
>NZ_JH621264.1:0-11240 GCF_000255455.1 Aquimarina agarilytica ZC1 | reverse complement strand
TTCCCTACAATATGCGTATAGTAACCCGATTTTTTAAATGTTTCGCCAATAGTAGCATGCTGCTGCGGAATCACAAAACCTTTACCTTGTAACTGAAATACATTACGCCCCGATAGCAACATAGCACGGCTAGGCACACATGTAGCTCCCGAAAAAGCGCCCATTAAATAGGCATTTGTAAAGGCCACTCCATTTGCTGCTAAGGCATCAATATGAGGTGTTTTTACATTCATTCCGCCAAGTGTATGTACTCCACTATACCTATGATCATCTGTATAAATTACAAGTACATTAGGTTTTTTTTTGACTGATTGTCCTGTAACTTTAGCAAAGGCAACTACTATAGTTAAGCATAAACAGCTATGTTTAATTAAATTCATTTCCTTTTAATTTCTAGTTTATTATTTTGTTATCCACATCTTCTAAAATTATTTGCGCTCTTTCATCGGGATTTTCTATTTTAAAATTGACATTAGACAGCGTTATTTTTTTAATATGCCTCCCATAAATCCCATAGGCTGGTAACATCCCAAAAAAGCTAAATTCGGGATAAGCAGCCACTTGCTCATCCACTAATTTTATGTTTGCTTTTTTACCTCCTCCCGGAAGGTTTATACTAATATCCTCCAACTTAACTGTTCCTATATCATAAGCTGGTGTCCCTGTAATTAAAATACCCGAGGGTGGGTTCACTCTTAATTTTTCTATACTTTGTGTGGTCGCTTGTATATTTTTAATCAAAAGCTTATCAATACTACCTACTTTTTGTTTTGGTGTATTTCGATACGTACGTAAACGCTCTCCCAAACGCACAAAAATTGGCATATCTACGGCATTCATTTTTATATTTTTAATAGTCACATTGGTTATATTGGCACCATCGACACTTAGTATTTTTATTCCTCCACCTCGCGTATCATTTATTACACAGTCTGTTACCAATATATTATAAAAATCTCCCATAGATTCGGTACCAAATTTAATTGCTCCCCATTCACTTTTTAGGCTACATTCCGATACTTTTATATCATGTGTTGGTATTGGGCTGGTGGTTTTAAAACATATGGCATCATCACCCGTATCAATCGTACAATTTTTTATGCTTACCGCTGAACTTGAATCTAAATCAATACCATCATTATTAAAATTGGCATGACTATAAATAGATACCTCCTCGATCTGGATATTTGAAGATTGATAAAAATGACACGTCCAAGCTGCAGGTTCCCTTAACTGGATTCCTTTTACATGAATTTTCGATGATTTTACAAAACGTAGTAAAAAAGGCCTATTCTTCCCGAATGTTTTATTGCTTTCGAGTATATGAAGTCTGCGCCTTTCTTTTACTAAATTTTTATGTAAAAAAGCTGCTCCATTACCATCAATAATTCCTTTTCCGCTAACTCCTATATTTTTAGCATTTACTGCTCCAATTAAACAATTCCCCCGTTCTTGTCCTGTAGCATCAGTAAACATATCAATACTTTGGTAATCCAAGGGGTTACTGCTTCCTTTTAATACTCCATTTTCATGAATAACTAAATGCACATTGTTTTTTAACAGCACTGTACCTGTAATATAAGTTCCATTACTAACTACTACTTTGCCTCCTCCTTGTTTATGACATGCATTAATGGCTTTTTGAATGGCAATTGTATTTACCGTAAGTGTATCTGCTTGAGCTCCAAAATCCCGAATATCAAATGTTTTTTTCTTTGTTACACAGGATAAAAACAACAATAAAAAACATCCTAAAAGTATTTTTTTGAACAACATTCTTATAAACGAATTAATTGTGACGAAACAATAGAATGGTAATTAGAAAAGCTATTACTAATATGATCTTGCGAGACATCATCCAAAACTATTGGAGATCGTTTATCTTCCTTTTTTAGGTACATATGCACATTATCCATATACAAACCTTTAACATGACGTGCGTAAATACCATAAGCAGGCAAGGTCCCGACCAAATGAAATTCGGGCCACCAATCCTTTAATACATCCAAAGTATATTCCTTTGGGTTTATTTTTTGAGCGTCTTGTAATGTCCCTCCTCCCGAAAAATGAAGTTGAATATTCCTTAACACAATATTTTTAATATAATGTCCCGTGATTCCTGTAATAAAAATTGCCGAATTTTGATCTAATTCTTCATTATCTACTATAATATTTTCAAACGTAAAGTTTTGCATAACTCCAGTTGGATACATTTCTTTTGGAGCATCGACACATGCTCTTTGCTGCGCTAAAGTCATAAATATGGGGCGCGGAACATTTTTCATAACTAAATTGGAAAAGGTCATATTTTTCATTTTTCCACCTTCGTTCATTTGAATTTTCAATCCCGAATCATCAATATTTTTAAAGGAACAATTGGTCACGGTTACAGATTCAAAATCACCTCGAGACAATAACCCAATTCGCATTCCCGCCCATTTACTTTCAAAAGTACAATTGGAAATACTTATATTTTTACACGGAATATTAGGCATCGATGCTTGTAAACAAATAGAATCATCACTCGTATCAAAAATACTATTCGTTACATTCACATTTTGACACCCATCAAAATCAAGTCCATCACCATTATGATTCGCTCTACTTTTTATTGAAATTCCACTCACACTTATATTGTTACAATATAAAAAAGCTGAAGTCCACGCAGCTGGGTTTATCAACTTTACATTGTTGATATGAATATCAGTACAATTCAAAAAACGAATAAGCATTGGCCGACCCGTTTCTCTTTTAAAATTTTTAGGAAATCCATTCCCATCAATAGTCCCATAACCTTCAATGGCAATCGAATGTGCTTCCTTTGCAAAAATTAAACAACGATCCATATGTGGCTCGTTTTTGTACATGTTTTTATGTGTATTTTGGGCATAATCCTCAATTGTTGGACTTCCTAAAAGTACGGCGCCGTTTTCTAAGTATAATGTGACATTATCTTTTAAAAAAATAGTCCCAATAAGTACTTTTTTACCCGAAGGGATGATCACTTTTCCTCCTCCTTGTGCTGTAGCCATATCAATTGCTTTTTGGACGGCTTGTGTATCTTTTTGAATTCCGTTGCCTACTGCTCCGTAATCCAATACGTTAAATACCTGTCCAAATACAGTTGAACAACCTAATAGAAAAAGAAAAATTAATTGTGCATACCGAAAACACATAAGCTGCTGTTTTTATTTAAATTAAATGTACAGCTATGGATATGATTAGATTAGAACTTATGTGTTAAAATGTAGTAGAATTATATTGAAAACTCACTCAAAAGCCATTATTTTTAAAAAATAATGGCTTTTGAGGTACTTGTACTAATTCTGAAATAATATGTGATCATCAATCTTTTAATTATCATTTGTAACACATCAAATTTTAGTGATAATAAATTCTGACCTTCTGTTTAATTGATGCTCAGCTTCCGAACAAGACACACCATCTGCACATCTATTTATCAGTTGAGATTCACCATAACCTATAGCACTCTCCAAACGTGATGCTTCAATTCCTTGGGAAATTAAATATTCGCGGGTACTTTTTGCTCTTCGATCAGATAAACTTCTGTTGTACTCATTGGGCATACGTGAATCCGTGTGTGATTCAATTTTGATATGCATTTTTGGGTATTGAGACATCACCAATACAATTTTATTTAATTCAATTGCTGCATCGTTACGGACAAAGCTTTTATCTAAATCAAAATAAATAATTCCAATTTTTAATTTTAAAACTCCTTTCTCTTCTACAATTAATTCATCTAAGGTTTCGATTCCCAAAGGTAAATATGTGGTTCCTGTTACGGCTTCTGTCAATGATGGTTTAACAATTGAAGTATATCCTTTTTTTATTACTTTAACTTCGTACCTAGAGTTACAATCTAATACTTTATCAAAGCTGTATTTTCCTAATTCATTTGATGTGGTTTCGGCTACCTTGCTACCTACTTCGTCAAATAACTGTAATTGCACATTCGCTATTCTTTCTTTAGTTTGTAAATTAGTTACGACTCCATTTATAGCTTGGTTACATACTTGTTTTTTTATAGGGATTACTGCATAAATGTCGTCATCTCCTTTTCCTCCTTTTCTATTCGAAGATAAAAAGCCTCCTTTTTCTTTTTCATTAAACACAAATGCAAAATCATCTTTATTACTGTTTACTGGCTTTCCTAAATTTTTAGGGAATTGAAAAGCATCATTTAATTTATTTGATTTAAATATATCTAAGCCTCCAAAACCTAGGTGTCCATCGGAAGCAAAAAACAAATTATCTCCCAGAATAAAAGGAAACATTTCTCTACCCGAGGTGTTAATTTTATTCCCTAAATTTTTGGGCGTAGAATATTCATTATCTCCAAGAATGTCTACCACAAAAATATCCGTAGCTCCTATTGTTCCTGGCATGTCCGAAGTAAAATACAGCTTAGTGTCATTTTCATTTAGTGTGGGATGACCTACTGAATAGGTATCACTATTAAAAGGCAATTCTTTTATGTTTATCCATTTTATTCCTTTCGAACTTTTATTCAAATCTGCACTATATAGTTTTAAGTGATTTACCCCATTGCCATCATCTCCTAGTTTTTTTTTAAAATTATTTCTAGTAAAAAACACTTTGCTTAAATCTTTAGTAAAAACAGCATTTGATTCGTGATACTTTGAATTTAAATCTTTTGAAAAAAGCATGGCTTCGTCAATATCTGAAAATTTTTCGGATGTAAATCCTTTATATAAATTCAAATAAGGCTGTTTGTTCCAATAGTATTTTTCTGCATTTTTATTCGTAGTATTAGCCGATGCAAAAACAACTTCATTACCATAATAACTAACCCCAAAATCAGAATACGGAGTATTTGTTGACACGTTACTTATTTTATAATTAGAATCCATTTTTAAAATTTCATCTAATTGTTGTGAAGCCTTTTTATAATTTTTCTTTCTAAGATCATCGTGATCCGTCCTTTTTGAAAAACGTTTCATCCATTTTTTTGCTTCTTCATTTTTTCCTAGTCCTTGTAAAGTATGGGCGTATCTAAAATAATATTCGGGATCAATACTATCTTTAAATTTCTCAAAAAGCACCTTATACCATTGATTAGCTTGTCGCATATCGGTATTGTAATAATAACTATCACCTAAATGTTCAAAGAGCAATTGATCTTCCACTCCTTTTTCGTAAGCTTTTTTATAAGCCTCCGAAGCTTCTTTATATTTCAGAGACTGAAATAGCTTTTCTGCATATTTTATTTTTTGATCTTGTCCACATGCAAATGTGTAAACCAATGAAGCTATAACACTACAAAACAAACGCTTTAAAAATTTATTAGTAATTAATGATATCATAGTTAAATTAGTTTTAAAAGAATCTTGGTGATTTTAAAATTCTATTTTTAAATATTTCAAAACGAAGAGTGAGTTCATGAGTTCCTGAATTATATCTACGCAACTCAGTGGTTGTATAATCATACGCATAGGATACTAAAAGATTAGGGCTTATTTGAAAACCAACCAATCCACTTATTGAATCATCCCATCGGTAAGATGCTCCTAAGCGTAACTTTTCAAAAAACAAAAAGTTTGCTGATACATCTACTGATATAGGTGAGCCATTAACATGTTTTATTAAAAAAGCTGGTTTAAACAATGTCTTTTGACTTACTGGAAAAACCCAACCTCCTATTAAAAAGAGATGTAAACGCTCCACTGCTACTTCTCCAAAACTAGTTATAGAATCATCAAAATGATCTACTTTTAAAAAATTAGGTGCTGCTAAACCTACATATTTTCTTTTACTATGTAGAAAAAGACCTGCTCCAATAGTTGGAAATATTTTATTATCAACACCTTGCTGAAATGCAGCATCTCCATCATTCTGTATTCTTCCTTTATTAAAATCTAAATTAAAAAGACGTAGCCCCCCTTTTAAACCAAAAGATAATTTATAATTTTCATCCAATGGCACTGTGTAAGAAAAATTAAGATCTAAATAGGTCTCTTCAGATGGTCCAATTTCATCATTTATTGCAGAAAATCCAAGACCTACTCTATTTCCTATAGGAGTATCAATACTTAAAGTTTGTGTCCGAGGAGCTCCATCAATACCTAACCATTGTGTCCTATGTAAGCCAATAATAGTAGCATGCCCTCTAGTACCAGCATACGCAGAATTTACTGCTAAAGGATTTATTGTATACTGAGTAAATTGAGGATCTTGTTGTGCTATGACGGTGTATCCAATAAAAATAAGTGATACCGCTATATACTGTTTAAAATTCTTCATATTGAATCTTTTTACTTTTATCGTTTTATTGAATTACCTATTAATATATAACCAACCCGCTTTTGGATTACTTCCTTCACCTAAGTCGAGAACATAGTAATAAGTTCCTACGGGAAGTTTGTCACTAGGATACAGTGTTACCCTACCATTAGATATTCCTTCAAACGTATTATCGTAGCCTTCTTTTTCATAAACAATATTTCCCCAACGGTTATAAATGGTTAATTTATTATTCGGGAATCGATCAATACAATCGATATAAAACACATCATTCATTCCATCTCCGTTTGGAGAAAACTCATTATATATAGTTCCACAAATCGATGCTACATCATCAATAGATGCGGTATCATTATTTGGATTTACATCTAATTGATCTAGAAATATTAAGCTTGCTGTATTGCCATAATCATCTACATCTAAAACTTCTACTACAATTTGTAACATTTCTGAAGTATCCGTTGTTACTATTGGCAGCTCCCATATACCCGTACCGCTATCAAAAGTTCCTTTAGTTGCAGTACTACTTACAAAACGATACCCTGACCTTAGATTATCCGTTATTTCTAAATTAGTAGCATCTAAATTGCCCAGATTTCGTGCAGTGATTGTAAAAGTAATTTCCTGACCTATGGCTGGCTCAACTATATCGACACTTTTTAAAATTTCGATGTCAGTACCTGGTGTTAAAATTGTAAAACTAGCTTCGTCATCCTCACTTTGATCACCATCATCATTATTAGGGTTAGAGTTAGGGTCAAACTCATTACTAGCTGTTATTTGTGCCACATTTACATATTCTCCATCTTCTAAAGTAGGCATATTTACTACTGCGCTATATGTTAATTCTAAGCCTGTTAATGGTACCGTTAAATTTGCCCAATCAATAACATTAGTACTTACAGTTCCCGAGTCACTTACTGCTGAAATTTGACTAAAGCCAATTGGTAATATATCTTGTACTGCCACACCAGAAGCAATATTAGGACCATCATTAGTTATAGAAAGTGTAAAAATTAGTGTTTCACCTACATTTGGCATTTCATTACTTACTGACTTACTTATACTTAAGTCTGCAATTGCTACTTGTATTGGGAAACTAACTTCATCATCATCTGGGATACCATCTGCTAAATCATCTACACTTGCATCACTTGACACATCACTATTTGGATCTATTTGATCACTTGCTATTATGAGTGCATTATTTACAAACTCATTCGGAGTATTTGTTGGTTCTTTTACTACTACATCAATAAATATAGTTTGAGAACCATTTGCTGGTACGTCATCAATATCCCATAAACCTGATACGGGATCGTAATTACCAGAAGTAGTACTAAATCTTATAAATTCAAAACCTATAGGTAAAAGATCTTCTGCCTGAACATTTGTAGCCATATCTGGCCCCGCATTACTTACAGTAATCTGAAAGCGTAACTCATCACCTGGTTGTGCTCTTGTTTCGCCTCCAACTGTTGTTTTACGAATTGATAAATCTGCTACACTTTGGATCGGAGTTGTTATTGCTTCTGCATAATCATCTTCAGTAATATCCCTATTTCCAGGAGTTGAATCACTATCTGTCACATTCGAAGCTGAAACTTCAGATGTATTTAAATAGTCTCCCATTGGTTCAACAGTAACATCAATCAATAAGGTTTCTACAGCTCCTGATTCTAAATTACCTACTGTCCAAATTCCAGAAACTTCATTATAACTTCCCGTTGAAGAACTAAATGTTTCAAAATCGTAACCCGAAGGTAATAGATCCGTCACTTCGACTCCTGTTGCCGTTTGTGGCCCATCGTTTCTTACTGTTATTCTGAATGTAATTTCTGATCCTACTAGAGGTGTACTATCCCCATCAACCACTTCTTTTTCTAAAGATAAATCTGCAATTGCTTCCACTGGAGTGACAATGGCATCATCTTGATCATCTTCCGAAGGATCATTATTATTAATTATTGAATCACTATCTAATACATCTGAAGCAGTTACTTCGGCGACATTTAAATAATCACCTGTAGCCAATACTATTGCATCTATAATTAAGGTTTCATTTGCTCCACTATCTAAATTCCCTATTTTCCAAATTCCAGAAACTTCATTATAGTTTCCTGTTGAAGCACTAAACAACACAAAATCATAACCAGAAGGCAATAAATCTGTCACTTCGACCCCTGTAGTATTTTGAGGCCCGTTATTGGTTATTGTTATATTGAAACTTATCTCCGTACCAATCAACGGAGTAAGATCTCCGTCAACCACTTCTTTAGTCAATTCTAAATCTGCCATAGGGACTACTGGAGTAACTATGGCATTATCTTCATCATCTTCGCTCTGATCTCCATCATCATTGTTAGGAACAGAATCTATGTCAAATACATCTGAACTAGTTATTTCGGCAACATTGAAATACTCACCTGCTGTATTTGTTGGAGCATTTACCAATACATCTATTAATAAATTTTCTGAACCTCCTGATGGAATATCTCCAATGTTCCATACACCTGTATTCTCATTATAAGTACCCGCAGAAGAACTATACAAGATAAAATCATACCCTGAAGGCAAAATATCTGTAACATCTACTCCTGTCGCATTTTGAGGCCCATCATTAAACACGCTTATTTCAAATGTAATTTCTGAACCTACTAATGGCGTAGCATCATTATCTACCACTATTTTTGTTAATGATAAATCTGCAACATCTACATAATCAACAGTAACTGTAGATGGATTAGATGGATTACCATCATTATCATCAACTGTATATACAATTGGTGTTGGATCTAATACAAATCCATTTTCTGGAGTAAATTCTAAAACACCTGTGTTAGGATCATATATCCAAACTCCTTCTCCAGGCACCTCAAAACCAATTATATCACCATCGGCATCTGTAATAATATTCGTTGCATTTGTTGGTGGAGTTAAATTCACACTTTCTGGGTTTAAACTACCATCAGGGTCCATATCATTTGAAAGAATATCAATGGTTGCTGTTGTACCTGTTGGATTATTTAAACTTTCATCATTAGATGTTACAGGAAATTCAATAGCATAATCAATAGTAATCCTTCCAGGGCTTGTTGCTATTGAACCGGTATCTACATCAGTTAAGTTATAATCTATTGGAGTTGGATCATCTGTAAAGTCAGAATCAGGTGTAAAAGTGACCTCTCCCACAGTCTCATCATAAATCCAATCTCCTTCACCTGGAACGGTGAAACCAATTGTATTTCCATTCGGCCCAACAATCGGGTTTATTACTCCACTTGGTACTACGAAATCAAATAATACATCTTCTGGACTTGGTGTACTACCATCCGCTAGCGTATCATTTCCTAAAACATCTATAGTAACTGAATTACCCGTATCATTCCCTGAGCTAGAATCATTATTAACTACTGGAGGCACATCGTTATACTCAACAGTTACTGTAGCAATATTTGTGGTATTACCATCATTGTCATCAACCGTATATTGTACTGGTGTTGGATCACCTGTGTATCCTTCTTCTGGATCAAAACTTAAGCCTCCTGTATTGTCATTATAACTCCAAACTCCTTCACCTGGAATCGTGAACCCAATAACGTCACCATCTAAATCTGTAATTACATCCGTAGCATTAACTGGTACCACTAGATCTACACTAGTAGGATCAATAGTTCCATCCGCATCTGTATCCCCTACTAAAATATCTTGAGATACAATATCACCTGGCACATTCCCTACACTTAATTCATCATCTGCAATCGGAATATCTTGATAATCTACAGACACATTTGCTGTTGCTGTTTCACCATTATCATTATCTGTAATTGTATAATCAATCGAGGTAGGATTACCTATGAATCCAAATTCTGGAGTAAAAATTACTTCTCCTGTAATTTCGTCATATAACCATACTCCCTCATTAGGAACTTCAAAACCTATCACATTACCTGCAGCTCCTGTCACTATATTGATAGCATTCCCTAGAGGAATCAATGCTAAAGTAACATCCGTCGGTAATGGAGTTGTTCCATCTGATAAGGTGTCATTTTCCAATAAATCTTGTGTAACTGCACTTCCTATTGGATTGTCATTACTTGAATTATCAACTGCAACTGGCGGCGTATCTAAATAGGTTACCGTAATACTTGCTGGAGCGGCAGTTTGATTGCCATCTGCGTCTGAAATATTATACGTAATCACTGTTGGATCGCCTGTGAAACCATCTATCGGATCAAAGCGGGTTTCTCCCGTAGTCTCATCGTAACTCCAAACGCCTTCACCTGGAACAGTGAAACCGATGACATCTCCATCGGTGGAAGTAACTACATCTGTAATGGTAACTCCTGGAATCACTGGCTGAATCAAATCAACTGTCGTTGGATCTAAGTTGCCATCACCGTCTGTATCATTGCCTACGATATCAAAAGTAACTGTATCGCCTGGCGTATTATCTAAATCCTCATCATTCACCGCTACTGGACGATCTTGGTAGGTGATCGTAACTGTAGTGTTCACACTTACCGCATTATTATCTTCATCTTCTATAGTATAATTGATCACTGTTGGATCGCCTTCAAATCCTGAAGCTGGAGTGAATTCCAACACACCGCTAGTCTCATTATACAACCAAACGCCTTCGCCATCTACTTCAAAGCCGATCAAGTTACCATCGGCGCCTAACACTTCACTGCTTGGAACAATTGTAACTCCGGATGGAATCACTAATGTCAACACGACATCAGCCGGCGTTGGGGTCGTACCATCACTTAATATATCATTTGAAAGCACATTAATTCCAACGGTACTTCCTAAAGCATTATTTAAATCCTCATCGGCTACTACAGCTGGTGGCGTATCTAAATAGGTTACGGTAATACTCGCTGGAGCGGCGGTTTGATTGCCATCTGCGTCTGAAATATTATATGTAATCACTGTTGGATCGCCTGTGAAAC
>NZ_JH621263.1:75943-76898 GCF_000255455.1 Aquimarina agarilytica ZC1 | reverse complement strand
TAGTTTTACCTATACAGTAACTGATAGTGATGGAACAACAAGTGCACCAATCACAGTAAGTATAGTGATCACTCCAGAGAATGACCAACCTGTAGGAAGTCCAGATGCAATCACAGTAGCTGAAGGTGGAACACAAACCGTATTGGATAGTGGAGCAATAACTTTACAAGCGAATGATACGGATTCCGAAGATGGAGTACCAACAGGAGATGTAGTGATAGCTACCAATCCAACCAATGGAACGGTAACGGTAAATACCGACGGTACGTTTAGTTATGTACATGATGGAAGTGAAACAACAACAGATAGTTTTACTTATACAGTAACCGATAGTGATGGTAGCGTAAGTGCACCAATCACGGTAATTGTAGTGATCACCCCAGAGAATGACCAACCTGTAGGAAGTCCAGATGCCATCACAGTAGCGGAAGGTGGAACACAAACCGTATTGGATAGTGGAGCAATAACTTTACAAGCGAATGATACGGATTCCGAAGATGGAGTACCAACAGGAGATGTAGTGATAGCTACCAATCCAACCAACGGAACAGTAACGGTAAATACCGACGGAACCTTTAGTTATGTACATGATGGTACAGATACAACAATAGATAGTTTTACCTATACAGTAACCGATAGTGATGGTAGCGTAAGTGCACCAATTACAGTAAGTGTAGTAGTGACACCAGTCAATGATGTATTGTCAACGGTAAGTATAGCAAGTCCAACGGTATCAGAAGATGCAGGAAGTGTAATAGTACCGGTAAGTATTGATATACCGAGTAGTGTAGATACTGTTGTTGAAATCGTAACGAGTACAGGAGAGACAATTACAGTACTAATTCCAGCCGGAGAGACAAGTGCAGAAGCTGTAATACCAATAGCTGACGATACATTATCAGAGCCAAATGAAATAATTACAGTAAAAGGAACAGTAACGAGTGGAAATACAAGC
>NZ_JH621263.1:19940-75097 GCF_000255455.1 Aquimarina agarilytica ZC1 | reverse complement strand
ATACATTATCAGAGCCAAATGAAATAATTACAGTAACAGGAACAGTAACGAGTGGAAATACAAGCAATACCGATCCAATAGACTCAACAATTACAGTGATAGATAATGACGGAGGAGTTGTTAGTCCAAGTATTACTGGAATATCGAATGCTATAATTCAAGAAGGCGGTGATTTAGAATTTACAGTAAGTTTATCGGAAGCTGTTACAGAGCGAACTGAAATTGAAATTAGCATAATAAACAAAGCTGTTGATAATAATCCATTTAATACGTCGAGCATTCCACAACCAAGTGAAGCAGCTTCGGATAGTGATTATAACACTACTACAATTACAGTAGTATTTGAAGTAGGACAGGATACAGGAATGTTTAGTATTGTGACATTAACAGATAATGAGGATGAACCGATAGAATCTATTGAAGTTAGCACAGGAAATGTTGTAGCAGGTACTATTGAAAATGAAACGAATGCAATAACTGGAATAGGAATAATTACTCCTGCCGGAATCATAACAGGACATGTTTATTTAGACTACAATGCTAACAATGTACAGGATGACAATGAGACCAATCTTGAAGGTGTTGAAGTTAGAGTAGAAGATGTAAATGGAATGATTTATACTGTATTTACTGATATTAATGGAGATTGGGAAGTAAGTGGTATTCCATTTGGACCAACAAAATCTTCAGTAGTAACTAGTTCATTACCTGGTGGGCTATTTCAAACAGAAAATACAACAGGAAGAACAGATGATATAGAAGGAATTACGAGTATTACCAATGTAGATGAATTTACCGGAAGAAATAATACATTTACATCTAACGATGGTTTTGCGCCTAGACTAGTGCTTTTTAAATCTGGTGAATATGTGGATACTAATAATAATGGTGTTGCCGATGAAACTGATGAAGTAAATTATGTTTATAAAATTATCAATCAAGGGGGAACCGAGATTAGAGATATTGTACTAACAGATATACGTTCGGGGGTAAACTCAGTAAGTTTTGATAATGGAGTTTTTCAAATTGAAAGCTTAGCTCCAAATGGAGGAGAAGCTACATTTAGATCAACATATAATCCAACGGCTAATGAAATAATAGTCCTAGAGATAGTTAGTGAAGCAAGTGTATCAGGAAATGTAGTGATATCCGGAGTAGCGACAAGTATTGAAGATACACATTCAGATGATTTGAATGATATTGATGAACTTGCTTTAAACGATATACTTAATGATGATACCATTGTTAAAATCGAAGAAAATGAGTTGCAAATATTTAATGCGATATCACCTAATGGAGATGATAAAAATGATTTCTTTACTATAAAAGGAATTACTAATACGGCTATCACAAGCAGTAATACGGTTAAAATTTACAACCGTTGGGGAGTTGAAGTATTTAGTGCAGATGATTATAATGGTGATGATCCTAATGTTACGGGTGAATTTAATCCTAGTAGAGCATTTTACGGAGAGTCAGATGGTAGAGCAACTATAGCTAAGGGAGATAAACTCCCGGTAGGAACTTATTTTTATGTAATCCAATATACCACTAATGACGGTGCGGAAAAGTGCTTGTCAGGATATTTGTATATTAATAGATAACCATATATTTGTGTTGAAAGTTTAAATTTTTCTTATGAAAGTACATTATAAACTATTTTTTTTATTGTTTTTGCTATTTAGTATAGGGGGTTTCTCACAACAAGATGCTCAATATACTCAGTATACATATAACACAGTAGCCATAAATCCTGCTTACGCAGGTACCAGAGGGACTTTAAATGTGATAGGTTTACATCGGTCACAATGGGTAGGGCTCGAAGGAGCTCCCAGGACCCAAACCTTGGCTATACATTCTCCAATAGGAGTGGGTAGAGTAGGATTGGGAGGATCGGTTATTAATGATGTAGTGGGTCCAGCTCAAGAAACTTATTTTAATGTTGATTTTTCATATACAATACCAACTTCAGCGGTTGGAAAGTTAACTTTTGGATTAAAAGCAGGGGGCCGTTTATTCAACGTAGATTTTAATAAGTTAAATCAATTTAATACAGATGATGCTATTTTTAACACTAATATTGATGGACAATTTAGTCCTGTAGTGGGAATTGGAGGTTATTACCATACAAAAAAAGTATATATTGGTCTTAGTGCCCCTAATCTGTTACAAACAAATCATTTTGATACCACAAATGCTACTTCTATAGCTTCTTCAAGTTTTGTGGCAAAAGAGCGTTTAAATTATTATTTAATTGCGGGTTATGTAATGGACTTGAATGATAATATTAAATTTAAACCATCTCTTTTAACTAAATTAGTATTCGGAGCCCCGTTACAAGTGGATGTGTCAGCTAACTTTCTTTTTAATGAAAAGTTCACAGCAGGTTTAGCATACAGGTGGAGTGCCGCAGTAAGTGGTTTGGTGGCTTTTCAAGTGTCAAATAGTATGTTAATTGGTTTTTCTTATGATAGGGATACGACAGAGTTACAAGAAAAAAATGATGGTAGTTTTGAGTTGTTTCTACGTTTCGAATTATTTAAAAAATACAATCGTTTAGTTACACCTAGATTCTTTTAAGAAGGAATAATAATAGTTTTATATTATGAAAAAAAAATACACGTTAACATTAATAGTTTCTGTTTTGATTTCTTTTTGGGGTTTAGCTCAACAAAAAAAGCTGGAACAAGCCAATAAAAGCTATGAGCGTTATGCATATATTGATACTCAAAAAATATTGCTAAAAGTAGCCGATAAAGGTTATAGAAGTGCTGATTTATTTCAAAAATTAGGAAATAGCTATTATTTTAATGCCGATTATGAAAATGCAGTAATATGGTATGCTGAACTAATTAAAGAAGGCGGTGATTTAGATGCGGAGTATTATTTTCGCTATGCGCAATCATTAAAAGCAATGCAAGAATATGCAGCTTCTGATAAGTTTATGAATAAATTTTATACGCTAAAAGGAGGTGATATTAGAGCAAAAAATTATCAAGAAGAGCCAGAATATTTAAGAAAAATTGATTTTCAATCGGGAAGATATAAGGTCAAAAATATAGTAGCCAATTCCGTATATTCTGATTTTGGACCGGCGTATTATGGGGAGCGTTTATTGTTTGCTTCGGCTCGAGATACTGGTGTGTTTGCTAAAAGAGTACATGAGTGGAATAACAGCGCCTTTTTGGATTTATATGTGGGGAAAATAAAAGAAGAAGAATCAGGGGAGGTTAAAACGGCAAGGAAATTTAGTAGACGTTTAAATACAAAATTTCATGAGTCAACACCCGTATTTACGAATGATTTAAAAACAGTTTATTTCACACGTAATAATTATAATGCTGGAGATTTTAAGAAAGATAAAAACGGTACTAACCGATTAAAAATATATAAGTCAAAAAGAGAGAAAAAGAGTGATTGGTCAAAAGCAGAAGAAATTAGTATAAACAGTGATGAATATACAGTTTCGCATCCTGCACTAAGTCCAGATAATAAAAAACTGTATTTTTCATCTGATATGCCTGGTGGCTATGGACATACAGATCTATATGAGGTAAGTATAGCAGATGATGGTACTTTGGGTGAGCCTAAAAATTTAGGCCCTAAAATTAATACCGAAGGTAGAGAAGCCTATCCATTTGTTAGTAAAAGTGGGGATTTGTATTTTTCATCCAATGGACATATTGGTTTAGGAGGCTTGGATTTATATGTAGCTAAAATTGATAGTGAAGCTAAAGAAACAGAAATTTATAATCTAGGTAAACCCGCGAATAGTCCAAAAGATGATTTTGCATTTATCGTTAATGAAGATACAAAAACAGGGTATTTTTCTTCGAATAGAGATGGAGGTAGAGGTGATGATGATATTTATAGATTCATTCAATTAGAAGATATAAGAGAAGCTTGTGAAGTGAAGCTTGAAGGAGTGGTAACCGATAAAGATACTAAAGCTTTATTACCAGGGGCGCAAGTAACGCTTTATGATTCTGGAAATAATGCTATTGAGACACTTAGGGTAGGAGAAAAAGCGAATTACAGTTTTACTGTGGAATGTGATAAAAATTATTTTTTACGCGGGGATAAAGAAGCCTATAATACTACAGAAGAGCTTGTGACAACTCCTAATAATAGTGAAACTGTCGAAGTTTCATTAGCGTTGGAAAAAGCTGTTAAAGAAGCTAAAATAGGACAGGATTTAGGGAAAATACTTAATTTGAATCCTATATATTTTAACTTTGATAAATATAATATTAGGAATGATGCGGCGCTTGAATTAGCAAAAGTAATTGCTGTAATGGAAGAGTATCCAACTATGAAAATTGATGTGCGTTCTCATACAGATAGCCGGGCAAATGATCAATATAATCAAGTCCTATCTACTAACAGAAATAAAGCAACTATTGATTATATAGTTGAAAAAGGAAAAATTAGTCGTGATCGAATCACTGGTAGAGGTTATGGTGAAAGCCAATTAGTAAATGAGTGTGCCAATGGAGTACCTTGTTCGGTTGAAAAACACCAATTAAACCGACGTAGTGAATTTATTATTTTAGAATATTAAAATAATTCACAAAATATAATGTTTTTATAAAGCGCTCTATTTTTAGGGCGTTTTTTTGTGTGTTCTAATCAACTTGTTTAGTTTTGAATTTATATGAGTATAGAAAAAGTAATTTTGGTAGATGAAAAGGACCAACCAATTGGATTAATGGAAAAGTTGGAGGCGCATGAAAAAGCATTATTACATCGTGCTTTTTCCGTATTCGTTTTAAATGAGAAAGGGGAATTAATGTTACAGCGTAGAGCCTTGCATAAATATCATTCACCAGGTTTATGGACAAATACCTGTTGTAGCCACCAGCGAGAGGGAGAAACTAGTTTAGAGGCAGGCGTAAGACGTTTACAGGAGGAAATGGGGTTTGTGACTCCTTTGAAAGAAAAGTTTTCTTTTATTTATAAGGCCAAATTTGATAATGGCTTAACGGAACATGAATTTGATCATGTACTAGTGGGTAATTATGAAGCCGACCCTATAATTAATCCCGATGAAGTAGCAGCTTGGAAATGGGTGGATTTAGAAATCATTAAAAAAGATATCACAAGTAATCCAGAAATTTATACGCCATGGTTTAAAATTATTTTCGAACAATTTTATCATTACTTACAAGTAGAATCATGAAAGTAACCGTGAATAGGAAAGCACATTTTAATGCGGCACATAGGCTGTACAAGTCAACATGGACCGATGAAAAAAACCAAACTATTTTTGGAAAATGTAGTAACCCTAACTTTCATGGACATAATTATGAGTTAATTGTATCCGTTACCGGAGAAGTACATCCCGAAACAGGTTATGTAATTGATATGAAAAAATTGAAGGAAATCATAGTTAATGAAGTGGAGATCCCTTTTGATCATAAAAACTTAAATCTTGATGTTCCCGATTTTAAAAACTTAATTCCAACAGCAGAAAATATAGCTGTTGTAATTTGGAACCGAATCAAACCTTGTTTGGATTCGGTGGTGGAATTAAGTATTACTTTGTATGAAACTCCTCGTAATTTTGTGACTTATACAGGAGGCTAAGGAACTAATTGTTTTTATTATTAGTTGTCTTTTTTTGTTCTTTAATTAAAGCCTTAAGCTGCTTGCCGTATTTAGATTTTTTTATTTTTAGACTCAAACTATTGTGAACAGTATCTAAAAAAGTGACATTGGCGTCACTTATTTCTCGTAAAGTAATATAAGGAGCTACCTCGTATTTTTTATTTTGTATCGCAAAGTTTACTGTATACAAATATTTTGTTTTAAGTAAGGTGTTTAATTTTGTTTCAACTTCCTTGATAAGGTTGGTATCGTTTTGTTTATGAGCATCAAAATTCTGCTGTAGTAAATTGATGTTTTTTAGATTAAATTGTTGCATGGTTTTTTTGTAACTCATAAACTTTTCATGGTTTTCAGAGCCCACCACTTTACTTAATCTTTCAAAATCATAGAGTTTAGTCGAAAAGGTAATTTCTCCGGGTTCTAAAAAAACTTCTAATCGATCATCATAAATGGTTCCATCATTTTTGTCTAAATACAAATAGAAAATATCAGGTTCCTTTAAATTTAGTGAAAACTCAAAATCAGAGACTCCGTTTACTTGAACCGAATCAATAGTAACAAGCAGTGTGTCTTGAATTTGTTGTAAGTAAATGGTTCCTTTACTTAAACCTTTTATAGTTCCTTTAAAAAAAGTATTATCCTTATTGCTACAGTTAGTACACAGGGAAATCAAACCAAGGAAAATAAACAAATAGTATAATTTTTTCATAATTAATTTAGCCAAGTTTTTTTAGTAGTTAACTGTAATGGAGTAAGTTTTTCTTTTGGAATTTCAATTAAAGACTTTTTTAAACTAGTAGGTTTTTCGGTAATAGTAGTTTTGGTGTTAAACTGTTCGCCATTTCGTCTAATACTTAATTCGACTAAATCTCCGGTTTTCCATTGTTTGGATAATTCAAAAATATAAGCAGCATTGTTTAAATCAAATTTTTGCCCATTAATAGCCAATAAAACATCTTTAGGTTGAATGTCTAGACTTTTTAAAAAGCTATTGTATTCACCACTCGTATTAAAATACACTTCATTTTTATCTTGATTTGGAGATAGGTAAGAGATGTCGTTATGCATAAAAAACTCGGTGTTTATGGTGTTTGTGCCATATTGGAGTCCTACACGTTTAAAATAATCAGCATAGTTAATAGGTTCGGTACCGATCACATGTGTTTTTAAAAAATGACCTACTTCGGGGTATGTAAAAGCAATAACAACATCAATAAGCTCGCTATCTAAAAAAGGCTTTTTTGCACCATATTTAGAGGATAATGATTTCATTAAATCTAAAATTCCCTTTTCGCCATTACTTTTCTCGCGGATAATAATATCTAAACACAGGGATATTAAAGCACCTTTTTCATATACATTAGCATAGTTTTTCTTATAAGGATTCTTTAAAATGTTTTTACTCATTTTAGTAAAAGACATGCGATCATCGTATTGATTTGAATTCCTTATTTTATCCACAATACGTGCAAAAAATTCACTATTGCCAATAAGCTTTTCTTTTACCTGAAATAATTGAGCAAAGTATTCGGTAGTACCCTCATACATCCATAAGTGTTCGGACATTTTAGGTTCATAATAATCAAAATTGTGAATTTCTTCAGAATGTACCGTTAGGGGAGCTATAATATGAAAAAACTCATGTGAAACCACATCAATCATAGTAGTTTCAAGTGCTTGTAGTGGCATTCTTTCTGGTAATACGACTACGGTAGAATTATTGTGTTCTAAGGCACCAAAACCCATAGCGTCGTTTGAAGCTAGTGTGGATAAGTATACTAAAATACTATACTTTTTAGTACTGTTAATGTCTCCCATGAATTTCTTTTGAGCCGACATCATTTTTTTCATTGACGGTAAAAGAGCTTTTGCAGTATGTATTTGATTAGGCGAATACACACTTAGAAGTACTTCAATATCATTAATTTTAAAGGTTTCGCTGTCAAGATCTCCATAAATAATGGGGTCATCGGTAACTTCAGCATAACGATTGTAATAAAAAGAATCTACCTTTTCATTAGTGCTTTTTGCAAGTTTAGGATGAATATTTGATATAGTATTATGCGAGGTGGCTGCCTCTAATTTGGATGGATGTAATACAGAAAGCACATAAGGCTTGTTTTTGGTTTCTTTAAAATAACCTATAAACCCATGTAGATTTAAAATAAAATTAGTGTCCTTTAAAATATTTGTCCCTGCAGGAGAAAAAACATCATGATCTTTTTCTATATCGTAGGTATCATTTACTAAATAAGTAATTTTATGTAATTGAGTAGCATTGGTAACCTTCCAGCTATTTTTGTCTAGCTTTTTAATGGGGATAGAATCTCCATTTTTTTTAAAAGCTTTAATGTTTGAAATAAATTGACCGTAATTATCACTACTATAGGTGCCAGGAATTATACGAGGTAAATAAAATACAGGAGACTCCGTAGTTAATTTTCCAGGCAAAAAATTTACGGCTACTTGATCATTATTAATATTTACTAGATCAATAATAACGTCGCTTTTTTGATTTTTTGGATCATCAATAGTGGCAATTGGTTGGACTGTTTTACAGCCAACTAAAAATAAAAGACTTAAAAAAAAGTAAAAATATAACTTCATAAATATGGGTTAGATGTTATTTTTAATAAAATGGGCAACACCATCATTAGCGCCGGTAAGTGTGGTATGGTTGGCAACGGCTAAAACTTCTTTTTTAGCATTGGCAACAGCAACTCCAAAACCGGCAGCGTTTAACATTTCAATGTCATTGTAATTGTCACCAAAGGCAGCTACATTTTCAAAGGATAAATCCGTGTAAATATGATCTAAAAGGTATTTAACGGCTGTTTTTTTAGATATAATTGCAGGGGCAATTTCTATGTAAGTACTTTTGGAACGGTATAGGTGTAAATCGTTACTAAAGTTTTCTTCTAAAAATTGGTATAAGCGATCAATAGCATCCACATCTCCCATACACATAATTTTATGGGCTCCTTTTTGTTCCGTTTTCCAAAGCTGTAATACTTTTCCATTAGTCAAAATTTGTGGAGTTGTTTTGGTATTGTTGATCTCTCTTTTAGCCCAATAATCAAGTTTGGGGACATACCAGTCATTGTTGTTGTAAAGACTCAAATGGATATTGGTTTTGATATTAAAATCAATAATTTGTTCTAAAATGGAATTGGCAATTTCATGAGTTGAAACCACCTTGTTGTTTACCAAAATTAGTCCCCCATTATAAGCAATTATAGGAAAGTGTTCAATAGTAGCCATTTTTTGTAAATGGACCATGGCACTTGGCATGCGTGATGATATTAAAATGACCGGGATGTCATCTTTAATTCTTTTAAATTGATTAATTGTAGCCTCAGAGAGTATGCGTTCATTATTTAAAAGAGTGCCGTCAATATCAGAGAAAACAATTTTAGGTTGCATATATAAAATTAGAAGTAATGTTGATTTGTAAAGGAGTAATTTAATGTTTTTTTCTCGTATTAGTAAACTTGTTATTAAGTTGAGAGAAGTTTAGCAAATATAGTATTAATTGGGTGATTTTTTTGATGAAAGCCAGCGAAAACGAGTGTTGTTATTGATTTAATTCAATAATTCTGAAAGTCAAATTGATACGTTTGCCCACAAGCTTTTTTGTTTTAGGAATTTGATGTAGCCAATGTTTTTGTGTATTTCCTTGCATGAGTAGTAAGCTTCCGTGAGTCAATTCAATTTTGTGCTTTAAGGTCTTATCGCTACGGTGTTTTAAATGAAACCAGCGACTTGCTCCTAAGCTAACAGAGGCTATAATGGGTTGTGAGCCTAATTCTTTTTCGTTATCGGCATGCCAGCCATTACTGTCTTGACCATCACGATATAAATTAGCTAAACATGTAGTAAATTTTTTAGTTGTTAAAAGTTCAACTTTTTGTTTTAGCTCAAGTAAACTCGGTGTAAATGTAGTAGGTTGCATGGTGATATTTGAGTACGAATAAGGGGAGTTATTATTGGCAAATAAATGTGTTAAGCGAGGTTGTGGGTGTGTTTTTCCATAAACTCGAATGGTGTCTTGTTGCCAGGTGGTAGTGGTTAATAGATCGTTAAAAATGTATTGAGCTTTTTCTGGTGATAAAAAGTTAGGGTAAAGCACGATATCAGCATCGGGAAGTGCTAAGTCAATTTTTTCATCTGGATTTTGGAAAAGTGGTAGGATAAAGATTGTTTTTTGGTAAGGTTATACGATTAACGAATGGTTTCATAAGTAAAATATAGCCCACCATATTAATAATAGCTGTATAGGTAGGCGTATCCATAAAAACCATTTTGGAACTCCTTTGCTAGCTTTTGGCGATTGTAACATAAAAATGTGTACAGGAATAAAAATGATAAGCATGCAAACAATCAAGTAAATGCAAATATTTTTTAGTTGTGGTATCAATAATCCAATACCTAAAATGATTTCAGCCACTCCACTCCAAAAAACCAAAGCTTTTGGTTTAGGTAAGTATGGGGGCATGATATTAAGGTAAGCCTTAGGTTTGTAAAAGTGAAAAAAACCAGCGACAACATACATTGCGGCCATTAGGTATAGATGCCATGGTAGATTCATTCTTTTGTTACCTAATTAGGATGCTTCATTGCCAATAAATTCAATTTTTCTAAAATGCACTCCGTTCCAATCTTCATTAATCGGAGTTGTTTCAATTTTTTTTAAGTTATAATCCCCTAAAACTCCCCAGCCAGTAGTTTCGGTAATTTCAGTTTTAGAAGCGTCAGAAGGATAGGCAAACCAAATTACAGCATCGCCAACTAGTTTGGGGTATACGGTTTCAATTCGGTTTTGGATTTGGGATACTTGAGTAACAAAAATTAAGGCAAAATCAATTTCGGAAGTTCTTATAACAGATTCCCTAATAATAATTCCATGAAGTTTATCTAATTCTTGACAAAAACCTTCGGGCTCGTTTAAAATTAATATTTCATCAACTTTTCCAATTCCTAATTTGTTAAATAATTCGGTCATTTGTATGCGATTTTTTTACTTCTTATCTAAAGATACAAAAAAACAAGAATTTTAGATTATAAATTGATTTATAGTTTGTTGTGTGTAAAGTAATTTGGAAATGATGTAAATTAATTAGTAGAGTTGGAATAGTAATGGAGTGCTTTTTTATGAGTAAAACGTATTTACGCCAGATTACACAATGAGAATAATCTATGCTATAATCTGGCGTAAGTCTACTGCTTATTAAGCCATATACTATATTTAAAATTTAATTTAAACAGTGTAGATTTTAAGGAGCAAGTACAGGTTTTGAATCTTCAGGCTTTGCAAACAAGGCATTGTCCACATCTAAAAATTTTACATTACTAATGGTAGCCTCTCCAATTTGATCACCATAACCATCTTTTTCATTCCAATTATGGAAGGTCCATTTTTTTGAAATTGGAATACCATCAACATTTTGGTAATTATTAAATTTTATGGAGTGCGGTTCTTTTTCTGCAGCCGCAAGATCTTTTCCAAAACTAACAATATAAGCTGCACCAGCTAAGGTATTATCAATAGCGTTTTTGTAAACTATATACCAATCGTCGGGAGCATCACCTATACCAGTTTCAAAGCTTAACTTTTCGGTTTGATGTAAGCTTCCGTTTAAAGGTTTTTTAGTAGGAGTAGACCAAATAGTTCCAGGGTCATTTAGTTTGTATGGTAAATTGAAAAAATAACTCCACGTAAAAATATCAAACCTAGAACCGCCAATTTCTGCTGTTTTTGGGCAAATAAATACGTCATCACCATTGTAAATGACTTTGGTGGTATTTTTATTATCCAATCTAATTTTAGTGCCATTGGTGAGTTGGGTAAGTGTACCGCTTAAATAGTCCTTTCCTCCAAATTTTACATTAATATCAAAGCTAATGGCTTTGTGGTTTAAGTAAGCTTCTTTTTTGTGTGTAAGTTCAATTTTTTGAGTAAAAGGAGATATTTTCTTTACTTCCTTCACAATTTCTATAGTGGATTCTGTAGGGGTAATGTGCTTTTTTTGTTGCTTCTGACAAGAAAATAACATAGTGACAGCACTAATAATTAAGTGTTTTTTCATAATAGAATTAAGTTAGATGATGACTTTAAAATAAAGTGTAACATGTGTTTGCGCCATAAATTTATGAAAGCAAAATAAGAATTAAGTAAAATAAGGTTTTTATATTAAAAAAAATAGCATTGAGGTAAAGCTGTAGCATAAAAAAAAGCCACTGAAAGAGTATCAGTGGCTTTATGATATATCTAAAATTAGATTTTATTCAGAAACAGCTTCAGTTTCAAATTCAACAGCAACTTGATTAGCTAATAAATCATTAAAAGTTTCTCTCTTTCTAATTAATTTAGCTTCACCATTATGCCATAATACTTCTGCAGGTCTAAAGCGAGAATTGTAATTACTTGCCATTGAAAAACAATAAGCACCTGCATTTTTAAATGAAACAATATCTCCTTCAGATATTTCAGCAATTCTGCGGTTGGTTGCAAAAGTATCGGTTTCACATATGTACCCAACTACCGAGTAAAAACGTTCGCGTCCTGCAGGATTTGAAATATTTTCAATTCTATGGTATGAATCGTAAAACATAGGACGGATAAGGTGATTAAAACCAGTATCTACACCTGCAAAAACAGTGGATGTTGTTTGTTTAACCACATTTACTTTTGCTAAAAACTGTCCCGATTCACTTACTAAAAACTTACCTGGCTCAAAACCTAATTCTAATTGCTTTCCATATGATTTACAAAAAGTATTAAAACGAGTAGTTAATTTTTCTCCTAGTTCTTCAATATTAGTTTCAATATCTCCTTCTTTGTAAGGAACTTTAAAACCACTACCAAAATCAACAAATTCTAGATTTTTAAACTGCTTAGCCACATCAAATAGTATTTCACTAGCTTGAATAAAGACATCAATATCTAAAATATCACTACCCGTGTGCATATGTACGCCATTAATGTGCATACCTGTATTTTCAACAATACGTAAAATATGTGGTGTTTGGTGTACCGAAATACCAAATTTAGAATCAATATGACCTACAGAAATTTTACTATTTCCTCCAGCCATAATATGAGGATTGATACGCACACATACAGGAATGTTTGGATGCTTTGTACCAAATTGCTCTAAAATTGAAAGATTGTCGATATTTATTTGAACCCCTTTTGCAGCTACTTTTTCAATTTCTTCCAATGAAACTCCATTAGGAGTAAAAATAATATTTTGAGGCTCAACACCTGCTAAAAGTCCCATTTCAACTTCTTGAATTGAAACAGTATCTAAACCAGCACCAAGCGATTTCATTAGCTTTAAAATTGAAAGGTTTGATAATGCCTTTACAGCATAGTTCAGTTTTAAGCGTTTAACTCCGCTAAAAGCACTTGTTAAACGTTGATACTGTGATGCAATTTTAGCCGAATCATAAACATATACGGGGCTTCCGTAAGTTTCGGCAATAGCTAATAAATCCGTGTTTTCCATGGTTTATATAATGATTAATAATTTTTTCGCTTTTAATAAAAGCAAAAGTCTGCAAATTTAATATTATAATTTTTAAAAGGAAAAAAATATACTGAGTAGTATGGAAATAAAATAATATTTTTTGTTAAGAATCATTTTTTAGTGCTAAAAAAATAGGTTTTAACTCAAATGTTATAGTAGGTGAAGGGTGTTAAAATTCTGATTATCAGTGTTTAATGTTGTATATTTGCATTGATAATCATTTTATTCATTTAATTCCCCAAGTTTATGATAAGAATAATTACACTATGGTTTTTTTTGCTTTTTAATTTCTTTTTTCAGGTCAAAGCCCAGATTCCGGCATTAAATTCTTCGGAATTTGTTATAGTTCCCCCAGGATATCAATGGGCCATTTCTACCGACATGTCCGATGAGTTTAACAATCAAACTTTATTGAATACGACTAAATGGCATCCTAGGTTACCCAATTGGGCGGGAAGAAAGCCTGCAGAATTTTTGCCAGAAAATATAGTTGTCGAAGATGGAATGTTGTTGATTAAAAATACAATTCACCCAGCACCACATGATGGATTTACAATTGCCGGTGGAGGAATAGAATCCAAGGCTTCGCAAAAGTATGGTTTTTTTGAAGTGAAAATGAAAGCTTCTAAAATAAGAATGTCTTCAACATTTTGGTTAAATACAAATAGGGTATGGGATGATCCTAATGTAAATAGCCCAGATCGACCCGACTGTGAAGGTTACAGTACTGAAATTGATATTATTGAATGTATGGGAGGTGGTTCCCCAGATTGGGCTGCAATTCCGTGGGATAAAGGAATGGCATCAAATACACATTTTAAATTAAAACGAATTAAAGATACTAATTGTAGCAGTTTATTTTTATCCAGAGGTAATGCGGCTTTTGTAACTAATGATCAAGCTAATGTTGCTGATGATTTTCATGTATATGGAGCTTGGTGGGTAACCCCTAATTTGGTGCATTATTTTATTGATGGAGTTTATAAATATTCGGTAAATCCTAGAGATGATAATTTTTCTACACCATTTAATGTACCCATGACAGTACGTATGGTAACAGAAACCTATGATTGGCAAATAAAAAGTGATGGCACTCCTAATCCAGGTTATCCAAATGAAACGGAATTGAATGACGCGTCTATTAATACTACTTATTATGATTGGGTGCGTTCATATGAATTAAAACAAACTCTAGATAATTTAGTGGTTGATGGAGATATGTCGAGTGGAACTTTAACAGCGCCTTGGACATCTTGGACAAACGGAGGGAGTATTTCTTTTACAAAAGAAAAAGGAGAAAAATATTCAGGAGATTATGGAGCAAGAATAGAAGGTCCTGGTGGATTGGAACAAGCTTTTACGGTAGTACCTGGAACAGAATATGTTTACACAGCTATGGCTAAAAAAAGTTTAGGAAGTTCGGAAATTAAATTAGGAGTAAAACCAGTTTCGGGAGGACCAGATTTAGTCCCTCAATTAAAAGTAACATCGACCGACTACGAAATTTATGAGTTAAGGTTTAATTCGGGATCAAATACTCAAATTAAAATATATGCAGCTGGTATTTCGGGTGATTTAGGTTTTGTAGATAATGTTTCTTTAATACAGGATGAAACTTTAGGAGGGATAGATGAACTGAATGATGTAAAAAAAAACGTAACTATTACAAATAATAAACGATCTATCGGTATTTTTTCGGAATCCTCAACGGAGCTTGAAGTGTCAATTAGTATATATTCAATTTTAGGCAGAGAAGTATATAAGCAAGAAGATTTTACGATAACAAACTCGGTTCAATATGTGCCTATGCAAGTAGATTCCGGAATGTATATTATAAAAATAACTTCAGAAAAAGGTGAGGCTTTAGTAAAGAAAGTCGTTTTTTAATCTATAATACATTGTTATTAATAAAAACAGTAAAACAAGTATCTCACACTATACTATTTTGGAATTAAGGTGTTGGTTGTTAGTGAGGTGTTTTTGTTGAAGGGCTAGAGGAATAATTATTTTGTCCTAAGGGTGTAAAATCTTACAAAATTTGAAAATAAAAAATAACTACGTATTAGTATCTAATTTTTGCTAGATAATGTTTGTTTATGCAAGCCTCGTTTTCTACATTTGGAAACCTATAAGAAAAGCGAAATAAACAGATTATGAATCTACACGAATATCAAGGAAAACAAATACTTAGTAGTTTTGGAGTAAAAGTGCCTTTAGAAATTTTAGCCGAAACACCGGACGACGCTGTAGCTGCAGCAAAACAAATTCAGAAAGAAACAGGAAGTACTGTGTTTGCTGTAAAGGCTCAAATTCATGCTGGAGGACGTGGAAAAGGAGGTGGAGTTAAAATAGCTAAGTCTATTGACGAAGTTCGCTCATATGCTGATCAAATATTAGGGATGATGTTAATTACTCCTCAAACTTCAGCAGAAGGAAAAAAAGTGCATAAAGTACTTATTTCTCAAAATGTATATTATGATGGACCATCTAAACCGCAAGAGTTTTATATGTCTGTCTTATTAAATAGAGCTACAGGTAAAAATATGATTGTTTATTCTACCGAAGGTGGAATGGATATTGAAGCTGTAGCTGAAAAAACACCGGAGCTTATCCATAGTGAAGAAATTGATCCTGCAACAGGAATTTTACCGTTTCAAACACGTAAAATTGCGTTTAATTTAGGACTTTCGGGAGCTGCATTTAAGGATATGACTAAATTTGCTGCAGCACTTTACAAAGCTTATGAAAATTCGGATGCTTCTTTATTTGAAATCAACCCTGTGTTTAAAACAGCAGATGATCAAATAATGGCTGCAGATGCTAAAGTAACTTTGGATGATAATGCATTATATCGCCATAAGGATTATGCTGAAATGCGTGATATTCGTGAAGAAAACCCAGTTGAAGTAGAAGCAAAAGAAGCAGGTTTAAACTATGTAGATCTAGATGGAAATGTAGGTTGTATGGTAAACGGAGCCGGATTAGCAATGGCTACTATGGATTTAATAAAGCAAGCAGGTGGTGAGCCAGCAAACTTTTTAGATGTGGGAGGTACAGCTGATGCCAAACGTGTAGAAGAAGCTTTCCGTTTGATTTTAAAAGATGATAATGTAAAAGCTATACTAATTAATATTTTTGGTGGTATCGTTCGTTGTGACCGTGTGGCTCAAGGTGTAGTTGATGCGTATAAAAATATGGGAGATGCTATTAAAGTGCCTATCATTGTACGTTTGCAAGGAACTAATGCAGATATTGCAAAAAAACTTATTGATGAGAGTGGATTGAATGTGTTAAGTGCAGTTGAATTCCAAGAAGCAGCAGATAAAGTTCAAGCTGTGTTAGCATAGATTTATGTGTATTTAGCTGTTGAAAAACAGTGATAAAAAAAGGCTAAAATTTTCCTCGGAGAATTTTAGCCTTTTTATTTTACATTTATCAACCATCAACCATCAACCATCAACCATCAACCATCAACCATCAACCATCAACCATCAACCATCAACCATCAACCATCAACCATCAACCATCAACCATCAACCATCAACCATCAACCATCAACCATCAACCATCAACCATCAACCATCAACCATCAACCATCAACCATCAACCATCAACCATCAACCATCAACCATCAACCATCAACCATCAACCATCAACCATCAACCATCAACCATCAACCATCAACCATCAACCATCAACCATCAACCATCAACCATCAACCATCAACCATCAACCATCAACCATCAACCATCAACCATCAACCATCAACCATCAACCATCAACCATCAACCATCAACCATCAACCATCAACCATCAACCATCAACCATCAACCATCAACCATCAACCATCAACCATCAACCATCAACCATCAACCATCAACCATCAACCATCAACCATCAACCATCAACCATCAACCATCAACCATCAACCATCAACCATCAACCATCAACCATCAACCATCAACCATCAACCATCAACCATCAACCATCAACCATCAACCATAATCTATTTCTTCTCACCCTTTTTAGGCATAGGCCCACGGAGGTGTATAATTAAGCCGTTTAAAAAGTTACGTAAAATTTGATCTCCACATTCCATATATTTTGGATGTTCTTCGTTTCTGAAAAAAGCACCTAATTCTCCTTTGGATACATTAAAATCTACAAGCTTGCAAATGGCAATAATATCGGTGTCACGTAATTTATGTGCGACCCTCAATTTTTTAAAAATGTCGTTGTTTGTTAATCCCATACTACAAAAGTAAGTGAATCAAAATAAATGATCTATTGAATATATTATTTTTTAGAAAATGGAATTATTATTCGATTACTTCGTTAAATTTAAATACTGGCGGAGTAAATGAGAAAGAGGTTATCAGGGACTTATTTTTATTGTATAATATGTACGAGAGAGAATTTAATTCTAAAAGGATTAACGACACTAAAATCTATTGTGTAGAAATTGGAGAAGATGGTTACATTAAGCCAGGAAATTAAACTACAGAGGAAGCTATGTGTTATTTTTTAATAAAACTAAATAGAAAAAGGAGTGCTAAATAGGAAAGATAGCATTTAATAAATATAATTACCACAAATGGATTATACACGTGAAGAAAAATTGAGCCTACTGTCGGAAATGATTGAATTAGCCAAATCGGATAATAAATTAAAAAAAAGTGAAGTGGAATTTATTGAATTAGTAGCCACTTCTTTGAATTTAGAGAGAAAAGAAGTTGGAGAATTGATTGCTAGGCCGGTAAAGAGACTAGTGCTAGCTTCAGAATTTGAGCGTATTGTTCAATTTTATCGTCTGTTATTAGTAATTAATGTTGATGAACAAGTTAGTTTAAAGGAAGTTAAAGCTATAAAAAATTTAGGTTTGCGTATGGGCTTGCCTTCCCAGGCAATTGATGAGGTATTTCAGCAAATGGAGAATTATGAAAATCGGATTATTCCTACAAATTCACTTATGAAAATATTCAAAAAATTTCACAATTAAATTTTTAATAAAAATTAATAAATTCTATTCATTTGTAATTTAGTCAGTTAGTGTTAATTTTTTGTTTTTTCACATAAAATTAACTATCTTATAGAATACTATTTCTTTGGATATCTGGTAAAATTAAATTTATTATCCTATTTTCGTAATATGATAGCGGTTGTTTTGCGTAAATAGCAAACAACCGTATTAGTTTTGGGCCAGTGATGTAACTTAAATTTTGAGGACTCATTTAATTTATGGCACAGAATTTGTTTTGATGTAAATGTTATGTAATTAAAAAATAAGATATTATGAAAAAAATTTATTTAGCCCTTTTTTCCATACTAAGTTTCACCTGCTTTTCACAAGATTTAATAACTTCAAATAACTCATTTAATACTGGTTTTTCTGACTGGGGTTATGGAGTATGGGGAGATAACAATGGAAAGCCTGTAGCAAAGTTTGAAATTGATAGAATAGGACGAACAGACAATTCTTCTTTTAAAGTAAAAGTAAAATCAAATACAAAAAAAGGACAAGGTAATAAAGCCCTTTTAAGAAGAAGTGGATTAAAAATTAAAAAAGGAAAAGAGTATACACTTTCTTTTTGGATAAAAAGTTTATACCCAGAGGATCAAATTTATGTTTCAATCTATTCTGGAGTTGATACAGGAAGTAAAAATGGATGGGGAGCATTGTTTATCCGAGACTTTAATTTTGAAGGAAACAATAAATGGCAAAATGTAGTATATAACTTCAAAGCAGGAGAAGGTGCAGAAGGAGCTCCAATCGATTACAAAAAACTAGATTTAATCTTTGGATTTGATAAAAGAAAAGGAAGCTTCTGGATTGATGATGTAACTATCACAAGAAGAAAATAATTTTTAGACTATAATTAGCCTAATAAACCCACAGAACACAAAAGCTACCTATTTAGGTAGCTTTTGTGTTTTTAGCATTTAGTTGATAATTCAATTTGTACATGGAATTAAATACGCAAGCAGTGAAAAAAAATAAAATAGAAATACATTATTGTAAGCAATGCCGATGGTTAATGAGATCCAGTTGGATGGCTCAAGAATTATTAACCACCTTTGATCAAGAGATATATGAACTTACTTTAAAACCTGGTACTGGAGGTGTTTTTGAAATAATAGCAAATGATCAATTGGTTTGGTCTAGAAAAAGAGAAAATAGATTCCCTGAAATTACTGAATTGAAACAATTGATAAGAGATGTGATAGCACCTGAAAAAAGTTTAGGTCATGCCGATCGAAAGAAACAAAATTAAGTTGTGTATTATACCGCTAATTTTGAGCAATCAATGCATATTAATAGTAAATATGATACTGATAGATTTTACAGAATGTAATATAAAAACTAGTGACTTAATTTAAATATTGAATTAAAAAAAATTGGAGAGGTTATTAATTGTGAATATTTATTACTTAAATATGAATTGTAGCTTTTTTTAAAAAATTATATTTGACTCCCTTTTAATTTAGATATAAAAAAATGAGTGTAACTTGGTACGAGTGCAAAGTAAAATATAGAAAAACATTAGAATCTGGAGAACAAAAAGTAGTTACAGAATCTTACTTATTGGACGCTATATCATATACAGAAGCTGAAGCTAGAATAAATGAAGAGATGTCTGCTTATGTAAGTGAGGAATTTAAAATTACCAATATTAAGGTTGCTAATTTTTCTGAAATTCACCCTGTTGAAAACACAGATCGCTGGTTTAAATCTAAAGTATCATTAATTGCTTTTGATGAAGAAAGTGGCAAAGAAAGAAAATCAAATATTTATTTATTGGTGCAAGGTAATGATTTAAAAGAGGCCTTTGATAATACCAATACAGCCATGAATGGTACAACGGGTGATTATACCATACCTGCTATTGCGGAATCGCCAATAATGGATGTGTTTCCCTATTTTTCTGATGAGGTTGATGAAGAAGTAGTGGACGAACAACCAATAGTAGATACAGAAGTACTAGCAGTTGAAGAAGCTCCTGAAAATATAGTTGTAGAATAAATTATTTGAAAGTAATTAAATTAAAATGGTCAATAGTTATCACATTAACAATTGACCATTTTAATTTTTAAATGACAATAAAATAAAGCTATTCCCCTAAAGCTCTTTTTTTACTTTTCATAGATCTAAAGATCTGATCGGATTTGTCAATTTCTATAGTTTCAATTTCATTTTGAGTTATAAATTTTTCCTTTTTATTGGGGTTGATAGCATAGGTTTCTAAAAAATCTAAATCAACCAAAAAAAGTTCTTTAGAATTTACATTTTCAATTAATTTTTTTAAAGGACTAAAAATATCTTTTTTAGCACTTTCTTTAATTTCACTATAAAGGATGAGTTCATTTGCAATATGCCATTTTGTTTTGTTTTTTAAGTATACATAATCATTTACAACTTTAAATTCCCCTTTTATAGTTGTTAGCTTTTCAATTTTTTCATTTAATACTAAAGCATTCCTAGTGCTCTTTTTTGAAGGACCATAATAATATTCAAATTTCTTTATTGATTTTAGATTATTTCTATGTTTTTCAATATTCTTAAAATCTTCATTGTTACTATTTTCTGGTTTTTTGTTAGAAGCATCAACTTTCCAAATGACCTTTTTTAGATGGATTTTTAAGTCAAGACTTTTTAGCTGAAGCACAAAAAAATTCGATTTGTTTTTAGTATTTATGTTGTTATCGGCATAAATTAATAAGTCTTTATGATGTGTATCTGCTATTTTTTGAGCTTCAATAAGTTTTCCTTTTTTTAATTCATAAGGCTTGGTGGAATTTAAAAAATCATTAATTAAAGTTTTTACTTTGTTTAGTTGAGTAAATTTATCAAGCTCTTTAGAGTAACTTTCACTAATACTAGTGCTGTCCTTTACAAAAGAATTTAGTTTGTCAAGAGCGGCTAGATATTGAGGGGATTCTCGCTTGAGTTTTACTTTTTTTTCAAAAGTTACGTTCTCTTTTTTTACCGAATACATGTAAGGTACTTTGCCAGTTTCACTAATTACAGTCTGGGTGTAAAATTCATTGAACTCATAATTTAAATTTTGAGCTAAACTTGATACTAAGGTGCAACTAACAAAACAACTTAAAATTAGTAATTTCATTTTACTCAGCATTAGCATTAGTATAACTACTTTTCAATTCCTTAAAATTAGTACCTCCCATAAAGGAATAAGCGTCTAAAACATTACGTATAGCCTTTTTTTGTTCATCTGTAATAGTTCTTTTTTTATAATCAGTTTTACCAACATATAAAGCTACTACATCATCTCCATTTGCTATGGCTTGTATTGTTTTTAATTTGTCGGGAGTATCTACAGGAGTATCTAGTTCTTCATGTTTGTATTTCTTTTTTCCTTTTGTTTCTGTTTTTGAAATAGTTCCGGATAAGGTGTGATCTAACTGGTCAACAGTAATCATATAATTTTCAATATTTAACCATTGAGTATCTATATATCTAATTTTAAAGTGTAATTCTAATATACCAGCTCTATCCTTGGTGTAATAAGCATAAAAACATTCTTTTGTATCAAATTCAGGGCTACTTTTGTCAACATAGTGGGTAGTAGTCCCTTTTTTAAATTGACGCATGTTCTTAATGGCATTAGGCATTCGCTTTTTTCTTTCCACTTCAGCTATAGCAGCTTCTTTTTCCTGCATTTCGGCAAGTTTTGAATCAAACTTATTTTTTAAACTATTCAATCCCATGGAATCAATAAGCTCTGGATGATTTTCAATTAAAGCTGTTAACTTTTCCTTTCCAACTTTATATTGTTCTAAATCGTAATGAGCTGTTATGTGTTTAAATAAAGATTCGGGTTTAATATTACTGTAATCATTAGTCGTTGCCTCAATTTTTCTTACTGAGTTTTCCTTGATTGAAGGTTTGGAGTTTGAATTACAGCCTATAAATGAGAATGTACTCAGTACAATACAGATTTGGTATGTTATGAAATTTTTCATGGTTGCGTAGAATTATGGGGTTGGGTTATTTATCAGCGATTTCCATAGTAACAGTGTCACTAATGAATTCATTAGGGTTTTCTTCTTCCGATTGAATGGTGTTATCAAAAAAGATATTGTGTTCAGAATTGTCTAAACCAGCAATTTCATGTGCCAATGGAACTCTAATACCAACAGTGTATTTTAAAATAGAAATAGCAATAAAAGCAACAACAACGGCCCAAATAGCTACAGATGAAACTCCAATTGCTTGTATTTTTAATTGTTCAAAACCGCCTCCATATAGGATCCCGTTTTCAGTAGAAAAAATACCAACTAATAGTGTACCCAGTACTCCTCCAATTCCATGAACAGAAAAAGAAGCTACCGCGTCATCCACTTTTAATACTTTTTCTACAAATTCGGCACCGAGAGATACAGCAATACCACAAATACATCCAGTTACCATAGCTCCAACAGGTCCCATAATAGCACAACCAGCAGTAATACCTACTAATCCAGCAAGTGTCCCATTTAGAGTCATTGAAATATCAGCTTTTTTATATTTAATCCAGGTTACGAATAAAGCTGCTAATCCACCAGCAGCTGCGGCTAAATTGGTGTTTAATATAATTAGGGGAACCATGCTGGTACTTTCTCCAGTTATGGCTAAAGTAGAACCAGCATTGAAACCAAACCAACCCATCCATAAAATGAAAACACCAAGAACAGCAAATAAATTATTGTGTCCTTTGATATGATTAACACTCCCATCCGCATTGTATTTACCATTACGAGC
The DNA here is from genome assembly GCF_000255455.1 of Aquimarina agarilytica ZC1. GTDB lineage: Bacteria > Bacteroidota > Bacteroidia > Flavobacteriales > Flavobacteriaceae > Aquimarina > Aquimarina agarilytica. The sequence goes on along the minus strand of NZ_JH621263.1, from coordinate 52,201 downwards.
CCCTACGAGTAAGGCATATATTAATGCCGAAAAACCACCCATAACATGTACAGCAGTAGAGCCTGCAAAATCAATAAAGCCCATTTGGGTTAACCAACCATCCGTTTGCCAAATCCAATGACCAGCTATTGGGTATATAAATGTGGTAAAAGCAAAGGTGAAAATCACATAAGTACTAAATTTTGCACGTTCTGCAATAGCACCAGAAATAATGGTAGCTGCTGTAGCACAAAATACAGTTTGGTAAAATAAATTATGCATATCCGAAGGTTCAATATAGAATAGGCTAGGGGTTCCTATAAATCCACTAATTGAATTTCCATACATTAACGAGTAACCGATTGCCCAAAATGCTATAGCTCCTATGAATAGGTCAACTATATTTTTCATTGCTATATTGGCGGTGTTTTTTGCTCGGGTAAAACCAGCTTCTAAAAGAGTGAAGCCAGCTTGCATAAAAAAAACTAAAATTCCAGCTACAATTACCCAAAGTAAGTCGAGCGTATTTGACAAATCCATATATGTTAAAATTATTATTGTTAGTGCCCCCAAGTTACAAAATTAAATAGCTGAAAATCAATATGTTGATGTTGTTTTGAGTTTTTGTAAAATTATAAATCAACTAAATTTTGTTGAATACGTTGATTTTAAAGAGAAGGAAAAGGATTACTTATTTTTAAATTTTAACATTTTTAAATGCGTTTTTTAAGGCTGAACGACTTAAAAAATGCGATTTTTACTACTAAAAATTAGTGTATAAACCTAATTCGAAGGTAATTTTTAGGTTTGTTTATCGTTTTTTTGCTCTTTTTGTGGGTTAAAAAACAATATGATGGTATTTCTTATTCTGTAAAGGGAATAATTTTAATATCTAAAAATAAGATAGCATCACTATTAATCGAAGAGGATAATAATTAAAGAGTCGAGGGGTATTAGATTATTTCGATGTTTGTTTTACGAATAGCTCCCATGCCCCCGGCAATATCAATAACATTATGAATATTATTTCTTTTTAGTATAGAAATAGCGATAATACTTCGGTATCCACCTCCACAATGGATATAAGCAGTTTCGTTTTTTAAATTAAAATTAGTCAAGTTTTGATTTAAAGAAGTTAAAGGGGAAAAAATTACATTTTTAATATGGCCATCATTATACTCATTAATTTTTCGAATATCAAAAACAGTAATTTGTTTTGCATTCATTATGTTTTCTAAGGATGTGGCAGGTATAGATTCAATAGTTGTAGTTTTAAAGTTTTCATTTTTCCATGTTTGAAATCCATCTTTTAAATAACCAATAATATTGGTGTAACCGATGTTTGTAAGTTTCTCAATAGTTTCATTTTCCCTGCCTAAAGGTGTTATTAGTAATATAGCGTCTTTGGTGTTAATAAATGCTTGTACCCAAGGTTCAAATAAACCATCTAAACCAATAAATATAGAATTGGGAATATGAGCTGAAACAAAGTCCACTTGATGACGAACATCTAGCACTATAGTATTTAGTTGTTTAGTTTTAGTTTGAAAATCTAGAGCATTTAAAGGGGACGGATTTTTCATAGAATATTAACTTAATAATGCTTTAATAAAAGGTAAATACGGAAGTTTTAAAATCAGCTTAACTTCTTCCATTAGTGAGGTTTCTTCATCTAAAAATTTAAAAAAAGTAGTAGGGGGTGTATTTTTGTACATTTTAAAGAAAATTTCGGGACCTTTTTGATTTTGCTTTTCAAGTACCTTTAATAATAACTTATCATAAAACTTAAAGCGTGGTGCGGCTTGGTAACCAACTACATTTTGATTATTTATAAGTTGATCAATAATAGAGGAGACGAATTTTTCGGATCGTTTAAAAGAATAGCCTGTGGAGGCTTTAACCCAACCACCTGCGGTACCAATTTTAGTAATTCGTAAAGTTTGTCGTTTTTCAAAAGGATAATCGGTCATGGGTATTACACCAGTTTCCGTATTTTTTATAATGTATTCAGTTCCTTTTAACTGCGTTTTAAGGTATTTTTTTAATTGAGATTCAAATTCAGTTTTACTCAATGTAAATGGAGCAAAAAAAGTATATTCAACCAAAGCATTGGTATTGTTTTCTGGAAGTATATACATAAAACTGGTACTATCTTTCCAAGTGAAGCGATAGTCCATCATAGTGAAATTGTTGGGGTCAAAAAAAGCTGTTTTGGTTTCAATTTCAAAACCACTAAAACTTTGATCAATATAAGTAAAGGATTCTTTTCTTTTTTTAAAGCATTCAGGTAATCTACTATCAAAAAGATGATCGCAAACAAATATGTTGTTTGGTGTTTTAATGGTTACTTTATCTAATTTTTCAGTAACAACATTAACTTCTTCTGTAAAGAAAGTAAACTGAGGCTTATCTTTAAGTTTTTTTATACAGTAATTATAAAAATCAATTGATTTAATTTTTTTGTAGCTGTACGGAGCTAAATCGATACTTAATTTTTTATTGGTATTACTGTAGAAAAAGGCTTGATGCCAACTTTTCGAAACCAATTCATCCCATTTGCCTGCTCCTTTTTCCCAGAAACAAAAGGTTTTATCATTAGTGGTTTTTTTAGATCGATCTAAAATAGCAATACGTTTATTACTTAGTTTTTTGTTACTGCTCATAGCCAAAGCTAATTGTAAACCAGCAACACCACTCCCTATTATAATATAATCAAAATTTAAAGGTGGCTCATTTTTTTTATTCACAAATCAAATATTAATGTTTAAAATATTTAAAAGGGACAAACAGCATACCAAAGCATTCACCTTTGTCTTTCCCTAAGTGTTTGTGGTGTACTTTGTGAGCCCTGCGTACACCTTTAGCATACCAATTATTCGCGTTTCTAAATATTTTGAAACGTTGATGAATAAATATATCGTGCACTAAAAAGTAGGTAATTCCATAAGCTAAAATGCCTAAGCCAATAGGTAATCCATACCATGCAATATCGTATTTCCACAAAAGAAAACAACCAATACTTACCAGTGCGTAAAAAACAAAAAATAGATCGTTGCGTTCCCACCAACTTTTATGCTTTTTATGATGATGATCGGCATGTAATGACCATAAAAATCCATGCATTACATACTTATGAGTAAACCAAGCCATGCCTTCCATAGCAAGGAATGTACCGATGAATATAACGATCCAAAAAGTAATTTTCATATATGCTTATATTAAATTTAATCGATAATTTACATAGCCTTGAGCTAAAAGGCTGAATTTCTGATAGTCAGGTACTCTAATTCTAGACTCTTTTAGTTTTTCTGAAGGTGTTTTTTTAAGTTTATTTAATAGTTTTTGGTAATATAAAAACGCGGTATATACTCCAAATCGTGCCTCAATGGGTAATTTACTAATGCCTTTTTTTGCTTCTTTAAAATCAAGTTCAATTTCGGTTATAATTTGTTGCTTACTTTCTTCGTTTAAATTTTTTAAATCGGCATTAGGAAAATAGGTGCGATCTAAACCTTCAAAATCGGCTTTTAAATCACGTAAAAAATTCACTTTTTGAAAAGCAGAACCCAATCGCATAGCGCTATCCTTTAATTTGTCATATTGTTGTTTGTTCCCCTTCACAAAAACACACAAACACATTAGACCAACAACATCAGCAGATCCATAAATGTATTCTTTATATTCATCGTCGGTTAAGTATACTTTTTTGGATAAATCTAAGCGCATACTTTTCATAAAGGCTTCATATAATTCTGGTTCAATGGTATATTTGTGCACCGTTTCCTGAAAGCTATTTAAAATAGGGTTTAAGCTAATTTTATTTTCAATAGCAGCATACATCTGGCGCTCAAAATCATCAAATAATGTGGCTTTTGGGTACTCATGAAAACTATCAACAATTTCATCAGCAAAACGGACAAAACCATATATATTGTATATATCTTGACGGATATTAGGGGCTAGCATTTTTGTAGCCGATGAAAAAGAGGTAGAGTAGGACTGTGTTACAGTTTTACTACACTTGTACGAAACGGAATCAAATAAAGACTTCATAATTACTGGTTGTGTTTATTTAGTACTAAACCTGCAGCAAGTTTTCCTGAAATTAGGGCTGGAGGTACTCCTGGTCCAGGAACAGTTAACTGTCCTGTGAAAAATAGATTTTCTACTTTTTTACTCTTTAGATTGGGGCGTAAGAAAGCTGTTTGTAGTAATGTGTTAGCCATTCCGTAAGCATTTCCTTTATAGGAATTATACCTGCTTACAAAGTCGTTTACACAAAAGCTCTTCTTAAAGATAATATTATTTTTAACGTTTTGTTTAGTAACACGTTCAAAGCGAGTTATTATTTTGTTAAAATAAGTGTCTCTTAAGGCTTGGGTATCAGTAAGTCCTGGGGCTATTGGTACTAGGAAAAAACCGTTTTCCATGCCTTCGGGAGCCATTTTAGGATCTGTAATAGAAGTAAAGTTGGCATAAAATAAAGGTTCGGTTGGCCATTGGGGATCATCGTATATTTCTTGTGCGTGTTTTTCAAAATCAGTATCAAAAAATAAATTGTGATGATTCACATTTTTTAATTTCTTGTCAAAACCAACATAGAATAATAAACTAGAGGGAGCAAAAGTTTTTTTATCCCAATAGTGTTCGGAATATTGTTTTTGATGTGCTCCTAATAAGGTTTCGGTATGGTGGTAATCTGCACCACTTAACACGGTATCAAAAAAGAGTTCATTTTCATTTATAGTGATACCAGTTGCCTTATTATTTTTTGTATTTATTTTGGAAACAGGGCTATTTAAATGAATAGTAACACTAAGGCTTTTGGCTAATTTTTCCATGCCCAAAATGACTTGATGCATTCCGCCTTTTGGTTGCCAAGTACCAAGTCCAAAATCGGCATAATTCATAAAATTATAAAAGGCTGGTGTTTTGTTTGGTTTAGCACCTAAAAATAATACGGGAAATTCGAGTATAGATACAAGTTTGGGGTTGGTTACTTTTTTGCGGACTTCTCGCGATACGTTACTAAAAAATTGACCAAGTTTTGTGACTGTTTTGGGCGTGATAAGTTCCAAAGGAGATACTCCTGGTCGGTATACTAAATCCTTTACAGCAACATCATAATTACTTTTGGAATCTGCCATAAATTCCTTTAAGGCTTTGGAACTTCCTTGTTCCTCGGTTTCAAAAGTATTAAAAATAGCCTCTAAATTATCTGGTATATCAATGGATGTGCCATCTGAAAAAAAGACCGAATACGCAGGGTTTAATTTCTCTAGCTCGTAAAAATCGGAAACCGAATGTCCAAAATCATTAAAAAAGCGTTCAAAAACGTCGGGCATCCAGTACCATGAAGGACCCATGTCAAAAGTAAATCCATCGGATTTAAATTGACTGGCACGTCCACCGATACTCTCGTTTTTTTCAAAAACACTTATCTCATAACCTTCTTTGGCTAAATAACATGCAGCGGCTAAAGAGGAAAAGCCAGAACCAATGATAGCAATTTTTTTTTTCATGTATTAGCCTAGTATTTTTTCAAAGTCGGTAAACGATTGTATTATTTTTATTTGCGCAGATATAGGTACGGGAACTTCTTTTAGTTGACGACCCATAACCCATAATTCATGTTCGTTAGGTACACATATTTCGTTTTTAAAGTTTGCTATATATTCATTTACTTCGTCAATATGTGGTTGTAATGTGAAATAGGATACAAATACTAAATTGTTTTGTAATTCGGATAAGTCTTTTAAGTAATCAGTGGACACATTTGGCCCTAAAAAGATTGTTTTGTATCCTTTTTCTAGTATAAGTGTATTTATGAATAACAAACTTAAATCATTGGTTTCTCCACTTGGTAAGTAGAGTACAAATGTTTGTTCGTGATTGGTTACTTGTTGTTGTAATGAGTCAATTTTGGCCCATAATTTTTGCTTTATAAGACTGGTAATAAAATGTTCGTGAGAACTATTTATGGTATTTGTCTGCCATAGCATACCCACTTCGCCTAAGAAAGGGATGAATATGTCATAAAAAATTTGAGAAAAACTAAAGCGCTCACTTAACTCATTAAAAGTGTCAGTAAAAATAGTTGTGTTGTAGTTCAACATAGCTAATTTTAGCGAATTCATTGAGCGGTCAACTGTGGTTTTGTCCGAAACAATACTTGTTACGTATTCTAAAATTTCTTCGGGTTCAAGTTTTGATATACGCGATATTTTGTAGCCACAACTAACTAAAAAAGTAACATTTAATAGTTTTTGGAGGTTTTCCATATTGTACGAACGTATATTCGTGTCCGTTCTTTCGGGTGTTAAAAGATGGTATCTTTTTTCCCATATACGAATGGTATGCGCTTTTATCCCACATATATTCTCCAGATCCTTAATACTAAAAGCTTGATTTGTTTTGTTCATCATTATTTCATTTACATTAAACAAATCTAACAATTTGTACGAGTTAAGCCTACTTTTACGAAAAAAAAATACTTTAATTGTGATAGATTTAACAGTAGTTATTTAACAACTGTTAAATTTTTAAATAAAAGTGTAATTATCAGAAAGGTTTGAAATTTATATAGTACTCAATTGAATACTATATATTTAGGCTTTAATATTTGATTTGTAACTGGAGAGTTTTACAGGAAGCTTATCTCATTATTAATAGTAATTTATTACAGATTTACTTTTTTTCTGGAGAAAAACAAGAAGCTAACATTTGGTATAAATCGGGGTGTTTTCTTTTAAGTAAATCGGGTCGTTCAAAAAAATATTCCGAGGCCACTGCAAAAAATTCTGTTTTACTGGTGCCTCCATAATTTCTAATATCGGATGCATCATTGTTAATGGCTTCCATTTTAGTGTGCATTAAATTAAGCCAAGGTATGGTGTTTTCTTGTGTTAATAAGCGTTCGGGGATACCATCGGTGGCTCCATCTAATTTGTCTAATAAGTGTACAAATTCATGAACAGCGGTATTTCCTTTATCCGTTTTGTTCGAAAAACCATGATATAAGGCTTTTTTGGATAAAATCATTTGATTCTCAAAACGCCCAGTGCCTATTAAACCCGCAATATTTTTACCTTCTGCGGAAGCATTAAAATCTAAATCCTCATTAAAATAATCTGGATATAAAAGTACGGTGTTTAAGTTGGGGTACTTCCAGTGATCAAACCTAAAAATAGGAATTACTGCGCTTGCGGCTATTAAAATAGGATCGTTTTCTTCTAATTCAAGTTGTACACCTTCTATGTTTATATAACTTAAAAAGTCTGCCATTTTTTGTTGGAAAAGCAATTGCTCATTGGAGGAAAGCTTAGTGTAAAAATGAACTTTTTGAAGTAATATTTGATGCCAATTTTTTGGGGGAGTTATAGGCTTTTTATTCTTTTTTTTATGAAAAACAGCAATTAATAATACAGCAATGATAAGTAATGTAATGATGTAGCTCATTTAAAAATTTATGTTATTAATGAATAAGAGCAGGAACTTTTATGTCCAAAAATCGATTGGGTTAATTTACACAAAAAAACAAGGCCTTTGTTTATAATAAATTGGCGAACTTTGTGGCTTGATGAAATGTACAGTTCATGGTAGAAAATAAGTCAGGTAAAAAGAAGGATATACGAGCATTAACTAAAGAGCAATTACGTGATTTTTTTGTAGTTCAAGGGGATAAGGCCTTTAGAGGTAATCAGGTATATGAGTGGTTATGGGGTAAAGGAGCACATAGTTTTGAAGGAATGACTAACCTATCTAAAACTACAAGGACACTTTTGGAAACTCATTTTGTAATTAATCATATTCGTGTGGATCAAATGCAGCGAAGTAGTGATGGGACTATTAAAAATGCAGTTCGTTTACATGATGGCTTAGTAGTAGAATCGGTGTTGATACCCACGGCTACAAGGACTACGGCTTGTGTATCATCGCAGGTAGGCTGTAGTTTGGACTGTAAGTTTTGTGCTACCGCGCGACTGAAACGAATGAGGAATTTAAATCCTGATGAAATTTATGATCAGGTAGTAGCTATTGATAATGAGAGTCGTTTGTATCACAATCACCCCCTTTCGAATATTGTGTTTATGGGAATGGGAGAGCCTTTAATGAATTATAATAATGTGATTAAGGCAATTGATAAAATTACCTCCACCGAAGGTTTAGGTATGTCACCAAAACGAATTACTGTCTCCACCTCGGGAGTACCAAAGATTATAAAAAAAATGGCTGATGATGGGGTGAGGTTTCAATTAGCTGTATCCTTGCATTCGGCAATTGATGAGGTGCGGACACAGATTATGCCATTTAATGAGCATTTTCCATTAACCGATTTGCGTGAAGCTTTGGAATATTGGTATGAGAAAACTCAAAGTCGTATTACTTATGAATATGTAGTTTGGAAAGGGATAAATGATAAGAAAAAGGATATTGATGCCTTGGTTAGGTTTTGTATGTATGTACCTTGTAAGGTGAACTTGATTGAATATAATCCTATTGATGATGGCGAATTTCAACAAGCATCCAATGAAGCTGTGGATAATTATATTAAAGCTTTAGAAAAAAGAAAGATAGTAGTTAATGTACGTAGGAGTAGGGGGAAGGATATAGATGCAGCTTGCGGCCAGTTAGCAAATAAATCATAAAAGATGTTTAAGAAACTATTTAATTATGCAACTTGGGGTATTATTATAGTATTGGGAGGTGCTTTTCTAATTACTAAATTTAATGCCTATACCAGAGGAGAAAAAGCTCCCGATTTTGAAACGGAGTTAATTGATGGTAGGCCTTTTAAATTATCGGATTTAAAAGGGAAATATGTCTTGCTCGATTTTTGGGCATCATGGTGTCCGCCCTGTAGAGTGCAAAATCCTAAATTAGTTCATTTTTATAATAAACATAAAAATGAATTAGAGGTGGTTAGTGTGGCTTTGGAACGAACGGATAATGCCTGGGAAAAAGCGAGTAAGGAGGATGGTTTAAATTGGGAACATCAAATTGTTGATAAAAGCAGAATTGTTGTACTATCGAGTATTGCACGGAAGTATGGTGTGACCGAAATACCTTCAAAGTTTTTAATTTCTCCCCAAGGGAAATTGTTAGGAAAACTAACATTTAATGAAATAGAAACGATACTTAATACGAAGTAATGGAGCAAAAAAATAATCCATTGCATGGTATTAAGTTACAACAAATTATTACCGAGTTGGAAGCGCATTATGGGTGGGAATATCTTGGGAATACGATACCTATACGTTGTTTTACGCATGATCCATCCCTAAAATCGAGTCTTAAATTTTTACGTCGCACTCCTTGGGCACGTACCAAAGTAGAAAATTTATATGTGCATATGTTGCGAAAGCGATGAGTTTTATTTTGTTAGCTGTTGATTATTGTGATGATTTGTTTTAAGGTTATTTTGGCTTCTTTCATTACAGGAAGGAATGGCCAAATATGTGGCATATTAGTTCCTTTTATTTGATCGGGGTATATGATGTCATTTTCTGCTATAAATAATGTTGTTTTGGGAAAGTTTTTAAGAACTACCCTATATTGGTGAAATCATTTTAGGAGTTGAGGAGTTCTGTGATTACTTGTGACTTGTTGTATAATGTTTTGTGTACAGGGCATTTATCGGCTATTTTTAAAATACGATTTAATTGATCACTATTTAAAGTAGGAGCAGTGAGTTTAATTTTCCTGATAAAAGTATCAATTTTTGCAGTATCCTGCTCGCAATTTTCACAATCTGAGTTGTATTGTTTACTGTGACTAGTGTGTACCTCGACATTATCAACTTGCCATCCTTTTCGTTTAGCATACATTTGAATTGTCATAGCTGTACAAGCAGATAAACCAGCAGAAATAAATTCATAAGGATTAGGGCCAAAATCATTACCTCCTACTTTTTTGGGTTCATCGGCATAAAAGTGATGATTTCCTATTTTCATTTGTGTGGTAAATCCATCAACAGCATTTAAACTAGCAGCAACTTCGTCAGTAGTTTTTAACGTTTTCTTTTCGGGGAATTTAATATAACGTTTGGACCAGCCGGCAATCACTTCACCAACATAAATGGAATCTTCTTTACGCATAAGTAAATGATCTGCTCCGTCAAGACTTATAAAACTTTTAGGATGCTTAGCAGCTTTATAAATTTCTTCAGCATTTTGAATACCTACTGTAGTATCTTGTGGAGAGTGCAATACCAAAAGAGCTTTTTCAAAATTATGTACAAGTTTGGGTAATGATTGTTCTTCTAAATCATCAATGAATTGTTTTTTTATGGTAAACCGCCTGCCTCCTAAATTGACATTTGCTAGGCCCGTTTCTATAATTTCACCGATCTTATTATGTAATAAATGAGTAACATGTTTTGGGTTGGAAGGAGCTCCGATAGTGGCCACTGCTTTTATCGAACTTATATTGGAGGCTGCAAAAATTGCTGCCGCTCCGCCTAATGAATGACCTATTAGTAAAACAGGTGATTGATGATGTGTTTTTAAATAATTAGATGCAGCAACAAGGTCTTCTACATTACCTGAAAAATTAGTATCCTCAAAATCTCCTTCGCTTTCGCCTAGTCCTGTGAAATCAAATCGTAACACACCAAAGCCTTGTATGGCTAGGGCTCGACTAATATTTCGAATAGCACTCAAGTTTTTATTACATGTAAAACAATGTGCAAATAGTACAAAATTATGGGGCTGTTGATTAAATGGTAATTCTAATCGGCCAGATAATTGTTGACCTGTAGTATTTTTAAATGTAACCTTTTGAGTATTCACCGTGGTTTGCCTTTTTAAATGTTCATTGGTTATGTCGTTTTATTTTAAGTAGTATAACAACTGTTTTTTACTTAAAATTAATAAGGGCAAATTAAGCTTGTTTCAAAGTGATTTATTCTATTTTTTGATATTTATTTAGTTGTTCTGATTTTTCTTCACCATCCTGTATAGTGAATTTTTGAACGTGTACAGTATTGTTTTTAGAAAAGCTTATAGGGCTTATATAATTAACATCACCATCGTCTAAAATTATTTGATATTCTAAATCGGATATTTTTTTCCAACTTCCAGAATTGTCTACGATTTTATCACATCCATTGTTAGAGTTGGGTTCAAAATAGGTGTCAATAATTTTACCATCATTTAGGTATTCTATAGTGTTTTGTAGTTCACATTCGGCTATTTTTTGTTTTATGCCATTTTCATTTAACTCTATGGTTTTCCATTTTCCAATGATTGGATCTATATTATTACTGTTGTTATTAGTGTCATCGTTATTGCAACCAGCAAAGGCTAATGATACTATGAATAGGTAGGTTAAGATTAGTTTAATTTTTTTCATAATTGGTATTTGTTAGTAAATAGACTTTTTTTAAAGCTTGCGTTAAAAATTTAAAAGAATAGTTAGGTGGTGATTATTTATCAGTAGGTTTAAGTATAAATGATTGGTATTTAAATATGATTTTACTGTAGTAATAGTAGATATTTTAGTTTAGTTTTTTTTGAAAACAAATGCTTTTTTTGGCATTAACATATTCACCATAATTTGGGAATTTTGAATACTTGTTTTTTGTATAAAATGCAATTGCATAAGGTTTTGTTTTTAGCGTTTCAAGTATGCATTTGCTAAAGTTTAATTCAATAGCCCATTTTTCCAATTCATTTAATATCATTGTAGCAATTCCATTTCCTCGAAATGTTGGGTCAACATACATCCTTTTAATTTCTGCTATATCTTCAGAAATTTTTTTAATTCCTCCGCACCCAATGGGTTTCCTTTTTTCATTATAAGCAACTATAGCATATTTTATTTTTTCAAGGTTATTTAATTCTTCATAAAAAGATTGTTCACCTTTATAGTAATATCTTAGACTCGTGTCTAGTTCTTGTGCTAATTTTTTGAAATCAGAATTATCAGAATTTATTCTTTTCAATGTTATCATTTACTCTTTTTAAATTGATCACTATACTAAATTTACAATATTAAAATAAGTACTAGATGTTAAGGTTGATTTTAACGTATTTTAAAAGAGCTTTTTAGGATTGAAATATGTTTTTAATATTCATACAAGATTATTTTGTTTGAATTTGCAATATTTAGTTTGACTTGATTTCCTTTAACTTGTAAGTTTGAAATATCAAAAGTTAGTTTTTTAGTGATAAGCGCTTCACATAATTCATCATTCTTTAAGGATAACTTTAAAGATCGCTGAGGAGGGATAGATTTTGTGGTGATTCCTTTGTCAATTAGTTTTACTACCCAAGTATCTCCGCTACAGCCTCCTGAGCTAAAGTTAATTTTTAGACAGTCATTGTTTATTTCTAAGTTATGAATCTCTAGTTCATCAGAAGGTGAGTTTTTAAATTGTTCAGAACTTATAAGGGTATTAAAATCACAGTTATTTTGATTTTTATCATCATCGTTTGAGCAGCTAAAAATTGCTATTCCCATAAGTATTAACATCAGTGTTTTTTTCATTTTGTAATAGTTTTGTTTTAATATGAGATGAGAGTTTTGCGAGATGGTTGCTTAGAAATTAGTTGTTTATATGTATTTGTATACAAAAAGTTAATTTGTATGTCGAATAAAAACAAAAAAAGACCGCTTATTAAAAATAAACGGCCTTTTGGATATGTTATAAAAAGTAAGTTTTACTTACTCAAATACATTTTTCTACGAGAGTATAATTCGTAAAAAGCATCATCTTTTAAATCATCGATAAACAAGATGCTTTCTCCTGTACTTTTCATTTCTGGTCCTAGTTTTTTGTTTACGTTAGGGAACTTATTAAATGAGAAAACAGGTTGTTTAATTGCATAACCTTTTAACTGAGGGTTAAAATCAAAGTCAGTAACTTTATTGTGACCCAACATTACTTTAGTTGCATAGTTTACATAAGGTTCTCCGTATGCTTTTGCAATAAAAGGAACGGTACGTGATGCACGAGGGTTTGCTTCAATGATGTACACTTTGTCATCCTTAATAGCAAATTGGATATTAATTAAACCTACTGTTTTTAAGGCTAAAGCAATAGTTTTAGTGTAATCCTTAATTTGTTGCATTACAAACTCACCCAAGTTGAATGGAGGTAAGGTTGAGTTAGAATCTCCAGAGTGAACTCCACAAGGTTCTATATGCTCCATAATACCGATGATGTATACATTTTCGCCATCGCAAATCGCATCTGCTTCAGCTTCAATAGCACCATCCAAATAATGGTCTAGTAACAGTTTGTTGTTAGGTATTTTAACTAAAAGGTCGATCACATGTTGTTCTAGTTCCTTTTTGTTAATTACAATTTTCATTCCCTGACCTCCTAATACATACGATGGACGTACTAGTATTGGGAAATCTAACTCATCGGCTATAGCTAAAGCTTCATCAGCATTTTCGGCTACTCCAAACTCTGGGTAAGGAATATTGTTTTCTTTTAATAAGGTAGAAAAACTTCCACGGTCTTCAGCTAAATCTAAAGCATCAAAACTAGTACCTAGTACTTTGATTCCGTAACGCTCTAGTTTTTCGGCTAATTTAAGTGCGGTTTGACCACCTAATTGTACAATAACGCCTTCTGGTTTTTCATGACGAATAATGTCATAAATATGTTCCCAGAAAACAGGCTCAAAGTATAATTTGTCAGCAATATCAAAATCGGTAGATACCGTTTCTGGGTTACAGTTGATCATAATGGTTTCGTAGCCACATTCTGAAGCAGCAAGTACCCCGTGTACACAACAGTAATCAAATTCAATACCCTGTCCAATACGGTTAGGTCCCGAACCAAGTACAATTACTTTCTTTTTGTCGGTAACTATACTTTCGTTTTGTACGCTAACGGTACCATCTGGTTTTTCAATTTCACTTTCAAAAGTAGAGTAGTAGTAAGGTGTTTGTGCTTTAAATTCGGCAGCACATGTATCTACTAATTTATAAACTCTATTGATGTTTAATTTTTCGCGTTTTTTGTATACTTCACTTTCGTAACACTTAAGCATGTGGGCTATTTGTCTATCTGCAAAACCTTTTTGTTTTGCTTCTAACAATAAATCCTTTGGAAGTGTTTCAATAGTATTGGTGCTAATCTCTTTTTCTAAGGTGTATAACTCTTCGTATTGTTTAAGGAACCACATGTCAATTTTAGTGATTTCAAAAATTCTACTCAAAGGAATTCCAGCTTGGATAGCATCGTAAATTACAAATACACGATCCCAACTTGCATGGGTTAATTTTTCAACAATGGTATCGTAATCTTTATGGCTTTTTCCGTCTGCACCTAAACCATTACGTTTAATTTCTAACGACTGTGTAGCTTTATGTAATGCCTCTTGGAATGAACGTCCAATCCCCATTACCTCGCCAACAGCTTTCATTTGTAATCCAAGAGTTCTGTCCGAACCTTCGAATTTATCAAAGTTCCAACGTGGTATTTTAACAATTACATAATCCAACGTAGGCTCAAATAAAGCAGATGTTGATCCTGTAATTTGGTTACTCAATTCATCAAGTGTATATCCGATAGCTAATTTTGTAGCTACTTTTGCAATTGGATATCCAGTAGCTTTACTTGCTAAAGCAGATGAACGAGATACACGTGGGTTGATTTCAATAGCAATAATTTCTTCAGCTTCATCTGGGCTTACAGCAAACTGCACGTTACATCCTCCTTCAAAATCACCAATACTACGCATCATATGAATAGCCATATCACGCATACGTTGGAATGTTTTGTCCGAAAGTGTCATGGCAGGAGCTACAGTAATCGAATCACCTGTATGGATTCCCATAGGGTCCATGTTTTCGATAGTACAAATAATAACAACGTTATCATTTTTATCACGTAGTAACTCTAATTCGTATTCTTTCCAACCAAGTAAGGCTTTGTCAATCATTACTTCGTGAATAGGAGAGGACTCCAAGCCACGAGTTAATAATTCATCAAAATCTTTTTCTTCATGAACAATTGCGGCACCAGCACCTCCTAATGTAAAAGAAGAACGAATACACAAAGGAAAACCAAATTCCTGAGCAATTTCTTTTGCTTTTAAAAATGAATTAGCGGTAGCCTGTGGAGCCATTCCAACGCCAATTTTACCCATTAATTCTCTAAATAACTCCCTGTCCTCGGTAATGTTAATGGCATCAATATCAACACCGATTAATGCTACATTAAAGTCATCCCAAATACCTTTTTCTTGAGCTTCAATACAAAGGTTTAATGCTGTTTGACCTCCCATTGTAGGTAATACGGCATCAATTTCTGGATGATTCTTTAAAATTTCAATAATTGACTTTGTATTTAATGGCTTTAAATACACGTGATCCGCCATGGACGGATCGGTCATAATAGTCGCAGGATTGGAATTAATAAGGACGGTTTTTATTCCATCTTCTCTTAACGATCTTAGGGACTGTGATCCAGAGTAATCAAACTCACACGCTTGACCAATAACTATAGGACCTGAACCTATTAAAAGTACACATTTAAGATTGTTATTCTTTGGCATTTGGAAATTGTATTGAAATTAAAAATTGTATGCTATAAGATATAAAAAAAGGCGTTACTCTTAAAAAAAGTAACACCCTGTATTTGAAACACTAATCATAATTAGTGTTTATGTCTAATTTCTGAAGAAACAGAAATTTTCTTTCTGCCCTTAGCTCTTCTTCTTGCAAGGACTTTTCTACCATTAACAGAAGCCATACGCTCTCTGAATCCGTGCTTATTTTTTCTTTTTCTCTTAGATGGTTGAAATGTTCTCTTACTCATTTTGGTATCTTTAAAAAATCTTAAGTATCTATATCATTATTTCAAGATGATATAGCTCATCTTAAAACTGCGTGCAAATATACAAAGAGTTTTTTGTTCTGCAACACTCTAGGGAAAAATATTTTCAATTGTTTTTAGTACCTTTGCGCATTAAAAATAAATAAAATAAATGTTCAATAAAAATATTAAGTTAGTTTTAGCTGTTCTAGCTGTTTTTGCAGCAGTTTGGCAATTTGTAGACAATTATATAGGTAACGGAATTTTACTGTTGTTTTTAGCAGGAATGTTTGTGTTTCTTTATTTTAAAAATGAAATCATATTGTTATCTTTTTTAAAATTAAGAAAACAAGATTTGGTAGGTACGGAAAAATTACTTGACAAAATTCAAAGTCCAGAAACGGCTTTGACAAAAAAACAACAAGGATATTACAGTTATTTACGTGGTATTATTGTTTCTCAAACTAACTTAACAAAAGCGGAGCGTTTTTTTAAAAATGCGATTAAATTAGGTTTGTCCATGGATCAAGATTTAGCGGTAGCTAAATTAAATTTAGCAGGTATTGCAATGCAAAAGAGGCGTAAGCGCGAAGCGCAAACTTTGCTTAGCGAAGCGAAAAAATTAGACAAGCACGGAATGCTTAAGGAGCAAATGGATATGATGAAACAGCAGTTAAAACGTATTTAATCCTTTAAAAAGAATCTTTTATCGAGGTTAAGTGGGGATTTTTTTTAAATTTGTTATTAGTTAATGGCGCTTGATTTGTAACATTTTATAGTGTTAGACTGTTATTTAATTAGAGTTTACTAAGTTTTTGTATACTAAATGTTACTAAAAATAGGTTATTGTTTATAATATCTTATTTTTATCTGGCTTATGTATTAGAATTTTAAATACATGATACAGGTTAATGCCCCGAAACCTAATTATGAAAATAAAGTATTTACTTATCGGTTTTCTATTGTCATTTATGTGCATACAAGCACAAGATGATGATAGAGCTAATGATTATGATCCTGTAGATAGGTATGATAAAGATTTAGCAGATAAAAAGGAGACTTCACTTATTGGTTCACTGGCAGACTATAACTTTTTTTCCGATGCTATCGATCGAAATATTAATTTATTTAAAGTGAATAGCCAAGTCGCTTATGAACGTAAGGATTTGGAAAGGGCTCGATTTTTATATGATTCCTTGGTTCAGAACTGTTTAAAAGGGACTCAATTTGATAATTTTATTGTAAATAAAGCCAAATCGGGAGATCCTATTTATTTTGAATCTTTTCAAAAACCCATTTATTTAAAAACAATTGCAACTTGGTGTGAACCTAATGAGTCCGAAGCAGCTGCATTTAATGATATTGCTAATGAGTTTGGGGATTTAATAGATTTTGTAGTGTTGTATTGGGAGCCAAGAGAAAAGGTAGCGAGTAAAGTACAATATTATGATTCCAATGTTTCGGTAGTTTATGTTGATGAACAAGATAATTTTAGTTCGGATATTGTGCGTAGAGTGAAACATTCTTTAGGACTTCCATCAGTTTTTTTGATGGATCGAAAAAGAACTATTCTTAATGTTAAAAAGGGGATTGCTCCAGAATTTTCAGCTCATAAATATGAAGATAGAGTGCGTTTTGGAGAGTTTAATCCTAAAGATTCTAAGGATCATTTTGTGAAATCATATACAGAGTACTTCGAAGATATGGTTGAAGATATCAGTTCTATGATATCTAAAATGTAGCGATCATTTATTCGAATTTACATTTTTTTACTGTTCATTAAAAAGTTTATTCTTTCCTTCGGTTAATATAATATTCTTTATTCTTTTAAGTTGAGTATGGAATGTTTATGCATAGTTATTTTTTATTTATCCTTAGATAAATTTAATTCTATTGATTAAATTTAAAACAAATACTAATTTTAAGTTATGATTAAAATTAAATATGTAACCTTATTTACGTTGTCTTTTTTAATGTTTTCTTGTAAAGAAAATAATAGTAGAGAAAAAAAGCAGAAGATTCAATCGAAAAAATAGAAGGGGAAGAAACGCCTAAGAATGGCACCGTTAACTTAACCAAAGAAAGTGAAATTTCTAAATTGGTAGCGGGAGGAAGTGAGCCTTCTTGGAATTTATTTGTGGATAAACTTGATGGAGGTGGTTACTCTTTTAAATTAGTAACATTAGCAACTGATGAAGGAGAAATTCGAGGGACTTTACAGTTAATGGAAGGTTCAATGAATTCAAGTGAGGAAAGAGTTGTTTTTAAAGGAATAGATCATAATAAAAACTCGATTGAAATAACACAATCAAATTTAGAGTGTACAGATATGTCCGGTCAAAGTCATGAAAGAACTGTGCGAGTAAAGTGGAGGGAATTTGATTTTTTAGGTTGTGATTATACTAAAAAATGAGCATAGCTTATTAAGATGCTTTTGACTGTAAATCAGCTGATTATTATGCTTGCATATATTAAGTAAACGCAATACTTTTCATTATGTACTTAAATAGGTAACTTGCGATCTTTATTTTATTTATTTAGAAAATTTAATTGAAAATATGTATAGCTCTAAAATTACTGGATTGGGAATGTATGTCCCTGAAAATGTAGTAACCAATGACGATCTCTCAAAAGTAATGGATACTAATGATGAGTGGATTCAAGAACGTACAGGTATAAAGGAACGTCGTCATATAAAGGCAGGTGATGGGAATTCTACTGCAGTTATGGGGGTAAAGGCAGCTAAAATAGCTATTGAAAGAGCTAAAATTGATAAAGATGCTATTGAACTTATTGTATTTGCTACATTAAGTCCAGATTATTATTTTCCTGGATGTGGAGTGCAAGTACAGGATTTATTAGGGTTACCTACCGTTCCTGCATTAGATATTAGAAATCAATGTAGTGGATTTATATATGCGCTTTCTGTAGCCGATCAGTATATTAAAACTGGTATGTACAAAAATGTATTGATTATAGGAAGTGAAAATCATAGTGGTGGTTTAGATATGACTACTAGAGGGCGATCTGTTTCTGTTATTTTTGGTGATGGAGCAGGGGCAGCCGTATTGAGTAGAAGTGAACATGATCACCAAGGGGTGTTATCAACACATATGCATAGTGAAGGGAAACATGCTAAAGAGTTAGCTATGATAGGTCCAAGTACAGAGCATTGGGTGCCTCAAATAATAGAAGAGCATGAGACAGCTACCGATGCCGATATTACTTATTACCCATATATGAATGGACAATTTGTATTTAAAAATGCTGTAGTTCGTTTTTCGGAAGTAATTATGGAGGGACTTGAAAAAAATAAGTTATCCCCTACAGATATTGACATGCTGATCCCGCATCAAGCTAACCTAAGAATTTCACAATTTGTACAGAAAAAATTTGGTTTAACCGATGATCAAGTATTTAATAATATTCAAAAATACGGAAATACAACTGCGGCTTCTATTCCAATTGCCTTAACAGAGGCATGGGAATCTGGTAAAATAAAAGAAGGTGATATGGTAGTGTTAGCAGCCTTTGGTAGTGGATTCACATGGGCTAGTGCTTTGATTAAGTGGTAGTTATTTTTTTTGTTAAAAGAATAAAAAAACGAAAGCCGCAGAGTTAACTACTCTCTGCGGCTTTCTTTTACCCTTTTGAAAATTATCATACTAACACTAACTACTAATCAATCATCTAAATCAATGAAGAACAAAAGGGTAAAAATTAACTAACCAACTAACTATTCTAATATCTATTATTATAGACGTATAAGGTTCGATATAATTACAGAAAAAATAGATTTTAACATTTTTTAGGTTGAGTTCTTTAATCATAGACTTTTAAAACTGATTGATACACTAATACTGCTAAAGGAAATCTAATCAGAACCCAAATTTGATCATAATCAAATATTTCATTGCTTAATTAGGATAAAGTTAAAATTGTAATTTTTGAATAGGTTGACCTACCAATACCCAAAAAAGAATATATGCCATTAAAAACATTAGTAATAGGAGCTTCATTAAAAGAAGAACGTTACTCGAATAAAGCAATAAATAAGTTAAGAAACTATAAGCACCCAACTGTAGCGATAGGGTTAAGAGAAGGAGAGGTACAAGATGTAAGCATAGTAAAAGGAAAACCTTTACTCGATGATGTGCATACGGTGAGTCTTTATATAAACCCTAAACGTCAACCAGAGTATTATGATTATATTATAGCTCTTCAACCAAAGCGTGTTATTTTTAATCCAGGGACAGAAAATCCAGAATTATTTGAGTTGCTTCAGCGTGCTTCCATTCCATTTGAAGCATCATGTACTTTAGTGTTATTATCAACAGATCAATATGAGATCACATTAAGTTAGGTTTATCTGTAAATCTTATTATTAGTACCATTGAAAAAGGACCGTCTTAATTTTTAAGACGGTCCTTTTTATCAAGCAACTTGATTTGAAAAGTTGTTATTCCTTGATAACTTTAACAATTTTTAATTTGTTTCCAGCACCTTGTAAACTTAATAAGTAAATTCCTTTACTGTAAGCAGAAAGATCAATTGAAGTTTCTGTAGTTTCTTTATCAATATTCACAGTTTCTAATAATGTACCACTTAGATCGTATACATTAATAGATTCTAATAATGATAAGTTTTCAGAATTAACAGTTACTGTATTTGCAGTAGGATTAGGATATACTTTAGCAGTAATATTTAAATCCTCGGCACCAATTTTAGCGCCATTATTGTTAGCATATGTAAGTGTTAATTTAGGTCCTTTGTTTCCGTTTTCTTTAGAAGCAAAAGCAACATCGTTACCACTTGTTTGTCTAATAATAAAAGTCACATAGTTTTTCTTATCAATGTTTGCTAACTTGATATCGATCTTTTTACCTAAAGCAAAGTTTCCAGAAACGCTACCTAATTTTTTGATATTGGTTGGCTCATTGTTTTTGTTTAAGTTTAATTCTGTCCATCCTTTATCAACACCTTGATAAACTTCGATAGTACCATTACCAGCATCACCATCTACTATAAGTGCTAAGTTTGCATTTTTAATAGCACCTTTAACACTACGTAAATCAAATTTTAAGTAAGTAGTACGTTTTCTATTTTCGGTTCTAAGTATTTCTGTGTTAAAACTAGTTGATCCTTGCATAAATGCATCTTGGTAGGCGTTAAAAGTTTTAGTAACAGGTTTAGCTTCATTTGTTTTAGAAACCTTAATAGAAGAAACTATATCATTAAAATTGTCCCCAATTAAACAAGCATTATTGGCTTTTAGTGTTATAGATTTTCCGTTAAAATTACTATTTGCAAATAACTGTACAGTATAACCCGATGCTATTTTAATTGATGACAGTTGATCATTTGAGAATTTTAAATTATTAAAATTCGAATAGTTACCAACATTAAGCGCTAAACTTTCTCCCCCAAAATTACAGTGTTCATATATAATAACATCTCCATTTGTTGTTGGAGTAGGAGTTGTTGGTTTTGGAGTCGGTTCAGGATTAGGAGTTGTAGGTTCAGGGGTAGGATTAGCAGCCACACAAGTAAACTGAATTCCAGTCCATCTTCCTCTAGAAAAAGCAGTTCCTCCATTTTCAGGAATTTTACCATTAGTGTGAGAGCTTGATTCCACTCTAATGATGTCTCCTTTTTTAACACTTACATTATTAAATGTTTTGCCTGCAGGAGAGTAATCAGTTGTTGTTTCAGGGTTTTTGTAAGTACCAATTAACTTACCACCTACTCTTAAACGATACGTGCTTTCACCATCAAGTTCAGCAAGTGTATTTAATTTAATATTGTAAGTACCTGTTTCACCTTTGAAATTAGTTTCTGCAGCAGCAAATTTATTTTTATGTTGTGCAGCATTAATGGCAATCGCTTTTCTTGCATTATCCTTATATGCTGGAGAAAAACCATTCACATTTAACTTATTAAAATCATTAATTGCATTTAAGCTTGAATTGCTACAATTTCCATTTGTTGGATTTTGTGGAGCAGGCTTAGGGGTAGTTGGTGTAGGTGTTGGAGTTGGAGCGGGTGCTGGATTGTTTGTGCAATTTTCAGCAATAGCTTTAGTTCCTTGACCTGAAGGTTTTTTGTAAGCTTTTGATAATATGAATTTATCAATTTCAAAACCATCTTCGCGCATAGAGAATGATACAGTATGAACACCTGCACTAGTCACATTTAAGAAAATCTTTTCAGGTTCCCCACAATGATTAGCAGCAGTTCGTTGTTTACTTTCCCATGTCCAGTTGTTTTTTCCACTACACCATTGCATTCTTGCACCAGATGCAGGCCATTTTCCATCTAAACCAACGTGTACTCCGTTGTCCTCAGTACCTGTAGAGTAAGCGCGTACCCAAACAAAGTATTTTCCGGCAGACTTAAAGTTTACTTTGTAATTTACAATAGCAGCTTCACCAGGAGTGTTTGAAAAGCTCACTCCATTTTCTAAAGGATCAGCATGTACTACTCTTGTATCTGGTAGTAATTCAATATACTTACCGTTACTAGCGCCATCGGCATGATTTCCATCAGGGTCAGGTTTTGGTGTATTCTTTGTGTTTTTATCTAGTACTAACCATTCTCTTTTACTAGTTTTTGATTGACTAATAAAATCTTCGGCTTCCACAGCAATTACTCCATTGTTTTCTTCAAATATTTTTTCGTTACAATTTCCATTTGTAGGAGGAGTAACCGAAGGGTTTGGGCTTGGGTCAGCTACTGGTCCAACTACTACTGGAGGTGCTGGGTTAGTTACCGTATTGTTTGTGTTTGTAACTAAAGCTACCCAGTCATTATTTGTATTATTTGGTGGGTTTCCTATACCTCTTTTTGCTCCACCAGAAATTTGGGTAACACTACCATTTTTAAGCGTTCCACCATTTCTTGGGTCAAACCATTTTACATTAAAGTTACCATTTACACCACTTAAGTTTAATTGCGTATTACCTCCATTTTCAAGGTATATGACATAAGTTTTTCCAACTTCGGCCAATACGTGATTATTATTACCATTAGCTAATTTATCATTGTTAGCCATGTTCCAATAAGGAATTTTATTTCCTTTAAAGAAATTAAAAGCATGTCTAGACCAATTAAATAAAGTGCTAAAACGATCAAAGTTTTCTGTTTGGAAGTCTCCTCTGCTTCCTCCGTACCACATTACACCTTGTCCACCTGCAATTAAGGTTTTCCACAAAATGATAGTTCTAGCTTCTTTTACTACACTTTTTGTAGACATTTTTTCATCGGTAAAAATACCTGTTTTACCACTGTTTTGTTCGTCTGAAGCTACTACCCATGGAGTATTGTTGTTTTTTGAATTGTTTATCCAAGTAAGAATACCACTTTTACCATTATAGGCGTCTCTGTAATTTTGATTTCTAGAACTTTGAATTGATGCACCAGTTAATTTAGCTCCTAATCTTAACCAGTCATTATATTTACTATGCTCACCAGGGTAGGTGTGAATAACTCTATGGTTTTGGTAAGCATCAATTGTAGCCAAAAAGTCAATACGTGCCATAGCAGATTGTGCTGCACCTCTGTATTCTTCAGAAATATTCCACTCAATAGCTAAGTGATGTCCAAAACGAGCTACCATTTCACGGTATTGAGCTCTAATTTCATTTGCATTTAATTTATCCCAGTTTTCATTTTCAGCTAATTTAAAATGCATAGCTAAACCAAGCTTTTCGGCATGATCAAAAACAACTTCCCACTGGTCTAATTTAGAAACGTCAAAAGCAAATTTATTATTAAGGTTTACCCAAGGAAATACATTTTTGTCATCACCTCCGTATAAAGACATAGAGAAAGAGTTCATTCCTTGTCTTTTGATGTAATTTAATGCCCCTATTATGTTTTTACCTTTTCCGTTTTTAAAAGTAGGATCTCCATTTTTAAATTCCCCTTTGTGTGGCGCAAATTTATGTGTTGGACAAAGACCACACTTATTTAATTTAGCATCAAAATCAAACTCATTATAATTTAAAAAGTTTTCAGGTGAATCTGGACCAATTTTTAAGAAGTATTCACCCGTTTCTGCAAACTGTAGGTAACGTCTTGAGTTATTGTTTCCTGAAGTTTTATAAGTTAATCTACCCTTAGCTCTCAAATCAGGAACTGATTTGTTGTTGTTTTGAATAGTACCAACATTACCAGTTAATCTTTTGGCAGGAGCAGGTAGTTGGGTTACATTTTTAAGTGCTACATCTGTACCTGTATAATACAACACTTCGTATTTCCATGCACCTGTCATGTAAGGACGTAAAATAGCTTTAAAATTTTTACCACTTTTTGAACTTGAATTAGCAGCATTTCCATCGGCAGCAAAATAACCAGGAACTCTAATTTTTCCACCATTTGGATCTGTAAATACTACATCCATTCGGTGATTTTTAAAAGTGTTTGCACTTTCATTTAAGTTAGCGCTAGGTAAATCGACACTTAGGGTCACTTTGTGCCATTTTTTTAATTCGCCACTAATTTTTTGAGCGTTGATTAGGTTGGATACGCTGAGCAAGCATATCAAAAACATTGTTAATTTTTGTTTCATTTTTTTAGTTTGTTTGTGTTTTGTTCTAAAAACTATTGCTTTAATAACTACAATTTTAAGGCATTTATTTTGGCCTAACAATAGGGGTAAATAAGCCAGCCGTAACCTTGTTTTTAAAGGGGCTTTTAATTGTATTTTTAACTTTTTAAGGTGTGTTTTAAAGGGAGTAATAAGGCTAGGTAACAATAGTGGTAAGAAAAATATTACTCAAATTAAATTTAGAAAAATATACCAATATAAATTAGCGTAAGAATTTTCAAATTCCACAGAAATTGATACAATAAAATAGGCCGCTTTTTAACAAAAAAGCGGCCTAGATTTAATAAGTGAAAAAATAATTACTCTTTGATAACTTTAATTATTTTTATGTTGTTTTTAGCATCTTGTAGGCTAATTAAATAAATTCCATTACTGTAATTTGAAAGATCAATATTAGTCTCATTATTTATTTGAGTATTAGAGATTCCTTGTAATAGTATTCCGTTTAAATTAAATACTTTAATTGATTTTAATTTAGATGAATTTGCAGAATTAATGCTTATATAATCAGTAGTTGGATTAGGGAAAATAGAGGCCCTAACTTCATTGTCTACATCAGGGGTATTTATTGATAAGGTAGATTCTGTATAGGTAATAGTTAATTTTGGGCCATTGTTTCCACTTTCTTTGGAAGCAAAACTAACATCATTGCCACTTTCCATTTCTATAATTAATGTGACAAAATTAGATTTATTAAGGTCTGATAAAGCAATGGAGTTTTTACTATTTAAAGGGTAATTTTTATCAAGACTACCTAGCTCACTTCCTTTTGTTGGCGTATTGGTATTGTCTAAGTTTGTTTCGGTCCATCCATTAGTATCTTTACCTTGATATACTTTAATGATTCCATTACCAGCATCACCAGAAACGTTAAGCTCTAAATTAGCCGCATTTATGGTACCTGTAACCGCACTCAGATCAAATTTTAAATAAGCAACACGTTTCCCTTTTTCTATTTTAAGTTCATTAGTGTTATTGTTTACTCCATTTTGTAAAAAGGCATCATAAATAGGAGAAAGTGTTATTGATTTAACTCCAGTAGTAGGAGCAGTAGGAGGTGTTGATTCCGTACATATAAATTCAATTCCTGTCCATCTTCCTCTAGAAAAAGCAGTGCCTCCATTTTCAGGAATTTTACCATTAGTGTGTGAACTAAATTCGACTCTAATTTTATCTCCTTTTTTAACGCTTATATTGTTAAATGTTTTTCCAGCAGGAGCATAATCAGTAGTTGTTTCAGGATTTTTATAGGTTCCTATTAGTTTACCATTAATATTTAAACGATACGTGCTTTCACCATCAAGTTCTGCAAGTGTATTTAGTTTTACATTATAGGTTCCTGTTTCTCCCGTAAAACTAGTTTCTGCAGCAGCAAATTTATCCTTGTGTTGAGCTGCGTTAATGGCAATAGCTTTTCGCGCATTATCTTTGTATGCAGGAGAAAAACCTGAGATATTTAGATTACTAAAATCATCAATTGCTTGTAAAGTTACCTTATTACAACTTCCATTTGTCGGAGTTGTTGGAGTAGTAGGTGTAGTGTCATTACAGTTATTTACTAAAGCAAATGTTCCGGCATCGGTTGGTTTTTTATAAGTTTTTGATAATATCATTTTATCTACTTCGAAACCATCTTCACGCATAGAAAAAGATACCGTATGTAAACCTGCACTAGGTACGTTCAAGAAAATCTTTTCGGGTTCCCCACAATGATTTGCAGCTGTACGTTGCTTGCTTTCCCAAGTCCATTTGTTTTTACCGCCGCACCATTGCATTCTAGCTCCAGATGCCGGCCAATTCCCGTCCAGACCAACATGTATTCCATTATCTTCACTACCTGTAGAATACGCACGTACCCATACAAAATATTTACCAGCAGATTTAAAGTTGACTTTATAACTTATAATAGCAGCTTCGCCAGGAGTGTTTGTAAAGCTTACTCCATTTTCTAAAGGATCAGCATGTACTACTCTTGTATCTGGTAGTAATTCAATATACTTACCGTTACTTGCTCCTTCAGAATGATCACCATCTGGGTCTGGTTTAGGAGTATTTTTAGTAGATCCATCAAAAATGAACCATTCTCTTTTGCTAATTTTTGTTTGTTCAAAAAAATCTTCGGCCTCAATAGCAATTACTCCTTCGTTTTCTTCAAATATTTTTTCTTTACAATCATCTGTAACAGGAACGTTTGGTTCTGGTGTAGGATTGGTAACCACTGGAGGATTAGTAATGGTTGCTGAATTATCTGTGTTAGTAACTAAAGCAACCCAATCATCATTTGCATTATTTGGAGGGTTACCAATTCCTCTTTTAGCACCACCAGAAATTGTAGTTACGCTTCCATCTTTTAAGTTTCCACCATTTCTTGGGTCGAACCATTTAACATTAAATTTTCCAGTAATTCCATTCAAATTCAATTGAGTGTTTCCTCCTTTTTCAAGGTAAATTACATATGTTTTACCTGCTCCAGCTAAAACATGATTGTTTTTACCATCTGCTAGGTTGTCATTATTTTGCATTTCCCAATAAGGAACTTTGTTTTCTTTAAAAAATTTGTAGGCATGTCTTGACCATTCAAATAAGGTGCTAAAACGATCAAAGTTTTCGGTTTTGAAGTCTCCTTCACCACCACCATACCACATAACACCTTGTCCTCCGGCGATAAGATTTTTCCATAAGTAATGTGTTCTAGCGCTTTTTTTAACAGTTTTATCATTAATGCTTTTACTATTAAATATACCAGTACTACCAGGATTTTGTTCATCCGAAGATACTACCCATGGCGTATTATTGTTTTTCGATTTATTAATCCAAGTTAAAATACCGCTTCGACCATCATAGGCATCATTAGGATTACTCGCACTTTGAATAGAAGCACCCGTTAGTTTAGCTCCTAATTTTAACCACTCATCATATTTGCTATGTTCTCCTGGGTAGGTGTGAATTACTCTAGGGTTTTGGTAAGCATCGATAGCTTCTAAAAAGTTGATACGCGCCATTGCGGATTGGGCGGCACCACGATATTCTTCAGAAATGTTCCATTCAATAGCTAAGTGATGTCCAAAGCGAGCTACCATTTCTCTATATTGAGCTCTAATTTCATTAGCATTAAGTTTATCCCAATTTTCGTTTTCTGCTAATTTAAGGTGCATAACTAATCCAAGTGATTCGGCATGATCAAAAACCACTTCCCATTGATCTAATTTTGAAACATCAAAAACAAATTTGTTGTTTAGGTTCACCCAAGGAAATACATTTTTATCATCACCTCCATACAGAGACATTGAAAAGGAATTCATATCCTGTTTTTTAATATAATTCAATGCACCAATGATGTTTTTACCTTTTCCGTTTTTAAATGTTGGATCTCCCGTTTTGTAGTCATTTTTATGAGGAGTAAATTTATGAGTTGGACAAAGTCCACATTTGTTTAATTTGGCATCAAAATCAAACTCATCATAGTTTAACATGTTTTCTGGTGAGTCTGGGCCAATTTTTAAAAAGAATTCCCCAGTCTCTGAAAATTGTAAATAACGTCTAGAATTTACATCACCTGCAGTACGGTAAGTTAGTCTTCCTTTAGCACGTAAATCTGGAGCAGTTACGTTGTTGTTTTGAATATCACCAACGTTTCCTGTTAATTTTTGTGCTGGACTAGGAAGTTGATTTACATTTTTTAAAGCGACATCAGTTCCTGTATAATACAATATTTCATACTTCCAAGGTCCAGTCATGTATGGACGTAAAATGGCTTTAAAAGTTTTACCACTTTTTGAACTTGAATTTGCAGCATTACCATCGGCAGCAAAGTAACCAGGTACTCTAATTTTACTTCCGTTTGGATCTGTAAAAACAACATCCATTCGGTGATTTTTAAAAGTGTCAGCACTTTCATTAAGATTAGAAGCAGGTAAATCAACACTAAGGGTTACTTTTTCCCATTTTTTTAATTCGCCGGTAATTTTTTGAGCATTTATCATGCTTGAAAAGCATAATATACTTATTAGAAATAGTGAAAATTTTTGTCTCATGTGGTTAAATTTTATGAGTTGGTTTCTGTATATGTTTTGTTAACTAATACAATTTTAAGCTATTTATGAAGGTAAATCAATAGGTTAAAAAAGTGCTACCGTCCACAGTTTTAGAGGAGCTTAATTAAATAGAATTTTAACTTTTTAAGCTGTCTTTTATGGGGGGATTTTTAATAGCTAATAAATTAAGTAAGAAAGATATTACTCAAATTAATTTTACAGTATTGGTAGATTGAAGAGTAAGATTACTTTACGTAAAGTTTATAATGATGTAGCTGTATTTTTCTATAAGAAAAAATGATGCTATTCTATTGAATCCTTGTGATAATATAAAAAAAACAAGACCGCTACTATGGCAAGGCGGTCTTGTTAGATAGTTTAAAACTAATTTTAAACTGTATGTGATTTGATTAATTACTCTTTAACCACTTTTATAATCTTTAATTTATTTGTGTCACTTTGTAGACTTAATAAATAAATACCATTACTATAATTCGATAGATCGATAACTGTTTCAGGTTTTTCTTTATCGATAATCACTTTGTTTAATAATGTACCATTTAAATCGTATACATTAATAGCTGATAATTGTGATAAATTTTCGGAAGAAACAGTTACACTATTTACCGTTGGGTTAGGGTAAACATTAACATTAATGTTAAAGTCCTCAACGCCAATTTTAGCTCCGGTATTTTCAGTGTAAGTAAGTGCTAATTTAGGTCCTTTATTTCCATTTTCTTTAGAAGCAAAAGCCACATCATTACCACTAGTTTGCTTAACAATTAATGTAACGTAATTTTTCTTGTCAATATTAGTTAACTTAATGTTTACTTTTTTGCCTAAAGTAAAATTACCAGAAGTACTTCCTACTTTTTTTAATGTGGTAGGTTCGTTACTTTTGTTTAAGTTAAATTCTGTCCAACCGCTATCGGTACCTTGGTACACTTCAATAGTACCATTACCAGCATCACCATCTACTATAAGTTCCAGGTTTGCATTTTTGATCGTATTTACTTTACGTAAGTCAAATTTTAAGTAAGTAGTACGTTTTCCATTTTCGGTTCTAAGCATTTCGGTGTTGTAGCGCTTATCACCTTGCATAAAGGCATCTTGAAGTGCATTAAACTTGGTTGTTTTTTCCACATTTTGTTCAATGTCAAGAATTAACTTAGGAGCAGTTGCGTTACCATTTTCTTTTGATGAAAAAGCAAAATCGTTACCACTAGTTTGTTCGACAACTAGTGAAATTTTTCCTTTAGAAATATCATTGGCAGAAAGTGGTATACTTATTCCTTTTCCTATAGTATAAGTTCCAGAAGTGTTACCTAGTTCCTTCCCTTTACCTGGAGCATTAGCTGCAGATAAGTTAGTTTCGGTCCAATTTGTTGAAGTTCCTTTGTATACTTTAACAGTTCCGTTTCCAGCATCACCATTTACAGTGAATTCAAGACTTGCTTTAGTAATTTTTCCTTTAACTTTTGATAGGTCAAATAATAAGTGAGCTGTACGCTCATTTCCTTCGACACGAACAATACTCGTGTTAAAACTCTTATTGCCTTCTAAATAAGCATCATGAATTGGACTGTATCCACCAGTGGTATCTGGTTTTGATGGTGTTGTAGGAGGAGTAGTAACTGGAGGTGTAGTAGGATTAGGAGTAACTACAGGAGTTGTTGGTGTAGTTGGAGTAGTACTACCAGTACAAATAAACTCAAGACCCGTCCATCTTCCTCTAGAAAAAGCCGTTCCTCCATTTTCAGGAATTTTACCATTTGTATGTGAACTAAATTCAACTCTAATTTTATCTCCATTTTTCACACTTACATTAGTAAATGTTTTTCCAGCTGGAGAATAATCAGTTGTAGTTTCTGGATTTTTATATGTCCCTATTAATGTACCATTAACTCTTAAACGATAGGTGCTTTCGCCATCTAGTTCAGCTAGTGTATTTAATTTAATGTTATAAGTTCCTGTTTGTCCAGAAAAATTAGTTTCAGCAGCAGCAAATTTATTTTTGTGTTGTGCTGCGTTTATACCTAAAGCTTTCCTAGCATTATCCTTGTACGCAGGAGAAAAACCGTTAATAGCTAAATTAGTAAAATCACTTAATGCAGCTAAAGTTGTATTGCTACAATTAGGATTTGTTGGTGTAGTAGGTTGGGTCGGAGTTGGAGTAGGGTTTGGTGTAACAACAGGTGTTGTACTAGGTGTTGCTCCTCCTTTTTTGGTAATTAAAGCTACCCAATCTTCTTTGTCAGGGGCAACTAAATTTCCTCCTAATGTTTTTTTAGCAGTAAGGTTACCACCAGTTCTAGGATTATACCATTGTACATCATACTTATTATTTCCATTAGGTAAATTTAGACCTGTACTTCCACCATTAGGTCTGTAAATAGCATATATTTCGCCGTTTTTAGCTAATACATAATCTTTTCCATCGGCAGTTACATTATCGGCACTATTCATGTCTACCATGTAGGCTTGTAAATGTGTATTGAAAAAAGCTAAAGCATAACTTCCTTCTTTATATTTTCTACCTCTCTTACGATGATCATTTCCATTGATGTCTCCATCATCATCCGTGTAACCACTATAATATTCAACACCAGCACCACCTGCAATTAGTGTTCCCCAGAGCACTTTATGTCTCACTTCTTTATCAGAAACTCTAATTCCTTGTCCAGCACTTCCTTGTTCATCATTGGCAACAACCCATTTTCGGCCTTCTTTTCTTGACTTTTCAATCCATCTTTTTACATCATTATGAACTTTATTTTTATCTGTTTGAATTGAAGCTCCAGTTAATACGGATTGATTTCCTATTAAAGGATTGTATCCTTGATCTTGTTTTCCTGGAAAGGTATGGATAACAATGTTGTGATCATACGGGTCAATGTTTTTAATGTATGAAGCAGTTGATTTTACCACATTATCAGGAATTGTAGTTTCTTCTGTTAAATTCCAGTTTAAGGCTAAGTGATGTCCAAAATGAGCAATTAATTGACGGTAATAGATTTTACGTTCGTTACCGAATTTATTACCATCCATTTTGTTGTCATTTTCTGTTTCCATGGTTTTAAAGTGCAAGTACATCCCTTTTTTATCGGCATATTCCATTACTTTTTCCCACTGATCCATTTTAGAAACATCAAAACGGTTATGGTGCATTTTATTCCATTGTGCATTTCTGTTGCCACCATTTTTTTCATAGTCGGCTACTGAACCTTTTAATAAATGAGGGAAAACGGCTCCGCCATCACCACCAGCATTCCAAGTAAGGAATGAAACAACATTAGCTCCCTGTCCCGATAAATAGTTAATCATACCTAATATCTCGGTTCCTTTATTATTATTCCATGTGTAGGATTGTGCATCATTTGCAGCATAATCTCTTTGGTGGGGTTGCCATGTTTTACTTCCTATTTTGTTTAGGTTATTTTTAAAACTAGGTGTAGCATCAAAATCAACATAATTAAAAGCATTTTCGGGTGAATCTGCACCAGCTTTTAAAAACCAAGGTCCATTTGGACTAGTAGGATTAGTTCCAGTGTGTTTTAAATAATGTTCACCAACATATTGTAATCTTCCTAGGCCTTTATTTCTAAAGTCTTTTCCAGATTTGTTAGATTCGGCAATGTCAAAAGAACCAGATTTACCATTCATAAACCCGGCAGCAGATCCACCTCCATTAATGGCTACATTAGCACCTTTTTTAAAGGATGCCTTCCAGTTCCAACCACCAATTTGATCAGGAGAAAAATTTACTCTCCATTTATTTCCTGAAGTACAGCTATTATTAGCGGCATTACCACAAGCTGCGAAATATCCAGGTATTTTATAAGACCTGTTACTACCTTTATGAATA
>NZ_JH621263.1:0-19895 GCF_000255455.1 Aquimarina agarilytica ZC1 | reverse complement strand
AGACGTGTCCGGTCCATCGAATGTCAAAGAAACTTTATGCCATCTCATTAATTGTCCCGAAACTTGAGTACCCGCAGGAGTGTTAGTTCCAGTTGTTGGAGTACTAACAGGGGGTGTTGGAGTTGTAGGAGTAGTCGGAGTTGGTGTGGTAACTACGGTTGTACAATCTGTTTGAGCAGCAATTCCCTCACCTGAAGGTTTAGTGTAGGCTTTTGATAAAATAAATTTATCCATTTCAAAACCATCTTCACGCATTGAAAACGAGATCGTATGTTCGCCAGCACTTGGAATATTTAAGAAAATCTTTTGTGGTTCTCCACAGTGATTTGCTGCAGTTCGTTGTTTACTCTCCCATGTCCATTGGTTTTTACCAGAACACCATTGCATTCTAGCTCCAGATGCTGGCCAATTTCCATTGATTCCAACATGTACACCATTATCTTCCGATCCTGTTGAAAACGCACGGACCCAAACAAAATACTTTCCAGCTGAGCTGAATTTTACTCTATAGTTTATTATGGCTACCTCTCCAGGTTTGTTTGAAAAACTAACTCCATTTACCAAAGGGTCGGCATGTTTTACTCTCGTATCGGGAAGTAATTCAATGTATTTACCGCTACTAGCCGAATCCGCATGATTGCCATCTGGATCGGGTTTAGGGGTGTTATTAGTGTTTTTGTCAAGTACTAACCATTCTCTATCGTTAGTTTTAGATTGGCTAATAAAGTCTTCGGCCTCAATAGCAACAATACCATTTTTTTCAATAAATACTTTTTGTGTACAATTGTTAGGTGTTGAATTTTGGGAATGCATTTGTAATGCACCAATGGCTAAAGCACCATAGAAAATAGATGATCTAAGATTAATTTTTCTCATAATTAAATGAATTTTTTGATTAGTTGTTAGTTTTGTTAATCGAGTCAAATACATAAACGTTAACTATTTGTTATTTATTTTACTGTAATTAAAGGAGAAAAATAATAAAACGGTAACTCGTTTTTTTAATCAAGTCTTAATTTGAAGTTTAACTTTTTAAGAAGTTTTTTTATGGGAAAGTTTTTATTGAATTGCTATATTTTGAAAGAAAAATATTACATAAAATAATTTAAATTTCCTTTAAAATGATATTCATAATTTAGGATATAGACGCTAATAATCCTTAAAAAAAATCATTTTTGAATCATGTAAGTTATAAGTAGTGTTGGCAAAGCTTCTGGCTATTTTTTTAGACCTAAATACCAATTAACTAATAGTTTTTTATTTAATCGAATTTAGATGTTAATGACAACTATTTTAGAATTATTTATTTTATAATAAATTGATTGTTATTTAGTTATATAAAGTATAGTAGTCTTTTTTTACGATTGAAAACAAATGAGATCGGAAAAGTATGAAGGATTAATACATTATTTTTGTCTTTAAATAAGCTGTTGAAGCTTATGTATATAAATTGATGATATTTACTTTAAGAGTGTGTTTAATGTTTGATGTATTTAGCTCAAATAGCATCGATATTGAACTAAAAAAAATCTTTCTAAGTTCCGTATTGTAAAGTTTACAACTTTTGACGTTTTTGTTTTGGCGGGCGAATTTCTAAAAGCTTGTTTTATTAATATAACCGAAGCAAAGCATTCCACTAGTTTTTGTTTTTTAATGTGAGGATTGACTATCAAACAATTTTCATTAAACTAAAATTAAACTGAGGGCTATTCAGTTTAGTGCTAAACTTTTTAATTATGCTTAAAACAACAATCAACACTTTAAAAGCCTGCATGATCATGCTGCTTTTATCTCAAACATTTTATTCTCAAATTGACAGAGAAGGTAGATTTTACACCGAAACATGGACAAATGGTGTAAGTAGAAATTTAGTTTCGGATTACGGGGCTAATGGTAATGATAATAATAATGATAGCAAAATACTACAAGGGGCGATTGATGAACTTACTAAATTGCCAAACGGTGGTAGAATTTTTATTCCTAAAGGAACCTATTTTCTTAAGTTTATAAATCTTAGAAGTAATGTGCATTTGGTTTTTGCAGGAGGGACAATTGTTAAACCTTCTGATAACAAGTCTTTTGGTTATATTTTTGGAATGGGAATCAATGATAAAGTAGAAAACGCAAGCGTCCGAGGAAATGGAGGTAGGTTCACGGTTGATGTCTCTTCAAGTAAAGTAAATGATAAGTTGAGAACATTTAGAATGGGGAACGTAACTAATTTTTTTGTAGCCAACGTCAATATTATAGATAATCTCACTCAATTTGCTGGTTTTTCCTGTGTTAAAGAGCATCAAGGACAGCACCCCAGAAAAGGAATATTGAAAAATGCAGATATAAAGAATGCTCGTTTTGGATGGGGACTTGTACAAATATTATCGGGTGAAACTATTTTGTTTAAAAATTTAACTGGAACTGGTGGAGTTACTTTAAGGCTTGAAACACGAATACAAAACCCTGTTATTAATGATATTATAGGAAGAAATATATCTAATAGAGACGGACACGCTACGGTGTTTGTATCCCCTCATGAATGTAATTGCGGAACCTTTGATATTCAAAATGTGAAATCGTTTGGTAATGGATTTGCGGTACGTATTGAAAGAGGTCATAGTGATACTCCTGGTGGTCCAAGAGGAACATTTAATAGTAATTCTAAAGTAAACGATATACGTGCTGAGTATGGAACCAAAGCACAAATACGAAGGGATCATAGAGATTTTGTTCCATGTGAAATTAGAAATCTTATTGCGAGTACTATTAGACCGGGTAGGCAAAGTTACCAAGGTCCGTCTATGGCTCCTATACTTTATGAAAATGGTAATGGAGCGGGATTCTCTAATATTAGTCTTAATAATATTCAAAAAATAGGATTTAACTCTCAACCAAAAACGATACTGAATCAAAATGATAAAATTAAAAATTGTTCAAATACTGGAGGGACACCACCTACCAGTGGATCTGGAAACGGAAATCCAATTGTAACATTAAGAAAAGGAAACTCTCAAGGCTTTGCCATTGATGGAGGCAACGGAGGAGCTAATGGCCAAAATGTGTATTTATGGTCTTATAATTCAAATAATGTGAATCAACAATGGGAAGAGATAAGTCGTGGAGGCGGTTTTTATTCTTATAAAAAACGTAATACAAATTTTTGTATGGATGGGAATAACGGTGGGACTAATGGTCAAAATGTACAGCTATGGCCGTGTAGTCCCAATAATCAAAATCAACAGTTTAGAAAGGTTTCAACAGGCAATGGAAGATTTAGATTAGAGAAACGTAATGCTTCTAATGTTTCTATTGATGGGAATAATGGAGGAGCTAACAGACAGAATGTGCACATGTGGTCATCGAATAATAACAATGGGAATCAACAATGGGTTATTACGCAAGTGAGTACTGCTGGAAGTAAAATTATTGAAGAAACTTCATCTATTGGTCCCCAACTATACCCAGTACCTGCAGGTGAATTTATAGATATTTCCAATATTAATGAACAAGCTCAATCTTTTCAGATTGTAAATATTCTAGGTCAAGTTATAAAAGCGGGAAATATAAATGCTTCTGAAACTGGAGTGAGTATTAATATTAGCAATTTAGAACCTGGGTTTTATTTGATAAACATTGGAGAGAAAACATTAAAGTTTATAAAAAAATAGAAAGAGAAGCGATACAGAAAAAATTAGGATAGATATTATAAAAGAGACAGCGGAATAGCTGTCTCTTTTATAATAAATAGAGTTAAATTATATTTTTGGTTTTCTTTGTTGTGATAAGTAATAAACCTATAAAGGTGAAAAAGCCATTAATAATAAGTATTTCAAATCCAATTTTATATCCATTAAATAACTCTACAGAATACATATTTAAAAAATAAGATACCATTGGTGCCAAAATAGCAATAACCCATACCCAACGATCATGAATATTTTTTTTGGTATAAATTCCAAAGGCAAACAAACCTAATAATGGGCCATAGGTATATCCAGCAGCTTTAAATAATTCCCAAATAACAGAAACATCAGTAAAAAGGGTATCAAATAAAATGATTACAATGGTAAGTCCTATACTAAAACCAATATGTGTTCTTTTACGTAATTGCTCTTGTCTTTCATTGTTTTTTTTTGAAATACCAATAATATCAATACAATATGATGTGGTTAATGAGGTAAGTGCAGAATCGGCACTAGAATAAGCAGCAGCAATAAGTCCTAAAATAAAAAAGGCAGAGGTAATTATACCTATTTCGGGTAACATGGCTATTGTAGGAAAAAGATTGTCTTTAGTAGCTGTAATATTATGTTGATGTGCATATTGGGTAAGTAATAAACCTAAAACTAAAAAAAGGATATTCACAAAAATGAGTACAACACTAAATGAAAGCATGTTTTTTTGTGCTTCTTTTAGGTTTTTACAAGTCAGGTTTTTTTGCATCATATCTTGATCCAAACCTGTCATAGTGATGGTAATAAACATTCCTGCTAAAAAGCTTTTTATAAAATATTGAGCGTTGTTGGTATCATCCAAAAAAAAGGTTTTGCTTAATGGGCTTTCGCTTACATTAGTGTAAATAGCATTTATAGTATGTAGCTCTAAAGCCGAAGCTAAAAAAATAATGGTGACCACTACTGAAATTAGCATAAATAATGTTTGTAGTGTGTCTGTAAAAATGATTGTTTTAATTCCTCCCTTAAAGGTATATAGCCAGATTAGTGCGATAGTAACAACAACGGCTACGGGGAAAGGCATACCAAAGGGGTCAAAAATAAGTAGTTGTAATACTTTTGCTACCAAAAATAAACGAAAAGCAGCACCAATAGTTCTGGAAATTAAAAAAGCAATAGCACCGGTTTTGTAACTAGTATTGCCAAATCGATCCTTTAAATAGGTGTAAATGGAAGTTAAATTTAACTTGTAGTAGAGCGGTAAAAGCACATAGGCAATAATCAAATAACCAAAAAAGTAGCCAATAACTACTTGTAAATAGCCAAATTGTTTTGTTTCAACAGCGCCAGGAACAGAGATAAAAGTAACACCAGATAGTGATGCTCCGATCATTCCAAAAGCGACTAAATACCATGGAGATTTATTATCGGCCAAAAAGAAACTTGTATTGGTTGCATTTTTACTGGTTAGGTATGAAATGCTTATAAGTACTCCAAAATAGGCAATAACTAAAAACAGAATATGTATGGGTTGCATTGAGGTGTTTTATGGTTGAGAAGTATAAGATATGGATATCTTATACTTCAATTAAGATCATTTTCAATGAACAATTTAGAGTTTTCTATTTTAGAATCAAATTTAATAATGCAACAGACCACAGAATAACTATTATTTGGCACTAAATAATTAGCGTAAATTAGATACCACCTCCTTTCTGTTTCCTAGTTGATCAAAAAAGAGTGTTTGCTCAGTACTGTTTTTGTTATAATTAGTTGGTGTAGTCGTTTTATAATTATCGTGCGCTACACTGGTAACTATGGCATCAAAACATTGGCTTGTACTAGTTGTTAATTCTATACCACAAGCGGCTTTTACTTTGGAAGGAAGGATGTGATTGTCCTGTACCTTTACATTAATTCCTTTTTGGTATAAAGCCATATATAGGGCTACTGCTTTGGAGTTTTTTATGTTGTATGTATTTTTTTCACTGGTAATGCCTTTGAGTAAAATACTAAATGCTTTTTTTGTTGGGTGTTGTTGTTTTAATGCCTTTTCAATTTTATTGGCAATTGTATTGGGATTTAGTTGTTGTTTTGTTTTTATAATTTTTAAAGCAGTTACGTTTTCAAATATGGTTTGTACTAAATCACGAGTTTTAACATCGTCACTTTTAATT
Organism: Aquimarina agarilytica ZC1; assembly: GCF_000255455.1. Lineage (GTDB taxonomy): Bacteria > Bacteroidota > Bacteroidia > Flavobacteriales > Flavobacteriaceae > Aquimarina > Aquimarina agarilytica. Next base: position 14,050 of record NZ_JH621263.1, on the reverse strand, counting down.
GTTTTTTGATGAGTATTTAAAGTAATGGCCGAAATGATATTTGTGGTATAGGCTGTTTTAAAGTCAATATGATGTTGTAAACCAGATATACGTTCTAATAGACTGATGTAAAATTCGATTTCTTGTTTTTGGTTATTCGTATTTTGAAATACGATAACATCGTCTACTTTTAAATGTCGGGCTACCGTTGCAGTGGCTTTATTTAAGACTAAATGATTGTTAGTGTTGGTATTGGTTATAATGTATAGTGCTGGTATTTCGAGTAAATTAGTAATGTTAGTAGCAAAAAAGTCTTTGCCAATAAAATCTGTTGAGGTTATTTTTTTATTTGGATCCATTTTTTGCTGAACCAAAGTAGCCACATCTTTATTAGTATCATATCCGATAACTCTATATTTAGTAGCTAAGTGTAAAGCTGTTTCAAGTCCTTCGTTACCTAAACCTATTACAGCTATTTTAGCTTCTTTGGTACATAGTTGATCAAACAAGGTGTCGGTTAGTGGTGTTTCTGTATGTATGTTTAACGTTCCCATAATAGTAGATTTAAAAGGTTATATCAGCTAAATTATAGGATAGTATTCTTGCTTTTTTTGTTTTTAGATTAAGGGAGATTTTACTGTAGTTAATTGGTGATTTACTGTAGACGAATGGTTTTTGCGTTAGGGATAGTAGTGAAAATCCTTTTTGAGAGGGACGAACAAAAAGATTGTATCGCATAGCCCGACCCTAGGGTAACGCCCAAATGAATTTACTAGTTTGTTACATCCATTCGCCGATAGATAAAGGTTATCCACCGATAAAAAAAGAAGTCTTATCGAAAGTAGGGAGTGATTTTTTTTAATATTCAATTATTTTGTAGGATATTAATTATCAGTGATATAACTTAGAACTAATGAAACCGATTTCCTTTTTACTTATTGAAGATGATTTAATTGAAACACTAAAGTTTAATCGAGTTTTAGATACTTTAAAGATTAAACATTCGGTAAACCGGGTTGAAAATGGGGAGGAAGCTTTGGAATTTTTGAAAAATACGGATGAGGTGCCCGATGTAATTTTATTGGATCTAAATATGCCTAAAATGAATGGAATTGAATTTTTAAAAATTTTAAAGGATGATGCGGTATTAAAATATATTCCTGCCATAATACTTTCGACATCAAATAACCAAAAAGATATTTTGGAATGTTACAAAATAGGTATAGCAGGCTATCTAATGAAGCCATTGAAATATGAAGATTATAGCCTAAAAATTAAAAATTTAGTAGCGTATTGGTCTTGTAATGAATTTATAAAAATGTAAAATGAAAGGTATTGTATTTACAGAGTTTTTAGAATTGGTTGAAGAGAAGTTTGGCTTGGCAATGGTGGATAAAATTATAACAAACTCCAATTTACCAAGTGGAGGGGCATATACGGCCATTGGAACGTATGATTTTGCTGAAATGCTAAGTTTATTAACGCATTTAAGTGAACAGACTAGTATTACTATAGATGATTTATTATTGGTTTATGGCGAACATTTTTTTAGTGTTTTAGCACGTAGCTACCCACAGTTGATAGAAAAGTATAAAGAACCGATTGAGTTACTATCGTCCATTGAAAATCACATACACGTGGAGGTTCGAAAAATATATCCAGATGCTGAGTTACCAACTTTTGAAATTGTTGAAAAAACGGAACAAGCATTGATTATGATTTACAAATCGAGCAGAGCAATGTCTAATTTTGGATTGGGATTAATGAATCAAACTTTTACTCATTACAATGCCAATGCTACAATTTTATTGGAAAAAATTAAAACAGACGGAACGGAAGTTAAATTTAGTATCTCCCAAAATTAATGAGTGCTATTGATCCAGAAATATTACAGAGAGCACTATTACGTGAAAAAAAAGCCCGAAAAGCGGCCGAAAATATCTTGGAAGAGAAGTCTAGGGAGTTGTATTCCATAACACAACAATTAAAGGAAGCGAATGAAAAATTACAGTCTGGATTAACCGAAAAAACAACTGAACTTCAAGGAGTATTTGATAATCTAGTGGATGCCTATGTGTTAATGGACTTAGGTGGAAATGTTATAAAATTGAATGAAGCAGCAAAGGAATTGTTTGGATACAATGTGCCAAAGGAAGCGGTTAATGTAGTTCGTTTAATTTATAAAGAAGATTTTAACTATGCTATGCTTTCCTTTAATTTGTTAATTGAAACAGGGTCTTTTAGCGATTATATTGCTCGTGTTTATACTAAAAATAAAGGGGTGAGGTGGGTGCATATTAATGCGAGTATTATTAAAAATAGTAAGAACAAACCTATCGGGGCGCAAGGTATTGTTAAGGATATTACGGATCAAAGAGCTATTGAGGAGCAGAATAAAAAATTAGTTCAGGATTTAGAAAAAAGTAATGAGGAGTTAGCAGAATACGCACATGTTGTATCACACGATTTAAAATCACCGCTTAGGAGTATTAATGCGTTGGTAAATTGGTTACGCGAAGATTATAAAAGTATTTTGGATGCTGCTGGATTAGAAAATATTAGGCTTATTGAACAGACTCTGGAAAAAATGGAGCATTTAATTAATGGTATTTTAAATTATTCGAGCGTGAATAATATAGCCGTATTAAAGCATGAAGCTGTTGATATAAATAGCATAATTAAAGAAATTGAAAATACCATTTTTATTCCTAAGCATATTAAAATTATAAAAAAGCAAAATTTACCAATAATAAAAGGAGATAAAACAAGGCTGCAACAACTTTTTCAAAACATAATTAGTAATGCCGTAAATTATATTGATAAAGAAATAGGGATTATTAAAATAAGTTTTGAAGATAAAAGCACGCATTATTTGTTTGAAATTAAAGATAATGGCATAGGAATAGAGAAAGAATATTTTGATAAAATATTCAAGATTTTTCAGTCCCTAGGGAATAATAAAAATTCAACGGGTATAGGACTTTCTATTGTTAAAAAAATTATAGAAATCTATGATGGTGAAATTTGGTTAGAGAGTGAACCTAAAATAGGCACTAGTTTTTTCTTTACATTAAAAAAATAGAAAATGAAATTTCAGCAATACGAAAAACAAAAAAACAAGGATTGGGTATTAGTTTCTCCAACTAAAATACAATTAAAAAAACCGCTTGTGTTGGTTTTTGGAAATCGCTTTTTGTTAGAAGAAGCTGCTGTTTATGAGGATGTGAAAAATATATTTCCAGATGGCGAAATTGTATTAGGTTCAACGGCAGGGGAAATTATGCTAGAAAAAGTATACGAAGATTCCATTACGATTACAGCTATTGAGTTTGAAAAAAGTAGTTTTAAGGTGGAACGTGCCAATATTTTGGATTTTGATAAGGATGCTGTAGCTATTGGAAAACATTTGGCAGCACAATTGCCAAGTAAAAATTTGAAGCATATGTTTATCGTTTCGGAAGGTAGTTTTGTGAATGGATCAGCTTTAATAAATGGACTAGAGTCTAAAAATACGAACACCGCAATTACCGGAGGTTTGTGTGGTGATGATGCTCGCTTTGAAAAAACAGTGGTAGGTTATAATGAAAAACCTAAAGAAGGTGAAATAGTTGCCATTGGTTTTTATGGTGAAAGCTTAGAAATTAGTTTTGCTCAGTATGGAGGTTGGACGCCCTTTGGCCCCGAACGAATAATAACAAAATCTGAAGGGAATGTGCTTTTTGAATTGGATAATTTACCAGCTTTGGATTTGTATAAAAAATATTTGGGAGACAAGGCGGCTCAATTACCTCAATCAGCTTTATTATATCCACTAAGTTTAATGCAAAAAGGTAAAAAGGAACCGATTGTTCGTACAATTCTTTCCATAAATGAAGAAAAAAATACAATGACCTTGGCTGGGGATGTACCCATGGGATCGACGGTTCAATTAATGATGGCAAATATTGATAACATTGCCGAAGGGGCTTTACATGCTGCCGATATAGGAATGAAAAATAGAAAAAATAAACCCGAGTTGGCCCTTTTAGTAAGTTGTGTGGGCCGAAAATTGGTAATGGATCAACGGGTGGAAGAGGAAATAGAAGAGGTCATTGAAATAATTGGTAAGCAGGCTGTTGTTGGAGGTTTTTATTCCTATGGTGAGTTGGCTCCATTTTATGGGAATAAGTCGTGCGAGTTGCATAATCAGACCATGACGTTAACTTTATTTAGTGAATAAATATGAATTCTTTATTGGCTAGACAACTACGGAAATTACTTGATGATGATCTAAAAAATGATCCTAGGTTAAGTTTGTTTTTTAACGCTATAGAAAGATCATACGAAAATTATGAAGATCAATTTAGTATGCTCCAACGGGCCATGTCTATAAGTTCGGAAGAATTATTTGATGCCAATACTAAATTAAAAGATGAAGCAAAACAGCAACAAAAAGTAATAGCGAGTTTACAGGAAGCTACTAAAGTATTGGAGCGGATTTCGGTTAAAAATAGAGTAGGAGAAAAGGAGCAATCTTTGACGGGTATAGAGTTGGCAAAACTAATAGAAAAACAAGCCCAACAGATTTCTGAAATAGAAGAACAGCGTCAAAAAATATTAGAAGATCTTGAAAAAAGTAATCAACAACTAAGTGAATACGCACATGTGGTTTCTCATGATCTAAAATCACCGTTACGAACTATTAATACGTTAATGAATTGGATTAAAGAAGATAATGTGACAGGTTTATCGATTGATACACAGCATAATTTCAATTTAATGGATCAAAATATCCAAAAAATGGATCATCTTATAAATGATATTTTAGAATATTCATTAATAGATAAAAAGCCTACTCGAGATGTAAGCATTAATGTGGAGCAATTAGTGAATGGGATTATTGATATGAGTACCATTCCAAAGCATATTAAAATTACCATAGGAACATTACCTAATATTTATATGGACAAGGTAAGGCTAAGGCAAGTGTTTCAAAATTTAATTGAAAATGCTATTACAAGTATCGATAAATTAAAGGGAACTATTCATATTAGAGCTAAAGAACATTTAACAACCTGGGAATTTATTGTTGAGGATAATGGAAAAGGAATAGCAGAAAAATATCATGAAAAGATTTTTGAAATTTTTCAATCATTAGAAGCTAAAGGAACTTCTACCGGTATAGGGCTTTCTATTGTTAAAAAAATAATTGAGTTTTATAAAGGGAGGGTCTGGGTAACTTCTCAAGTGGGAGTAGGAACTACATTTCATTTTACCATAAAAAAATAATAGTATGCACGAGGTTCCAAATAATACTTACATTAAACAATTGGCGAATGGAAATACAGCTTTTGAAGAAAAATTAATTGCCATTGTTAAAAGAGAATTCCCCGAAGAACAAGCAGAATTTATAAAAAATTACAAGTATAAAAACTATATAACTGCTGCAGAAAATGTACACAAATTAAAGAATAAAATAGGTATGCTAGGAATGGAAAAAGGCTACCAACTTGCTATTGATTTTGAAAATGATTTGAAAGTAAAAAAAACTATTTTATATCCTGAATTTATAGTACTTTTAAATCAGATGGAAGATTTTATTATGAATTTATAACATTGATAAAGAATGAATTGTATTATTATTGACGATGAAGAAACAGCAAGAGTAATCATAGAACAATTATGTGATCAGGTAGAAAATTTAGACCTCATTGAATCGTTTCCAAATGCAATACAAGCCATTAAATTTTTGAACAAAAATGATATTGACCTTATTTTTTTAGATATCCATATGCCCGATTTTACAGGTTTTGATTTTATTCAAACCTTAAAAAATCCGCCTAAAATAATATTAACCACTTCCGATAAAAATTTTGCTCTTGAAGCTTTTGAGTATGATTGCATTGTGGACTATGTTGTAAAGCCAATTACATTAACTCGGTTTACAAAAAGTGTTGAAAAAGCAAAGACATTTGTCGATAAGGTAGTAGCTAAACCACAACAAATAGATACAACTGCTACCGAAAATACGATTAGCGAGACTGATTTGTATGTAAATATTGATCGTAGATTAATAAAAATCAACTTTTCGAGTATTGCTATAATTGAAGCCAAAGGCGATTATATCCAAATAAAAACGGATACTAAAAATTATACAGTACACTCTACGCTAAAAAAAATTCAGGAAAAGCTACCTGATCAGCTCTTTTTAAAAGTGCATCGTTCTTATATAATAAATACCAAAAAAATTATTGATATCGAAGATAATAGTGTGCTGATTGCCAAAGATGTTATTCCCGTAAGTCGTTCCAATAGGCCCGAGTTAATGAAACGGCTTAACTTGTTGTAATGTAACGGGTATAATTTTAAACCTTTCGAATAAACCATTTACCGACACCAAATTACCACCCACCGAATATCCTTAAAATACAGATAGTTAAGATTTAGTTTTGATGTATGAAAAACTAAAATCAGAACTGTCATGAAAAAACAAGCACTTTTATTCATCGTTTTTTTAAGCTTTCACGCTTATTCTCAACAAGCATTTGACTGTAATGACAGCAAATTTTATCAAGTAATTTCCGGAACCCTAAAATCCTATGATCCAATTTTAGGAGCCTACTCCAAAGCACTACATACCTATTCCTCTTATAATGCTGGAGGTTATAATCCAAAAGATAATTTTTTATATGCTATAAAAGGAAAAGACAAACATCTTTTGCGTATAGGAATGGATAGTATTATTGATTTAGGCGCTGTGGCAGCACAAGGAACAGTTGTTTTTGGAGGGGGCTATGCCGCAGATGTGGATGCCGAAGGCAATCTTTGGGTATATCAAAATAACACAAAAAATAGTTTTCATAAAATAACGAATCTAGCATCGTACAATGGAGGCGCATCACCTGTTTTTGAAGTGGTCAATGTAAATGTAGCCTCGCCAAGTACCTGTGCGGATATTACCTATATAAATAATGCCTTTTATGGCGGGAGCCGAGGAAAACTTTACAAATGGGATCTGTCTACGGGTTCGCCTATATTTTCAAGTAAAACAGTAGTTAATTTACCTAAAAGTACTTTTGGAGCTGCGTATACCGATGCCAGTAATCGGTTGTATTTATCAGATAATAACGGCGGTTTATATGTGGTAGATGCTTATGATAGTGACCAACCTGTGGCCACATTATTAAACTTAACCGAAATCACAAATTCTAATGATGGATTTAAATGTGCCAATGGGATTTCTCCAATTGATAAAGACCAGGATGGAATTTTAGATACTATGGATCAAGATACGGATGGAGATGGAATACCTAATAGTATGGAGTCTAATGGCGCTAATCCTTACGGTGATGATGATGGTGATGATACCTATAATTATTTAGATAATGATACTAGTGGTAGTGGTGATAGTGTGGTCCAAGGTGCTTATGATAGAGATGCCGATGGAGTGCCCGATTTTTTTGATTTAGATTCGGACAATGATGGAATTTATGATATTGTTGAAGCGGGTTATGGCTATTTAGATACCAATAGGGATGGGGTATTTAATACTAAGGATATGAATTATACCGATACGGATCAGGATGGTTTAGCAGATATATTTGATATGGATAATGGAGGAGAACTAGTTTTGCTGGATACAGATAATGATGGTGTTTATAATGCATATGATACCGATTCGGATAATGATGGCATTGTTGACCTTATTGAAGGGCAAGAAAGTACAGCATATCAGCCTTTATCAAATAAAGATGAAGATCAAGATGGAATGGATGATGTTTTTGATAGCAGTTTTGGAGGGGTAGCTAATGGAACAGTTAATTCGGATACTACAGATGCTTTTGATTATTTGGACTTGGATTCAAATAATGATGGAATATCAGATAGTGTAACAGCCTATGATAGTGATGGAGATGGCGTAGCCGAAACCATTATTTCGGGGAACGACGGAGATGCAGATGGTTTAGATGATAGTTTTGATCTAATGAAGAGTAGCTTTTCTCCAGATAATGGAGGACAAACACCCGCTAGTTTTCCTATACCCGCTTTGTGCGATCGTTATAATTATTTAGGAGAATTTTCTGCAGATGGAACTCCTTTGTATTTGGATGAAAATGATGTTATTTCTCAAGCAACTATAGATATGGTAGCTAATGCATTGCCCGAAAGCTATCCAGTACCGGATTTTAATCCGCATTATATTTCTTCGGGTTATGATACGGATGTAGTGGTACAAGAACAAGCAGATATATGGGTCACTTTTATTAGCGAAGGTGCAGGCTACAAAAATACTTTAGGCTTTTATACTTACGATAGCAATAACCCGATAACCACTATTCCAAATCCAGAGGATATTACTATTATTTTTCCTAATGTATCGGCAGTGGATAGTGGAGGCAGTTTAGTGGCAGGGAATAAAGTTAATATTGGTAGTTTTCCACCAAATACAGGAATTGGTTGGGTATTGTTAGCCAATGCTTGGTCAGAGGGCTGTGTTGGAGCTGGGAATTGGGCGTTATTTTCTAACCCCAATTTTAACCCAGAAAGTGACCCTAGACTACAATATCATAATGTGTTATTGTCAGATCCCGATAATGAAAGAATCATTCTTGGCTTTGAAGATATAAGAAGAGATTATGCCTCTTGCGATCAAGATTTTAATGATGCGTTATTTTATATTACCGCAAGCCCTTACAGTGCCATGAAAAATGTGAATTATGCCACTATTGAAAGTGCTACTAATGTTACTTCGGCTAACGACGGGGGATTAGAGAGTAATGGCGATTTAGCCAAATTAATTGCAAAGCGTAATTTTAATAGAGCAAAGAAAAATACATTTCATAATCAAAAATCGACACAGTCCAGATTCATTGCAGGGATGCACTCGGGGAAATCCTTGAATTCATTAAATGGATATTTCCCAGCAACAGGGATGTATGGTACCGAAACTACATTTATTTCGAGTCCTGATGATTTAATAGAAATCACAAATGCTAAAGAAGTTTTTGCTATAGATTATTATCAAAATGAGTCACGAGTTGCAGCGGCATTTGCTACCGTAACAACAGGAAGTATTTACGATCATTCAAAAATTATTTGTGACCGATTAAATGGATCAAGTCTATTGGATGTACGTACACTTTCTATTAGAAACCATAGATTAATAAATACCAAAATTAAAAGAGCCAATGGCGAAATTGAGCAAACCTTGTCTTTTTCAGTAAAACTTGGCGAAGTTAGTAATGAGTTGTATAGTTTTTGGAATATTGATCAATACCCGACAGGGGATTATTTAAATTTTCAAATCTGGGGAGGCTCAGTAGGACAAGTAGCTACTATTGCAAACACTATTATAGATAAATTAAAAGAAACCAAAACTTTAGTAAGTACTCCTGTAGCAGATCAAATTCCAACAGTTTTTGTTCAAAAAGGGAGTTATAAAGGAGGTAAGCTGAAATTGAAAATCACCAATAAAAATGGAGTAAAAGAAGTCACATTTAAAAGTAACCTACGTAACACCGAATTAAGTGCTGAAGAATCAAAAACTGAAATTTTAAATTTATCTGGAGCTTATGAAGAAGAAATTACAGTAACTACTGGGTATTTATTTGATATCGGATTTTCGATATCAACGGAAGGATCTGAACGATCAGATGCTTTATACCTTGCCGATGGTCCTTGGGGTATTGATTACCAATTGGAAGAAGTAAAAATAGCAGCCTTTGATATTAATGAACAAAATGATTTTGAAACCATAGAAAATCACTTAGTGGAGCGTAGTGTATCCTTACAAGGCGAAGTAAAAGGGACAGTTAATATGTTTCGAAATGTACTACCAGGAGATCTAAGTTTGGATGTGGATAGTACTGGAGGTATTCAATTTAACATGGAGGCAAACACTGCTGTAGAAGTAATTTTGGTGCCCAGAGTATTAGCTAACTGGAACAATAGATTGCGTTACACTATTACACCAACTGAAGCGGCTAAAACCTATAGCATTCCCTTTGAAAGTTTTGTAGATGCTTCGGGTAAATCAGCCGATTTAGAAAATATAAGAAGTGTGGTGTTTTCAATACAAGGGGATTATACCACATTTAAAGAATTTGATGTTGCTGTAACTAGTTTAAAAATAGTAAATACTATGGATACTGAAATGCTAGTAGCAGATGTAGAAACAAAAGAGCCCGAGACTACTATTACATTGGAAACATTAACTACTGTTCCTAATTTTCCAGCCTCACAAAAAATCAGAAAATTAAGTAACTATCCTAATCCGTTTATAAATCAAACCACCATACAACTACCTAATGCGGTAGTAGCAAATAGCATACAAGTTGTTGATATGCATGGTAAAATAGTAAGAACCGAAGCTTTAATCGCAAACATCACTAAGGACTTTAATTTTGAAGCAAAAAATTTAAGTGCAGGATATTACATATACATTATTACAGACATTCAAGGGAAGGTATTTAAAGGGAGTTTTGTTATTCGATAATTAGTTAGTCCCCCAACCCCGTGAAAGGTGGAAATGCTTCAGTATTTCTGCCTTTTTCTTTGTTTATTAATTTGTGGATTTTTATAGATGGATAATTTTGGCAGTTGAATAAAATTATGTCGAGCTCAAAGTTAAAATAGATTCCTTTGTTACTATAGCCTGTTTTTGTTATTCATATAACTCTTTGATCTTTTTATCAAAAAGAGGACGTCTCATAAAATACCATTTAAGTAATAAGCCAAATTCGGTAAATTGAAATCCAGCAGCAGTGGCAGAGGCAATATTACTGTGTTTGATATAAGTGTTTGACGAAAAACGATCTGTAAATTGATAGCCTAATTTTCCTTCCAAGCGGAAGGTTTCCGAGGCGGGATCATTTTCTATAAACTGTAGACCTGCAGCAGCATTAGCACCATACGAGAGCTTACCAGTTTGTTTGCTAATAAGATCTGTAAAAACTTCAACAACGTGGAATTTTTTTGGACTAAAATAAATAGTAGGTACTTGATTTTTAAAGGAAATGGTTTGGTAATTGACACCTGCTTTTACAATAGGTCTATGGAATAGTTTATAGTAAAGCGAAGTGAATACTAAGTTACGAGTATTATTATCTGTTTGATTGGTAAACATATATTGAGTATACCACCCTAAATTAAAATTGGTGTTTAAATTGTAATTCAAAAAATAGTTGTTCATTACAATTTCTCTGTCGATAAGGTCGGTATTAAAGTTTTGTAATTCACGTTGATATCCGGCCTCCAAGTTTTGTAGTTTAAAAGGCTTGGTTTTAAGTTTTATTTCGCCAGTCCATTGGGTATAATCATTAGTAATGGCATCGGATTTACTAGCTCCAATTTTAGAAATCAAAGTGAACATTCCATTAAATTTATATGTAAAACCTGTCGTGAGTTCATTTGTTGCTGCTTTTACCTTAGAGGTGGTGTTTTCGGTAGTTCGATGTATATAGCCAGCACTAATGGTCGTTTTAGTGGATAATGGGATTTTTGTACGCAATTCGGCACTTATACTTTCATTATTTCCATTATCAAACGTAAAGGCGGTTTTTTGTTGTACCCATGGAGTGTGCGACTGCTTTAAGGTTTTTAGTAGTTTTTCGGCATCAGGTTGTTGTTTATAGTAATCCAATGTTTTAAAAATGTATTCGTAGCTCTTTAAGTTATTTCCAGTAGCTCTGTAGGCATTAGCCATACCTAAATTCCCGTCAAATGAGTTGGGTTGCTTTTTTAGTATGGTGGTATAGTTTTGTATACTTTTTTTAAAGTGGCTTGTGTACATACCGTGTGTAGCTTCTAAACTTTGTACTCGGATAGTATCGGGGTATTGTTTTTCCAGTTTATTAATTTCGGCAGCAGCCAACTTATATTTTCTATTCCATAATAAAGCTTGTATGTAGCGTTCTTTTGTTGAAAGGTATATGTCGGAATTTGATTGATGGTTTTCAACTTTAGCTACAGCTTTAGTACTAATTTGTAGTGCCTTTTTTTCTTTAAAAGCTTTATGTGCTACTAATGACAAACCATTAAGCGAAACAATGCTATCTATGGGTGAAGTAGCTAATGAGGCATATACCTTTTCGGCATTTAAAAGATCATGTGTAATTAAATAAATAGTCGCTTGATTAAGTTTGGTGTCTTTATCATTAGGGAAATCTTTTAAGTTTAAGGTCAATAAGTCTAAGGCTTCCTTGTAAGCTTTATTTTGCGATAATTGATTCGCATAGCCTAAACGTATATATTTTCGAGAAATTAGGGCGTTTTTATTCCCGTTTTGAAGTTGTAAAGCTGTGTTTACCTGTGTGAGTGCCTGTTTGTATTTTTTTAAGTTAGATAGCGTGTTGGCATAGCCTAAAGTAGCAGGGAAACTTGTGTTATCTTCCTTAATCAGTGTTTTATAAAAACCTTCTGCTTTAGCATATTGTTTATTCCATAATAAGGATTCGGCATAATTCAATTTAATTTCAAAATCCAAAGGATAGGTTTGTTTTAAATCAGTAAAAATAGCCACTGCTTTTTTGGAGTTTCCCGATAAACCTATAGCACGCCCAAAACAAAGTTGAGCTGTTTTATTAGTTGGATAGGCTTTAAGAATGTCTTCAAAAAAAAGAACGGCCTTTTCATATTTTCCAGTTTCTAAATAGGTAAAGCCTTTTTGCATTTGTTGAGCAAACAAAAAGGAAAGATTAAAAAAAAACGCAATCAGGAATAGTATTTTTTTTAGCATAGGCAATGGAGTAATTTTTAATGTGTTACTAAGTTAAACATATCTTTTGTGTATTGATGTAAATGTCTTATTTTAAATAAGTTAAAAATAATGAATGAATATATCTATACTCAAAAAAATATCCTTGGAACAATGGTTTATGCTGAGTGCACTTTTTGTAAATGCAGGGAATTATGCCTATAATTTAATTTTAGGACGCCTATTAGGACCCCAGCAGTTTGCCGATGCCGCTATTTTAATCACTTTTTTATTAGTACTCTCGTTTATTGCCATGACCTTTCAGTTAGCTACTGCTAAATTTTCGGTACTTTTTAAAAAGCAAGTTTTGAATGGGTTTTTAAGTAAAATATATAGGTATGCTTTATGGACAGGGATTGTTTTAGGAATTGGAATTGTAGTAGCGGCTAAATTTTTGCAAGAAATATTTCATACGCAAACCCGCTATATGTTTGTTCTTTTTGGTATCGGAGTGCCATTATATTTTATAATGAGTGTAAACCGAGGGGTATTACAAGGAAAAGAACGTTTCGGAAAATTAGCCATCACTTACCAAACCGAAATGTTAAGTAGGTTATTTTTAACGATAAGTTTACTTTTTTTACTAGACACGGCAACGGCTATTTTAGTAGCTATTGGTATTGTAGTTTCATTAGTATTTGGATTATTTCCCTTTGCGGAAGAAAAGATTTCTTTAAAAAAAGGCATGGCTTTATCCATGGAAGATAGTAGCCGAATCAAAAAGTTTTTTTTATTGACCGCCTTTTATGAGCTGAGTCAAATCATTATTAATAACAGCGACATTCTGTTAGTGAAACATTATTTTGAAGCCTACGATGCAGGTTTATATGCCTCACTAGCTTTAATAGGACGGGTGGTTTATTTTGTAGCCTGGATGTTTGTAATGCTTTTATTACCCAAAGTAGTGCAATTACATAAGGAAGGAAAGCCCACAGCACCCGTATTATCAAAATACGTATTGTATATTGGCCTATTATCATTTGGAATTATTTTAAGCTGTTATCTATTTCCAACTTTTGTAGTACAATTGTTATTTGGTAAGGCCTATGTGAGTATTGCGCCATTGTTATGGAAATATGCAGTGGCCACGTCATTATTTGCCATCTCTAACATTTTTGCTTATTACTTTTTATCCTTGGACACTTATATTCCAGTAATATTATCTGCTTTACTAGGCATTACTCAGGTGTTGTTAATTATTTTCTTTCATAATTCATTATTGGAAGTGGTACTTATGCAAATTTATGCCATGGCAGTGTTGTTAGGAGTACAGCTAGTTTATTCGCTATCAGGTTTAATACCTCGAGGCTTGCCTCGTTAATTATTACTATTTTGTGA
>NZ_JH621262.1:20483-80495 GCF_000255455.1 Aquimarina agarilytica ZC1 | reverse complement strand
CTAGCAATCACCATTATATTAATGCTTTTATGCGAAAATATTAAATTAAAATCGTATTATACCCATATGTGATCCATTTAACAAATTCTTACCCAATAGTTTATATTTTTTTTGCTCAACTATAAATTGATTATAATTTAAATACTATGGGGTGATTGGTTTAAAAATTGCAGTATATAATACTATTTGCGGCTCAAGAAATTACCGTAATTTAAAACAGTAAATGATGTGTAAATAAAACAGCTACAAACAAAAAAGAGCTAACTCACTATTAGTAAATGAATTAACTCTTTTTATTCGTGACCTCGGCAGGATTCAAACCTGCAACCTCTTGAGCCGTAATCAAGTGCACTATTCAGTTATGCTACGAGGCCTGTTTTGGTGGGTGCAAATATAGTTTCTTTTTTTAGTTCTACAAACATTATTTGTGCATATTTTTACAAAAAAATAAAATAACATTATGAATTTAGAAATATACATTCGAGATATTCCTGACTTTCCTAAACAAGGTATTGTTTTTAAGGATATTACTCCAATGTTAGGAGATCCTACCGCCTTTAGTTATTGTGCAGAGAGTTTAGTAAAAATGGTAACACAGCCTATAGATAAGGTGGTTTGTATGGATGCGAGAGGGTTCTTTTTTGGGGGGTTATTAGCAGAAAAACTGAAAGCAGGTTTGGTACCTGTGCGTAAAAAAGGAAAATTACCTAGTGCTATTATTGAGGAGGCTTATGCATTAGAGTATGGTGATGATACGTTGCAAATTCATATTGATGGTATTAATAAAGGAGATAAAGTATTAATACATGATGATGTTTTGGCAACAGGAGGTACGGCAAAAGCAGTATGTAATTTGGTAGAGCGCCTTGGTGGTGAGATTGTGCAATGCAACTTTATTATCGAACTTGGATTTTTAAAAGGAGCAAAAAAATTAAAAGTACCTGTTAAAAGTTTACTTACTTATTGATTTATTGCTTTTTTTGTTATAAAAGCCCTCCAGCCAATGATGGCCAATTGAAATTTTGAAGCTTTAGTAAGGTCTAATTGACGTTTGCTAAAGCTAGGGAGAAGGAGTTTATTAATTTTAGCAAGGAATTGGTACATATCTTTTTTTTTGCAAAATTATAAAATAAACCTAAATTTCTTACAAAAGTAGCCACTGATTTGTGGTCGGGGTTTATTTATAAAATTGCTGGCTTTTTTGTTTAAAGACTTTTAAAATGAGTTCATGGTTTTTATTTCTGAAATTTGAGCTAAAGTTTTTATCAGTCAACATACAGAAATACACAAAAGTGAGTACTTGATCAGGAGGGATGTTGTAGGTATTTGATAAAAAATCTTTCTTGTAAAAATAAATTACATCTTCAGCTAATTTGGTGTCATGACCCCATTTGCGTTTTCCTTTAAGTCGTTTATAGTAGCCATTGATATGCTTTTGTAAAGCTTCTAAATTTATTGAAGTAATTAAGCCGTAATTAAAGGTTTCTAGCAATGTGGGTATATGTTCTTGTTGGATACCTTCGTAAACAGGTAGACCAATATCTTTAGCTGATCTAGGTTTTTGGAATGGGATTTTTAATAGATCGCTTTCTAAATTTCCAGAAAGATTGTGTGAGGCTATGGTTACTTCTTTCAGTTCAGTAACGCGTTCTTTTAGTTTTACTGTAATGTGATTTTGATGGTAAATAGAATCGTTAACAACTAATAGTTTGTTTTTATAGCTGATACCATTAAAAATTAAAGAGTCGTTTTGGTGTACTAAAATTTCAAATTGCCCCTTGTTGTCAGTGATCGTATTTTTTGAGGTACTTTTATTAGTTATATGAATTCCCGAAACATTAAATTGAGTATTTGTAATTTGACCAGTTAATACTTTTGCTTTATTTGGGGGTTGAGCCCAACCAGGTGAAAAGATAAAAAAAAGGAATGGTAGCATATATTTGAAAAATTGATATGCTACCATTTTGTTTAATTCGGGTTTAATACGATTTACTAATAAGTATTTATTTTTTAGTGGTTGCTATTATAGCACCATCTTTAGCTTTTTTTCCATAAATACTAATTGCGGTAGCGGGTTTTAAATTATCAACCTCGTCCAGTTGGTCCGATTTGGCGAGTTTGTTTAAGGTGTCAAAATCAGTTTCTTCTCCATCAATAATAATGAGTTTATTAATATTAGGATTGTTTATGAAATTGAATTTGGGAAGTGAATTTCTAGATTTTTTGTGTGATTTGGTATCTCCAGATTGTTTATTAGCTTCTTCACCTTCGTGAATAAAACCATTGGCAAATTCTTCAAAGTCAAATTCAGCATTATTTAATAAATCTCTTAATTGATCACTACTAAAAGAAAAAGAAAAGGGATGTTCCGATAAAAAGGAGTCAAAGGATTCATTTGCTTTTTCAAATTCGTCCATAATAGCACTTATTCGATCCGATTGTAAGTTACCTTTAGTGGTGATATACAATGAACCATTTTTACTACCTAATTCCAAATCAGCAATAGGAACGTTGGATGACATGGCATAATTACTTTTTTGACTCCCTTTTTGGAGTAAAATTTTGATGCCTATAATTTCATCCTTCTCATTGTAGTTTACTTCCGAAATATCAAGTTTTAGTTCATTTTGCTTAAAATAAGCAATCAAATCTTCAAATTGTTTTTCGGTAGTATTTTTAGAAATTGTACCAATTACCTCTTCAGCAGTTATTTGCTTGTAGGTTGTGGTAGTGTGTATGTTTGAATTCGCATAAGTGCTATACAAAGCACAAGAACTAAAAATTAATAAGCATAATCGTTTCATGGCGCTGTAGTTTTTGTTTTGTTTCTGTAACTTATATACGAAAAAGCCTAAAATATGTGACAAATTTTTAGTGATTGAATTTATTTAGTTGTTTGGAATATAATTTTTTAAGGCTACATGTGTGGCTGTTAATGGTTTTTGTAGACTTTTGAAATACAGTATTATAAATTTATTTTTTCAGAAAATATGTAGTGTCTTAGGTAGAGTTTGTTGATTGAGTCTGGGTATATTTTTTCTATATTTGTTGCTTCAAAAAAAGAATCTATGAGTGTTTTTTATATTGTTGTTGGACTAGTTTTATTGGTTGTAGGCGGGGAGTTTTTGGTGCGATCTTCGGTAGCATTGTCTTTTAAATTCAATATTTCTAAAATGGTCATAGGGCTTACGGTGGTCTCTTTCGCGACATCGGCTCCAGAGTTGCTGGTTAGCTTACAAGCAGCCATGGATGGGTATTCATCAATATCATT
Organism: Aquimarina agarilytica ZC1; assembly: GCF_000255455.1. Taxonomy (GTDB): domain Bacteria; phylum Bacteroidota; class Bacteroidia; order Flavobacteriales; family Flavobacteriaceae; genus Aquimarina; species Aquimarina agarilytica. Next base: position 77,224 of record NZ_JH621262.1, on the reverse strand, counting down.
AGGGAATGTAATAGGATCTAACATAGCTAATATAGGATTGGTTTTGGGTATTACAGCTATTTTAGGTTCGTTGTATGTAGAACGTGATTTTTTTACCATGCATTGGCCTTCAATGATAGTCTTTTCGGGGCTACTTTATTTGTTTTTAGTTAATGATAATGTATTGTCTTTTTACGAAGGAGGGATGCTATTAGGAGCAATTATTATTTTTCTGGTAGTGTTAATTAGAAGTGCTAAAAGAAGTTCATTAAAAGGAGAGGAATCTGTAAGCGATGAAGTTGATGAAAATTTAGAAAGTGTTTCATTTTTTAAAATTATGATGTGGTTACTCATTGGAGGAGCGGCTTTATATTTTGGTTCGGAATTATTGGTAAAAGGAGCCGTTGATTTGGCTACATTAATGGGAGTTAGTGAGCGCGTTATAGCGGTAACTATGATTGCGGTAGGAACAAGTGTGCCAGAGTTGGCAGCTTCAGTCATAGCGGTATTAAAACAAGAAAAATCAATATCTATAGGGAATTTAATAGGTTCAAATATATTTAATATAGGTTCTGTACTAGGAATTACTGCTTTGGTACAACCAATTAAAGTGGAAAGTGCTCAAATTGTTACCAATGACATCTTTTGGATGTTGGCTTTTGCACTTGTTTTATTGCCAATTACATTACTTCCACAAAGGAATGAAATAAATAGGCTAAAAGGAGGAGTGATCTTTTTGGGGTATGTAACCTTTATAGCCTTAACCTTTTTAAAATAGAAATTGAGTAGGATATAGTACGAGTAAATGGATTATGAGTATATTAAGCTATTGATTAATAGTATTCATAACTCGTGAATTTTAAATTAGTAGTATTTTTTGTTTTAATTATTTCTTTGAGTAGAGCTTGTTCTGCTCAAGGCTGGAAAGTGGTTGCTCAAAAAAAAGGGATACTTATTGAAAAAAGTAGTAAAACCAAAAATGATACCTATCATTTTAGAGCAACAGCAAAAGTAAAAGCTTCACTAGTCGAACTGGAAAAATTAGTTGAAAACATTCCTAATTATTCCAATTGGTTGTATAAATATGAACTTGCCGAGGTGTTGGAAGCTTCGGGAAACATTCATGTTTTTAGAGCAAAAATACTAGCGCCATTCCCACTGAAAAATCGAAAACTTCAAATTAAATTAATTAAAAATAAAACAGAAGACTTTGTAAGTTACCAAATGCAAGGTATACAGGTAGCCGATGAACAGTTTTGTATAGCATGTGAGGAGGTCGTAGGGATTTCTGGTAGTTGGGAATTAAAAAAAATAACAGATCAATTAACAGAGGTGAGAAATACCACAAAAGTGATCGTTGATTTGCCCTTGCCAAAGAGTTTGCTTTATCCTTTGTTTTATAGAGCACCTCAAAAAAGTTTTGAAAATCTTTTGAAAATGTATCCATAAAAAAAAAGGCTTTCAAATAAATGAAAGCCTTTTCAATATGTTGCTTATTGTACTGATTAAACTTTAGCAGTTTTAACAGTTTTGATAATACGTGCAGCAATTTTGTATGGGTCTCCGTTTGAAGATGGACGACGATCTTCCAGCCATCCTTTCCATCCTTTTTCCACAGTAATAATTGGAATACGGATAGAAGCTCCACGGTCAGATACTCCATAACTGAAATCAGTAATAGCAGCAGTTTCGTGCTTACCAGTTAAACGTTGATCATTGTATGCTCCATAAACATCGATGTGTTCTTTAACAAATGGACGGAAAGCCTCACAAATAGTTTCGTAAGTTTCTTTAGATCCACAAGTTCTTAACGTAGTGTTAGAGAAGTTAGCGTGCATACCAGAACCATTCCAGTCAGTATCACCAAGTGGCTTAGGGTGCCATACAACTTGTAAACCGTAAGACTCACCAATACGCTCTAATAAGTAACGACATACCCAGATTTCGTCACCAGCTAACTTAGCTCCTTGTGCAAAACATTGGAATTCCCACTGTCCAGCAGCAACTTCAGCGTTAATACCTTCAACATTTAATCCAGCTTCTAAACAAACGTCTAAATGCTCTTCAACCATATCACGTGCAAATGCATTTTTAGCACCTACAGAACAGTAAAACTGTCCCTGTGGAGTTTGGTCTCTTGGGAAACCAACAGGTAAATTAGTTTCTACATCATATAAGAAGTACTCTTGCTCAAATCCAAACCAGAAATCATTATCATCATCTTCGATAGTAGCACGTGCATTATCTGCATGTGGTGTACCATCAGCATTTAAAACTTCTGTCATTATTAAATATCCACCTTTACGTTGTGGATCAGGATAAATAGCAACTGGCTTTAATAAACAGTCAGAATTTCCACCTTCAGCTTGGTTAGTAGAACTTCCGTCAAAAGACCACATTGGGCAATCTTCTAATTTTCCACTAAAGTCATCAACAACTTTAGTTTTACTTCTCATACTAGCAGTTGGCTTTGTACCATCTAACCAGATATACTCTAATTTAGCTTTACTCATAATAGTATATAAAACAATTAAACTTTACTCTTGGAGCGCAAATATAGAAATATTTACGTAGTACTACTTAATTTTTATCATTCAAATTAAGTAAGCCAATTATTTTTTTATTAATCTTAAAAAAAAAGGTGTCTTTTTGATAAGTTTTGATTTTTTTATAAAAATTAGTTCGACCGTTTATTTTTTTAAATATTTTTTTTCAAGTTAAGTTTCATTGATTAGGTGCCTTATACAAGGAGTGTATATCATATTATGTATTCAATTTTTTTTTACGTTTTTGTATTATAGTATCTTTGCAAACCAATACCTGATTTATGAGTCAAGAAGTTAGTAAAAGATATGCGCAACGAGGTGTTTCTGCCTCAAAAGAAGATGTACATAGCGCCATAAAAAACATTGATAAAGGTTTGTTTCCTAAGGCCTTTTGTAAAATTGTGCCCGATTATTTAACAGGGAGCGACGATCATTGTTTGATTATGCATGCCGATGGAGCAGGAACAAAATCATCATTGGCTTATATGTATTGGAAACAAACAGGTGATATTTCTGTTTGGAAGGGAATTGCACAGGATGCGTTAATTATGAATATTGACGATTTGTTGTGTGTAGGAGCTACGGATAATATTATGTTGTCTTCAACTATAGGTAGAAATAAAAATTTAATTCCCGGTGAAGTTATTTCGGCTATAATTAATGGGACGGAAGAACTGCTTGCAGATTTAAAAAAACATGGAGTAACTATTCATTCTACAGGAGGTGAAACAGCCGATGTAGGGGATTTAGTGCGTACCATTATAGTGGATTCAACGGTTACTGCTCGTATGAAAAGAGCCGAAGTAATTGACAATGCAAATATTCAACCAGGTGATGTTATTGTCGGATTAGAGTCTTTTGGTCAAGCTACTTATGAAAGTGAGTATAATGGCGGAATGGGGAGTAATGGCTTAACATCTGCGCGTCATGATGTATTTGATAAAGAATTAGCTTCTAAATTTCCTGAAAGTTTTGATGCGGCAGTGCCCGAAGATTTAGTGTATTCCGGAAAAACAAAATTAACAGATGCGGTTGAAGGCTCACCAATAGATGCGGGTAAATTAGTGCTTTCGCCTACCCGAACGTATGCGCCAATTATTAAGCAAATTTTAGAAAAATATACTAGTAATGATGTTCATGGAATGGTGCATTGTAGTGGAGGAGCACAAACAAAAATTCTTCATTTTATAGATCAGCATCATATTATAAAAGACAATCTTTTTGATGTGCCGCCTCTATTTAAATTGATTCAAGAAAATTCTGGAACCGATTGGAAAGAAATGTATCAGGTATTCAACATGGGACATCGAATGGAGTTGTATGTGAATCCAGCTGTAGCTGAAGATATAATAGCCATTTCGAAAAGCTTTAATGTAAATGCACAAATTGTAGGTCGTGTAGAAGCATCTGAAACTAAAAAATTAACCATTAAGAGTACTTATGGTACTTATGAGTATAATTAGAATGAGTATCTGATTTTTTAGAAAAGTAGTTAAAACTATGCACTTAGTGCTTTTAGCTTTTAAAAATAGTATAAAGAGCTATTGGTAGTTAGCTTTTAGCTGTTGGCTTTTTAAATATTTATAAAAGAGCTAATGGCTGATAGCTAAGAGCAAAAATGGATGTTTAAAAAGATGTCGATTTTCAGTCCATAGTAGTTCATTTTGGTATAGATTTAGAATAGACTCACGAGTAAGTGAGTCTATTTTTTTTGTGCTATTTCTATTTCTTAACGTAATTTTGAGTGATGGGATTTGTAAAGTGTATAAAATATGTAGTTTTTGTAGTATGTATAGTAAGTTGTAAAAAGCAACAAACGTTTACTTTGGTTGCCGAAAAAGAGGCAGTCTATCTACCACTCCCTCAAAAAGTGATTGCTCCTTTAGATAATCAAATGACTAAAGAGAAAATAGCTTTAGGGAAATTATTATTTTTTGATCCCATTCTTTCCGGAGAAAAGAACGTAGCCTGTGCTACATGTCATCATCCAAAAAATGGTTATACTGAATTTAGAGACCTTTCAATTGGTGTAAATGGGAAAGGCTTTGGAGCAGATCGAAAAATGGTCAAAATGGATAGTATGTTGTCATTTGTAAAGCGAAATGCACATACTATTTTAAATACCGCTTTTAATGGCATTTCGGAAACAGGAAAAATTTCTATTAAAAAAGCTCCTATGTTTTGGGATAATAGAGTGGAAAGTTTAGAGACACAAGCGCTCGAGCCTATAAAATCCCTAGAAGAAATGCGTGGATTCAGAATAGCAGAAAAGGCTATTTTAGATTCCATTGTTTTAAGGTTAAATAGCAATAAGCGATACAAAGAATTGTTTAAAAATGTTTTTGATACCAAAGAAATTAAAGCCACTCATTTAGGTAAAGCCTTAGCTACTTTTGAACGGAGTCTAATTACTCCAAATTCGCGTTTTGATCAATTTTTAAGGGGGAATGATCAAGTGCTCTCTCTTTCTGAAAAAGAAGGCTTTAAAACTTTTAAAAGAGTGGGTTGTGCTAATTGTCATAATGGTCCTATGTTTTCCGATTATAAATTACACACTTTAGGAATGGTGGAAAATGAAAAATTGACATCACCCGACAAGGGAGCGAATAATCAGTTTCAATTTAGAACACCAACATTGAGGAATTTACAATTTACAGCGCCATATATGCACAATGGGAAGTTCAATAGTATAAAAAGAGTATTGGAATTTTATGAGGAAATCGCAGGGAAAAAAGTAAAAAACCCTAATGTAGCAGTAAAAGATTTAGATACGTTGATTAATAAAGTGATTATTACAGCAAAGGATATTAATTTGATTGAGTCTTTTTTGAACTCGTTAAATGATACCGATTTTGATAAAGAAGTTCCTAAATCCGTACCTTCAAAATTACCTGTGGGGGGTGATATTTAAAAAAAGTAAATTGTACTAAGTGTATTAAGAATCTAATCTTGGTACGTATTTCTTTACATAGAGTGATCCTAAGTCTTTATCGGATACTTATGATTTTTTTATGATATTTATAGGTAAAATCCTACTTGTTATAAGTTGAAAGCGATGAAATTATGCCTAGTATAGTGTTTGAAAACCGATCACACCAAGCACTATGTTTTTACTTAAAAAATCAAGGTTATTATTAAAATTAGTTATTGCGTTGTTTTTTACAAATGCAGTAATACAAGCTCAAAACTGTAGCGATGGGATTCATAAAGGGGAAGGGACATTTTATGGAGGAGTAGCAGGAAGTTCGGGAGGTAATTGTGGTTTGCCAGTGCCTGCCGATGATTTTTTACATTGCGCATTAAATACAATTGATTATAACGGAAGCGAAGCATGCGGAGCCTGTATTGAGGTGGAAGGAACAAAAGGAAAGTCAATTGTGTTAAAAGTAGTTGATCGTTGCCCCGAGTGTAAGGAGGGAGATGTTGATTTACACGAAGATGCTTTTGCGTTAATCGATGATCCGATTTCGGGTCGGATTCCAATTACTTGGAAATATGTTTCTTGCCCATTAAAAAATGACAACAAGTTTATACATATCAACTTTAAAAGTGGCTCTACTAAATATTGGACAGCTATTCAGTTAAGGAATATTACTCAAGCTATTAAAACATTAGAATATAAAGATGCCAGTGGTAGTTGGGTTGCAATTAATCGAGTTTTGTTCAATTTTTTTATAGAAACTAAAGGAATCGATACCCCAATGACGCTTAGAGTAACTTCGGTTTTGGGAGAACAATTGTTATTTGACAATGTTGATATTGATGTGGATAATGATTTTAATACGAATCAGCAATTCGAGAATTTATGCGATGAGGTTGTATTGTCAAATTTTCAGCCAACATATACGGAGCAAATAGTACAAGCTACTTTTTTAGAGAATGAAATTAAGCTAGATATTCCTTCTCAGGAATGGGAAATATATGATATGTCAGGTAAAAAAGTAAGTTCGGGTAAGCAATCCAACAGAATAGATATTTACTTTTTATCTAAAGGAATTTATTTTTTGAGAGTTGATATGCATAAAACAATTAAGTTTTATAAAGATTAAACCCGAATTATTAAGAAAATAGATGCGGTTAAACCCGAATTATGCATTGAAACTTTGTCATGAGGCTGTGATATACAATGAATACTAGTGTTTTCTTAATTTCAGCATAGCACCGTTATGGTTAAATTAAAAAATACAGTTTACGATAGTATTTGAAGTAGATCGCAGACGTAATAGATTTTTTAATGCATAATTAGGGTTTAATAAAAAAGTTTAAAGCACATCATTGGATACCTCACATAGGGCAAGTATATTTGCAACTTGTAATACCAATTTTATAATATCATAACAATCAAGTAGTATGCAAAACGGATTATACGCTAAATTCAACACTACAAAAGGAGCGATTTTAGTCAATTTAGAGTTTGAAAAAACACCAGGAACAGTAGGTAATTTTGTTGCTTTAGCAGAAGGGAATTTAGAAAATTCAGCTAAACCTCAAGGGGAAAAATATTATGATGGATTAAAGTTCCACCGTGTAATTCCTGATTTTATGATACAAGGAGGCTGCCCTCAAGGAACCGGTACCGGAAATCCAGGTTATAAGTTTGATGATGAAATTCATCCAGATTTAACACACAGTGGTCCTGGAATATTGTCAATGGCTAATGCTGGTCCTGGAACAAACGGGAGTCAATTTTTTATTACGCATGTTGAAACAGCATGGTTAGATGGGAAACATACCGTTTTTGGGAATGTAGTAGAAGGTCAGGATATCGTTGATGCTATTGCTCAAGGTGATTCCATTGAAACTTTGGAAATTGTAAGAGTAGGAGCAGCAGCAGAAGCTTTTAATGCGGTTGAAGCATTTAGACTATTTAATGGAGCAAAAGCAGAAAGAGAAGCGGCAGCAAATAAAGAAGCTGAAGCTTTGATAGCAGATTTAGCTGTTGGTTTTGATAAAACCGATAGTGGATTACATTATAAGGTAATCAATAAAGGAAGTGGAGCACAAGCAGAAAAAGGAAAAACCGTATCAGTACATTATAAAGGATCATTACCAGATGGTACTGTATTTGACTCTTCATACAAACGTAACGAACCTATAGATTTTCCATTAGGAATGGGGCATGTTATTGCTGGTTGGGATGAAGGGATTGCTTTGTTACAAATAGGTGATAAAGCTCGTTTTGTAATTCCTCCGCATATCGCATATGGAGCACAAGGAGCGGGAGGAGTAATTCCACCTAATGCTACTTTGGTTTTTGACGTTGAGTTAATGGATGTGAAATAATATAATAGTTTAATTATATTCTTAAAAGCCCTAGATGGAATTTTTCTATCTGGGGCTTTTATATTTATGGCTTTATGTAAAAAATAATTAAGATTAATGTTTATGTTTGTTTTTAAAATATTAAAAATGAATAGGTTAGTGTGTATTTTTTGCTTTATTTCAATTTCCTTTTATGCTCAGAAAGATGAATTAGCTATAATTTCATGGAATATTCAGGATTTTGGAAAAACAAAGAATGAAGAAGAAATTATGCGTATTGCCAAAATTGTAAAAGAGGCAGATATAATAGCAATACAAGAGGTAGTTGGGGGATATGGAGGTCCGCAGGCAGTAGCACGCTTATCAGATCAATTAAACCGAATGGGAGATAAATGGGATTATGCCGTGAGTAATCGTACGGATAGTCCTAAATATATGACAGAACGCTATGCTTTTATTTGGAAAAATAAGTTTATAAAAATTAAGGATAGGGGTCGTTTAATGCAGTTGGATACGATTGTTTATAGGGAACCTTTTATACTAGATTTTTATGTTGGGGAGAAAGAGTTTTCAGTAATAAATTATCATGCGCGCAGACATAATTTAAACCCTAAAGAAGAAATTCGTCCCATACTTAACCAAATTAAAGATGCTGTTATTAAACCAATGTTTTTGGTCGGTGATTTTAACTTAATTCAAAATGATCCTATTTTTATAGATTTTATTTCTAATGGTTATGGAGTGGCACTAAAGGATCAAAAGACAGTGTTAAAAAGATCGTGTAAAAATAGTGAGTATTTACACCATGCCATTGATAATATATTTTATTCTTCAAGTATTGATGTGTTGAAAGCTAAAGTCATTGATTACATAGGTTTTTGCGATCGATTAACTTTAGCTAGAGAACTTTCGGATCATTTGCCCGTTTTTATAAAGTTTAAGTTTCATTAATTGTTAAGGATGAATTCCTTAATAAGCTTATCCATATCAGAAGGTAAATTGGCTTTTTTTATTTCAAATTGTTTCACGCCCATTTTGGTGAGCCAATTTTCCCAATATATTTTAATGACATCTTCTTCATAAGGGTTTTTCTTATTTGGATTAATCCCTAAAACAAGTATTTCCAAATTAGATAGTTTATTTGTAGCGGGTATAAAGCCAAAATTTTCTTTTTCAAAACGAGTTTTCCATGTAGGAGTATTTAGTTGAAAACTTTTTATGGTTTGTGGTGTTAAATAGGTGGTTTGATTGGCTTCTCTAATTTTTGAATTTTCATGATAAATATAGCCATCTGTTAAAATGATTAGTATATTTCGGTATCCAGTTTCAATACAATAATCTTTAGCTTTATTTTTAAAAAATTTCCAAGTATCCGAGCCTATATATCGGTTGTCATTAATAGCCAGTTCATATATTTTTTCGGGAAATGTAGCATATGCTTTTTTAATTTTATCTAAAATTTCAAGTGAGGCAGTTGCTTTTGTGATTTCAATTTTTAAATTTTTTGAGAGTAAGTTTATTTCAGGATTTAAAGGTTCAGGGTCAAAAAATAGTTGAATTTTATCGTTCATATCCTTTACTTTTTTTGTGCGTAAATGAGTATCAAATGACTTGGCTACAGTTTTTATATAAGCGGCATCTCTTTTATAAAAATCCATAGTAGGATTAGGGTGTTTTTTAGGATCAATTCGGTCCGATAAATCTAATAACAAGCTTATGTTTAGGTTGTTATTATTTGTTTCCTTTTTTGAAACCGCAATATTTTTTTTTAGAACAGTCTTGTTTTTGTCGCAATGACAGCATGATGCTACTAAGGATGAGATTATTACAATTGAAGTGAATATAGGTTTCATAAGCTTAGTTTTTAGGGAATAATAAGTGTTGAAAATCGATATTGTTGAGTTGATGTTGTTCTAAATGAGTTTTAGAAACTTCTTCACATTGTTCTAGTAATTCTGTTTTTTCTTTGTGAGGAAGTGCTATTTCAGCACTTATGGCTTGATACCATCCTTCTTTATATTGGTAGTGATAGTGTAAATATTCTCTAATAGGAAAAATAAAACCATCAATTTTGGATTGTAATTGAGAAATTTCTCCATTAATGGTTGTTAACTGCTGTTTTACTTCATTAATTTTTTCAATTAATGCCTCTTTTTGAAATACAAGATTCTTTAATTCTTCTTTTTTAGTTTTAATAAAAGCCTTGATTTTATCTATGTTTTCATACTCATGCATCACAAAGTCAAAAACTAATCCCCATATGATATAAACCACAAAACCAGCAAAAATAATTCCCCAAAAATTGACACTTTTTAAAGCAATTTCGGGGGTGAATTGTTCGCCTAAAATGGCATCATATAAAAATATCTTACGTTCAATTAAGTAGGCGAGTATAACATCAAATACAAAAGTTAATAGGAGGAGTGAAACAATTTTTAAAGAAGCTTTTCTACTTTTTCTTTTTTGAAACATGTGAATTAAATAGCCTAATCCCATAAAAACGAAGGGAAGAGTTCCCACAAAAATAGATTCTAGCAGGCCATCGGAAAGAGCTTTACTCAATGCATTTGCATCAAAAATAGCAGCGCTTAAGTTGTCATTTTCGAAATTTTTAAAAAAGCTGGAATATGAAGCCGAAATATAAAAAACAAAAAGATAAATAGTGATGGGAGCTAATAAAAACAATCCAATATAAAATTGCGCTTTTGGTTTTTTGTCAGTGGAAATACCATAGGAATTGGGGTTTTGTTTGGCGTCAATAATTTCAAATTTTTTAGTTTTGATACTAGAATTGATCGTGTTTTGTTGTTCTTCAAAAATACTGAGCGCTGTTTCGCGTTTTTTTAGTTCTGTACGTTGTCTTTCTTGTTCTTCTCTATAAGGTTGTTTTATACGCTCTTGTTCTATTGATTGTTTTCGGCATTGTTCCTCAAAACTATTATATAAATTATTAAGCCCAACACCAAAGGTAATGGGTCTGCCCGAAGCTTTTTTTGAAGCGCCAAAGCCAGTTTGGTAATACGTGATTCTAATTTGTTCACGGTCTTCTTCTTTATCTTCTGAAAAGTCAATTCTAGGTGTTTTGTTTTTTATTGTAAATAGTTTTTTTATGGACTCCATGCTTAGTTATTTATATGGTTAATAATATCTTCTTTACTAACACCTTCTTTTACACAATCAAGTAGGTATTCTGAAAGGGTATCAATATTTTCATCAAGGAATTCAAATTTTACACAGTATTTTTTTAAAGTATTGCGTTCGTCTTCGGTAATAATTTCGTCGGCCCAAATCATTCGAGCCAAGTCATATAAATACTCAATGCGTTTATCTAAACTTTCGGGAATACTAGATTCGTGATGGACAGGGTTCAATAGTAATTTTTGAATTTCTGATTTAGGAATACCACGTTCTTCAGCAAAATGATAAAGCATATTAAGTTCCAGTACATCAAAATTGTCATCGGATAGGGCCATTTTGTAAAGGCGTAGGAAATGGCTTTTTAGTTCGGCCGAAATAGTATCGTTTTTCATGTGTTTGTTGGTGTTAGTTGCATTTACAGCCATCTCCAATTCGCCATTTACAACATGGATCATTTTCGCAAGCTGATTTTCTTTTTCCAGAGCAACCACAGTTAGCAGTTGTAGCGCATATAGGTTTAGGTTCTACATTGTTTCCAGGCTCTTCACAGGCTATACCGTCATTATCTAAATCTAGTTTTGTGAAAAAAATTGGATCACTATCAAAAGCAGCTTGAGCTTCATTTTGAGAAGGGTAATTAGCACAGTTGGTTTTTTGTTTATTAAATGAAGAGGAGTTGTTAATTGCAGAAGAATCTTCATCGTTAGAACAAGAATTCACAAAAAACAGAAATGATAAACCAGTAATAATGAGAAAAAGAATATTTTTAAAAATCATGATTTTTGTTTTTTTTTAAGTGAGTAATAATTCGAGTATCTATTTCATTTTGTTTAAAAACAAAATGGTTTACAGAAATTAAGAGTAGACCATCTTCACTGTTTATTAGATTGTAATTAGGGCGACAATGCTTAAAGCGAAATTTGAATGCCTTCAAACCAGAGATTATTCCATTCCTTTTAGTCATGTCAAAAACAAAATGAGAACAGCTTTTTTTAAAGAGACATTTACCTCTAATTTTTTTAGGAATTATTGCCCAATAAATTTTGATGATTAATAAAAGAGAGTATTTCATTATGCCTCTTTTTTAAAAACAATCATTTGTCTTGAAGTAGTGTAATCAGGTTTAGCACCACTACCAAAGCATCCACCATTATCAGGTTGCACATAAGTGATTACACTTTCTAAGCGAACATATTTCCAACCTTTATTTGAGAAATTTTTAGTAATTTCTTCTAGTTGTTCAGCTACATGTTTAGAGTTACCTTCTTTAGAATCTATTGAGGCAACAAAAGGTATTACTTTGTATTCCATGGTTTTAGTTTTAGTTGTTCAAACTTAAAACCATTGTAAATGTGTTTGTTACGGAATTCCGTAAAAGGAAAAAATCCCTTAAAAAATTAAGAGATTTTAAACAAAAGTTCTAGAGAATAATTAGCTTTAAAAGATTATGCATAAGCAGTTAATTTCCATGTTACACCTTGGTTGTTATAAGGAGGAAATTTTTCGCCTTTACTTAATGGAATTGTGGTCGAAGGTGTACTGAGTGATTTCCATACACCAGATTCAGGACATTTTTCACCAGTTTTTCTTGTTGTTCCTAACGGTTCTTTAGCCATAATTATAAATTTTAAATGATTGAATATTTTAACCGTAAATGCATTAATAGTCAGTTATTTGGGGTGTTCATAGTTAAGTGTTTTTTGTCTCATTTTTAATTTAAAATACTTCTATTGTCTTGTAATTTTTTTTCAATTATGAGTTTGCTCTCCTGGTACTCTAATGCTTCAGCTTTCATTGTCCAATGTGTTTTTAATCCTAATTCTTCTATTTTGGATCTTATTTCAGAAAGGGTAATAGAGAAGAATTCTTTTCTGTAATTGACTTTGTTAAGTCTATTTATATCAAAAGCTTGATGTAATTTTTTTTCTAAAGTGGGTGCATCTTCTGAGTGAATCATGGCATGTACATCAAAGGAAAAAGGAACTGAAGCATCACCTAACTCTTTGATTCTGTCCAAAGGTTCTAATCTTCGGGTAAGACCTATTTTCAATACGTTTTCACCAAATGAGCCTACATTTGAAATTACATATACGTGACCACGTTTAGTTTGTTGAGCCATTGACATGGCGCGTTGTCCTTTGGCTTCAGCTTCCAATAGTTGTTGCTTTATTTGTTCTAATTCTTTTTCAAATTTAACTTTGTCCTCTAGTGCAGCTTTTGATAGTTTTTCTTCAATTTCCTTTCTAGCAGTTTCCAGTAATTTTTCTTCTCTTTCAGCTTCTTTTTTAGCCTTTTCAAAATCTCTTCTTGCTTTTTCTTCTTCGCGCATAGCCTCTCTAATTTCTCGCTGTTCTAGTAAATCCTGTTTCTTTATTTCATGAATTGTGACACTAATTTTTAACTTTTCCATAATTGCATCAAAATAACGTTGTGTAATATGTGTGTTTCTAAAAGGAGCTGCATTATGGTTTACTATATGAAAAGCATCATTTAAAGTTTGTTGAAGTTTTCCAAAATTGTCATGCTTTACTTTAGATAATATGGTGTTAACTTTTCCATTAAAGGCATCTAAAACAAATTCAATAGCTTTTTGTTTTCTTAAAGGTTCCGAATAATCGGAATTAGCCGCTTCATTATTTTTAATAATTGATTTTATTAATGTATTTGTTTGTTTAAGTTGTTGACCTGCTTTCATATGGCTATAATCTTCAGCAAGATCATCTATTAATGAGTGATTTGGAATTAAATAGTCATCCCCATAACCGTTAATAATATTTTTCATTGCAGCTACAGTAGCTTCGTACTGCTCTGCATTTTGTTTGATTGTCCAAGCTTCGGCAGCTATTCCTTGTGCTTTTATTTTTGATTCTTTTTCTATTTTAGATGCAATTGTATATGCGTTTTCCAATATAGTTTCTGCCTTTTTTTTGATTCCTCTTGCTTCTGTTCTAGCTTCTTTTTTAATAAATTCTGCTTCTAGGTAGGAGGCTGCTACAATTTCTTCCATTTCAGCTGTGACGTCGTACAGTTCCTTTTTTATATCAATAATAGCTTGATATTTCTTTAAAGGCTCCGCAATTTTTTTATATTTCGAATATTCATTTTCTAATTCATCAAATTGCTCTTGTAGTATTTTTAAGTTTTCACTAGTAATTTTTAGGGCATTTAGTTGGATAATTAATTCATTTTTTTTGAGATTTAGTTGATCAATATTTTTTTTAAGTTCTAAATTTTCTTTGGTTAATTTTTTTTTCCTAAAAATCATTGCTATTAGTATGACAATGCATATGATTAAAGCAGATAGTATATTGTTTTCCATTTCCTTTTTTTATGATATTAAACTTTTAAATCTTCTTAATCCTCCCAACCACAAATTGTTCGGCCAATTTTTCTAGCTTCAGATTTAGAGACTTTGTAAATTTTGGTAGTACAACTGTTTAGTCCACGACAATTGGGGCTAAAATGATAACGCTTGCTGCCCTTTCCTTTGCATATGTATACTTCGGTGGTTGTTTTTATGGTAGCAGCGGTTAAGGAAAATAATAGGATTGCTAGAACACTAATTTTTTTCATGATGTTTAGTTTATATGTTGTTCAAAACTAAACTCATTGTAGGTGAATTCTTTGTGGAATACCGTAAAGGAATATTATATATGAGTTTTGTAAGTAATTGTAGTTGAATTAAACAATGTTAGAGGTGTTTTTAGGAATAATGTATGCTTAAATTAGCCCATCTCCTTGGGCGATAGCTACTAAATGAACTGTATTTTTTGCATTAAAAGATATATATAGCTTTTGTAATCTTTTTTCAATGGAGCTAACACTACTTGGTTTTATGTTTTTTTGTTTAAATAGTTCAGACACTTCTTCCTTGGTTAGTCCTTGGGAAATATAGGTTAGTATTTTTTTATCATAATTTTCTAATACCTGTAAATCATCTTTTTTTATACGTTGCTCTAATTCAAATGGGAAATAAGCATCGCCTTGATGTACTTTTTTTACTGCACTTGTTAATTCTTTTAAGGCGGATCGACCTTTAGGAATAAAACCATTAATGCTATAATTAGTTATCAGCTGTTTTATTTTTGATGGACGATTTTCCATAGAAAATACAATTACTTTAATGCTTGGTTGGATGTTTTTAATAGCTTCAATTAATTCCGTTCCCTTAGTTAGTTTTTGAGTACGGTGGTCCTTTGTAAAGGAAAGGTCGGTAATTAATAGCTCAAAAGGAGCATGATCAAGTTGTGCTTTTCTGAATTTTAAAAAAGCATCATCACAATAAAAGGCACTTTCTACATGAGTAATTTCTATATCTTGTAATAATAATTGAACTAGTTGTTTATTGTTGGTGTCAAAATCTTCGGCTATTAAAACTTTTTTAAACATTAAGTGTTGATTTTAAGTAGGTATTTTAAATGTAATTTGTAATCCTTTATTTGGATTACTTTCAAAAGTAAAAGTTCCTTGTATGCTTTTAATACGGTTTTCCACATTTTTTAGGCCTGTGCCTAATACCATTTCTTTTTTTAAAAATCCTTGTCCGTCATCCGAATAGGAAATATAAAGTTTCTCTTTTTTTAAGTTAAAGTTGATCTGTACAACTTCAGCGTGACTATGTTTTTTCATGTTTACCATCAATTCATTTAAAACACGAAAAATGGTTTCTTTTTTAATAGGATTTATTTTATTCCAATAAATAGTTTTAATACCATTAATTAGAATGCTAACAGTATTGGTTTGGTAATCTTCCAACATACCTTGTAATTCCATAATATATCCCGAACCGAGATCAATTTCACTAATTTGATGCGAAATATCACGGGTTTTTTTATAAATATGATCTAATTTATCAATATAGTTTTGAGAATTAGGAGTGTTTTCATTTTCAACCTGAGCCATTACTTGGAAAATACCATTGGCAACTTCATCATGGATTTTTTTTGAAATTCCTGTTTCAGTTTTATATACTGCTTGTAATTTTTCTTGTTCATACCTTTGACGTACTTGTTTTCGTTTTTGGAAAGTGTGATATATGTAAAAGGTAAGTAT
The DNA here is from genome assembly GCF_000255455.1 of Aquimarina agarilytica ZC1. Taxonomy (GTDB): domain Bacteria; phylum Bacteroidota; class Bacteroidia; order Flavobacteriales; family Flavobacteriaceae; genus Aquimarina; species Aquimarina agarilytica. Next base: position 61,247 of record NZ_JH621262.1, on the reverse strand, counting down.
CAAAAATGCAATTACAGCAAGTAGTGCATAACGGGTTTTTAACAATTGCTCATAATTGTTTTTTTGCTTTAAAGTTTCATTTTCTTCTAAGGCTTGTTTGTTATCATATTTAATTTTAGCGTATTGGTTTCTCACTTTTGAGTGGGCTAGATCTAAACTATCTTTTAGGTGAATATATCGGTTCCTAGATTGCGTGTCTTTGGGGTGTATATTCATCATAATTTTTAAAGCTTTCAATTCCCCATTAGGGTGTACTGCTAAGCGAGAAGCCTTAGTTAATTGATTGGCATAGTTGATCGCTTTTTTAGGATTTTTATTTGAAAAATAATGGGCTAAATGCTCATAGCTATCTATTAATCCTTTAGTGTTATTTTCTTGTTTTCGAATTTGGAAAGCTTTATTTAATTCATTTTCAATGTTTAATTTTGGGTTTTGAAGCCATTTTGCATAAGCTAGATTATCAATAATCAAAGCTTTATCTTGTATTTTTTTAGTGCCGTTTTGATCGATAGAATTGTAAATAGTAATAGCTTTATGAAATTCTTTCTTTTTAATATAAAGATTGGCAAAGTTGTTCAAATATATAAGTAGACTTCTTTTGGAAGTAGCTATGGATATAGCCTTTTTATGGTTCTTACTAGCTTTTTCAAATAAATCAAGTTTGCTGTAATTTCTAGCAATTAAGTCATATGCAGAAGCTATATATTTTGAGTCGTTTTCTTGGGAAAGAAATTTTAAAGCTTCGGTACATGAATTAATACTTTCATGATAGTTTATTGATTCGTATTGCATATAAGCTAAGTCTAATGAGCGTTTACCAACATTACTACTATCGTGTAATTGTGAGAAGTATTCCTTAGCTTTTGTCATATGGTAAAAAGCACTATCTTTTTGTTTTACTATAAATTCATTATAATAACTGCTGATGTAGTGGGATTTAGCTTTGAAATAATTAGAATTGGTGTTTTGTGAATAAAAGTTGAGTAAGTTGTTGAAGTGGTTGAGTTTCTGGTGTTGATCTAAATCAGAATGAATTTGTACTTTTCTTAAAATTACAGCTAAAGTACTGGAGTCTATTTTTGTTTTATCTATATGTTTATAGGCTTTATTGATTTTAATTAATCGATGATGATATGATAATTCTTTATTTGTGCTTTCATTGTAGTAATAAATGAGTGAGTCTTTATTGGTCTTATTAATAACTAAGTTTTTTTTTCTTTTACAAGAAATTTGGACTAAAATAGAGAAAATTAAAAGTGTAAAATATTTCAATAGTTATAATTAGCTGTTGGTTAGTAAATTAAATTTACTAAAAACAAATTATTAATTTATAGTAAAAAGTAAGAGACTGTCTTTTATTGACAGTCTCTTATAAAATTTAGAGTTGATAAACATTAAGAATTAATCAGAAGTAGGTTTTTCTCTAACATCTCCTTCCCCTTCTATTGATTGTTTTTCAAATCGTTCTATTTCTATATCATCTTCGGTAACTTTTTCAGGATTACAAGAAAATAATGAACTAGTAAATATTACTGCTATAACGGTTACTTTTATAAAATTTTTCATTTGTATCATTTTTAAAATCGGCCATAGGAATGGCTGTCTGGAGATTTTTTCCAGATTAGATTCATGTTAGAAACACGATGTCCCTTTGGTTTTGGGAAGAAGGGAAAGGCTAATGCAGTAATAGTGTCAAACTACTTCCCTTTAGTGATAACTATACCACATTATGGCTTTCCGTAACAACAAGTTTTGTACAATAGTTATGTTAGCAATATATAACTGGAACTTGTTGTTGGTACAAATGTATAGCAGTGTAAAACCTTTGTTAGTAAGGGATTCCGGTGTATTCCGATAATTCGAAAGATTTCGGTAAATTACAGTAGATTCCGATAATTAATAGGTTGTGATTCTGATGAAAACTGATGTAACATATAAAAAAGAGATTCTTGAGAAGTATAAACGAGGGGATTCAGATTACTTAAAAGAACTATCACCTGCTAAAATAAGAAGGGATTGTCTTTTAAAATACGAAGAAGGATTAGTGAAGAAAGATGAATTGAAGTTTTATGCTTTTTTTAATTTAGAGGAAGAAGGAAGTACACGTGATAACATTAGAAGAATTAAGGAAATAGATATTGATAGGTTTAGGCCTTTTAAAAATTTTTTAATAGGAAAAACATCGGATACCCTACATGATAATATTGAGTTGATAGCTATCTTAATTAATTTTGAGCCTAGGCCTTTAAATAATTATAGAAATTCGGAGTCAGTAGGAGCTATAGATCATGTTTTTGATGAGCAAGATCAGTTTGAATTGAGTAATAAGTCTATTGATATAAAAGAATCAAGATCGATACACAAAACTTTGTTAGTGGAGGATGTGAAAAAAGAGGACAAAGCAAAGTTTAAAAAAGAAATATTAGTAGCTGGTTTTGGTATTACAGCAGTTGTCGTATTTATTTTAATAACAAATTTCTCAAAATTAAAACCAGCAGTAACTGTGCATACTCAAAAATGCATGATTTGGAAAAATGATAGGTATAAAATAGCTTCATGTCATCAACTGATATCATCAAAAACATGCAATGCACCTATAGCCTATAATGAAGTTAAGTTTAATCATTTCAAAAAAATAGAGGTTTCAGCTGCTTATCCTTTTTTTTCAGAAACAAATCAGCCACAGGTTTGGTATCAAAAAAAAGGAAAATATGAAGTAGAATTTTTTTCGGCTCCAGGAATACATCCATTAACCTGTAAAACATTAAAGCCAGTTACAGCATATATTGTAGAAAAGTATGTTCCAGTCCATAACATTAGTGATTCTAGTTTAGAATCTTTAGTTAGGTGACTTAATGCTGTAGGGAAGTGTAATTGTTGGCTCTTAATGTATTAAAAAAATAAAAGCGGCTAAATTCAATTGAATTTTGCCGCTCTTAAGTTAGTTAGTGGTTGTTGTTTTTAAAGAGTTTGTCCTTCCTTAAATGTCATCAAAACTTACATTTGTAAAATCACTAGCTTTATCATCTGTATTGGCTGTTTCTAGCGTAGTGTTTTCTGTTTCGTATGATTTTTGGTAATCTTTTTGGTGACGTTCACTAATCACCTCAAGGCCTTTTTCTTTAATGACATAATCAGTCATCTCATTTAAAATTTCGGTAAATCCTTCAAAATCTTCTTTGTATAAATAGATTTTGTGTTTTTTGTAATGAAAGGAACCATCGTCATTAGTAAATTTTTTACTTTCTGTAATGGTTATGTAATAGTCATCAGCTTTAGTTGCTCTAACGTCAAAAAAATAAGTTCTTCTTCCTGCTCTTAAAACTTTAGAAAAAATTTCTTCTTTCTCCATCGTTCCGTAATCCCCCATAATATTAATTTCTAGTTTTGGTTAATTATTGTTACTCAAAAATGAAAAAAAAACTTATAGAATCAAAAAAAAATTACATTTCTTTTTGCTGTGACTGTTTGTTGTATAAATCTTGATAGTATCCTTTTTGGTTTATAAGTGATTGATGATCACCTTTTTGAATTAATTTTCCGTCGCCTAGAACAAGAATTAAATCGGCGTTTTTAACAGAAGAAATTCGATGACTTACAATAATTGACGTTCTTTTTTCTGACAAAGTTTTAAAATTATCAATGATTTGCTTCTCAGTTTCGGTATCTACAGCAGATAAACTGTCGTCTAAAAGTAAAATACTAGGTTTTTTTAGCAAAGCGCGTGCAATAGATACACGTTGTTTTTGTCCTCCAGAGAGGGTAACACCTCTTTCACCGAGTAGTGTTTTGTAGCCATTTTTAAAGTGTATAATATTTTTATGTACCGATGCTATTTTAGCGACTTCAATCATTTCGGTTTCTGTGGCGTTATTTTTACCAAAACAGATATTATTTTCAATAGTATCACTAAACAAAAAGGCATCTTGGGGCACATAGCCCATTTGCGATCGTAAATTTTGTAAATTAATATTTTGTAATGGGATATTATCAATGGTGATTTGTCCACCTGTAGGGTCATATAATCTGCCAATAAGCTCTAGTAAAGTTGATTTTCCCGAACCTGTGTTGCCTACAATGCCAATAGTTTGCCCTGGAATTATTTTAAAAGTTAAGTTGGTTAAAGCTTGAATACCTGTATCTGGGTAGGTGAAGGTTACATTTTCAAAACTAATTGCTCCAGTAATAGTAACTGGAATAGCGTTTTTATCATTTTGAATTTCTGGCACAGTTTCTAAAAATTCATTGATGCGTTTTTGTGAAGCTTCTGCTTGTTGGATAATAGAAGAAACCCATCCCACAGTAGCGACAGGCCAGGTGAGCATGTTTACAAAAATGATGAACTCAACCAAAATACCAAAATCACTAATTTGTCCATCAAGGTATTGTTTTCCTCCAATATAGATAACGATTATGTTACTCACGCCAATAAGGCAAACCATTAGTGGGAAAAATAAAGCTTGGACACGTGCTAAATCAATACTTTTTTGTTTGCTCTGATTGGCAAGTTTATTAAAATCAGTATTTGTGCGACCTTCTATTTGGTAGGCTTTTAAAACGGCAATACCACTAAAGGATTCTTGCGTAAATGTGGTCAATTTTGAAAGATACTCTTGAACAACCGTAGTGCGTTTGTTGATAGCAACACTTAAATAATATACACTTAATGACAGTACAGGAAGTGGTGCGATAGTATACAAAGTAAGCGTGGGAGCAATACTGCTCATGTAGGTAAGTACTACTGCAAATAAAGTAATTGTATTTACACTATACATTAATGCAGGTCCTGCGTACATTCGAACTTTACCAACATCTTCACTAATTCGATTCATTAGATCACCAGTACGGTTAGCTTTGTAAAAGCTTAATGAAAGTTTTTGATACTGTTCATAAATTTCATTTTTTAGATCATATTCAATAAAGCGCGAAACAACAATAACGGTTTGACGCATTAAAAACATAAAAAAACCAGACAGTAATGCACATCCAATAATGATTAGGATATTAATTAAAAGACTTGATTTTACAATTTCGATATCGGTAATTTCACCTTTTATATATTGTTCAATTTCGGCAACCGAATCCCCAATAAATTTAGGAACAGCAACAGCAAATAATCTTGATGTGACAGCAATGAGTAGTCCTAGAATAAGACGAATTCTGTATTTTATAAAATATTTATTGAGGTGTTTTAAGGATTTCAAAAGCAGCTTATTTTAAAACAAATATAAGTGTTTTCGGAGCGAACTATGGGTACATATTTTAGGTTTAAGCTAAAGCTAGAAGTTATTTTGCTTTTTGTGATGCTCTCTTTTTATAATTGTAGTACTTTTGCAGTAACAAAATGTATAATAAACGTTCTTATATTTTATGCTTACTCGAAGACATATTCGTATAAAGGTGATGCAATCACTTTTTGCAATGAAACAAAAACAAAGTGACCAGTTGGATGTGGAATTAAAGTATTTAAAGGAAAGTATGAATCAAGTACGTGTCCTTTTTATTGCGAACTTAGATTTACTTGTCGCACTCCGTAAGCATGCCGAATACATTTTGAATGCTAATAAGAAAAAACAATTAGCTACCGAAGCAGAAAAAAATCCAAATAGTAAATTTATTGATAATGCGTTGTTAAAGTTATTAGCAAGCAATTTAGAATTAACCGAAGCGGTTGAGGATTTAAAAATGAACTATTGGGACTTAGATGATGACTATGTAAAAATACTTTACAAAGAAATTATTGAGAGTGATTTGTATGAAGAATACATGAATGCTGAAACTAATTCTTTTAAGCAGGACAGAAATTTTGTGCTTGATATTTACAAAGAAATTATAGCGCCAAATGATAAACTTTATGATTATTATGAAGATAAAAAATTATCATGGGCCGATGATATTCCTTTGATAAACACTTCAATTTGTGCTTTTATAAAAAGATTAAAAGCATCGGATGATGAAACATTGCACCTTCCAGCTCTAGTAAAGGATAATGACGATATTTTGTATGCTCAGGATTTGTTTAGAAAAACTAAATTGCATGAAAATAAATTTTCTGCAGAAATAGAAGGGAAAACACCAAATTGGGATAAGGAACGTATTGCTGTAATGGATCAAATTATGATTCAATTAGGCATATGCGAATTTTTAAAATTTCCATCAATTCCAGTTAAAGTTACTATAAATGAATACTTGGAGATAGCAAAGGAATACAGTACTCCCAAGAGTAGTATTTTTATTAATGGTATATTAGATAAGTTGTCAAAAGAGTATAATACAGCCGGAACGTTAAATAAAATGGGAAGAGGTTTAATGTAAATTAAAAAATTTATTACTTTAGAGCTTTATTAAAATAACAAATAAATAAAAACCATGAAAAAAGGAATTTTGATTTTTGCAGGTGTTTTTGCCATGAGTTTGGTTTCATGTAAAAAGAATGCCGCAGATAAAGTAAGTGAAGAAAAAGTAGTTGAAGCAGCAGAGCGTGATGCAAAAGCAGGGGATTTTCCTGTAATGAAGTTTAATGAGCTTGAACATGACTTTGGAACCATTAATGAAGGAGATGTAGTTGAGCACTTATTTACATTTACAAATACAGGGAATACGCCATTGGTAATTACAGATGCTAAAGGAAGTTGTGGATGTACCGTACCAACATACCCTAAAAACTCACCAATTGCTCCAGGGGCAACAGGTGAAATTATGGTAAAGTTTAATAGTACAAACAAACCAAATCAGCAGCAAAAAACAGTTACTATTACTGCAAATACAGAAACTGGAAAAGAGCGTATAAAAATAAAGGCATCGGTAACACCTAAGCCTAAAACAGAAGAAGCAGGTAGCTAAAATGGGAGATATTCAACAGTTTTTGCCAATTATTTTAATGTTTGTAGTGGTGTATCTATTTATGATACGCCCGCAAATGCAACGACAAAAAAAGGAAAAGCAGTTCGCTGCAGATTTAAAAAAAGGGGACAAAGTAATAACAAAAAGTGGATTGCATGCCCGTATTTTTGAAATAAGTGAAAAGAGTGATGCTGTTGTTTTAGAAACCACAGCAGGTAAGCTTACCTTTGATCGTTCGTCAATTTCATTAGAATTGTCAAAAAAATTAAATGCTCCTTCGGAAGCAACTTCTAAAGGAAAATAAATTAAAGAATAACTATATTTTATTTCAGTTACAAAAAAACAAAGGCTTTTCAATTCTGAAAAGCCTTTGTTTTTTTAACCCGAATTATGCATTGAAACTTTGTCATGAGGCTGTGATATACAATAAATACTAGTGTTTTCTTAATTTCAGCATAGCACCGTTATGGTTAAATTAAAAAACACAGTTTACGATAGTATTTGAAGTAGACCGCAGACGCAATAGATTTTTTAATGTATAATTCGGGTTTAAGTATTTAAGTAGTTATACGAAATATTTATTCGTTAATCGTATTAATACCAAAGATTTAAAAAAAGCGATATCCTAAGTTAATCCCCCAATTGATAAAAAAGTCAGGAGAAGCATCGTCAATTTTAAAGTTACGTCCTACTCCTGCACCAATGTCAATGCTAAATCCACTATTCGTTAACCATTTTAAACCTCCGCCAAAACCTATTCCTAGGTCACTATAGTCGTCAAGTTTATCTCGTTCTGTAGATCCAAAAAGATTAGTGTCATCATTACCAGTTGCGTATTGTAATAGAGCTTCGATATAAAATCCTTTTTGTCCATATTCACGATTATTGTAAAAATATTGACGAAAATAAGGAGCAATAGAGAATTCTCGATAATTATCATCTGGGGCATTTAATCTAAAAAAGGTAGCTAAACCAACTCCCGATGAATTTCCAAGCGCATATTCGTAGCTTAACTCAATGGCTGGAGTAACTAGTGCCGAAAGTGCATCAATTTTTATTTCATGTGCTTTTTCAGATTGAGACCAACTAAGTGCTGATGTGAATAAACAAAGTGATACTAAAAATTTTTTCATAAGTAAATTAAGGTGTTTTAGTGGTTAATTCGGCTATTTTTACAATAACCTCGCTCGCTTTTTGCATACTTTCCACAGGGATATATTCGTATTTTCCATGAAAATTATGACCGCCAGCAAAAATATTTGGGCATGGTAAGCCCATAAAGCTTAATTGAGCTCCGTCTGTTCCCCCACGTATGGGTTTTATAATGGGTTTAATTTTTAAAGCTTCCATAGCTTTTTTTGCAATAGTAATAATATACATATTAGGCGCTATTTTATCTTTCATATTGTAATACTGATCATGTATATCAATTTCAAGTGTGCCTTCACCATATTGTTTGTTTAATTCTTTAACAAGAGCAATCATTACCTGTTTTCTGGCTTCAAAATGTTCCTTTTCATGGTCACGGATTATGTATTCGAGTGTGGTTTTTTCAACCGATCCATTGATATCATGTAAGTGAAAAAAGCCTTCTCTATCCGAGGTGTGCTCTGGTGTTTCTAACTGTGGCAAAGAACTAATAAAATCTTGAGAAATCAACATACTGTTAATCATTTTGCCTTTTGCATAGCCAGGATGCACAATTCTTCCATTAATGGTAACTACAGCTGCAGCTGCATTAAAATTTTCATACTCTAGTTCGCCAATTTGACTTCCATCCATGGTATAGGCATAATCGGCTCCAAATTTTTCAACATCAAACAAATGAGCACCACGTCCGATTTCTTCATCGGGGGTAAAGGCAATTCTAATTTTACCGTGTACTATTTCTGGGTGTTTAATTAAGTATTCCGCTGCCGAAACTATTTCTGTAATTCCTGCTTTATCATCGGCCCCCAATAAAGTGTTACCATCAGTAGTAATTAAAGTTTGTCCTACATATTGTTTTAAATCTTCGAAATATGAGGGAGATAGGATAATATTTTTTTCTTTGTTAAGAATAATATCTTTACCATCATAGTTTGCTAAAATTTTAGGGGATACATTCTCAGCAGTAAAATCAGGGGAAGTATCATAATGAGCAATAAAACCTATGGTAGGGGTGGTTTTAGTAGTGGTTGCTGGTATGGTAGCCATAATGTAACCATTATTGTCAATAGAGACTTCCTGTAAGCCAATTGCATTTAATTCGTCTACTAGTAAATGAGCTAAGTTCCATTGCTTATCTGTGCTAGGGGTGGTATTGCTTTTAGGGTCGCTTTGGGTGTCAATACTAACGTAAGTTATAAAACGATCAATAATAGCTTCTTTTGAAAACATGATGCGGAATTTGAAAGTAAAGATACAAATAGTCCGTGTTTTTAAAAGTAGTTTTTAGGCGGTATTCCCACACAAAATAGTATTTTTGCAAAAAACAAAATCCAATATGTATCAAACGCTAATTCGTCCCTTATTATTTAAGTTTGATCCCGAAAAAGTACACTACTTTACTTTTTCATTAATCCGTTTTTTAAACAAAATTCCAGGAGTAGCGTCAATTTTTAAAGGCCTTTACAAAGTAGAGCATAAAAGTTTAGAACGTAAGGTTTTTGGGCTAACATTTAAAAATCCAGTAGGTTTAGCTGCAGGTTTTGATAAAAATGCCGTGTTGTTTAATGAGCTAGCAAACTTTGGATTTGGATTTATTGAAATAGGTACCGTAACTCCAAAGGGACAAGTAGGGAACCCCAAAAAACGTTTGTTTAGACTTCAAGCAGATGAGGCCATTATTAATAGGATGGGCTTCAATAATGAGGGAGTTGAGATTGCTATTGAACAATTAAAAAAGAATAAAAAGCAACTCATTATAGGTGGGAATATTGGTAAAAATACCAACACAGATCCCAAGGATTATACACAAGATTATTTGGAATGTTTTAATGCCCTACATCCTTATGTGGATTATTTTGTGCTTAATGTAAGTTGTCCAAATGTATCTAGTCATGCCAAATTGAATGACAAAGAATATTTAGAAGAACTTATTGGTGCTGTTCAAGAAGCGAATACTAGTTTTGAGATTCAAAAACCGATTTTATTAAAAATTGCTCCCGATTTAAATAAAAATCAATTAGATGAGATTGTAGTGCTTATTAAGGATACCGGTTTAGATGGTGTTATAGCAAGTAATACATCAACATCACGAAGTAATTTAAAAACACCTCAATCACGTTTAGATGAAATTGGAAACGGAGGTTTAAGTGGTAAACCTTTGGCAAGTAAATCTACAGAAGTAATTAGGTATTTGTCAGAAAAAAGCAATCAGTCTTTTCCTATCATTGGTGTAGGGGGAATTCATACAGCGGAGGACGCTCTAGAAAAAATTAACGCAGGAGCTACATTAGTTCAAATTTATACAGGTTTTATCTATAGTGGCCCTAAATTGATTAAGGATATTAATACCAAATTAATAGTTAAATAAGCCTAATATAGAGGGGCTTTATAAGCTAGGAATTAGCCGTACTTTTTTAAATTTCCTAGCACTAAAACGATGTAATTGACGTTTTTGGCTAAGAATCAGACTACAAAGATTGTTAAAATAGATGTTTTTTCTCATTAATTATTAAGTTTTTTTCTGTTAAAAAGCAATTTTTTGACTTAATATTTTTTTAAAATATTGAAAATTTAACAATTTTTAAGATTTTGATATTCAGTAAGTTGTATTTGATTTTTTCGGTATTTCTATAATTTATATTTTTTTAATTATACCAGTTGATACCGGAGTTGATAGGTGGAAAAGGTTGATTTTGTGTAATGTATGTTTTTTTTTTATACATTGATAAACAATAAACCAACTAAGTGTATGATCAAAATTTTACATTATGAGAATATTTTTACTCACATTATTTATTACCACTTCAATCCATGCCCAACATTTTGTAGATCTGTCCCATAGTCTTTCCAATATTGAGCGTGGAATGGTGATTAATGGGAATGATTACTCCGTAAAAGATCAGGTGATTATAAACACCTCCTCTATGAACTTTGTGAAACCGGCTTACGTTACTTTTTATAACGTACTAGTTAATGTGGATGCTCCTATTAAAGGAAAGGGAAAGTTTAAATTAGAAGGCAGCTCGCGCATTTTTATTAAATCAAGAGATAAAAATGTAGCCGCGAGTAAATTAGTATCTAAAAAACCTTTTGGCGAGGAGTTTTTATTGGATATGTGTACTTTATTTGCCAAAGTACCGCGTGGAACCGAGTATACTATTTGGTATACCAATGGTAAGGAATACTTAAAAGGACAAGTGGGGGATGGACAACTTATACGTCGTATGTATTACAACGTAAAGCTAGGGAAACGATTTTTGGATAAGCAGTTTTTTACGGATTAATACTTGCAATAAGTTTTTGTAAAATAGCTTCAACACCATTATTGTCATTAGTTAATGTTTGGTAATTTGCTACTTCTTTTACATTGGGATGTGCATTTTCCATGGCATAACTGAATGATGCTTTTTTTAGCATTTCAAGGTCATTATTGTAATCACCAAAAGCCATAGTTTGAGCTTCGGTAATACCGTGTTGCTTTTGAATTTTAGCGATTGCATTGCCTTTGTGCGAAGCGTGTTGTGAAATATCAATCCATAATTTACCCGAAACTTTTATTTGCCAATCATTTTCTAAATGTTGTACATAAGGATATATAAACTCCTCAGCACCTCCGTGATGGCATAGAGCAATCTTAAAAAAATCATCTTTAGGCAATTCATCAAAACTATGGAGTACTTTGTATTCGGTATAATATTCAGCTATAGTATTTTGGAATTGTTCGGATTCATTTAAAATATAGGCCTTGTTTTTTCCGCATACTACTAAGTGAACTCCATCAATGTGATTACATAGTTGGAGTAAGTTTTCTACATCATTTTGTGAAATGGCGTTAACAAATAATTCTTCATCATTTTTAACAATATAGGCGCCATTTTCGGCTACAATAGTTATGTGTTCTTTTATAGCAGCAAGTTTGTCTAAAATGCTATGGTATTGACGTCCACTGGCGGCAACAAAATGAATATTATTGGCTTTTAGTAGTTCAAATAACTCAAAAAACAAGTCGCTAACTTCGTGTTTTGAGTTTAAGAGTGTGCCATCCATATCTGTGACCACTAATTTTACGTCTGATAAATTCATTTTTGTTAATTTAGTAAAATACAAATGTACTGTTTTGTAATTCATACAAACCTATCCGTAAATTAACTTTAATGCATTTTTTTCAAAAAGAGATTCGACTAAAAGCCTATCGACGTGGTTTTCATTTAATAACTTCCGAAATTGAGCAGGCAATACCAGAACTTTCTCGAATTAAAATAGGTCAGTTACAAGTATTTATTCAGCACACATCCGCTAGTTTAACCATAAATGAAAATGCAGATCCAACGGTGCGTACAGATTTTGAAAGTCATATGAATGTAATGGTTCCGGAAAATGCGCCCTATTATATCCATACCTACGAAGGTCCAGATGATATGCCAGCGCATATAAAGTCATCATTAATGGGAGCATCAGTACAAATTCCCGTTACTAATGGCAGATTAAATTTAGGGATTTGGCAAGGGGTTTATCTGTGTGAACATCGAGATTATGGTGGAGAGCGGAAGTTAGTTTTAACACTTTTTGGCAACTAATGAACAGATGAAAAAGTTGAAACTAATAGAATGCCCAAGAGATGCAATGCAAGGAATAAAACAATTTATTCCTACAAAGACTAAATTACAATATTTACAAATGTTAGTTAATTGTGGTTTTAACACCTTGGATGTAGGTAGTTTTGTTTCGCCTAAGGCTATTCCGCAAATGGCCGATACCAAGGAGGTAATTGAACACTTAGATTTGTCTAGTACGCAAACAAAATTGTTGACCATTGTGGCTAATACCCGAGGAGCTTTAGCTGCTGCAGCAATGCCACAGGTATCGTACATAGGCTTTCCTTTTTCAATTTCAGAAACTTTTCAAATGCGTAATACGCATAAAACAATAGCAGAATCCGAGGCTATATTGAAAGAAATAATAGGGATTGCCAAAACATCTAATAAGCAGGTAGTGGTGTATATAAGTATGGGCTTTGGAAATCCTTATGGAGAACCTTGGAATCCATCAATTGTAAGTGAATGGGTAGCAAAAATTGCTGCTATGGGAGTTGCTGTTATTTCATTAAGTGATACGGTGGGTTCATCAACAAGCCAAACAATAACGGAGTTATTTTCGGCATTAATCCCTGCCTATCCAAACATTGAATTTGGTGCGCATTTACATACGTCATTAAGTACTTGGTTCGAAAAAATAGATGCAGCTTACCTAGCTGGATGTCGAAGGTTTGATGGAGCCATACAGGGCTACGGAGGTTGCCCAATGGCCGGTGATGCTTTAATAGGGAATATGCCAACCGAAAAAATGATTTCTTACTTTACTACACAAAAAGAGGTGTTTGATGTAGATGTAATGCGTTTTGAATCGGCACATAATCAAGCCACGGTATTGTTTTCTCAATACCATTAATTCAAGTTATTTATTTCCTTTTTTAAGCCATAGCATTTTGTGGTGCCCAATGAGTACATAACATTCCAGGAGCAGCAGCTTGCGGGTTGGCACAATCAGTTTCGTGAAAACGAGAGCAAGTCACACAATTTCTATCATCTTTTAAAGTAGCTTTCATAGTAAAATGATCACAAGTGTAATTGTTACTCACCGCAACCATATGAATTTTACATTCTTTTTTTTCGGTCAAATTTTCACAGTTCATACAACTGTTTCCTAATCTAATAGCCATAACATTAATTTTTTGTTTGTAAAGTAGTTTGTAATCTTCTTTACAAGATTTATTAGTATAATTTACAGTTAATTAAATAAAGAAACAATATAAATAGCTGTAGCACTATTGTTTGTGAATGGTGTTTATTTGCAAAATAGTATCCAATCCTAATTGGAATAGTGTGCCATTAACTAAATCATACATGTCATTAAGTTCCTTATAACTCATGGCAAAACTAATTTGTGTTACAGGCGTTTCTAGCAAAATGGACTTGCACGAAATGTTGTTTTTACAATCATTACACATCGACGGTCTTTTTAGTGCATCAGTTACATTTTTTGCAAATAAAAGGAGTTCATCATAGTTCAAGTATAAACCTGTATTTTCAAAAACAAGTTGCACCTTGTTTAAGTCTTTTGCTTCCGTTCTTTTCCATTTAAAACTAATGCCAAAGGAGTTATTGTAAATGGTGATGATATCTTTGTCTGCCATGGTTTTAATTTTTTAAAAATTGATATTCAATTTCATAGCCTTTAATTAGAGGATACTGTGTTTTGGAAGTACCAAAAACTAATTTTTTTAAATCTTCAAATTCTTGTTTTTTAAATATCAAGAATAAATTCTGCTGCAATGTGGGTATCGGTATTTTATGATTAGTAGTGTATTCAAAACCTTTTTCGTTGTGCTTAGTTTCTAAAAACTCTAAGTAGCTTCTAAAACTTTCAAATTCTTTTGCTGTAAATTCAAGTAGTATGTTTTTGTAAACCAGTTGAAAAAGGTCACATTCGTTACATTTATATAGTATGCCTGCTCTTGTTTTTGTAATAGAGGTGATGTTTTTACACATTCTTTTTTTTGTTTAGAATTATTCCAAATAATAATTCAAATATATATTAGAATTATTCTAAATAAAAGTATTTTGCATATTATTTTTATTTGGAATAATTAAAAATAATTTTTGTTATTTAGGTTTGAGACATATATTTGCATTAAAACACTATTTAAATACAATCTTAATAAAAATAAAATGAAGCTGACAAAAATTAGTTTAATAGGGATACTGGCAATAGGAATGACTATTATTTCATGTTCTGATGATGATTCAAATACAGAAAAAAAAATAGAAGACAAAAATGAAACTGCGGTAGCAAAAAAGGAGGTAATTGAAAATTATGTGAATTTGGTATTAAAAAATTATCAAGATGCATTTGATACAGCTAAGCTTTTAGATGAAAAGATAGCTGCATTTGTAGCAACGCCAACCGAAGCTAATTTTGAAGCAACAAAGCAAGCTTGGTTAGAGGCTAGAGAACCTTACGGACAAACAGAAGCATTTAGGTTTGCAGATGGGCCTATTGATGATGAAGATGGTCCAGAGGGCTTGTTAAATGCATGGCCTTTAGATGAAAATTATATTGATTATGTTGCGGGGAAAGAAGATTCGGGCATAATAAATAATCCTGCGGATTTCCCAACAATTACTAAGCAAGTTTTATTAGACCAAAATGAAGGAGGTAATACCGCTAATGGGGATCAAGATGAATCTGAAAAAAATATTAGTGTAGGTTATCACGCTATTGAGTTTTTATTATGGGGACAGGACAATACAAGTCCTACAAAAAAAGAAGCAGGAAAAAGACCTTTTACGGATTTTGTTGATGGAGGAACTGCAGAAAATCAAGCAAGAAGAAGAACTTATTTAAGTGTTTGTTCAAAAATTTTATTGGATAATTTACAGTCTTTGTTGGATGAGTGGAATGCTAATGGTCCTTATAGACAAACGTTTTTGGCGTTAGAAGAGGATGTGGCATTGAAAAATATGCTTACTGGTATTTCTAAACTAGCAAAAGGAGAATTAGCAGGGGAACGTGTTTTTGTGTCCTTTGATAATAGAGATCAAGAAGATGAGCATTCTTGTTTTAGTGATAACACACATCGCGATTTACGTTTAAATTTAGCCGGGGTAGCCAATGTGTACCGTGGTAAGTATGCTAGTATAAGTGGAAAATCACTTGAAGATTTGATAGCAGCAACAAATGCTACTTTAGGAGCAGAAATCTCTACACAACTAGCCAAGGCGGAAACAGCGGTTAATGCCACAGCAATACCTTTTGATTTTGCCATATCAGATGATTTGGTTAGACCAGCGGTGAGAATTGCAGCAATTGAATTGCAAAATTTAGGAGATAAATTAGTCGAAGGAGCAACTGCTTTGGGCTTATCGGGTGTAGTAGCAGATCTAGAAGAATAAATAATTAGTTTTTTATTTTGTTTGTAATCACTTGTGAATTGCAACATGCTTATCTAGTTGAAAATCGGGGCTTTTTTTAAGCCCTGATTTTTGTATTTAAAACAGTTTGTTATGAATTTAAGAAAGTTTTACAGTTGGTTTGTTGTATTGTTAATAGTAGGCTGTAGTAGTGATGATAATTATGAGGATGTGCCTGAAGTAATTCCTAATATTGCTATTGATCCAAGAGAAGAATTTCCTGGTGGAGCAGTGACTGTTTTTGATAGATCACCAAATGCTTTTGGAGCGGCGGCACCTAATTTGAATGATGAGAATAGTTTGTTTTTCTTTACAGGAAACTCGTTATTTAATCAAAGTTGGGTTACTGCACCAGCTTCTACCACAGCACGCGATGGTTTAGGGCCATTTTTTAATTCCAGAGCTTGTTCTAGTTGTCATTTTAAGGATGGTCGTGGGCGTCCGCAAACTGATAGCGGGAATAAATCATCAGGAATTTTATTTCGCTTAAGTGTACCTGGGCAAGATGAGTTTGGACGAAATTTCCCCGATCCCATTTATGGAGATCAATTTCAAGATCAGTCTGTACAAGATTTAGAGCCCGAGGGGAATGTAAAAATAACATATACGCCATTTGTAGTTACTTATCCAGATGGTGAAACAATAAATTTACGTAGGCCTAAGTATATATTTGAAAACTTAAATTATGGGGAATTGGCCACTAATTTACAAGTGTCACCACGAGTAGCCAATCAAATGATCGGTTTAGGTTTGTTGGATGCTATTGCTGAAACTGATATTTTTAAAAATGCAGATGTAGACGATATTGATAATGATGGTATTTCGGGAAAACCCAACCGAGTTTATGATCTAGCAACAAATTCAATAAAATTAGGGCGATTTGGCTGGAAAGCCAATCAGTCTACTTTGAGGCAGCAAGTAGCTGCGGCATTTGCTGGTGATTTGGGAATTACATCATCATTGTTTCCTAATGAAAATTGTCCTACTGGAGTGGATTGTGATACAATTATTAATGGAGGCGAACCAGAAATTACCGATCGAAATTTAGGAAGAGTTACGTTATATGCATCAACATTAGCTGTGCCAGCTAGACGTGATTTTGATAATGAAGCAGTTCAACAGGGACAACAATTATTTGAGCAGGTCAACTGTGTAGCATGTCATATAAAAACATTTACCACAGGAGTATCGGAAATAAAAGCATTAGAAAATCAAGTCATTTTTCCATACACCGATTTGTTATTACACGATATGGGTGAGGACTTGGCGGATCAGACTCCCGACTTTGAGGCTATGGGAACAGAGTGGCGTACGCCTCCTTTATGGGGAATTGGATTAATACAAACAGTAAATAATCATTCGGATTTACTACATGATGGACGTGCTCGTGGAGTAGAAGAAGCCATATTATGGCATGGAGGCGAAGCTGAAAATTCAAAGAAACTCTTTATGAATTTAAAGGGAAGCGAAAGAAAGAAGCTGATTGCTTTTATTGAGTCATTATAAAACGATGAATAAAAAAGGAAATGATGAAAACAAAAGATAAGGTAGTACGAGTATTAATGGTTCTAGCTGTTGCTATGATTTTTGGTTGTAGTAGTAATGATGATCAAAAAGAAACTTCTGAGAAGGAGGTAATCAATAAGGATGTAGCAATTTTAAAGCGCAAGCAATTTGAGCAAATATATCAACATGAAATATCAGTTTTATTGGCAACACTAGATACCAAAGCAGAAGAAATTGTTTTACAAGCCAAGTCGTTCCAAAATACTCAGAATGCCAATAGTTTGAATGATTTACAGGCGGCATGGAAAGAGTTGCAATTGATTTGGAAGCCATTGGAGTTATATGATATAGGTCCCGTATCACAAACATTTATCTCTTTTGAATTAAATCGTTGGCCGACAGATGTATCAAAAATAGAAGACACTATTTTGAGTGATGAAGTGATTAATGAAGCTTTTGTGAATTCAAAGGGGTCTTCGCAAAAAGGAATTTCGGCATTAGAGTATTTACTTTTTTTTGAAACTGATAGCCTTAGTCCTTTAGCGCGCTTTACTTCTAGCGAAAGCGGAATACGTAATGTAGCTTATTTAG
This sequence comes from Aquimarina agarilytica ZC1, assembly GCF_000255455.1. Classification (GTDB taxonomy): domain Bacteria; phylum Bacteroidota; class Bacteroidia; order Flavobacteriales; family Flavobacteriaceae; genus Aquimarina; species Aquimarina agarilytica. Next base: position 43,188 of record NZ_JH621262.1, on the reverse strand, counting down.
TAGCAGTAACTGAGAATTTGAAGACTAATGTGGAGCGCTATAAGGAGGCATGGGAGCAATATAAAGCGCGATTTATGATGGCCACAGAAACAGGAATAAGCGGAAGTCAAAATCGATTGATCAATACGATGATTTCGCTTACTGAGGATATTATTTTGGAAAAATTAGGCGTTCCTTTAGGCGATAAAGATGGAGGGGAAATAGCAACAAATACGGTGGAGTCTCCTTATGCAGAATTTTCAAAAGAGATTATACAATCGCATGTAACAGCTATGGAGGAATTATTTACAGGTAATTTTAATGGTATTTCGGAAGAAAATGTTGGTTTTTCAAATTTTTTAATACTTAATGAACGGCAAGATTTAGTGAATTCTTTTGAAAAAGCATTTGTCGATTGTAAGACCAAATTAAACGCTATTGAGGGGTCATTAGCTAAAGAGTTAGTGCTTAATAAATTGGCTGTTTTAGAACTTAAGGATAGTTTTGTAACACTAAAAAGATTGTTAGAAGTGGATATGGCTAGTGCACTTGGGTTTACCATAACGTTAAATGATAATGATGGGGATTAATAAATGGAAGTATTTTTAAATTATTCTAGTAACTTTGGAGTTGAATTAATTTGTATTTAATGAGCGTAAAAAAAATAATATTGGCAGTTGTTGTGCTAACGGTAGTAGTACTTCAGTTTTTTGTTAAAAAAGATAATGTGTCCTCTTATGAAAGTGTGGCATCATTCGAAAAATCGTTTAATGTACCAGAGGAGGTAAAAACAATTTTTAGAGCATCTTGTTATGATTGCCATAGTAACCATACCAAATATCCTTGGTATGCTTCTATAGGAGCAGTTAATTTATTATTGGATCATCATATTGAAGAAGGCAAGGAACATTTAAATTTTTCGGAATGGAGTACCTATCCAGAAGCACGACAGTTACATAAATTAGCTGAGGTGTATGAAGAGGTGGAAGAAGATGAAATGCCCCTGAAAGTATATCGATTAACACATGGCGATTTATCTGAAAAAGAAAAAGAAACATTGATTTTGTGGGCAGCGCAATTTAAGGAACACTAAAGCTTAGTTTGAATGCGATAAAGGAACCAGTAAAAATGTTAAGTTTTTACTGGTTTTTTTAGTTTAATAGGCATATTAATAGCGAAGAAGCCTTTTTTGTAAAATGCAAACTAGTTCAATTTTGGTTTGAATAAGTGGCTGTGATTTTTCTTATTTTTTGTTAGAATAAAGATGTTATGGCAATATAATTGCGTGGTTTATTTAAAAGTTTAATCCATTAATGCACTGTATTAAATACGTTATTGATTTGTCAACTATTCTTTTAATTAAGAGCATTATTTTACAAAATAGGAATCATTTTTTAATGAGAATTTAAAATACTAAGGTTCATAACTGGAGATCGATTTGTTAAATTTCTCAGTATTTAATTTTCAAATTTTAAAAAATGAAATTTTCACAACTATTTAAGTTATTGGTACTAATCTTTTTTTTAGGAATACAAGGATGTTCTTCTGATGATTCCATAACTGATACTGGTAAAAATGAAGAAATGAAGCCTTTACCTACTTCAAAACCCATAGATACTAAAACACCTATCATTTGGGATGGTTCTAAAATTATATTTACAAAAGAAATAGGAGCCGACCCCATGTTGGAAGCAAATCAAGATCGTATCACAGAAAATATATGGTTAACTCGTGCAAATAGTGGGGGAGAATTATATAATGCCAAAATAGAAACTGATGCTGCGACTAATAAAAGTCCTTTAGGAACAGAGTGGGCAAAAGGGGCAATGGCTTCTTCTGATTTGAGCACTTTAAATTTCCAATCTTTAAGGAGAACAATAAGGCCTTTTGAAATTATTGATCAAGACTTGATACTTCACCTTATTGAAGAAGATATTTATATGGATATAAAATTTTTAAGTTGGTCAAGAGGGGGGAAACAAGGGAATAGTGGAGGTTTTTCTTATGAACGTTCTACGATATCTCAAACGCCATAAAAATGTATTATAGTAATTTTTCCATTTTTTAAGTATGACTATACATTCTACTTTTCCTTAATTGGCGATTCATTTTTTTAATGAAAGTCTTTTTTAGTATATCAATTAATGTATAATGGTTTATCTGAAAAAGAAAAAGAAACATTGATTTTATGGGAAGAGCAATTTAAGGAATATTAAGGCTTATTTTGAATACGATAAAGGAACTAGTGAAAATGTTGAGTTTTTACTGGTTTTTTGTATCAAATAGTGGGTATTTTACAATAAATAATAAGATTTTTTATCAAATACAAATTAGTTTAATTTTATTTAGAATAATTTAATATAATGTTTGTTTAGAATGGATATGGATAATATATTTGCAGCATCAAAACAAACTATTCATATTAAATCTAAATAAATGAAATTAGGAAATATATTAAAATTTGGAGTTTTAACTACAGCTATAGTGGCATGTAATTCTGATGATAGTTCAATGGCTCCAAGTGATCAGTTAGATGTTCCTGCAAAATATGAATTCACTAGGAATGGAGAAAGTACAGTGAGTTTTAGCGGACAAACGACACGCTTAAAACAAGGTGCTGAAATTTTAAAGGATTTCACAACATTTGGGACAGATGAAGCAACAATTGATAGGAAGTTTGCTGATGGAGAAGGTTTTGCTGATACTGCCTTAAATGACACCAAAAATATAAGAACAAAAGTAGCAGAATCTGTAGACTACTTTAAAACAAATTCGGTAGAGCAAGCTGAAATTAGAGGTGTTTTTGATGGATATATAGCAGAACAAGTAGCTATACTTTTATCTAAATACGCTAGTGCCGATGAGGTGCCAGTAGCAACTAGAGGTACAGTAGGGAAGTTAGAAGGTCGTTTTGTAAATGAAAAAGGATTAGAGTTAAATCAAGCTTTTAATAAAGGCTTGATTGGGGCCTTAACCTTAGATCAAATTATCAATGATTATTTGAGTTTAACTGAAGGAGCTGCTATTAGAGAAGCAAATGATGCAGGAACTTTGGACGAAGGAAACCCATACACTGAAGCAGAACATTTTTGGGATGAAGCTTATGGGTATTTATATGGAGCATCTGATGCAGATGTATTGAGTGATCCAAATTCAAAACATTTAGAAACAGTTGTGGATAATTTTTTATATAAATATGTACAACGTGTTGAGGGAGATAAAGATTTTGAAGGTATAGCAGATCGTATTTTTCAAGCGTTTAAAACGGGTAGAGCAGCTATAACAGCAGGGAAATATGAGGAATCTGAAAAGCAAGCAGATATTATTCGTTTAGCATTGTCGGAAGTTATCGGAATACGTGCTGTATTTTACTTAAAACAAGGAGCTGATAAAATTAGAAGATCTGGCTTTAAAGCAGTAACTGATGGTACCGCTTTTCATGATTGGTCTGAGGGTTATGGGTTTATATATTCATTACGTTTTACTCAAGACCCTGGTGGTAAACCTTACTTTTCAAAAACTGAGGTAGATGGGTTTTTAGCAACATTAAATGCAGGAGATGGTTTTTGGGATTTAGCTGATAAGCTAGAAACTGTTGATAACATGGCAGAGCAGATAGCCGAAAAATTTGATTTTACAGTAGATCAGGCTAAAGATACAGGTGCTGTAAATAAGTAAATAGAATTGTTAATATGTATGGGTAACCATAAGCTTTTTTTGATACTTCAATTAAAGTTTATGGTTATTTTTGCACGAAAATGGAGTAGGATATGGTAAAAAAAATAGGAATTTTAATAATAGCATTTTGCTCTTTATTGGTATTGAGTTGTGATGATGAATTGAAGCCTAGTGAAAATAATGTTTTTGACGCTATTCCATTACTGGAAAACATTGTTGATAATCATATTTTGCCAGAATATGACGCATTTAATAAAGATGTAATCAATCTAGTCGAGGCTAAAAATACATTTATAGCGAACAATACAGAAGCAAACTTAGTAAGTTTACGTGAAACCTATTTGCAGGCATATACTACATTTCAGGCAGCAGGTAAATACGATTTTGGTTTAGCTAATGATATTCGTTTTTATCTCAATTTGAATTCACATCCATTGGATATTGGTAAAGTTGAAAATTTCATATCCTCAACAGAAAGTACTAATCTAGAAAAAATAGAGTTTCAGGCAAGCCAAGGGTTTCCTGCTATTGACTATTTGTTAAATGGATTGGGAGCATCAGACAGTGAAGTTCTAGCTTTTTATACTGGAGGGAATGCGGAAATTTACAAGGACGTTTTAAGTAAAGTTGTTGATCGAATAGCCAATTTAACTCAGCAAGTAGTAATAGATTGGAATACTAATTTTGCAACTGTAGTAAAGAGCGATGCAGAATTTGCTGATTTGATTTATAACAATTATGTTGAATTTTTTGAAAGAAGATTGAGGTCAACTAAAATAGATTTTCCCGCGGGAAAATTTAGTGGGATACCTAATTCAACTATTATAGAGTCTGGATTTAAACCGGAAGAATCGCGAAGATTGCTTGTTGAAGCATTTAATAGTGTAAGAACCTTTTATTTGGGAACAGAAAATAGTTCGTCTAGCTGGTCAAAAATACTTTTAAGCTTAGGTGAAAAAGGATTAGATGCTCGCATTAAATTAGAATTTCTTGAAGCAGAAATAGCGCTGAATGCGTTAAATGAGAATTTAGCAACACAAGTAGAAACAGATAATACATTAATGCTTGCAGCGCGTGACGCCCTACAAGATTTGGTCATATTGTTTAAGGCAGATGTGGTTTCGGTGTTGGAAATTCCTATTACTATTGTTGATAATGATGGCGATTAATTGACCTATGTTTGCCGATTACTTACATAAAACCACAAAGGCAGCACCTATTGCTGTCTTTCGTATTTTGTTTGGATTACTTATGTGTGCCAGCATGATACGTTTTTGGAGAAAAGGCTGGATTGAACAGTTATATATTTTACCTAAATTTCACTTTTCATATTTTGGTTTTGAGTTTGTAAAGCCTTTAGGGAATTGGACGTATTTGCTTTTTGTTATTTGTGCTTTGTCAGCACTTACAGTGGCCATAGGTTATAAATACCGAATAAGTATAATCGTATTTTTTATAAGTTTTACGTATATCGAGCTTATTGATAAAACTACTTATTTAAACCATTATTACTTTGTTAGTGTTTTAAGTTTTTTACTCATTTTTTTACCGGCGCATGTGTATTACTCAATTGATGCGTTAAAAAATAAAAAGTTACAAGTAACAAGTATTCCACAATGGTGTATTGATGTGTTAAAGTTGATTTTGACTATTGTGTACATATATGCAGGCTTATCAAAGATAAATTCGGATTGGTTGTTAAATGCGCAGCCTCTAAAAATATGGTTACGTACCCGTAGCGATTTTCCTATTTTAGGGAGTATACTTCATTATAGTTGGATGCACTATTTTTTTAGTTGGTTTGGAATGTTATACGATGTTTTTATAGTATTCTTTTTATTAAAAAAGTCTACTAGGTTATATGCTTATTGTATAGTGATTGCATTTCATGTATTAACACGGATGTTGTTTCCTATTGGAATGTTTCCTTACATCATGATTGCATGTACATTAGTGTTTTTTGAGGCTCCATTCCATGAAAAAATAATCATACTTCTCCGTAGAGGGATGGTAAAATTAGGCATTAAAAAACACGAGATTAATATCCAGGATAGTCAATATAGGTATTCGCCTATTAGTTTGAAATTAGTTCAAGGAATTTTAATACTGTTTTTTACGATTCAGTTACTTTTGCCGTGGCGTTATTTAAGCTATCCGGGAGAATTATTTTGGACCGAAGAAGGCTACCGTTTTTCGTGGCGAGTTATGCTTGTAGAAAAAGTAGGAATAGCCACTTTTACAATTGTAGATCCTGATACAGGAAGAGATTTTGAAATTAGAAATAATGACTTTTTAACTAGCGTTCAAATCAAGCAGATGAGTACGCAGCCCGATTTTATATTGGCGTATGCGCATAAGTTACGAGATCATTACATAAAAGAAGGCATAACTACACCTGAGGTGTATGTGAAATGTTATGTTACATTAAACGGTCGTTTAAGCAAAGCGTTTATCGACCCAACTATTAATCTTGCAAATGAAAAAGAATCATTTGCTCATAAAAAATGGATACTACCATTCGATGGAACAATTAAAGGAATTTAAATTAGTAGTATTAGTGTGGTTTATTGTACAAATCATGCAAGCGCAAGTTGTAGTGACTGGAGTGGTTACTGACGGCGGGACACAAGAGCCACTTCCAAATACAGAAGTATATAGTAAAGCTTTGGTAAAAACGGTGCGTACGGATGACACTGGAAAGTTTCAAATGTCATTGGAACCTATTGAGCAAACATTGGTTTTTATTAATTATGGGTATAAAATTTTAGAATATAAAATTAATCCTCTTAAAAAAAATAGTTTAGAAATTAAATTGGAACCATTAGGAGAAAACTTAAATGAAGTGGTGATTAATCAGCAACGTCAAAAGGTTTTTGGGATAAAGAAACTTAAAGATGTTGAAGGAACTGCTATTTATGCGGGAAAGAAAACTGAGGTTGTTTTAATAGAACAGCAAGTGAGTAATAAGGCTTCGGGAAACCCAAGGCAAGCATATGCCCAAGTAGCAGGATTAAATATTTATGAAACAGAGGACGCTGGGTTACAGTTAAACATAGGAGGTAGAGGTTTAGATCCCAATCGTTCTGCAAATTTTAATACGCGTCAAAACGGCTATGATATTAGTGCAGATGTATTAGGCTATCCCGAAAGTTATTATACGCCTCCTTTAGAAGCTTTGGAAGAAGTTCAAGTGATACGCGGAGCGGCTTCATTACAGTATGGAACTCAATTTGGTGGTTTAGTGAATTTTAAGCTAAAAGAACCAAATCAAACTAAAGAAGTTGAAGTAATATCAAGGCAAGGGATAGGTTCTTTTGGATTATTTAACTCCTTTAATAGTTTAAGTGGAACAGTGGGTAAAGTTAGTTATTACACCTATTTTCAATATAAGGAAGGAGATGGTTTTCGACCTAATTCAGGCTTTGATTCTCAAAATTTTTATGCAAATGTGGGATATCAATTTACCGATAACACTAAGTTGACTTTGGAAAGCACATACCTTACTTATTTAGCGCAACAAGCAGGAGGTTTGACAGATAAGCAATTTGAAGAAAATCCAATTTTTAGTAACAGAGCACGTAATTTTTTTGCTGTTGATTGGGTACTGTTGAATTTGAAATTAGAGCATCAATTTTCGGAAAATACAAAAGGAAGTTTGAATGTATTTAGATTAGATGCACAACGAAATGCATTAGGATTTAGAGAGGGAGGGCGTCCAAGTGCACCTGATTCTCCCGATAGACCAAGGGAACTTATTATTGATGAATTCAATAATTTTGGTACGGAATTACGTGTATTAAGTAATTATCATCTTTTTGGAATAAGGAATATATCATTATTAGGAGCTAAGTACTATCAGTCAGATAATAGATCTCAACAAGGTATTGGGAATGTGGGTTCAGCAGTCGATTTCTCTTTTAAAAATGAAGAGTTCCCCAATGCCATATTAACACAATCAAATTTTGACCTTCCTAATTTGAATGTAGCACTATTTGGAGAGCATATTTTTAAAGTTACTGATAACTTTTCTGTAACTCCAGGTTTTAGATTTGAATATATAAAAACAGAGAGTGAAGGTGCTTTTGTAGAACGAACACCAATAGATCAAAATACGGTTGCAAGTGTGATTACCGATGAATCGAAATCTTTAGAAAGAAACTTGTTTTTATTAGGTTTAGGTGTAAGCTATAAGCCATCAAAATCTTTTGAAGCTTTTGCAAATTTTTCACAGAATTACCGTTCTGTGACTTTTAGTGATATTCGAATAGTGAGTCCTAATTTTATTGTTGATCCCAATATAAAAGACGAAACAGGTTATACTTTTGACTTGGGTATACGTGGAGTTATTGATGATATTATACGCTATGACGTGAGTGGATTTTCTTTATTTTATGACAATCGAATTGACGTAGCTAGAGGGAATCAATCTTTTAGGGTGTTGAGGTCTAATGTGGGAGCTGCACGTATTTTGGGTGTAGAGTCATTAATAACAGCTAATTTTTCGAATTGGTTATTTAATGACAATACGGGCTTTCATTGGCAACATTTTTTAAATTTCGCCTATACAGATTCTGAATTTACGGATATTTTTCTGCCAGAAGAATTTCAAAATAATGGGCTAAGAGAAGGTAATGAATTACAATTTGTGCCAAAGGTAAATTTAAAAACGGGAATTGAATTAGGCTACAAAAATTTTAGATCAAGTCTTCAGTATACTTATATTTCTACTCAATTTACGGATTCGAATAATACGCCAATTTCGGTGGCAGCTGCTGGTGTAACTGGCGAAATTCCAGCATACACTATCATGGATTTTTCTGCAGAATACACCTATAAAAATTGGACCTTAGAAGCTGGTGTAAATAATTTGCTGGATGAATCTTATTTTACTCGAAGAGCAACGGGATACCCTGGTCCAGGAATTATTCCATCGGCACCCAGAAGCTTTTATGCGGTATTACAATTTAAGTTTTAGCGTCCCAAATAAGGTAACAAATGTTAAAAATAGCTAATATTTTAGATATTAACATTTGTTATTGTGTCAATAGTTTGGCTTCTTGGTAATTTAGCCTTAAACATAATAATCATGAAATTTTTGGACACTTACGAAGATAAAGTAGATAATCACTCGAAGGAGCAAAAGCACTCCGTGTTGCCATTATTAAGTTGGGATATTCACATGATGAATTATGTTGATAAAAATCAATTAAATAAGGATGTTTCTGGTTTAAAGAAACTAATGGATAAACTGAAAGTAGAAGTAAGTGTAATTGATGAATTAGTTCAAAATAATGCTGTTATCGTTGTTACAGATGTGAATCTTACCATAGAATATGCAACGAGTAATATGCTAGGGATGTCGGGATATTTGTCCGAAGAGGTTTTGGGAAAATCGCCAAAAATGTTTCAAGGTCCAGCAACAGATAAGGAATTATCTAAAAAAATTAGAACTTCAGTTAATAGAGAGGAATCTTTCGAGGCTACACTTATTAATTATAAAAAAGATAAATCGGTTTACAGTTGTCACATCAAGGGCTATCCCGTTTTTAATGCGAAAGGAGAGCTTGTTAAATATGTGGCTGTTGAACACGCAGCGTAACAAACTTAAACCGATACATGAAAGTCGATTATTTTCTAAAAAATAATCGACTTTCTATTTTTAGGTAATTAACCATTGGTATTCGGCTTTAAAATATTTTTTTAAATGGGGCACTTGAGGATAAATTCTTTAAATAAGTACTATTTCAAAATTTAAAAAAGGAAACGTTTTTTTTAGGTTATGAATCAAGTCTTGGTTCGTGTTTCTTGATGTAAAGTGATCTTGAATCTTTAGTGGACACCAATGATAATTTACAAAACTTTATTATTTTAGTGATAAAAGCGATTTACGAGTAAGGATTTTAAGCTACTATCTCGAAAAAAACTTCATCAGCTAAGCTAAAGCCTAATTAAGCTATAGTTTTTTATATGAACATAAAAGTAAAAGGAATAGCTTATATACACTATCGTTACTTGTGATTTTTTATAATCTAAAATTAGAAACCTATTATATTATGCAGCCGATACAAAAATGGTTTAAAAATTCTACAAAAGTAACCGAAAAGGCGACACATAATTATCGTTCTAGTTTTGAGTATGAATTAGCTATACGTAAGGAAATGCTTAAAGATTTTTTTGAAACTGCGTATGAGTTAGACGTGAATAATGATCAAGGGGTTTATAAAATCATGGGGCAAAATCCAGATGATCCAGAATCTTGCTATATCGGTAATGTTGTGATCGAATATGACGAAGATACATGGTTAGCTACCTGGTACATTTCTGGTTTTATGCATTATGCTTATGGGATGCAAGTAAGTCCAAATATTTTAGTTTTTAATTTTTCATACCTAGACACAGATGAAAATCCTCATACAGGTTTAGTAGCCTATACTTTTTTGTCAAAAGATGTAGTAAGAGGCGAGTGGATTGAAGAAGGATATGCAGAAAAAGGACTTGAGGAACTACGAAAATTAAAAGATGATGAAGAGGATTTTAATGATATGCATGATGCTAATTTTGGTTTTAGTTTAAATTAATTTCTTGTCAATTATGCTATGTTATGAGTTGCTTAATACAAACTTTTTAGCGTATTGACTTTCGTTAGTTTGTGTAAAGCTAGTTGATAATACGGTTAGTTGCATTTGAGTTTTTGTAAATAAGTGATTTTTTAAATAGTTTATTTTGTGTGGGTTACCTTTAACTTTATCCTAGGTATACTGATATGTAATGCTACATTAATTGTTGTTTTTTCTTACATAATGAATTGATGCCTAGATAAAAGGAAAAGCTTTTGGTTTTATATTTGATTCGTTAAACAATAAATCAAATTATGAAAACATTCTCATCCTTTTTGGTGTGCTTATTTTTGTCTCAACTAATAATTTCAGGACCACCAGAACCCAAAGTTGGTTATCGTTGGGTGCTTAACAAGCAATATTCAGATGAATTTAATGGAAATAGTTTGGATGCTTCCAAATGGAATAAAACATTCAAAGGCTGGAAAGGAAGAAGACCAGCTAAGTTTGAACCTAAAACCATATCTGTAAAGAATGGTACCATGCAAATAAAAAATCAAGTGTCAACCAATCCTGGAGATGGGTATACAATTGATGGTGGAGCTGTACAATCAAAAGAAACCACTGCTCACTTTGGTTATTATGAGTGTCGCTTTAAATCTTCGCGAATTGCTATGTCAACTACATTTTGGTTGTCAAACCCTAAAAAAGCAGTTAATTTTCCCACTAAAAAGAGTAATGGACAAAATTGTTCAAGAGATAGTTTTAGTCAAGAATTAGATATAGCGGAAAGTATAGGAGGAGTTTTTAATGGAACAAGTTCATTCCGTAATAATATGAATTTTAATACACATTACCGCTATGTTGATTGTAATGGTGGTAAAGAAAAATTCTTTTCTAGAGGGAATAATTCAGTAGAAGGAAGTGGAAAAAATAATGCCAAATTAAGTAGTGAGTCATGGCAAGATTTTCATACATACGGTGCCTATTGGAAAAATGCCAATGATGTATCTTTTTATGCAGATAATAAATATGTAGGTGATGTTAAAGTAAGTACAGAAGTGGTAGATAAACCCTTTCCAGATCCAATGCGTATTAATATGGTTACAGAAACCTACAATTGGGCAAAACCACACCCGTCTCCACAACAATTAAGAGATAATAAGATAAATACATCATATTATGATTGGATAAGGGCATACGAATTGATTCCGATTGAAAAAGCACCAAAATCATCAAAGTTTAAAGCAGGTAAGGTATTTAAAGAAACTATTTCGTTTTTTGAAAATACGAAGTTGATTGATGGGAATAAAAAAGCGCAGGTGTCATATTTATATGCTGCTAATGTTGATAGGGAATTTAGATTAAGAATAGTAGATGCAAATAAAAAAGAAGTATTTAATTCTGGATTTAAAGTTTTAGAAGGCTATGGGAAAAATAGAAAAACAATAAACTTAGGAAAGGTTTTATCAAATGGGAATTATACATTTATTGGTGAATTAAGAGAACAAGGAACGAATGAATTAATAGCTTCAACAAGTAATAATGGAGTAGTAATAGGTAGCAATCCAGAGCCACAACCTAAGCCAACACCAAAACCACAACCTAATCCAACTCCACAACCTAATCCTGTGCCATCAAATAACGACAATCCAGCTGTAAGCTTTATTAAGCCAACTTTGTTTAATTTGGTTGAAGGAGCAAATATTTCGGTAGAGGTTAAGGCTACCGATAAGGACGGTATTCAAAATGTAAAGTTATATTTAGATAATAAGTTTGTAGGTCAGCAAGGGTCAGTACCTTATAGATTTGGATTTAGGGAACAAGCTTTAAAAAGTATAAAGCCTGGTACCTATGAATTAAAAGCCGTAGCAACGGACAGAAAAGGGAATATGGGTGAGGTTAAAATTACATTAAATGTAGCATCTAAAAATGCACCAACACCAAAACCTGTAACACCGAAACCTACACAAGCCAATAATTCGAATGTAAGTTTTTCAAAGCCTACCAATTTAAATGTTCGAGTGGGAGCAACTGTTAATGTTGATGTGAATGCTATTGCTAATGATGGAGTGGCTAATGTAAAGTTATATGTAAATAATAAGTTTGTGCGTCAGGAAAATGTTAAACCATATACCTGGGGTGGGAATGATAATGCTTTGAAAAATTTAAAAGAAGGTACCTATGAGCTAAAAGCAGTAGCTACAGATAAAAAGGGAAAAACAACTGAGGCCAAGTTAGTGGTGACTGTTTCGAATCAATCAAATTCTAATGGAAGTGAAACAAGTGTATCTCAAAATTTAAGTGGGACTTATAGTATTAAGCTTTCAAAAACAGGGCAACGTTTATTGTCAAGAGATAAGGAGCAATTTAATGTAATAACACATAATTATGGTAACTGGGATGATCAGTTATGGGTTATAAAGTTGGTGAGCGGTAATTTATATACGATTCAAAATAAAGGAAACAAACGCTATTTGTCTGTTGTAGATAACTGTAAAGGAGGAGCTAATGTTACAGCGACAAATGGAGCTAAGGGATCGAGCAGCACATGGGAAATTGTAAAAGTTGGAACGCAATATCAATATTCATTAAGACCGCAAAAATGTAAATCTTTTGCATTGGATGTTGAAAGAGGAAGTGTTGATGGGAATGTTCAATTATGGAATTTAGATACCAAGAGTAACAATCAAAAATTCGAACTAATTAAAGTGTCGGGGAATAAGGTATTAACAACTGATGGCGAAAATCTAAAAGTAAGAATAGCTCCAAATCCAGCACAAGCTTATGTTGAGATTGAAGGAGTGACAATTGATGATGTGGTAGTACTAACCAATTTACTAGGTCAGGAATTACAGGTTTTAGTAGCTAAAAGTGAGACGGAACGTATTAATTTACAAGCTTATGATAGCGGAGTATATTTTATTAAAATAGGAAATAGTTTAGCAAAACGATTAGTGATATCAAATTAAGGCTCACTAGTGTTAAAGGCTATTTTATAGTGTAAAATGATTTAAAAATCAGCCTATTGTGTTATATTGTCATAACGCAACAGGCTGATTTTTTTTATTTATACGAAATTTTTGTTTGTAAATTGTATACTACTAATGAAAGAAGATTTTCTGTATTATTTGTGGAAGTTTCAAAAAATAGATGTTTCACAATTGTATACTACCCAAGGGGAGCAGGTAGAAATAATTTCATTAGGCACACATAATACGCAGTCACCTGGACCGGATTTTTTTAATGCACAACTAATTATAGGTGGTCAAAAATGGGCCGGAAATATTGAAATGCATGTAAAGTCTAGCGATTGGTTTGTACACAAGCATCAACATGATACAAATTATAATACGGTAATTTTACACATAGTTTGGGAACATGATATTGATGTGTTTCGATCTAATAATACTGCAATTCCGACACTTCAATTAAAGGACTATGTTTCAGAAGTCGCTCTTAATTCTTATCAAAAATTATATGAAAATGCCTCGGAGAAATGGATTAATTGTGAAAAACAGATAGCAAGGATACCCCTATTTACCATGAATAATTGGTTGGAGCGGGTTTATTTTGAACGCTTAGAAGCGAAGTCCCTACCGATACTTCAACTATTAAAAGCACAACGTAATGATTGGGAGGCTGCTTGTTTTGCTATGTTGGCAAAAGCTTATGGAGGTAATACTAATGGAGCGGTTTTTTTTAAAATAGCGCAATCCATCCCATTTACAATAATTCAAAAAACAAATACTATATTTCAGTTAGAGGCGCTGCTTTTTGGGCAAGCAAACTTATTACAAGAGCATTTAGAAGATCCCTATTATCAGTCACTTCAAAAAGAGTATAATTATTTAAAGCACAAATATAAATTGGGGGAATTAATTGGTTTGCAGGTACAGTTTTTTAAGTTACGACCCTCAAATTTTCCAAGTTTACGTTTATCGCAATTAGCCGCTTTTTATGTTTCAAATAAAAATGTGTTTACGCTACTTATGAGTTTGAATAAATTACATGATATAGAAAAGATACTGCAGGTAAAATCATCGGAATATTGGGAAACTCATTACACTTTCGGTAAAACATCTAAAAAAAGTATAAAAAAGGTGTCGAAAGCTTTTGTGGAGCTCTTACTTATAAATGCAATACTACCTTTGAGGTTTGTTTATGAGAATTCACGACAAAAATTTGATTCCGAAAACCTATTGAACTTGTTAAAGCTGTTGAAATTTGAAAAAAACACAATAAGTAATCGATATAGGGATTTAGGAGTGCCTATGGAAAATGCATTACATTCTCAAGCTTCTCTAACACTTAAAAAAGAATATTGCGACCAACATAAATGTTTAGATTGTGCTGTGGGATATCAGCTTTTAACCCAGGTTATGCAATAGGATTTTGTTATGAGTATGGAACGCTTAATGAAATCTAAGGGTTTCTTAATTTTAATAGAACACAGTTGTAATGTCTGTATAGGGTATCTTGATTTTGATGAAAATTAATGCATTAGATTTATGTAAGTTTTTTCTTTGTTATTTTGCCCCTGTCTTCTCTTTTATTAAATTTAGGTGAATAACCACCTTAGATGTAGATGAATAATGCTTTTTTTTGTTATCGATGATGTGTTTTTTATGTCTGATAAAATTAGCAATTGGTTTGTTTTATTCTTTCCAAAATCTAACTATATATATGGGTATTTCATGTTGAAATTAGAAATGTAGCATGTAATTACAGCAAAAGTTATTTAGAACACTATTTTAAAATTATTAACCAACAATAACTAATATGAAGAAAATTACTATAGTAAGCTTATTATTGATGCTTTCTCAATTTTGTATAGCTCAAAAAGTAGATGTGTATGATTTAGATCAAATGCATACGCGACGAAAAATAAGAGAGCATAAACAAATACCTATAATAGAGTATGTGGTTGAAACTGCCGTGGGGTATTCTGTTAATGGTAGCGTGGATAATCCATCAAAAATTAGTGGTCAGTTCACAAAACTAGGAAGGTATTTTGTGGTTAAAAAACAATATAATACATTGTTTTTCCCAGGTCAGTTGCTAACAATTAACGAGGTGTCCAAATACAATCTGTTAGTGAGTAATCATGTCGATGTTGCTCAAGTTTTATTTGAGGATGTAAAAACAAAAAACAAATATATTGCTAATACAAGTTTTTTACAGCACTATGCATTTTCAATAAATGGGAAATACAATAAGGAGGGTGATCGCATTGTAGCTTCTAATTAATTTTGTTAACAAAATAAAGAAGTGCTTTTTTTGAATTAAATAAAAAAAATAAAAGTATTTTATGAGGTGGTTTTTTACCGCCTCTTTTTTTACAGATAATTTAATTCTGAATAAAATAAATTAGATATAACGATTTTGTTAAAAGCTAAAGGGTGAAAATAATCAAGTAAGAATACTTATTTTTGAGTAAATTAAATGCAAATGTATAATTTAAGACATTTTTTAGAACGAAGAGGATATTATGTATGTTCTCGATTGGCAGAGCGTTTGGGAATGCGGACAAAAAATGTAAGGATATTTTTTATTTACGCCACTTTTGCAACGGTAGGACTAAGCTTTTTTGTTTATCTCACTTTAGCATTTTGGTTAAAGCTTAAGGATTTAATTTATACAAAACGAACTTCGGTGTTTGATATATAGTTATGCTGGCATTTTTAAAAAATAAAGTGTATCTGGCTATAACTTTGTTAGCATCGTTATTGTTAACGGGGACTTTAGGTTTTCGGTATTTTGCAAACTATAATTGGATTGATTCCTTATATATGACTGTGATTACTGTGGCAACAGTAGGTTATGGCGAAGTTGGTCCGTTGGATGATACAGCAAAGTTGTTTGCTGTATTTTTAATTTTAACTAGTTTGGGTGTAATTGGATTTTCGCTTTCGGTGATAACAGAGTATATTGTAAGTAATAGCAATCCAAAATTAATTGAATATAAAAAAATTCAAAAAATGATTTCAACCTTAGAGGATCATGTCATTATTTGTGGTTATGGTAGGAATGGGAAGCAAGTAGCCAAAAAGTTGCATGAACACAACAAACCATTTTTGATCATTGAGCATGAAAAGGAAGTCATTGATAAATACCAATCCATAGACAGACCTATGTTGCATGGTGATGCGATTGAGGATAATGTACTAAAACAAGCTGGGATTTATAAAGCCAATTGTTTGATTTCAACATTGCCTGAAGACGCAGGTAATTTGTTTATTGTCCTTTCAGCAAGACAAATGAATAAAAACTTAAAAATAATAAGTAGGGCTTCCAAAACATCATCTTATAAAAAATTGCGATTGGCAGGGGCAGATAATGTCATAATGCCCGACAGTATAGGGGGGGACCATATGGCTTCATTAGTGGTGGTGCCCGATTTAATCGAATTTCTAGATAAACTTTCATTAGTAGGTAAAGGGTCAGTGAATATTGAGGAGGTGCCTTCAGAAAAATTAATTAATGGAAAGGAGCACCAGAGTATCCGAAATTTGGACATACGATCTAAAACAGGGTGTACTATTATTGGCTATAAAACTCCTGAAGGGAAATATATAGTTAATCCGGATGCGGATCAGGTAATTGAATACGGGTCAAGAGTGGTGGTACTTGGAAATAGGCAACAGATCGAAACATTAAATGGAATTTATAATATATCGGTAGATTTCGAATAAATAACTCATAAAAGGAAAGTAATATGCTCCGTATGGGGTATAAATAATAAGTACAATTAATAGTAAAGAATAGAATACCTATGATAAAACGAGTAAGTCTTTTTGTAATACTAGTAATGCAAAGTATTGCAGCCTTAGCTAGTAGTCAATCCATTGATGAAAAAATAGAATCATTTTTTGGGCCAGTAGCAGAAGCTGTTGGAGGTGTGGTGTTTTTTCCAATTCTCATTTCTGGTAAAAAAGTACCTATTGTGCTTATTATTTTGTTGCTAGGAGCTTTGTTTTTTACATTGTACAATAAATTTGCTAATGTTAGGCTATTAAAGGTTGCGATAAAGGCAGCTAAAGGAGATTACGATGACATTGATCTGCGTCAAGTGTCACAAGTTGAAGGAGATGCTACTAGTAATGATGAGAATATATTTGAATCGCCACGTGCGGAACCTGTAGTAGGCGAGGTAACTCACTTTCAGGCGTTAACAGCAGCTTTATCAGCTACTGTAGGTTTAGGTAATATAGCAGGGGTTGCGGTGGCTATTGCATTAGGTGGACCCGGTGCAACAATTTGGATGATATTAGCAGGTTTTTTAGGGATGTCTACTAAGTTGGTTGAAGGGACATTAGGAGTAAAGTATAGAGAGGTTGACGAAAATGGGAAAATTTATGGAGGTCCCATGTACTATCTTAAAAAGGGTTTGGCAGATAAAAATTTAGGAGGTTTAGGAAAATTTTTAGCTGTTTTTTATGCCATAATGGTTGTAGGAGGCTCTTTTGGGGGAGGTAATATGTTTCAGGCAAATCAAGCAGCAGCTCAAGCCAAACAATTATTTAATGTAGATTCAGGATGGTTTTTTGGTGTAGTGATGATGATTTTAGTAGGATTTGTAATCATCGGTGGAATTAAACGAATTGGAAAAGTAACCGAAAAAATAGTGCCATTTATGGGGATTATTTATGTAGGAGCAGGATTTGTTATTTTAATGATGAATATAAGTATACTACCCGAAGCTTTAAGTAAAATTTTTGTTGAAGCCTTTTCTCCTCAAGCTGCATTAGGAGGAGTTGTAGGGGTAATGATTCAAGGTTTTAAAAGAGCGGCCTTTTCTAATGAGGCAGGAGTTGGTTCGGCATCTATAGCACATGCTGCGGTAAAAACACGTTTTCCTGCAAGTGAGGGTATCGTAGCCTCAATCGGACCATTTGTAGATACTGTAGTTATATGTACTATGTCTGCTTTGGTGATCGTAGTAGTTAATATTAAAGAAAACTTATTTAGTTATGGAGATGTAAAAGGATCTACGGTGGTGCTTAATAAAACAGGAGAGTCTATAGGAGGAGTTGATTTGACTTCTCTAGCTTTTGAAACTGCAATTCCTTACTTTTCATATATTTTGACTATTGCAGTTATTTTATTTGCTATTTCAACAATGTTATCTTGGTCTTATTACGGTTTGCAAGGCTGGAAATACCTTTTTGGGAAAGGAAAAATAACAGATTTAACATATAAAGTAATTTTTCTATTTATGATTTTGGTAGGGGCCTCTTCAAGTTTAAATTCTGTTGTAGATTTCTCTGATGCCATGATTTTTGCAATGGTTTTTCCAAATATGATTGGCTTGTTTATTTTAGCTCCTAAGGTGAAAGATGAAATTGTAAAATATTTAAAGGCAATAGGTCATTCTTCGGTTAAGAGTGAATAATGATTTTAAATAATCAACATAAACTAGGAATAATTAAGCTGGGTATTTTATTAGGAGTAATCTGTTTTTTAATAGTGCTCTATAATAAATACGCTAACATAGGTGCTTCATTTGTTTTAAATGAAGAAGCGCAATGTTTTGTAGATAATCAGCAATTACTTCTTGCGGAAGCAAAGTCAAAAAAAGAATATACTTATTATGTAAATTCAATATCAGATTATTCTGGATATCAATTAGGATTATCACTAGAGCAAATTGACCGTTTATTCGCTTATCGCGAAGCTGGGAATCGAATACAAACAGAAGCCGATTTTAAAAAAGTGACAAATATTAATGAAGCACATTTGGATACCATTAGGCAATTTTTGCGTTATCCAAAAAAGATATTCATAAAAATTAAAAAGGGGCAATGGAAAACTAAGCCTATAATGTTGAAGCAAAAACTGGAAATGAATACAGTTACGGCCATAGAGTTACAGCAAAAACTAAAATTACCAGAATTTTTAGCCAAACGAATTGTGAAATTTAGAAGTTCATTAAACGGGTTTGATTCCCTAAAGCAATTGGAAAAAGTGTACGGGATATTACCTTATCAATTGAAAAGAATAAAAGCAAATGGCTTTTTAAAATAAAAGAAGTTCGTTTGGGTAAAGAATAGTGTTTTTTTATGTTTAATGATTTTTGATATCAATTAAACACTTTGGACAATTCATAAAGTTTGTAAAATTAGCTGTATAATCAAATTTGTTTAACGATTTACTAAAAAATGAGGGTGTAGCAATTACTAAGATTGTAAGATTACCACTATCTTTGACCTTAAATTAGTCATGAACCTATCTTGAATTTTATACAACGCAATTAATTCATGTAATGTGATTTTTTGTTGATTTGTTTAAAAGTTTCAATATCATATTTAGTCTATATATGAATTTCGATTATTCTGAAACGCAGCAAATGGTTGCTGAAGCGGCAAAAAACTTTGCAATACAATATATTAAACCTCACGTAATGGAATGGGACGAGAGTCAGACATTCCCAACACACGTGTTTAAAAAAGCAGGTGAGTTAGGTTTTATGGGGGTGCTGGTGCCAGAGGTTTATGGTGGATCGGGTCTAGGATACCATGAGTATATTGCCATTATTGAGGAAATTTCAAAAATAGATCCTTCCATAGGGCTTTCCGTTGCTGCTCATAATTCATTGTGTACCAATCATATTTTATCTTTTGGTAATGAAGCACAAAAAAAGAAATGGATTCCTAAGTTAGCTTCAGCTGAGTTAATAGGGGCTTGGGGGCTTACAGAACATAATACAGGGAGTGATGCAGGAGGAATGAATACTACCGCAGTGCTTGATGGTGATCATTATGTGTTAAACGGAGCTAAAAACTTTATTACGCATGGAGAAACAGGTGATATAGCAGTTGTGGTAGCGCGTACTGGAGAAAAAGGCGATTCGCATGGCATGTCTGCTTTTGTTGTAGAAAGAGGCACTAAAGGTTTTTTAGCAGGTAAAAAAGAAAACAAACTAGGAATGCGCGCCAGTGAAACGGCAGAATTGATTTTTCAAGATTGTAGAATTCCTAAAGAAAATTTATTAGGAGAGTTGGGTGATGGTTTTATTCAGTCAATGAAAATTCTAGATGGAGGAAGAATATCTATTGGGGCACTTTCTTTAGGGATTGCCAAAGGTGCAGCGGAAGCGGCGATAAAATATTCAAAGGAGCGTGAGCAATTTGGTAAGCCAATAAGTAAATTTCAAGGCATAAGTTTCAAGTTGGCAGATATGGCAACTAAAATTGAAGCGGCAGAATTGATGTTGCATAAAGCGGCTTATTTAAAAAATAAGGGAGAAGCTGTTACAAAGATTGGAGCAATGAGTAAAATGTATGCTAGTGAGATTTGTGTGGAGATTGCTAATGAAGCGGTACAAGTGCATGGAGGTTATGGGTATACCAAGGATTATCCAGTTGAAAAATTTTACAGGGATGCTAAGTTGTGTACCATTGGAGAGGGGACAACTGAAATTCAGAAATTGGTAATCGCAAGAGAGATTTTAAAATAAATAAGTAGTCAGTAATTATTTTTAAAATAAACTAACTACTTAATAGTAAAAATAAAAGAAAAAACTTTGTGGGTTGTAAAAAGGTAGTATATTTGCAGCCTAATAATTCTTAAAGAGAGGAGGTCAAACTATGTTAATTATACCAATTAAAGACGGAGAAAATATAGATAGAGCGCTAAAGCGTTTTAAGAGAAAGTTCGATAGAACTGGAACCATGCGTGCACTTAGAGGGCGTCAGCAATTCAAGAAGCCTTCTGTAGTTCGAAGAGCTCAAATTCAAAAAGCTCAGTATATACAAGGACTTAGAGATGCAGAAAATATCTAAGCCGTTCGTATAACAACGTCTTTTATGATATAAATATATAGCCTTACTCGAAAGAGTAAGGCTTTTTTTGTTTTTTAAATCTTTGTGTTAACTTGTGTGTATGTTGATAGATCAGTACAGTGATTATATGTTATTGGAGCGTAATTGTTCGGAATTAACAGTGAAGGCCTATGTGTCGGATGTGAAAGCTTTTGTTTTGTTTTATGAAGCTGAGTATGGTGTGGTGGATTTGAAAAGCGTGAATTATCCTGAAATTAGACAATGGATTGTTGAGTTAGTGAATGAAGGGATTTCAAACCGGAGTATAAATCGAAAGCTAGCTTCGTTAAAATCGTTTTATTTGTTTCTTCAAAAAACAGAAGTGATTCAGGTAAGTCCATTAGTAAAACATAAGCCGTTAAAAATGGAGGTAAAGGCAAAATTGCCGTTTTCGGAAGTGGAGATTGCTGATGTTTTTGAATTGTTTGAAAAAGACTTGAGTGATTTTTTTAAATTAAGGGATCGTGTTATTATCGAACTTTTATATACAACGGGAATGCGTAGGGCGGAGCTTGTTGGTTTAACTATAGGGAGTGTTGATCTTGTGTCAAATAATTTAAAGGTGTTGGGTAAGCGTAATAAAGAGCGTATAGTCCCTTTGTTGGAGGTAACGGTACGGTTGCTTTCAAAGTATATAGACGGGTATAAAGAGCGATATAATTCGGAAATTTTGAGCCCTTTATTTTTGACAAATAGGGGTGTTAAAATTTATGAAAACTTTGTGTTTCGCTTAATAAATTCATACTTTGGTAAGGTATCTGTTAAAAACAATAAAAGTCCACATATATTGCGTCATTCTTTTGCGACTCATCTATTAAAGAATGGTGCGGATTTGAATTCTGTAAAAGAATTGTTAGGGCATTCGAGTTTGGCGGCAACCCAAGTGTATACGCATAATAATATTGCGGAATTAATCGAGGTGTATAGGCAATCTCATCCACGCAATAAAAAAGTTTAAACAGGTACACATTGTCTAATCTTAAATAAAACGTGTATGAAAGTAAATGTTCAATCTGTAAATTTTAATGTAGATCAAAAGTTAGTTTCGTTTACAAAGGAAAAATTAAACAAATTAGAAGGGCACTTTAGTAAGATTATTTCTGCGGAAGTTTTTATGAAAGTTCAAAATACAAGTGCAAAAGAAAATAAAATCACAGAAATTTTATTGAATATTCCTGGAGGTGAGTTTGTGGTGAAAAAAACATACAAAACTTTTGAAGAAGGTGTTGATCAATGTCTTAGCAGTCTAGAGCGTCAGTTAGGTAAATTTAAAGAGAAACAAAAAATGAGATTAGTTTGATTTTTTTTAAAAAAATCAAAAAAAAGTTTTGGTGAAACGTAAAACAATTATATATTTGCATCCCGTTAGCAATAACGGGGTGCTTTTTTAAAAGTACCAAACGGTAAAAAAAGCCGATATAGCTCAGCTGGCTAGAGCAGCTGATTTGTAATCAGCAGGTCGTGGGTTCGAGTCCCTCTATCGGCTCTTTTTAAAAGGTGTTAAAGCCTTTATTATTTGAAATATTGTTTTTGGGAAGATACTCAAGCGGCCAACGAGGGCAGACTGTAAATCTGCTGTTTTTAACTTCGCAGGTTCGAATCCTGCTCTTCCCACAATTTTCAAATTAAATTATTATATATTTGCAGCCCTAACGAGTTGTAATTTAG
>NZ_JH621262.1:0-20435 GCF_000255455.1 Aquimarina agarilytica ZC1 | reverse complement strand
TTGGTAGAGCGTCAGCCTTCCAAGCTGAATGTCGCCAGTTCGAACCTGGTCTCCCGCTCAATGATATAGAACTGCACTTAGTGTGGTTCTATGTCTATATAAGTAACTCATGTTGCATCAGGCCGGTGTAGCTCAGGGGTAGAGCGTTTCCTTGGTAAGGAAGAGGTCACGAGTTCAAATCTCGTCATTGGCTCAAATTGTGTAGAACAAATTACTTTTACTAAAAATAAAACTAGAATTAAATAACATTCATTATGGCAAAGGGAACTTTTGATCGTTCGAAACCACACTTGAATATCGGTACTATCGGACACGTAGATCACGGTAAAACAACTTTAACTGCTGCAATTACTAAAGTATTGGCAGATGCAGGTCTTTCTGAAGCTAGAGATTTCGATACTATCGATAATGCTCCTGAAGAAAAAGAAAGAGGGATTACAATTAATACATCTCACGTAGAGTATCAGACTGCTAACCGTCACTACGCACACGTTGACTGTCCAGGTCACGCCGATTATGTGAAGAACATGGTAACTGGAGCTGCGCAAATGGATGGGGCTATTCTTGTGGTAGCTGCAACTGATGGGCCAATGCCACAAACACGTGAGCATATCCTATTAGGGCGTCAGGTAGGTATTCCTCGTATCGTTGTTTTCTTGAATAAAGTTGACATGGTGGATGATGAGGAATTATTGGAATTAGTAGACATGGAAGTTAGAGATTTGCTTTCTTTCTATGACTATGATGGTGATAATGCACCTGTAGTTGCTGGTTCTGCATTAGGAGCGCTTAATGGTGAGCAAAAATGGGTTGATACTGTGTTGGAATTAATGGCGCAGGTTGATGCTTATATCGAAGAGCCGTTAAGAGAGGTTGATAAAGATTTCTTAATGCCGATTGAGGATGTATTCTCTATTACTGGACGTGGTACAGTGGCAACTGGACGTATCGAAACTGGTATTGCTAACACTGGTGATCCTGTTGAGATTATTGGTATGGGAGCTGAGAAATTAACTTCTACTATTACGGGTATCGAAATGTTCCGTCAGATTCTTGATAGAGGTGAGGCTGGAGATAATGCAGGTATCTTATTAAGAGGTATTGAGAAAACACAGATTTCAAGAGGTATGGTTATTACTAAGCCTGGATCTGTAACTCCACATAAGAAATTTAAAGCAGAGGTTTATATCCTTAAAAAAGAAGAAGGTGGACGTCATACTCCATTCCATAATAACTACCGTCCACAGTTTTACGTTCGTACAACTGATGTAACTGGTAACATTGCGTTGCCTGATGGAGTAGAAATGGTTATGCCTGGAGATAACTTAACTATTACTGTTGAGTTGATTCAGACAATTGCAATGAATGTAGGTCTTCGTTTTGCGATCCGTGAAGGTGGTAGAACTGTAGGGGCTGGTCAGGTAACTGAAATCCTTGACTAATTCATTAATGTGAATAAAATAAAGCACAGGTATTCTAAAAAAATTAGAATACCTTGCTTTTTTTAAATAAAAATTTATATTTTTGCACACCCATTAAAATAAGAATTTTTTGGGAGTGAAAAATAAACGGGTTTAGCTCAGTTGGTAGAGCACTGGTCTCCAAAACCAGGTGTCGTGAGTTCGAGTCTCGCAACCCGTGCAAATACTAAGCAATATGGCAGGAATAGTAAATTATATAACAGAATCCTTTTCGGAATTAAAGAATAATGTTTCTTGGACTCCTAGGGCTGAGGCGCAACGTTTAACAGTAATTGTTGTTGTGTTTTCTGTCTTGTTTTCATTAGCTATTTGGGGTGTTGATACTGTGTTTAGTAAAGTGATCGAGCAGTACTTTAATATAGTAAAACAGTAGTGCGGGTTATGGCTGATTCTAACATTAAAAAATGGTACGTTGTACGTGCTGTTAGTGGTCAAGAAAATAAAGTAAAAGATTATATTGAACGCGAAATCTCTCAGCAGGGTCTGGATGATTTTGTGGATCAAGTTTTGGTGCCTACTGAAAAAGTGGTTCAAGTGCGTAATGGGAAAAAGATAAATAAGGAACGTGTTTATTTTCCAGGTTACATAATGGTTGAAGCAAATTTGTCAGGTGAGGTGCCTCATATTATTAAGTCTATAAATGGAGTGATTGGTTTTTTAGGAGAAGTAAAAGGAGGGGATCCTGTTCCGTTAAGAAAATCTGAGGTGAATAGAATGTTAGGTAAGGTTGATGAGTTGGCTGTTAAGGTTGATAATATAGCTATACCTTATAGTGAAGGTGAGACTGTTAAGGTAATTGATGGTCCGTTTAATGGGTTTAATGGAACTGTAGAAAAGGTGAATGAAGAAAAGCGTAAGCTTGAAGTGATGGTGAAGATTTTTGGAAGAAAAACACCTTTAGAGTTAAGTTATATGCAAGTAGAAAAAGTTTAAATAACTATTTTATTTTATATCGGGGTTGTGTTTTTCTGAGCTTCCACATGGAAAAATACAATTTCAATAATTATTTTTAAAAATGGCAAAAGAAGTAAGTAAGGTTGTAAAATTACAAGTACGTGGTGGGGCGGCAAATCCATCTCCACCTGTTGGACCTGCTTTGGGTGCTGCTGGGGTGAATATCATGGAATTCTGTAAGCAATTCAATGGTAGAACTCAGGATAAGGCTGGTAAAGTATTACCAGTGGCAATTACGGTATATAAAGATAAGTCTTTTGATTTCGTAATTAAAACTCCTCCTGCAGCAGTTCAAATATTGGAAGCAGCAAAAATTAAAAAAGGTTCGGGAGAGCCTAATAGAAAAAAAGTAGCTACGGTTACTTGGGATCAGTTAAAAGTTATCGCAGAAGATAAAATGCCTGATTTGAATGCGTTTTCTATCGAGTCAGCAATGAGAATGATGGCAGGTACGGCTCGTTCAATGGGTATTAATGTTAAAGGCGATGCGCCATCTTAATCTTTTAAATAGAAAATCATGGCAAAATTGACAAAAAAACAAAAAGATACGCGTGCTAAGGTAGATGCTAGCAAGGCGTATACGGTTGCAGAGGCAGCTTCTTTAGTAAAGGAAGTGTCGACTGTAAACTTTGATGCTTCTGTTGATATAGCAGTAAGGTTAAATGTAGATCCTAGAAAAGCAAATCAAATGGTACGTGGTGTGGTTACTTTACCACATGGTACAGGTAAGGATGTTAAAGTACTTGCTTTAGTTACACCAGATAAAGAAGAAGAGGCAAAAGCAGCTGGAGCTGATTTTGTTGGTTTGGATGAGTATTTGGCTAAAATTAAAGGCGGTTGGACAGATGTTGATGTAATTGTGACTATGCCTTCAGTAATGGGTAAATTAGGTCCTTTAGGTAGGGTGTTAGGTCCTCGTGGTTTAATGCCAAACCCTAAAACAGGTACAGTTACCATGGAAGTTGCTAAGGCAGTATCTGATGTTAAAGCTGGTAAGATCGATTTTAAAGTTGATAAAACTGGTATCGTACATGCAGCTGTTGGTAAGGCATCATTTGATGCTGATAAATTAGAGGGAAATATTAAAGAACTAGTAAGTACTTTAGTGAAATTAAAACCTCAGGCGGCTAAAGGAGTATATATAAAATCAGCGTACATTTCAAGTACAATGAGTCCTGGAATTCAGTTGGATACTAAGGCTTTTGCTGGGTAATTAAGAATAACGATTATGACAAGAGAAGAAAAATCAACAGTAATTGAAAACTTAACTGCACAGTTGGCTGAAAACAGTAATATTTATATTGCTGATATTTCTGGATTAGATGCAGGGACGACTTCAAATTTACGTAGAGCTTGTTTTAAAGCTAACGTATCACTTTCAGTAGTGAAAAATACATTGCTTGCAAAGGCAATGGAAGCTTCAGATAAAGATTTTGGTGAATTGCCAGCTACATTGGTAGGGAATACATCGATTATGTTTTCTGAAACTGGTAATGGACCAGCAAAGGTGATTAAAGAATTTCGTAAGAAATCTGAAAAGCCTGTATTAAAAGGAGCGTTTGTTGAATCAGCAATTTTTGTAGGTGATGAAAACTTAGAAACACTTGTTAATATCAAGTCTAAGGAAGAAGTTATTGGAGAAATTGTTGGATTATTACAATCTCCTGCTAAAAATGTTGTTTCTGCTCTTAAGTCGAGTGGAGGTAAGTTAGCTGGTATCCTTAAAACGTTATCTGAAAAATAGATAACACTAGCGTGTGCGCACAATTATTATATTATATAAAAACTATTTAAAACGGTAGAAAATGGCAGATTTAAAAGATTTCGCAGAACAATTAGTAAATTTAACTGTTAAAGAAGTAAACGAATTAGCAGATATCCTTAAGGAAGAGTACGGTATTGAGCCAGCAGCAGCAGCAGTAGCTGTAGCAACAGGTGGTGGTGCAGCTGGAGGTGATGCAGCTGATGAGAAAACTGAATTTGATGTTGTATTAAAAGCAGCAGGAGGTTCTAAATTAGCAGTAGTTAAATTGGTTAAAGAATTAACTGGTTTAGGTCTTAAAGAAGCTAAAGGATTAGTTGATGATGCTCCAAGTAACATCAAAGAAGGTGTTGCAAAAGACGAAGCAGAAGCATTAAAAGCTCAATTAGAAGAAGCTGGTGCTGAAGTAGAGCTTAAGTAAGCTTTTATATTAAAATCACAAAGGTTTAGACCCTGAGTTTGTTCTCAGTGGTCTAAACCATTTTGTGTATATAAAACTTTGGTTTTATATTTTGTTATTTAACAGGTGAGTTATTTAACTATATAACGAGCAATAACGCTCAATATTTTTACATAAGGCAAATATTATGTTTTGTGTTTTGTGTGTTAATAAAAACTATCGTAACTTAAAACAAAACTGCGTGAGTAGTTTTCTTTTAATTTTTGGTAGCCTACATACTAATTATTTTGATAATTTAATTCTATCCATTGATGTCAGCAACGCAAACTGAAAGATTAAATTTTTCTTCCGTAAAGAACATCCCTGCTTATCCAGATTTATTGGATATTCAAATTAAGTCTTTCCAGGATTTCTTTCAATTAGAAACGAAATCAGAAGAGAGAGGGAATGAAGGATTGTATAATACCTTCATGGAAAACTTTCCAATCACGGACACACGTAATCAGTTCGTACTTGAATTTTTAGATTATTTTGTTGATCCTCCACGTTACGATTTACAAGAGTGTATTGAAAGGGGATTGACGTATAGTGTTCCATTAAAAGCGCGTTTAAAATTATATTGTACCGATCCAGAACATGAGGATTTTGAAACTATTGTACAGGATGTTTATTTAGGTACTATACCTTATATGACTCCAAGTGGTACGTTTTGTATAAATGGTGCAGAACGAGTAGTGGTTTCTCAGTTACACCGTTCACCAGGGGTGTTCTTTGGACAGTCATTCCACGCCAACGGTACCAAATTATATTCTGCCCGTGTAATTCCTTTCAAAGGATCATGGATTGAATTTGCAACAGATATTAATAGCGTAATGTATGCGTATATTGATCGTAAAAAGAAATTACCTGTAACCACGTTATTCCGTGCTATCGGATTTGAACGTGATAAAGATATATTAGAGATTTTTGACCTTGCTGAAGAAGTAAAGGTTTCAAAATCTGGAATTAAAAAAGTATTAGGACGCCAATTAGCTGCACGTGTATTAAATACATGGCATGAGGATTTCGTAGATGAAGATACCGGTGAAGTAGTATCAATTGAGCGTAATGAAATTGTATTAGACCGTGATACAATTTTAGAAAAAGATCATATTGAAGAAATTTTAGAGAGTGGTGTAAAAACAATTTTACTTCACAAAGAGGATAATGAAAAAGGAGATTATGCTATTATTCATAATACACTTCAAAAGGATCCTACAAACTCTGAAAAAGAAGCAGTAGAACATATTTATAGACAACTACGTAATGCAGAACCGCCAGATGAGGAAACTGCACGTGGTATTATTGATAAATTATTCTTTTCTGATCAACGTTATAACTTAGGTGAAGTTGGTCGTTACAGAATGAATAAAAAATTACAATTAGATATTGCTATGGATAAGCAAGTGCTTACCAAAGAGGATATCATAACAATTGTAAAATACCTTATTGAGTTAATTAACTCAAAAGCAGAAATTGATGATATTGATCACTTATCTAACCGTCGTGTACGTACTGTTGGTGAGCAATTATCACAACAATTTGGTGTAGGTTTAGCGCGTATGGCGCGTACTATTCGTGAGCGAATGAATGTTCGTGATAACGAAGTATTTACACCTATTGACTTGATTAACGCTAAGACATTATCATCGGTAATCAATTCGTTCTTTGGAACTAACCAGTTATCTCAGTTCATGGATCAAACCAATCCATTAGCAGAGATTACACATAAGCGTCGTTTATCGGCTCTTGGACCTGGTGGTTTATCAAGAGAGCGTGCTGGGTTCGAGGTGCGTGATGTTCACTATACTCACTACGGACGTTTATGTCCTATTGAAACTCCAGAAGGACCAAACATTGGTTTGATATCTTCGCTTTCTGTTTATGCTAAAGTAAACAGTATGGGATTCATTGAAACTCCCTACCGTAAGGTAACTGAAGGACAAGTAGATTTAGAAACTATACCTAAATACTTAAGTGCAGAAGAAGAAGAAGGAATGAAAATTGCGCAAGCAAACATTCCAATGGATGAAAACGGAAAAATTACTACAGATAAAGTAATTGCCCGTGAAGAGGGTGACTTCCCGGTGGAAGATCCAATGAACATTCACTATACGGATGTTGCTCCAAATCAGATTTCGTCAATATCAGCTTCATTAATTCCATTCTTGGAGCATGATGATGCTAACCGTGCATTGATGGGGTCAAACATGATGCGTCAGGCAGTACCATTGTTACGAGTAGACTCTCCTATTGTTGGAACGGGTCTTGAGCGTCAAGTGGCTTCCGATTCTCGTGTATTGATTAATGCAGAAGGAGCAGGTGTTGTTGAGTATGTTGATGCGGAAAAGATTATTATTAAGTACGATCGTACAGAAGAAGAGCAATTAGTTAGTTTTGATTCTGACTCTAAATCGTATGACTTAATTAAGTTCCGTAAAACGAATCAAGGAACAAGTATCAACTTAAAGCCTATTATTAAGGAAGGTGATCGTGTATCTAAAGGACAAGTATTATGTCAAGGTTATGCAACCGAAGCTGGGGAGCTTGCTTTAGGACGTAACATGAAAGTGGCCTTTATGCCATGGAAAGGATATAACTTTGAGGATGCGATTGTAATTTCTGAAAAAGTAGTTAGAGAGGATATATTTACTTCGATACATATTGATGAGTATTCATTAGAAGTAAGAGATACTAAACTAGGAAATGAAGAATTAACAAATGATATTCCAAATGTATCAGAAGAGGCTACCAAAGACTTGGATGAAAATGGAATGATCCGTGTTGGGGCTGAAGTTAAGCCTGGTGATATATTAATTGGAAAAATTACTCCAAAAGGAGAAAGTGATCCAACTCCTGAAGAAAAATTACTACGTGCCATTTTTGGCGACAAGGCTGGAGATGTTAAAGATGCATCTTTAAAAGCTTCTCCATCATTACATGGTGTTGTAATTGATAAAAAATTATTTTCAAGAGCAGTAAAGGATAAGCGTAAACGTGCTCAGGATAAGGAAGATATTTCTAAACTAGAAGCCAAATATGATGTAAAATTCGAAAGTCTTAAAAATCAATTGATTGATAAGCTTTTCACTATTGTAGGAGGTAAAACTTCGCAAGGGGTTTCAAATGATTTAGGTGAGGAAGTACTACCAAAGGGTAAAAAGTATACCTTAAAAATGTTGAATAGTATTGATGATTATTCGCATTTAACTAAAGGCGTATGGACTACTGATAAGGAGTTAAATGAAATGGTAGCTGATTTACTTCATAACTACAAAATCAAAGAAAACGATCTACAAGGTAACTTGCGTAGAGAAAAGTTCACGATTTCAGTTGGGGATGAATTACCAGCAGGTATCCTTAAGCTAGCTAAAATTTACGTAGCTAAAAAGCGTAAGCTTAAAGTAGGGGATAAAATGGCAGGACGTCACGGTAACAAAGGTATTGTTGCTCGTATTGTTCGTCAAGAAGATATGCCATTCCTTGAAGATGGAACACCAGTTGATATCGTGTTGAATCCATTAGGGGTACCTTCACGTATGAATATTGGTCAAATTTACGAAACAGTATTAGGTTGGGCAGGTCAAAAATTAGGTCAAAAGTATGCTACACCAATTTTTGATGGAGCATCATTAGATCAAATTAATGAATTGACAGATAGTGCAGGTATTCCAAGATTTGGACATACATATTTATATGACGGAGGAACAGGGCAACGTTTTGATCAGGCAGCAACAGTAGGTGTAATCTACATGTTAAAGCTAGGTCACATGGTTGATGATAAAATGCACGCTCGTTCAATAGGACCATACTCATTAATCACACAACAACCATTAGGAGGTAAAGCTCAGTTTGGAGGTCAGCGTTTTGGTGAAATGGAAGTTTGGGCACTTGAAGCATATGGTGCATCAAGTACATTACGTGAAATTTTAACTGTAAAATCTGATGATGTAATTGGAAGAGCTAAAACTTACGAAAGTATAGTTAAAGGGGAGCCAATGCCAGAACCAGGAATACCAGAATCGTTCAATGTATTAATGCATGAACTTAAAGGTCTTGGTTTAGACATTCGTTTAGAAGAATAACCTAATAAAGCGTATAAATGCCGCTCGTATTGTTCGAGCGGCTATTTTCAACATACTAATATTCTTAAGTAGCATATACTATGGCTAGAAATAATGATAAGAATCAAGTAAAGAGATTTAATAAAATCTCAATCGGTTTAGCTTCTCCAGAATCTATTTTGGAGGCTTCACATGGTGAAGTGCTTAAACCAGAAACTATAAATTACCGTACACACAAGCCTGAGCGTGATGGTTTGTTTTGTGAGCGTATCTTTGGTCCTGTAAAGGATTATGAGTGTGCATGTGGTAAATACAAACGTATCCGTTATAAAGGTATTGTTTGTGACCGTTGTGGTGTAGAGGTGACAGAGAAAAAGGTGCGTAGAGATCGAGTTGGTCATATTAACCTTGTGGTACCTGTAGCACACATTTGGTATTTCCGTTCGTTACCAAATAAAATTGGTTATTTATTAGGTTTGCCTTCTAAGAAATTAGACATGATAATTTACTACGAGCGTTACGTAGTAATTCAACCTGGTATTGCTAAAAATGAAGAAGGAGAACCAGTTCAAAAGATGGATTTCCTTACTGAAGAAGAATACTTAAATATTTTAGATAGCGTACCTCAGGAAAATTTATATTTAGATGATTCTGACCCAGATAAGTTTATTGCAAAAATGGGTGCAGAATGTTTAATAGAAATACTAAAACGTATTGATTTAGATGATCTTTCATATGAATTGCGTCATAAAGCAAATAATGAAACATCTAAGCAACGTAAAGCGGAAGCTTTAAAGCGTTTACAAGTTGTAGAAGCTTTACGTGATGCTAATAAAAATAGAGAAAACAACCCAGAATGGATGATTATGAAAGTAATTCCGGTGATCCCACCAGAATTACGTCCATTAGTGCCATTGGATGGAGGTCGTTTTGCAACTTCAGATTTAAATGATTTATACCGAAGAGTTATTATTCGAAACAATCGTTTAAAACGTTTAGTTGAGATTAAGGCTCCTGAAGTAATTTTGCGTAATGAAAAACGTATGCTTCAAGAATCTGTGGATTCATTGTTTGATAACACACGTAAATCATCTGCGGTTAAAACGGAAAGTAACAGACCATTAAAGTCTCTTTC
Organism: Aquimarina agarilytica ZC1; assembly: GCF_000255455.1. Classification (GTDB taxonomy): domain Bacteria; phylum Bacteroidota; class Bacteroidia; order Flavobacteriales; family Flavobacteriaceae; genus Aquimarina; species Aquimarina agarilytica. Next base: position 10,600 of record NZ_JH621262.1, on the reverse strand, counting down.
AGATTCGTTAAAAGGAAAGCAAGGGCGTTTCCGTCAAAACTTATTAGGTAAACGTGTGGATTATTCAGCACGTTCGGTAATTGTTGTTGGACCGGAATTAAAATTATTTGAGTGTGGTTTACCAAAAAATATGGCTGCTGAATTGTATAAGCCTTTTGTTATCAGAAAGCTTATTGAGCGTGGTATTGTTAAAACGGTAAAATCTGCTAAAAAGATTATAGATCGTAAAGAGCCAGTAGTATGGGATATTTTAGAAAATGTACTAAAAGGACATCCTGTATTACTAAACCGTGCTCCTACGCTTCACCGTTTAGGGATACAAGCATTCCAGCCTAAATTGATTGAAGGAAAAGCAATTCAATTACACCCATTAGTATGTACGGCATTTAACGCCGATTTTGATGGGGATCAAATGGCAGTGCATTTACCATTAGGACCTGAGGCTATTTTAGAGGCTCAGTTATTAATGCTAGCATCGCATAATATTTTGAACCCAGCTAATGGTTCTCCGGTAACGGTACCATCTCAGGATATGGTCTTGGGGCTTTACTATATGACTAAAGCTCGTAGATCGACTCCAGAGTTAGAAATTAAAGGAGAGGGATTAACATTTTATTCTGCAGAAGAAGTAACTATAGCCTATAATGAAAAGAAATTAGACATTAATGCTATAATCAAAATCCGTACGATGGATTTTAATGATGCTGGAGAATTAGTGCCTCAAATTATTGAAACTACTACTGGTAGAGTACTTTTTAATGAAAAAGTACCAGCAGCAGCAGGTTATATTAACCAAGTATTGACTAAAAAGGCTTTACGAGATATTATTGGAGATATTCTAAAAGTAACTTCTGTTCCAGAAACAGCTGATTTCCTTGATGAAATTAAAGGTTTAGGTTATGGATTTGCATTTAGAGGTGGTCTTTCATTTAGTTTAGGGGATATCATTATTCCTGCGGAAAAACAAGGGATGATTGATGAAGCTAATAATCAAGTTGATGGTATTATAGGAAACTATAATATGGGTCTTATTACAAATAATGAACGTTATAATCAGGTAATTGATATCTGGACATCGACAAACTCTCAGTTAACTGAGTTGTCTATGAAACGTATTAGTGAAGATCAGCAAGGATTTAACTCGGTATTTATGATGCTTGATTCTGGAGCGCGTGGATCTAAAGAGCAAATTCGTCAGCTGACTGGTATGCGTGGATTAATGGCAAAACCTAAGAAATCTGCAGATGGAGGTGGAGCTATTATTGAAAACCCGATTATTTCGAACTTTAAAGAAGGTCTTTCAATTCTTGAGTACTTTATTTCTACTCACGGTGCGCGTAAAGGTCTTGCAGATACGGCATTAAAAACTGCCGATGCTGGATACTTAACACGTCGTTTGGTTGATGTTTCTCAGGATGTAATTATTAATCAGACTGATTGTGGTACATTGAGAGGAGTTGAAGTGGCTCCGTTAAAAAAGAATGAAGAAATTATAGAATCATTAGGCGCACGTATTCTAGGACGTACGGCTTTAAATGATGTAATAAACCCATTAACTCAAGAAGTATTAGTTGAAGCAGGAGCTGAAATTAATGATGTGCAAGTGGAATTAATTACTGCTGCTCCAATTGAAACTGTTGAAGTGCGTTCGGCATTAACATGTGAAGCCAAAAAAGGTATTTGTAAAAAATGTTATGGTCGAAATTTAGCCACAAATAAAACAGTTCAGTTAGGTGAAGCCGTTGGTGTTGTTGCTGCTCAGTCTATTGGTGAGCCAGGAACACAGCTTACCTTACGTACATTCCACGTGGGAGGTATTGCAGGTAACATTTCTGAAGATAATAGTTTAAAAGCACGTTTCCCTGGTACTGTTGAAATTGAAGAATTAAAAACAGTAAAAAGTGAAAATAACGAAGGAAAAGAAATTGATGTTGTAATTTCTCGTACTTCGGAAGTTAAGATTGTTGATCCAAAAACTAAGATTGTTTTAAGTACAAATCTAATTCCTTATGGTTCAGAATTGTTTGCGAAAACAGGAGATACTATAGCTAAAGATGATGTAATTTGTTCTTGGGATCCTTATAACGGGGTAATTATTTCTGAATTTGCAGGAAGAATTAAATATGAAAACATAGAGCAAGGGATTACTTATCAAGTAGAAATTGATGAACAAACTGGTTTCCAAGAAAAGGTAATTTCTGAATCTAGGGATAAGAAAAAGATTCCTACTTTAATTATAATGGGTAAAGGTGATGAAGTATTACGTTCATATAACCTACCTGTAGGAGCTCACTTGATGATTGAAGATGGTGACAAAATTAAGGAAGGTAAAATTTTAGTTAAAATTCCTCGTAAATCATCTAAAGCGGGTGATATTACTGGGGGTCTTCCTCGTGTAACGGAATTATTTGAAGCGCGTAACCCATCTAACCCAGCGATAGTATCTGAAATTGATGGTGTAGTTTCATTTGGTAAAATTAAGCGTGGTAACCGTGAAATTATTGTTGAATCTCGTTTAGGGGATATTAAAAAGTATTTGGTTAAATTATCTAATCAAATTCTGGTACAAGAGAATGACTTTGTGCGTGCGGGAATGCCATTATCGGACGGAGCAATTTCACCAGTTGATATTCTTAAAATTAAAGGGCCATCAGCAGTACAACAGTACTTAGTAAATGAAGTACAGGAAGTTTACCGTTTACAAGGGGTGAAGATAAACGATAAGCACTTTGAGGTAGTAGTACGTCAGATGATGCGTAAGGTTCAAATCAAAGATCCGGGTGATACTATTTTCCTTGAAAATCAATTAGTGCATAAAATTGATTTTATCGAAGAAAATGATGAAATTTTTGGTAAAAAAGTTGTTGAAGAAGCAGGAGATAGTGAGAACTTAAAAGCAGGTCAAATTGTTACTCCACGTCAGTTAAGAGATGAAAATTCTATTTTACGTCGTGAGGATAAGCAATTAGTTGTAGCACGTGATGCTACTCCAGCAACGGCTACACCAATTTTACAAGGTATTACTAGAGCATCGTTACAAACGAAATCATTTATTTCGGCAGCATCGTTCCAGGAAACAACAAAAGTACTGAATGAGGCAGCAGTTAGCGGTAAGGAAGATTACCTTGAAGGATTAAAAGAAAATGTAATTGTTGGTCACAAGATTCCAGCAGGAACTGGTATGCGTCATTATGATTCTATAATTGTTGGTTCAAAAGAAGAATTAGAAAAGCGTACAAGTAAGGAATCTGAACAATTAAATTTTAATTAATTAGATAAATAATGGCTGAAAACAAAAAAGACAATGCGCAAAGTATCAATATAGAGATTGATGAAAAGATTGCCGAGGGTATTTATAGTAACCTAGCAATAATAAATCATTCACTATCTGAATTTGTAGTCGATTTTATAAATGTGATGCCTGGTAATCCAAAAAGTAAAGTTAAAAGCAGAATAATTTTAACGCCTCAACATGCTAAACGTTTAGTAAAAGCATTGAATGATAATGTAAAGCGTTTTGAACATGAACATGGTGAAATTAAAGATTATGAAAAGGCTTCAATACCTTTAAATTTTGGGCCAACTGGACAAGCATAAAGTTATTATAGTCCATAAATAATAAAACCTCTTGAAAATTTTCAAGAGGTTTTTTTGTAAGTATTCTTTTTTCGTAATAAAATAGACTTAGAATAAAATGTTATTTGGGAAATCAAAAAAATAATTTTGAATAATTTTTTATTATTACATTTTTATTTTGATTGTTTTTGTTTATTGTAAAACAAAAAAACCTCTTTAAAAATAACTTTTAAAGAGGTTTTTTTTTAATTTTTATGCCTAGGGTAATAAATTTAATTTTAAGGCTTAAATTAGTGTCATATTGATGTTTTATTAAAATAGTTTAATTGTCGAATTCTGATGTAAAGTGAAATTTTAAGCCTTTGTATTTATCCTGTGTCATTTGTAAGCTAAAATGAGAATCGGCTAAAAATACCAATTGATCTCTTTTGTCTTTGGCTAAAAATTTGCTTTTTACACGCTTAAATTCCTTGAATTCTTCACTTTTTTCATCTTCCGCTTGTATCCAACAGGCTTTGTGAACATTTAAATTTTCATAGCTACATTTAGCTCCATATTCATGCTCCAACCTATATTGGATTACTTCGTATTGTAGTGCGCCAACGGTACCAATTACCTTTCTTCCATTTAAGTCAAGTGTAAATAATTGAGCAACACCTTCATCCATTAATTGATCAATTCCTTTTGCTAATTGTTTGGATTTCATTGGGTCAGCATTGTTTATATATCTAAAATGCTCTGGAGAAAAACTTGGAATACCTTTGTAATTCATCTGTTCACCAGCTGTAAGTGTGTCTCCAATTTTAAAGTTACCAGTATCATGTAAACCTACGATGTCACCAGGAAATGAGATATCGACAATTTCTTTTTTTTCAGCAAAAAAAGCATTTGGACTTGAAAATTTTAATTTTTTTCCAAGTCTAGTATGTAAATATGGAGTGTTACGTTCAAATGTACCTGAAACAATTTTAATAAAGGCTAAACGGTCACGATGTTTTGGATCCATATTGGCATGTATTTTAAATACAAAACCTGTGAATTTTTTTTCTGTTGGAAAAACTTCTCTTACATCACTTTCTTTTGGTCTAGGCATTGGAGCAATATCAACAAAGCAATCTAGTAATTCTCTCACACCAAAGTTATTCAAAGCGGAACCGAAAAATACCGGTTGTAAATCGCCATTTTGATATTCTTCTTTATTAAACTCAGGATAAATACCTGATGTTAATTCAATTTCTTCTCGTAAGGTATTTGCACTTTTTTCTCCAACTAATTGGTCTAGTTGCTCACTTTCAAGATCTTCTATTTCAGTAGTATCTAGAATGTTTTTGGAAGATTCGTCACTAAATAGATTAATGTTTTTTTCCCAGATATTGTAAATTCCTTTAAAGTCATATCCCATTCCTATGGGAAAACTTAAAGGGGTTACACGCAATCCAAGTTTTTGTTCAACTTCATCTAGTAAGTCAAAGGCGTCTTTTCCTTCCCTATCCATTTTGTTAATGAATACAATCATTGGGATTTTACGCATTCTACAAACAGATACTAATTTTTCTGTTTGTTCCTCAACTCCTTTTGCAACATCAATAACTACAATAACACTATCTACAGCGGTAAGTGTTCGAAATGTGTCCTCGGCAAAATCCTTATGCCCGGGAGTATCTAATATGTTGATTTTTATGTTTTTATATTCAAAAGCTAATACGGATGTAGCAACGGATATTCCACGTTGTCTTTCAATTTCCATAAAGTCACTAGTAGCTCCTTTTTTGATTTTATTTGATTTTACAGCTCCTGCTTCTTGGATGGCTCCACCAAAAAGTAATAGTTTTTCAGTAAGTGTAGTTTTTCCTGCATCTGGGTGAGAAACAATACCAAAGGTTCGTCTTCTCTTTATTTCTTCTTCAAAGGATAATTTCATACGATATCATATATAATATGTGGCAAAATTGGGTGTTAATTTATTGTAAACCAACTTTATTTTATATTTTTTATGTATTTAAACGAATATTTATGTTTTTTGTCGAAAATAAATAGCGGCTGTAACAATTTTTAGATTTAACAATATTTTTTACTATTTCTTTGTAAAAAATTAGGTTATTTCACTTTTTTTTCTTAAGTGATTGATACACAGCAAATTGAAGTTATATGGAGATTTTTACTATTATTAAAAGTAATTTAAAATTAAGATTACCATTATTTATATTATTTTCTTCTATTTCATTGTCTATTTTAGGGCAATCTGCAGTCGAATCAGTAAGGCTAAGTAACATAACGCCAACAAACACAAATTCGTATACAGTAACAGGTGAAAACGGAACAACACCTGTACCCAATGTGCAAACATACACATGGGGACAAGGGGCCGGTCTTCAAATTGAAGGGGTTACAGTAGGTGGAGTTTTTTATAAAACGGATCTTTCAAGAAAAACGGATGCTGTAATTGTAAGAGTCGACAATGCTAATGCTATTGGAGATCTTTGTGGAATAGTAGCACAAACTACAACTGATAATTATACTTTTGCTGCTGGATTTCCAGGCGTAATTGATGATCCAAATACCGCTGCAGATGAAACAGATCCGACTAGTTGTTCGTTGACCGAAGCTTTAACTAGTCCTTTTATTAATAGGGGGGCTAATGATTTATTTAAAAATGTAACTGCTACAGCAAATAACATTGAGCGCGTTGATGTAATTTATGAAAATATAATAACTACAACTTCTAGTGATTTAGATAATATTGGTTTTATAATAAGTGAAAAAGATGCAAATAGTTCTTTAAAAGTAGCAGGAATTAGAACAATAAGTGCGGTAGGAGATATTACGGCATATTTTCCATTACAAACCATACCTTCAACGGCTTATGGGACAACGTTAGATACTATGGGTGATGGGCCATCTGATGTTGATGGAGATTTAAATTTCCCAATGTCATGGATGATTGATAGGGATGATGCAACTTTGCCCAATACAAATCCAACAAATAGGCCTGAAAGGGTGGGTGGTACAGCTGGGTCTGATATTGGAGTTTCTTTTATTTCGTTAAGGGATTTAGGATTGAGTGTTGGAGACCAACTTTTTGGTGTTTCATTTTTTGGTAATGATGTTACCGCAGCTGATACTTTAACCGACCCTACAACATTTCCAAGGAACACCAATGCTGGTGGAGCTGATGTGTTAGGAGGATTAGGCGTGTTAGTTACTAATCAAGCTATTGTAACTGGTATTGTTTATGAAGATGAAAATGCCAATGGATCACAAGATGGAAGTGAAGTAGGTATTCCAGGTGTGGGTGTTACAGTGACAGATTCAGCAGGAATAGAATACTCAACAATTACAGAAAGTGATGGTTCATGGTCTACATTTGTGAATGTGCCGGGGGATGTTGATGTTGAAATTTCTTTATCGGATAGCGCTTTAGTAGCGGCATTAGGAAGCCCTGCTCAAACGGAAGGGGAGAATCCTAGAAGCATTACAGATGGTGCAGTTTTAGGAAGTTCAACAAATGCAGGAAGTGATGGTTTTGTTTCTGTAAATGTGTCAAGTGTAACTAATGATAGTGTGTTTGAGGGAGAGGTGTTGAGCCATGATATAACTTTGAATGCTAGTACAACAGTGCCTGTTGAACTAAGCTTTTCACTTGTTAATGGGACGGCAACAGCTCCTTTAGATTATAATGCTATACCGCTTTTTACAAATGGAGTGACATTAAATGCTTCGGGAGATATGTTAGTTATTCCTGCGGGAGTAAGTGAATTTTCAATTTATATTACTTCTGAGTTAGATACTGTTGTTGAAACGACACATACTTATACGATAAATGTAGGTGGTCAATCCGCTATTGGAACAATAAATGATAATATTGATAGTGATGTTGATGGAGTTGCGGATTTTGTTGATGTAGATGATGATAACGATGGAATTTTAGATGAATTAGAATGTCCTTCACTCGGGAGGTTAAAGGATGGGACACTGGTTAGCATTATTGTTAGAGAAGGTTTTGAAACAGCTACGATAATCAATACTCCTGCCCAAACATTAGCTAATCCAACAAGCAATCATGAGAGTAATTTTCCTTTTTCAGCACCAATCATAGGTGTTAGATCTCCGGATTTTGTTGCAAATGCTGGAGGGAGTCCTTGGTATAACATTAATGAAGGGGTGTCTTTTGGAAATATCCAGGCATCAACTAATAGTGTAACATCGACAAATCAAAATGATGGATTAGGAATTGTGTATAGTGCTACAGAAATGGCTTCGTTTGGATTTCAAACGGGGGACTTAATTTATGTGCAATTCGATTATTCAGAAGGTAGAAATTATAATACTGATCCAGGAGGCAGGCCATCTGATGATGATACCAATATAGCTATTTGGTTTGGAAATGATACCTTTAGCTTTGGTTCAGGAGTTAGTGCCCCAAATGATAGTGTTGTACCTGGAGCATGGAATCCAAGAGGAACAATAGCTGATAATACAGGTACACAGAGAGATGTAATGAATTTAAATACATGGGATACCTATGGAGCATCATTTACGTATACAGGAGGAGCAATACATTTAGCCTTAATGGCTAGGGTAGGAGCTACAGATAGTGGATTTGAAAATTTATATATAGATAATATAATTATTGGAAGTGATAGATTGGGTATTAATGATACTAATGGGGATGCGGTACCAAATTGTTTAACTGCTGACTCTGATAACGATAATTGTAATGATGTATTAGAATCAGGAGGAGTAGATCCTAATAATGATGGGATTTTAGGAGATTTACCATTAGTGGTAGATAATCTAGGGAGAGTTACTGGTACAGCCCCAATCACGGGAGGCTATGATGGTGTTAACGGTAATGAAACTATTGCTACAGAGGCATCCATTGTTACTGCTCCTTCAAATGTAAGCGTAGTTCCAGGAGGCAGTGCAAGTTTTGAAATTGTTGTAAACGCTGTAAATACAACTACTTTTGTGGGAGGTGCGCCAGATTTTAACATTCCGCCAGCAATTGATTCTTCGTCTAACTTAGAATACCAGTGGCAAGAAAATGGAGCAGACCTATCTAATGGAGGTGTGTATTCTGGAGTTGATTCAGCAACTCTTGCTATTTCTGATGTTACAGGATTAGGTGGTAACACATATACGGTAATTGTAACTCATACTGATAATGCTTGTTTCTTAGAATCAAGAGACGCTACACTTACAGAACAGGCGAGCATATCAATAAGCGATGCAGCTGGCTTAGAAGGGAATGATTTAGCTTTTTTAGTAACATTAAGTGAGCCAAGTGCAAATGATATTTCTATAGTCTATACAACTAACGATGGTACTGCAACATTGGGGAATAATGATTACACAGATAATGACGGAACGCTAGTAATCCCTGCTGGGGTTACATCGGCTATTATACCAGTTATTACCACATTAGATACAGTTAGTGAATCTGATGAAAATATTATAGTAAATTTAATAAGTACAACCGAGGGAGCAATTATTGATAGTGAGGCAATAGGAGTAATTACTGATAATACAGATGTTGATAATGATGGTGTGGCTGATATTGTGGATGTGGATGATGACAATGATGGGATATTAGATACAGTAGAATTAGGAGCTGCTTGTGCTTCTGCGGATAATGTTTTGGATTGGGAGCAGGTACCTTCTATAACTAATTCATTTACGCAATTGGCTAATGGAGTAAGTTTTACGGTAACTACTGCTAATAATAGAACAGGTAATCCAAGAGCACTTTCAGTTGAGGCTGTACGTGAAATTAAAGGAGATGCATCTGGTGATCAAGTTGTTTTTGAATCTAGAATAGATAATCTATTTAATAATGCGAGTAATTCCATTGCAACTATTAATATAGCCGCTGATGTTCCTGTGGCTAATGTTAATTTCTCTATTGGAGATCTAGATGTTTCGGATTTTATTATTATTTCAGGTCAAGATATAGAAGGAAGAACTGTTTTTCCGGTAGCATCTTCTGTTTCAGGAGTAACGCCAACTTGGATTTTTTATGACACGGCTTCTGTAAACAATCCTTTTCCTGGAGAAAGAGTGTATACTGGTGGTGGCTTAAATAATGTGGCTCCAGATTCAACAGTTAATTTTGATTTTGGACAACAATTAATAGAAAGCATTACAATAAGAACTGGATTTTTAGATATAGATGGATTTTATGATGTGCCTGATACTGATGTTAGATTGAGTGGACTTCCACAGATTGGTTCTGTAATTTATATTGGTGATATATTCTTTTGTACACCTACAGATAGTGATGGAGATAATCTACCAAACACTATTGATTTAGATTCTGATAATGATACTTGTAATGATATTGTTGAATCTGGAGGTATTGATGCAGATAATGATGGAGTTCTTGATGGGGATGGTTTCAATAATCAGGGGCAAGTAACTACTGCTGATGTTATTTTAGCGACGAGTTATAATGGAGCAACCGGAAATGAAATCATAGCAACACAAGCAAGTGTTATTACTGCGCCATCAAATGTAAATGCTAACGCAGGCGAAATTGCAAGTTTTACTGTTGTAGCTAATGCTATAAATACAACAACATTTGCAGCAGGTGTTCCTAATTATACAATTCCACCCGCTGTTGATGCTTCATCTGGATTGCAATATCAGTGGCAGGAAAATGGAGGAGACCTTTCAGATACTGGAGTGTATAGTGGTACAGATACAGCGACTTTAAATATTTCTAATGTTACAGGTTTAAATGGGAATACCTATACAGTAATTATTACGCATGCCAATAATGTTTGTTTTAGAGAAACAAGAGATGCAGATTTAGATGTTAATGATGCTCCCGTAGGAAATCCAGATGCGATCACAGTAGCGGAAGGGGGAACACAAACCGTATTGGATAGTGGAGCAACAACTTTACAAGCGAATGATACGGATTCCGAAGATGGTGTGCCAACAGGCGATGTAGTGATCGGGACCAATCCAACCAACGGAACAGTAACTGTAAATACCGACGGTACGTTTAGTTATGTACATGATG